>JBIOFE010000006.1:0-99629 GCA_044446745.1 Acidimicrobiales bacterium
CACGGCCCGGGCCTTCGACGTGGCACGGGGGGGCGTGCTGGGACTCGAGCACGCCGCGGCGCTGACCTTCGAGGCGTTGGGCGGCGCCGACGCCTCGCCCGCGAGGTTCTTCGAGCTGCTCAGCCGCGCCCCGGCCCGCCTGGCGCAGCTGCGCCGTGCCGACGAGCCGGTCGGGCTCAGCGGCCACGGCGGCGAGGTGGCCGTCGACGAGGCCGCCAACCTGGTGGTGTTCGATCCGGCGGCTCGCTGGAGCGTCGACGCCACGCGACTGCAGAGCCGCGCCCGCAACACCCCCTACGCCGGCCGCGACCTCACGGGCCGCGTTCGCGCGACGATCGTGCGCGGACGGGTCGTGGTCGCCCACGGGGAGCTGGCGTGACCGGTCAGCCGGCCGCGCTGGTCCTGTCCGACGGAACCACCTTCGAGGGCTGGACGGTGGGCCACGTGCCCGACGGGGGCGTCACGACGGGCGAGTTCGTTTTCAACACCGCCCTGAGTGGCTACCAGGAGGTGCTCACCGACCCCAGCTACGCGGGCCAGGTCATCACGTTCACCTACCCGCACATCGGCAACTACGGCGTGACCGGTGCTGACGACGAGTCGTCGCGCCCGTGGTGCCAGGGGGTGGTCGTGCGCGAACTCAGCTCGCGGGCGTCCAGCTGGCGGGCCGAGGGATCCCTCGAGGAGTTCCTCGTCGAACGCCGCCTGCCGGGGATCGCCGGGATCGACACGCGCCGACTGACGCGCCACCTGCGCCGTCACGGCGCCCTCCCGGGGGCCTTCGGCCCCGCCGACCCCGCGGTCGTCGCGACCGCCGCGCGCGGCGCCGCGGGCACCGACGGCCAGGACCTCGTCGGTCGGGTGTCCACGACCCGGGCCTACGAGCGCGGCGCGGGGGAGAGGCACGTGGTGGCCCTCGACTACGGCGTCAAGACGACCATGGTCGAGCAGCTCGCGACGCGATTCCGCGTCACCGTAGTGCCGGCGGCGACCTCGGCCGCCGAGGTGCGCGCGCTGTCGCCCGACGGGGTGTTCCTCTCCAACGGGCCGGGGGACCCCGCGGCCCTCGGAGCCCAGGTCGCGGTCATCGCCGACCTGGTGGGCACGGTGCCGCTCTTCGGCATCTGCCTGGGCCACCAGCTGCTCGCCACGGCCCTCGGGGCGACGACCTTCAAGCTCACCTTCGGCCACCACGGGAGCAACCACCCGGTGAAGGACCTGGCGACCGGGCGCGTCGAGATCACGGCCCAGAACCACAACTACGCCGTCGCGCCGGACTCGCTGGCGCGCGGCGTGGTGAGCCACCTGAACCTGAACGACGGCGTCATCGAGGGCGTCGCCGCGCCCGCCGAGCGCTGCTTCTCGGTCCAGTACCACCCGGAGGCCGGGCCGGGCCCGCACGACGCCCGCTACCTCTTCGCGCGCTTCGACGCGCTCATCCGCACCGGTCGCTGGGAGCCGCGCTGATGCCCCGGCGCGACGACCTGCGCACGATCATGGTGATCGGCTCGGGACCGATCGTCATCGGCCAGGCCTGCGAGTTCGACTACTCGGGCACCCAGGCGTGCCAGGTGCTGCGCGAGGAGGGCTACCGGGTGGTGCTGGTGAACTCCAACCCCGCGACGATCATGACCGATCCGGCGACCGCCGACGTCACCTACGTCGAGCCGCTGGACGTCGACGTGCTCACCGACGTCATCGCGCGGGAGCGGCCCGACGCCCTCCTGCCGACCCTGGGCGGCCAGACCGCGCTGAACCTCACCATGGAACTGGTGCGGCGCGGCGTCACCGAGCGATTCGGCGTGGAGGTGATCGGCGCGCGTCCCGAGGCCATCGAAACGGCCGAGAACCGCGAGCTGTTCAAGGCCGCGATGTCCGACATCGGCCTCGCCACACCGGCCGCGGGCTACGCGCACTCGGTCGACCAGGCGCACGGCGTGGCGCGCGAGGTTGGCTACCCGGTCATGGTGCGGCCCAGTTACGTCCTGGGCGGCGCGGGTACGGGCATCGCGCCGGACGAGACCGCGCTGGCCACGCTGGCCGCCGAGGGACTCGCGGCCTCGCCGGTCGGTGAGATCCTGGTCGAGCGCTCCGTGGCGGGCTGGAAGGAGTTCGAGCTCGAGGTCATGCGCGACCGGGCCGACAACTGCGTGGTGGTGTGTTCGATTGAGAACGTCGACGCGATGGGCGTGCATACCGGCGACTCGATCACCGTGGCCCCGGCCCAGACGCTGTCCGACGTGGAGTTCCAGGCCATGCGCGACGACGCGTTCGCCGTGCTGCGCCGGGTGGGGGTGGAGACCGGCGGCTCCAACGTGCAGTTCGCGGTCGACCCGCGCACCGGCGAGCGACTGGTGATCGAGATGAACCCGCGGGTGAGCCGCTCGAGCGCGCTGGCCTCCAAGGCCACCGGCTTCCCCATCGCCAAGATCGCCGCGCGCCTGGCGGTCGGCTACACCCTCGACGAGATCCGCAACGACATCACCGAGGTGACGCCGGCCAGCTTCGAACCGGTGATCGACTACGTGGTCACCAAGATCCCGCGGTGGGCCTTTGAGAAGCTGCCCGGAGCGACGCCGCGGCTGGGCACGCGCATGCAATCGGTCGGCGAGGTCATGGCGATCGGGCGGACCTTCCCCGAGTCGCTGCAGAAGGCGGTCCGCTCGCTCGAGCAGGGTCGGCTGGGCTTCGCCCTCGGGCGCGACCAGGAGTTCGCCGCCCTCGACGACGACGCGCTGTGGCGGCGCTGCGTCGATCCCACCCCCGAGCGGCTCTTCGCGCTGCACGAGGTCCTCTGGCGGGGGGCCGGCGTGCACGAGGTCGCGCGACGCACCCTGATCGACGCCTGGTTCGTCGAGCAGCTCGCCGTGATCGTCGACGCCGAGCGCCGCGTGATCGAGGGCCCCCCACCGTCGGCCTGGGACCGTGCCGCGTGGCGCCGCGTCAAGCGTCTCGGTTTCTCCGACGGGCAACTGGCCACCCTCACCGGGGGCGACGCGGCGACACTGGCGCGCTGGCGCGAGGTGCTCGGCGTGACCACGACCTTCAAGACGGTCGACACCTGCGCCGCGGAGTTCGCGGCGGCCACGCCGTACTACTACAGCACCTTCGAGGACGAGGGCGAGGTGCGCGACTCCCTGCGCGATCGCGTCATCATCCTGGGGTCAGGCCCCAACCGGATCGGCCAGGGCATCGAGTTCGACTACGCGTGCGTGCACGCCTCGCTGGCCCTGCGCGAGCTGGGCTTCGAGACGGTGATGATCAACTGCAACCCCGAGACCGTCTCCACCGACTACTCGACCTCCGACCGCCTCTACTTCGAGCCCCTCACGTCCGAGGACGTCAACGCGGTGATCGCCGCGGAGACGGCGGCCTGCACCGGGGGAGCGCGGGTGCGCGGGGTCATCGTCTCGCTGGGCGGCCAGACGCCGCTCAAGCTGGCTCACGCGCTGGGCGCGGACCTCGTGCTGGGCACGCCGGTGGCGTCGATCGACGCCGCCGAGGACCGTCAACGCTGGTCGGCCATCTGTCGAGACCTCGGGCTGCGCCAGCCGCCCGGGGCGGTCGCGCTCTCGCTGGACGACGCCCGGCGCGTCGTGGCGACCATCGGCTACCCGGTCCTCGTGCGACCGAGCTACGTGCTGGGTGGCCGGGCGATGGAGATCGTCTACGACGACCCGGCGCTCGAGCGCGTGATGACCGACCTGACGAGCGCGCACGGGGCGCTGGCCCGCGAGGGCGGCGTCTCGGCCACCCGCCCGATCCTGATCGACAGCTTCTTGGAGGGTGCGGTGGAGGTCGACGTCGACGCCGTGCGTGACGCGACCGGCGACCTCTACGTCGCCGGTGTCATGGAGCACGTCGAGGAGGCCGGCGTCCACTCGGGGGATTCGGCGTGCACCCTGCCGCCCCAGTCGCTCGACGCGGCCGCGCTGGCCGCGCTGCACGACTACACCCGGCGCGTGGCCGACGCCCTGGAGGTGGTGGGCCCGCTCAACGTGCAGTACGCGCTGAAGAACGGCGACCTCTACGTCCTGGAGGCCAACCCCCGCGCCAGCCGCACGGTGCCCTTCGTGGCCAAGGCCACCGGGGTCGCGCTGGCCCAGGTGGCGGTGCGCGTGATGATGGGCCAGACGCTGGCCGAGCTGCGCTCGGCCGGCGTGGTGCCCGCCGCGACGCCGGCGCCGCGCCACGTCAGCGTGAAGGAGGCCGTGCTGCCCTTCAGCCGCTTCCCGGGGGTCGACACGGTGCTCGGACCGGAGATGCGGTCGACCGGCGAGGTGATGGGCGTGGGGGAGAGCTTCGGCATCGCCTTCGCCAAGGCGCAGCTGGCCGCGGGGGCCCGACTGCCCGACGCGGGCGAGGTCTTCCTGTCCCTGGCCGACCGCGACAAGCCGGCCGGGGTCGAACTGGCCCGGTCGCTCCTCGCGCTGGGTTTCACCCTGGCGGCCACCGCCGGCACCGCCGAGCTGTTGGAGAAGCACGGCCTCGCGGTGACGACGCGCGTGGGCAAGGTGGGCCGCGGCGACGGCGTGGACGCCGTCGCGCTCATCACGTCGGGCGCGGTTCACCTGGTGGTGAACACACCCTCGGGCGGCGGCGCGCACCGCGACGGGGCGCTGATCCGCACCGCGTGCGCCGCCCAGGGATTGGCCTGTCTGACGACGCTCAACGCCGCGGTGGCCGCGGCGGTCGGCATCGGCGACACCCGCGAGCGCGGCTGGCGGATCACCTCGCTGCAGGAGCTCCACGCGTGAGGCCCGACCTGTCCACCAGCGTTGGTGCGGTGGCCCTGCGCTCGCCGATCCTGACCGCGGCGGGCACCTCCGGCTACGGCGACGAGCTGGCCGGCTACGGCGACCTCGCCGCGCTGGGCGCCGTCGTCGTCAAGTCCCTGGCGGCCTTCGCGTGGGCGGGCAACGCCGCGCCGCGCGTGGCGGCGTCCGGCCCGCACATGCTGAACTCCGTCGGCCTGGCCGGACCCGGCGTGGACGCGTGGCGCGAGCAGCACCTGCCGGGCCTGCTCGAACGAGGAGCCACCGTCGTCGCGTCGCTGTGGGGTCGCACGGTCGAGGAGTTCGCCGACGCGGCCCGCGCCCTGCGCGGCGCTGGCGTGGTCGCGGTCGAGGTGAACGTCAGCTGCCCCAACCTCGAGGACCGATCGCGCATCTTCGCGCACTCGCCGAGCGCCACCGCCGACGTGGTGGCCGTGGCTCGCGAGGCCGACCGGCCGCTGTGGGTGAAACTGAGCCCCAACACCCCCGACCTCCTCGACGTCGCGGGGGCCGCGGTGGCGGCCGGAGCCGACGGCCTGGTGCTCGTCAACACCGTCCTGGGGATGGCGATCGACGTCGAGCGGCGGCGCCCGACGCTGGGTCACGTCACGGGGGGCGTCAGCGGACCGGGCATCCTGCCCGTCGCGCTGCGGGCGGTCTACGAGTGTCGGGCGGCCTTCGCGACGACCCCGATCATCGGCGTGGGCGGCGTGGCCTCGGGCGAGGACGCGGTCGCGCTGATGATGGCCGGCGCCGACGCCGTCGAGGTGGGGACGGCCACCTTCGCCGACCCGCGCGCCCCCTGGCGGGTCCAGGCGGGTCTCGCCCGTTGGATGCGCGCGCACGGGGTGCAGCGGCTCGACGAGATCCGCGGAGCCGCCCATGGGTGAGTCCTTCGGCGTGCGACTGGCCGCGAGGGTCGCGGCACGCGGGGCGCTGTGCGTCGGCGTCGACCCCAGCACCGGCCTGCTCGACGCGTGGGGACGCGCCGACACGGCCGCCGGCGCCGAGTTCGCCGCGCTCCAGCTGGTCGAGGCGGTCGCTGGCGTGGCCACCGCGGTCAAGGTGCAGGTGGCGTACTTCGAGCGCTTCGCCGCGGAGGGCTACCGGGTGCTGGAGCGGGTGATCGAGGAGGCCCGCGACGCCGACCTGCTCGTCGTGGGCGACGCCAAGCGGGGCGACATCCCCTCGACGAACGACGGCTACGCCCGAGCCTGGCTGGCTGGCGGACCCCTGGGCGTCGACGCGCTGACCGTGAGCCCCTACCTCGGCGTCGCAGCGCTCGCCCCGTTCGTCGAGATGGCCGGGACCAACGGTCGCGGCCTGTTCGTGCTGGCGGCCACCTCCAACGACGAGGGCCGACCGGTGCAGGGCGCGCGCGCCGGCTTGGGCGACGCCGTCGAAGAGGTGGTCCTGCGCGCCGTGGCCGACCTCAACGCCCGCGACGACGGGCGCGGGCACGTGGGCGTGGTGTGGGGCGCCACGCGTGACGCCCCCCGCTTCGACCTCGCCCGCCTGGGCGGGCCGATCCTGGTGCCCGGTGTGGGCGCTCAGGGGGCGACGCCGACCGACGTGGCGCGGCTCTTCGCCCGCTGCCCGGCGCACACCGTGTTGGCCAACGTCGCGCGCGCGGTCGCGGGCGCCGGTCCCGAGCGTCGCGCGCTCACCGACGCGGCGCGCCGGTGGCGCGACGACCTGGCGACCGCCTTCGCCTGAACGGTCGCGAGCCTCGAAGGGTAGTCTTGGCGCGTGGGACCCACGCCGCCCTCCCTGTCACAAGAGCAGCGGGTCGCGGCCTCTCGCCTGGCGGTGGCCAACCGCCGGCGTCGCGCCGAAGTGAAGCGCCTGGTGAAGTCGGGTGAGTTGACCCTGGCCGACCTGTTCAACCTGGCGGAGCGTGAGGAGTGCGTGGCGCAGATGCGCGCCTACGACCTCATCAGTGCGCTGCCGGCGATCGGCGAGGTGAAGGCGGCGCGCATCATGGCGCGCGCGTCCATCGCCAAGACCCGGCGCATCCGGGGCCTGGGACCCAAGCAGCGCGCGGAGCTCTTCCGGGCCCTTGTCCGATAGTCCGCTGATCGTCGTGCTCATCGGCCCCGGGGGGGTCGGCAAGGGCACGCTGGTCCGTCGCCTGGTGGCGTCCGACCCCCACCTCTGGCTCAGCCGCAGCTGGACCACGCGCCCGCCGCGCCCCACCGAAGACGGCTCGGAGTACGTCTTCGTCGACCGGGCCACCTTCGAGCGCGCCGCCGCGCAGGGCCGCTTCCTGGAGTGGGCCGAGTTCCACGGCCAGCTCTATGGCACGCCACAACCCGACGGTCCCGATGGCGCCGACGTGCTGCTGGAGATCGACGTCCAGGGCGCCGAGCAGGTGCGCCGCCAGCACGGCGACGCGGCCGTCTTCCTGATCCTCGCACCGTCGACCTCGGACCTCGAAGAGCGACTCCGCACCCGGGGCGACGCCGAGGAGCACGTGCGCGCGCGCCTGGCCAGCACCCCGGGCGAGATCGCGCGCGGGCGGGCCCTGGCCGACCACGAAGTGCTCAATGACGACCCGGAGCGGGCCACGCGCGAGATCCTCTCTATACTGGAGGGGCTCCGCCGGCGACGGCGCGCCGCCCCGGAAAAGGACTAGTCACCATGGCCGAACGCCCCACGCTCGTCGATCCGCCCATCGAGGACCTCCTCGCCAAGGTGGGCGACTCCAAGTTCACCCTGGTGGCGGTCTCGGCGATCCGGGCGCGCGAGATCAACGAGTACTACAACGGCCTCGGCTCGGGCCACGGCGCCCTGATCCCGCCGCAGGTGACGTCGCTGTCCAACAAGTCGCTGTCGCTCGCGCTCGAAGAGCTCTACGAAGGCAAGCTGGAGTTCCACCGCCCGACGCCCGAAGAGCTCGAGGCCGAGCGCGCGGCCAAGGAGGCGGAGCGGGCGAGCCAGGACTCCGAGAGTGACCTGGACGCCTTCACCGATGCCCTCCGGGACGCCTGAGCCCCCGACCCCCTTCATCGTCCTCGGTGTCGCCGGTGGCGTCGCCGCCTACAAGTCCGTCGAGCTGACCCGCCAGCTGGTTGACGCGGGCTGCCACGTCGCGCCGGTCCTCACCCCCGACGCGACCCGCTTCGTCGGGGCGGCCACCTTCTCGGCGGTGGCCAGCGAGGCGGCCCGCACGTCGCTCTTCGCCGATCCGCTCACTCCGATTCCCCACACCTACCTCGGCCAGCGCGCCGACCTGGTGGTCGTCGCCCCGGCCACGGCCCACCTCATCGCGCGCTACGCGCTCGGTCTCGCCGACGACCTGCTGACCGCGACGCTGCTGGCCACGCGCGCCCCGGTGCTGCTGTGTCCCGCCATGCACACCGAGATGTGGGAGCAGCCCACGGTGCAGGAGCACCTGGCCAGCCTGCGCGCGCGCGGCGTCATGATCCTCGGTCCGGCCAGTGGCCACCTGGCCGGCGGCGACGAGGGGCCCGGCCGGATGGTCGAGCCCGCCGAGATCGCCGCGATGGTCGAGCGCATCGTGCGCGGGTACCGCGGTGCCTTGAGCGGACGGCGGGTGCTGGTGACCGCCGGCGGCACCCGTGAGCCCATCGACCCGGTCCGGTTCATCACCAACCGCTCCTCGGGCCGCCAGGGCACGGCGCTGGCCGTGGTGGCGGCGCGCCTCGGCGCGACGGTGACCCTGGTCACCACCGCCGACGGGGCTGTCGCCCCGGACGTCGCCGCCGTCGTTGACGTGGTGCGGGTCGACACCGCCGCCGAGCTGCTCGACGCCACGGTCTCGCGCGCGCCCGAGAACGACGCGGTCATCATGGCGGCCGCGGTCGCCGACTTCACCGTGCGCGCGGCGCCGCGCAAGCTCAAGCGGCGCGACGGCGTGCCCGCGCTGGTGCTGGAGCCGACGGCCGACGTCGTCGCGGCGCTGGTCGCGGCTCGACGACCCGGCCAGGTCATCGTCGCCTTCGCCGCCGAGACCTCCGACGCACTAGCCCAGGGGACGGCCAAGCTCGTCGAGAAGGGCGTCGACCTGCTCGTGGTCAACGACGTCGCGGCCCCGGGCGCCGGCTTCGAGCACGCCACCAACGAGGTCACGCTGCTCGAGCGCGACCAGGCTCCGGTCACCGTGTCGCTGCGCTCGAAAGAAGCGGTCGCTGAAGCGATCTTGGCTAGGGTGGCGTCATCGCTAGTCCGAGGAGCCCGATGAGCGACCGCACCTTGTTCACCTCGGAGTCCGTCACCGAGGGCCACCCGGACAAGATCGCCGATCAGATCTCCGACAGCGTTCTCGACACCATCCTGGCCCAGGACCCGATGGCCCGGGTGGCCTGCGAGACACTGCTCACGACCGGGCTGTGCGTGGTGGCCGGGGAGATCACCACGACGGCGGTCACCGACATCACCGCGATCGCGCGCCGCACGATCCTGGACATCGGCTACGACGACTCGGCCAAGGGCCTCGACGGGCGGACCTGCGCGGTGCTGGTGTCGCTCGACAAGCAGAGCCCCGACATCGCTGGGGGCGTGGACACGGCGCTCGAGCACCGTACCGGCACCGGCGGCGAGGACCAGCTGAACGCGCTGGGCGCCGGCGACCAGGGAATGATGTTCGGCTACGCCTGCTCGGACAACGACGACCTGCTGCCGCTGCCCATCTGGCTGGCCCACCGGCTGTCGATGCGCCTGGCCCAGGTGCGTCGCTCGGGCCAGGTGCCCTACCTACGACCCGACGGCAAGACCCAGGTCACGGTGGCCTTCGAGGGCGGCCGTCCGGTGGGCATCGACACGGTGCTGGTCTCGACCCAGCACGACGAGGGAGTCGAGTGGTCCACCATCCGCGACGACGTGCTCGAGCACGTCATCCGACCGATCCTGCCCGGCGACCTCGACACCTCGTCGATGAACGTCTACGTGAACCCGTCCGGCAAGTTCGTGCTCGGCGGCCCCCACGCCGACGCCGGCCTGACCGGGCGCAAGATCATCGTCGACTCCTACGGGGGCATGGCCCGTCACGGCGGCGGCTGCTTCTCGGGCAAGGACCCCTCCAAGGTCGACCGCTCCGCGGCCTACGCCGCGCGCTGGGTGGCCAAGCACGTCGTGGCCGCGGGCGCGGCCGAGCGCTGCGAGGTCCAGGTGGCCTACGCCATCGGCGTCGCGCGCCCCGTCTCGGTGCTGGTCGAGACGTTCGGGACCGAGCGGGTCGACCGCGCGAAGATCGCCAAGGCCGTCGACGCCATCTTCGACCTGCGCCCGGCCGCGATCATCCGCGACCTCGACCTGCGCCGGCCGATCTACCTCCGCACCGCGGCCTACGGCCACTTCGGTCGGGGCGACCACAGCTTCACCTGGGAGCAGACGCCCCGCGTCGACGATCTGCGCCGGGAGCTGTCACTCACCTAGTGGCCACGACGCGCGCGGTGCGCATCGTGACCGAGGTCGGCGCGGTCGACCGTCCCTTCGACTACCTGGTCACGCCGGCCACCGCCATGGTCGCGGTAGGCGACCGCGTGCGAGTGGACTTCAACCACCGATCGGTGCGCGGCTGGGTGGTGGCCGAGGTCGATCCCGACCAGGCGGTCAAGCCGCTGGGGCGCTGGCTGGGCTACGGGCCGCCGCCCGAACTGCTGGACCTGTTGGCGTGGGCCGGCCAACGCTGGTACGCGCCGTGGTCGCGCCTGCTGCTCGCGGCGTCACCCCCCACGCGCGTCACCGAGCTGCCCACCGCGCCGGCGAAGGCGGTCCTCGATCGTGGTGTCGCGGCGTCGGCGATCGACGCCGCGCCCGGCGTGGTCATCGTCGCGCCGACGTTCGATCCACTCCCGCTCGTCCTCGGCGCCTACGAGCGGTGCCGCGAGCGCGAGGGGACGCTGCTGGTGCTGGTGCCGACCGACGCGTGGGCCCGGCGCCTCCGGGGCCGGCTCGAGCAGCGCGGTTGCGCGGTGGCGTCGGGGGAGCACGAGTGGGACCGCGCGCGCGCCGGCTGGCCGGTGGTGGTGGGGGCGCGCGGCGCGGCGTTGGCTCCGGCGCCGCGCCTCGCCGGCGCGGTCGTGGTGGACGCGGACGACGACGCCCTACGCTCGAGCGCCGCACCGACCTGGGACGCCGCGACGCTGCTGCGCGAGCGGTGCCGCCGCGACGGCGCCCCCCTCTGGCTGACCTCGATGATGCCGTCGCCGACGCTGCTGGACCGCGGGCCCTTTCACTCCGTGGGCGATGTGGCGGCGGGCTGGCCGCGCGTCGAGGTCGTCGATCGCCGTCACGGCGACCCCCACGACGGCGCGCTCGCGGCGTCCGCCCGGGACGCCGCGCACCGGGCACTGGCCGGTGTCGAGGATGTCGCGGTCGTCGTGGTGCTCCAGCGCCTCGGCGCGGGTCGACTGCTCGCGTGTCGTCGGTGCGGCGAGCTCGCCCGCTGCGAGGTCTGCTTTCAGGCGGAGCGCGAGGTGGATGGACGCCTGGCCTGTGACGAGGCGCACGTGCCGCGCGCGCTGTTCTGTCGCTCCTGCGGCGCCACCAACCTACGTCGCGTCGGCCCGGGGGTGACCACCCTGGCGCGCGACGTGGCCGCCCAGCTCGGCCAACCGGTCAGCGAGGTGACCGCCGCGACCCGCGCCGACGCGCCACTCGAGCGAGTCGTGGTGGGCACCGAGGCGGTCTTCACGCGCGTGCGGCGCTGCGGGCTCGTCGTCATCGCCGACCTCGACCAGTACCTGCTGGCCCCGCGCGCCGCGGCGCGCCGGGCCGCGGTGGTGGCGGTCGGCAAGGCCGGTCGCCTGGTGGGCGGCCGGCGCGACGGTCGCGGGGTCGTGATCATCCAAACACGGCGAGGCGAGGACCCGGTGGTAGCCGCGCTACGCTCCGGCGACGTCACGACGCTGGTGGAGGATGACAACGCCGCGGCCCGACTGCTCGAGTTGCCGCCGTACGCCGCGCTCGCCGACGTCTCGGGTGAGGGCGCCGCGGCATTCGTGGCCCAGATCGGCGACCCCGTGCTGGTCAGCGTCGCGGACGATCGCTACACCTTGCGCGCGCGCGACGGCGACGCGCTGCGCGAGGCCCTCGCCGAGGTCGAGCGGCCGGCCGGCCGCGTGCGGGTCCACGTGTGGTAGGCGCGGCCGCCGCGACGCCGGGGAGTCGGGCGGTATCGTGGCGTGGTGCCCACCCTGCCGATCCGCGTCTACGGCGACCCCGTCCTGACCGAGGTCACGACCGAGGTCGACGAGATCGACGGTCGCCTGGCCGCCCTAGCCCAGACCATGATCGAGACGATGTACGAGGCGCCCGGCGTCGGCCTGGCGGCCAACCAGGTGGGCATCCAGAAGCGGATGTTCGTCTACGACAAGGGTGACGGCCCGGTGGTCGTGGTCAACCCGCGGATCGTCGAAAGCGACGGCGAGTGGACCTTTGAGGAGGGATGTCTCTCGGTCCCCGGGCTGAGCTGGGAGATCACGCGGCCCAACGCCGTCCACCTCGTCGGATTCGACCTGGATGGGCGCCAGATCGACATCCAAACCGAGGAGTACGAGGGCCGGATCCTCCAGCACGAACTGGACCATCTCAACGGCGTGCTGCTGGTCGAGCGCCTCGACGCCGACCAGCGCAAGGCCGCCAAGCGAGCCCTGGGAGAGCGCCGGCTGCGACTCGAACCCCGGGACCCGGACGGACTGCACCGGCTGCTGGACCTCTAGATGCGCCTGGCGTTCCTCGGCACGCCCCCCGCGGCGGTGCCCTCGTTGCGCGCCCTGGTCGAAGGCGGGCACGACGTGGTCGCGGTCGTCACGCGTCCGGATCGTCGCCGCGGTCGCGGGAGCGACGTCTCGCACAGCGCGGTCCACCAGGCGGCCGAAGACCTCGGGTTGCGCGTGGTCCACTCGTTGGGCGAACTGGACGATGTCGACGTCGAGCGCGGCGTGGTCGTGGCGTACGGCGCGCTCATTCCCGCGGCGACGCTCGCGCGCATCCCGATGCTCAACGTTCACTTCTCGCTGCTCCCGCGGTGGCGCGGGGCCGCTCCCGTCGAGCGCGCGATTCTGGCCGGTGACGAGGAGACGGGCGTCGCGGTGATGACCCTCGAGTCGGAGCTGGACACCGGGCCGGTCCACCTGGAGCGCCGCGTCCGCGTGGGGGACAAGACCCTCTCGGTGCTCACCAGCGAGCTGGCCGTGCTGGGCGCCGCGGCCCTGGTCGAGGTGCTCGCGTCGCCCCACTTGCTGGCCGACCCGCAGCCGCAGGTGGGCGAGGTGACCTACGCGGCCAAGCTGCGGCCGGAGAACTTTCACCTGGCGCCCACGATGGACGCGTTCACCTTCCTGCGCCTGGTGCGACTCGAGCGGGCGTTCACCATCATCGGGGGTCGGCGCCTGCGGGTGCTGCGCGCCCGCGCGTGGGACGCGCCCGCGGCGCCAGCGGGGACGGTCGTGGCCAGCGGCGGCGAGGTTGGTCTCGCCCTGGGCGACGCTGTCGTGGCGCTCGACGAGGTCCAGCCCGAGGGTGCGCGCTCGATGACCGGGGGCGATTGGTGGCACGGCGCGCGCCTGACGACCACGTCCGCGCGATGGGCCTAGCGCGCGGGGACGAGTCCTAGGCTGAGGCCGTGACCTCGATCGATGCTGGTCCGGCGGGTACTTTGCGGGTGGCGCCCTCCATCCTGGCCGCTGATTTCGGGGCGCTGGCCGCGGCGGTCCGCGAGATCGACGCCGAGACCGACTGGCTGCACGTCGACGTGATGGACGGGCACTTCGTGCCCAACGTCTCCATCGGCCCGCCGGTCGTGCGCTCGCTGCGCCCCTACAGCACGCGGTTCTTCGATTGTCACCTGATGATGAGCGAGCCGGGACGATACCTGGAGGCGTTCGTCCAGGCCGGCGCGGACGGGTGCACGGTGCACGTCGAGGTCGGCTCGACGGCGTCGCTGATCGACGACGCGCGGGCCCTCGGCTTGCGCATCGGACTGGCGGCCAACCCCGACACGCCCTTCGCCAGCGTGGCGCCGTTCCTGGGCGACGTCGATCTGCTGCTGCTCATGACGGTGTTCCCGGGCTTCGGAGGTCAGCGCTTCATCGGCGACGTGATGGACAAGGTGAGCGAGGCACGCCGCGAGGTCGATACGAACTCGCTGGCGCTGGACATCGAGGTCGATGGGGGCATCGACGCGACGACCGCCCCCATCGCGGTGCGCGCCGGGGCGAACGTGCTCGTCGCGGGCTCGGCGATCTTCGGAGCCGCGTCACCGAGCGGCGCAGCCCGCGCGCTGCGCGAGGCGGCGCTCGCGAGCCGATGAGGTTCTCGCCGTCGGAGCTGATGCTGCGCGCCGTCGACGAAGCGCGTCACGCCCGCCTGGCCGCACCGCCGAACCCCTGGGTCGGCGCGGTCGTGGTCGACGCCGACGGGGTGATCGTGGGCGAGGGCCACACCCAGGCGCCCGGCGGCGCCCACGCCGAGATCGAGGCGCTGGCGCGCGCCGGGGAGTTCGCCCGCGGGGCCACCGTGGTCGTCACCCTGGAGCCCTGCGTCCACGTCGGTCGGACCGGACCGTGCGTCGAGGCCCTGATCGAAGCCGGCGTGCACCGGGTGGTCGTGGGCACCCTGGACCCTGACCCCCGGGTGGACGGGCAGGGCGTGAGCCTGCTGCGGGCGTCGGGCGTCGACGTCGAGGTGGGCGTCGAGGAGTCGGCCGTGCGCGAGCAGCTCGCGCCGTACCTCTGGCACCGCGCGACGGGACGTCCCTACGTCGTGGCCAAGGTGGCGGCGACGCTGGATGGCGTCGTCGCCATGGCTGATGGGACGAGCCAGTGGATCACCGGCGAGGCCGCGCGCCGCGACGCCCACCGGGTGCGCGCCGAGTCCCAGGCGATCGTCGTGGGGGCCGGAACCGTGCGCGCCGACGATCCGGAGCTGACGGCGCGCCTCGACGGCGCGGTCCTCGAGCCCCGGCGCGTCGTGCTCGGCCACGCGCCGCGCGACGCCCGCGTGCACCCCTGCCTGGAGTGGTCGGGGTCCCTCGGCGGGCTGCTCGAGGAGCTGGGCGCGAGCGGGGTTCTGCAGGTCCTGATCGAGGGCGGTCCCTCCACCACCAGCGCGTTTCTCTCCGCCGGATTGGTCAACCGCCTGGTGTGGTACGTGGCGCCCGCGTGGGCTGGGGCCACGGGGACGCGCGGGGCCCTCGGCGCCCTGACGACACCGACGATCGACGCGCTGCAGCGGGGTCGATTGGTCGCGGTACGCCGCATCGGCGAGGATGTACGGGTGGACGTGGAGGTCTCATGACGCTTTCATCGATCGACGCGGCGGTCGCCGCCCTGCGCGACGGCGGGATGGTGGTCGTGGTGGACGACGAGGATCGCGAGAACGAGGGCGACCTGATCATGGCCGCCGAGGACGTGACCCCCGAGGCGATGGCCTTCTTCCTGGAGCACACCTCCGGGGTGATCTGCGTGCCCCTGGAGTCGGCGCGGGCGGACGAGCTGGAGCTGCCGCTGATGGTCGTGGCCAACACCGAGGCCCAGCGCACGGCCTTCACGGTGACCGTCGACTACCGCCACGGCACGACGACGGGGATCTCCGCGCACGACCGGGCGGCCACGGTGCGCTCGCTGGTCGACCCGGCCACGCGACCCGACGACCTGGCGCGACCGGGACACGTCTTTCCGCTGCGCTACCGTCCGGGCGGCGTGCTCAAGCGCGCCGGGCACACCGAGGCGGCCGTGGACCTGTGCCGGCTGGCCGGCAAGAGCCCGGCCGGGGTGCTGTGCGAGATCGTCACCGCCGACAAGGCCGACATGGCCCGCCTGGGCGAGCTGGAGGACTTCGCCGCGGCTCACGGGCTGCCCCTCATCTCGATCGCCGACCTCATCCGCTATCGGCGCCACCACGAGAAGCTCGTGCGCCGTGTGGCCGAGGCGTCGCTGCCGACCGACCACGGGCAGTTCCAGGCCTACGTGTTCGAATCGGTGCTCGACGGCGAGCAGCACCTGGCCCTGGTCTACGGGGACATCACCGGATCGGTCGATCCGCTGGTGCGGGTGCACTCGGAGTGCCTGACCGGCGACGTGATGGGCTCGCTGCGCTGCGACTGCGGGCCCCAGCTGCACACCGCGTTGGCCAAGATCGCCGCCGAGGGCTCCGGCGTCGTTGTGTACCTGCGCGGGCACGAGGGCCGGGGCATCGGCCTCGGCCACAAGATCCGCGCCTACGCGCTGCAGGAGGACGGCCACGACACGGTCGACGCCAACCTCGAGTTGGGACTGCCGGTGGACTCGCGCGAGTACGGCATCGGCGCGCAGATCCTGGTGGACCTGGGCGTCACGCGGATGCGACTCATGACCAACAACCCGAGCAAGTACGGCGGCCTGGAGGGCTTCGGCCTGCTGATCGTCGAGCGCGTGCCGTTGGAGAGTCGCCCGACGGCCTTCAACATCGACTACCTGCGCACCAAGCGGGCGCGGCTGGGCCACCTGCTGGAAGGCCTCGATGACCAAGAGTGACCAGATCGCCTTCGACGAGGAGTTGGCCGAGGCGTGGCGACCGCGGGTGGGCCAGATGCTGGTGGGCGTCGCCGACGGACGCGGGGTGCGGGTCGCGCTGGTGTGCAGCCGCTTCAACGGGGGAGTGACGCTGCGCCTCCTGGAGTCGGCGCTGGAAACGCTCCACCAGGCCGGCGTCGAGCGCACGGACCTGGCGATCGCGTGGACCCCCGGCGCGTTCGAGCTGCCGCTGCTGGCCAAGCGCTTCGCCACCGGTCCGCGGCCCTACGACGCGGTGATCACCCTGGGCGCGGTGATCCGCGGCGAGACCGGCCACTACGAGGTGGTGGCCGGCGAGTGCGCCCGGGGGGTCCAGTCGGTCCAGCTCGAGACCGGTGTGCCGATCGTCTTCGGAGTCCTCACCACCAACAACGTGGCCCAGGCCCTGGAGCGCTCGCGACCGGATGACACCAACAAGGGCCGCGAGGCGGCCCTGACCGCCCTAGAGATGATCTCGGTGCTGCGCCAAGGGACGCGGCCGCGCTGAGGTGCTGACCGGACGGGTCACCGCCTTCGACGAGCGGCGCGGCGACGGGGAGCTGCTCAGCGACGACGGTGACGCGCTCTACTTTCACTGCGTGGCGATCGCCGACGGTTCGCGGACGATCGCCGTCGGCACGCTCGTGACCGCCGAGCGCGCGGTCGGGCGCCGGGGCCGTGACGAGGCGGTCCACTTAGTGCGACAGATGACCGACTGACGCGACAACGCCCCGACGCGGGGGCGCCGGGGCGTTGCGGGGGTGGGGAAAGAGCTAGCAGGTCGGCTGGGTCGGCGCCGGTCCGAGGGCCTTCAACGCCGCGTCTCGGTCGGACTGGGCCGCCGTGAGGGCCGCGTGAAGATTAGTCAGGGCCTTGTGCAGGTCGTCCGGGTCCTTGGCCTTGTTGAGCGCGCGGTTGAAGGTGTGGACCGCGGACCACCAGGCGTTGTTGTAGTGGCGGTAGATGTCGCGGTGCGCATCGTGCCACTTGGCGAGCGCCCGGATCCAGTCGCGCAGCTGGTCCTTACAGGAGCTCGGGACCGTCGTGGTCGTCGTACCGGCGACGGTGGTCGTCGTGGTCGCCACGGTGGTGGTCGAGGTCGTCGTGGTTGATTCGGCGGCGGCGATCACCGGAGCGCTCAAGCCGAGCATCGCGAGAAGGGCCAGCACCGCCAGGGGCCGGATGGTCAGTTTCTTCATGGGGGTCCTTCCGTGGGGTCGCCATCACAGTACGGACGGCGCCTGTGGAACTCCTGTGAGTTGAACCAAGGTTGGATGAATTGATCTACGTTGCGGCGGGCGGCGGCGTGGACGCGCGCACGAACACCTGCTGGACCTCCGCGAGGGCGCTGCGGTAGAGGCCCGCGTGCTCGCCGAGGCGCTCGCCGCCGGCTTGGATCATGGCCGCCGCGACGTCGATCGACAGCCTCGCCTGGTCGAGCTGGGGCGGCGTGGCCGAGAGGTGGACGGCCGCGAGCTGGATGAGGTGAAAGAGGTGGGTGCCGAGGATCGTCTCGACGGGAGTTCTGCGCAGCAGTTCGATCTCCTCGAGCGTCGAGGAATCCTCGTCGGTCCCGTCCGTCACGCGACCACCGTAGCGCCGGCGCTTTCGGCCAAATCGCGGCTCTGCTAGGGTGATGGGGCAGTTCACAGCAAGCGGGGACGGTTTGACCGGCCTCCACCTGGGCATGAAGAGTGCACCGGGTTCCCAGGAGTTCGCGCCTCGCTTGCCGTGGCGGCGCCCGCAGGGCGTCGCAGAGAGCAAGGAGAGAGTTATCGCCACAGTTCCTGGAGACCACCGCGTCAACGACCGCATCCGCGTGGACACCATTCGCCTGATTGACCAAGACGGCAATCAGCGCGGCGTGACCTCCACCCGCGAGGCCTTGGCGCTGGCCCGAAGCCTCGACCTCGACCTCGTCGAGATCGCACCCACGGCGAGCCCGCCGGTGTGCCGGATCATGGACTACGGGAAGTTCAAGTTCGACGAGGCGCAGAAGGCCAAGGAGTCGCGCCGCAAGAGCCTCAACGTCGGCGTCAAGGAGATGAAGTACCGGCCCAAGATCGGGCCCGGCGACTTCGACACCAAGACGCGCCTCGTGGAGAAGTTCCTGGGCGAGGGCCACAAGGTCAAGGTCACCATCATGTTCCGGGGCCGCGAGTCGGCCCACCCCGAGTTGGGTAAGCGGATCCTGGACCGCATCGTTGAGCGCCTGGTCGACGTGGCGAAGGTCGAGGCGGCCGCCAAGATCGACGGGCGCAACATGATCATGGTGCTGGGGCCGGAAAAGAGGAACCGTACGAAGAACGCCGAGGGCGCCAAGCCGGCGCTCCAGGAGGTCGCGCCCACCGCGCCGGCCGAGAGCACGCTAGAGGAGGGCTGAAATGCCGAAGATGAAGACAGACACCGGAGCGAAGAAGCGCGTCAAGGTGA
Source organism: Acidimicrobiales bacterium (assembly GCA_044446745.1). Lineage (GTDB taxonomy): Bacteria > Actinomycetota > Acidimicrobiia > Acidimicrobiales > RAAP-2 > RAAP-2. The sequence continues at coordinate 18,707 of JBIOFE010000006.1, forward strand.
CCGGGACCGGGCGCCTGCGCCGGGGCAAGGCCTTCCGGGGTCACTTGATGGAGAAGAAGTCGTCCGTGCGCGCGCGCCGCCTCGGTCGTGAGACCGATTTCCCGCCCGGCATCGAGAAGAACGTCAAGAAGCTGATGGGTCTGTAGGGAACGAGAGAGGAGAGGAGAGTCCATGGCACGAGTGAAGAGGGCGGTCAACGCCAAGAAGCACCACAAAGCGATTCTCGAGGACGCGAGGGGTTACTACGGCGATCGCAGCCGCACGTTCCGGGCCGCCAACCAGGCGGTCCAGCACGCGGGGGTCTACGCCTTTCGCGACCGTCGCGCCCGCAAGGGGGAGTTCCGAAAGCTGTGGATCCAGCGCATCAACGCGGGCGCTCGCCTGCACGGCGTGAGCTACAGCCGATTCATCGCCGGTCTCAACGCGGCCGGGATCGAGGTCGACCGCCGGGTCCTGGCCGACCTGGCCGTCAACGACAGCGCGGCGTTCGGCGCGTTGGTCGCCCAGGCCAGCGCGGCCCTCGCCAAGTAGGTCGCCCTGAGCGAGGCGCTGGCGTCGTCCCACCAACGAGTGCGCCGGCTGCGGCGCCTCGTCCAGAAGCGTTCCCTTCGTTGGAGCGAGGGCGTGTGCGTCGTGGAGGGTCCCGACCTCGTCGAGGCGGCCCTGGCCACCGGTCACGAGGTCGAGGCCCTCTACGTGGACGACGCGGCGTCGCAAGACCGGCGCATCGCGGACGTGCTGGAACGCGCGAGCGCCGCCGGCGTTGCGGTCTACCGGCTGGCCGCCGGCGTGCTGGACCGGGTGGCCGACACGGCGACGCCCCAGCCGATACTGGCCGCGGTGCGCTTCGTCGCCCCCGGGCTGGAGACCCTGGGGACCGGCGGCCTGACCCTGGTGCTGCACGACGTGCGCGATCCCGGCAACGTGGGCACCGTCATCCGTTCGGCCGACGCCGCGGGTGCCGACGCCGTCGTCCTGACCGGACACTCGGTCGATCCCTACAATCCCAAGACCCTGCGGGCCACGGCCGGGTCGATCTTCCACCTCCCGGTCGCCGTGACCGGCCTCGCCGAGCTGACCGGACACCTTCGCTCGCGCGGCGTGGTGTCGTGGGCCGCGGTGGTGCGCGGCGGCACCCCCTACGGAACGGCCGCGCTCGGCGGTTCGGTGGCCGTGGTGATCGGCAACGAGTCGGGGGGCCTGGACGACGACGCCCTGCGCTCCTGCGACGAGCGCTTGAGCATCCCCATGGTGGGACGCGGCGAATCGCTGAACCTCGGCGTGGCCGCCTCACTGGTCGCGTTCGAGGCGCTGCGCCAGCGCCAAGTCGCCGGACGCGAATCGGCGCGGCCTAGCCTTGGGGGGTCATGACACCCTCGCCCCTGGACGACCTCGCGCGACACCGGACCGACCTTCTGGCTCGGATCGACGCCCTGACCACGCTCGACGCGCTGCGCGACACCGAGCCGGCCCTGGTGGGTCGCCGCTCGATCCTGGCGACACTTCAGCGTTCGCTCGGGTCGCTCGATCCCTCGGAGCGTCGCGACGCGGGCGCACAGCTGCAGGCGGTGCGACGCGAGGTGGAGGGGGCGCTGGAGGACCGGCGCCGATCGCTCACGCGCGCCCAGCGCGTCGCCGACCTCGAATCGGACCGGATGGACCTGGGCGACGTGGTCGTCGGCGAGGTGCCGTGGCCGGTGGCCGCCGGGCACCCCGGCCTCGTGGCCACGACGCAGCGCGCCCTCGAGGACGTCTTCGTGGGCATGGGCTTCACCGTGGCCGAGGGCCCGGAGGTCGAGAGCGACTGGTACAACTTCGAGGCGCTCAACATCCCCCCGGCGCACCCGGCGCGGGGTCTGTGGGACACCTTCTACGTCGACCTCGGTGAACCCGAGACGGTGGTCCTGCGCACCCACACCTCGCCGACGCAGATCCACCTGATGGAAGAGGCGGTCGTCCGGGGCATGTTGCCCATCCACTCGGTGATGCCGGGGCGCTGCTACCGGCGCGACACCCCCGACACCCGTCACCTGGCGACGTTCCACCAGGTCGAGGGACTGGTCGTGGATCGAGGCATCACCTTCGCCGACCTGGCCGGGGTCATCGAGACCTTCACCCGCGCCTACTTTGGTGCGGACATCGACGCGCGACTGCGGCCGGGCTTCTTCCCCTTCACCGAGCCCTCGGCCGAGTTCGAGGTGACGTGCACGATCTGTCGAGGCGCGGGCTGTCGCACGTGCTCGCAGACCGGCTGGATCGAGCTCGGGGGCTGCGGGATGATGGACCCGGCGGTCTTCGAGGCCGTGGGCATCGACCCCGAGGCCTGGAGCGGCTTCGCCTTCGGATTCGGGATCGATCGCTGCGCCCAGATGCGCCACCGCATCGCGGACATGCGGGCCCTCATCGAGAACGACACGCGCTTCCTGAGGCAGTTCGCGTGAGGATTCCGCTCAGCTGGCTGCGGGAGTTCGTCGATCTCCCCGAATCGCCCGCGGAGCTGCGCGGGGTGCTCGACGACCTCGGCCTGGTCGTCGAGGCCACCGAGGATGTAGGCGAGGGGCTGGCCGACGTGGTCGTCTCGCGCGTGGAGCAGATCGCGGCGATCCCTGGCGCCGACAAGATTCGCTTGGTGACCGTCGAGGCCGGCGGCGGTCCGGTCGAGGTGGTGTGCGGGGCGTGGAACTTCGAGGTCGGCCAGCACGTTCCCTTCGCTCCGGTGGGCGCGGTCCTGCCCGGCGGCTTGGAGATCGCGCGGCGCCAGATGCGCGGCGTGACCAGCAACGGCATGCTCTGCTCCGGGCGTGAGTTGCGTCTGAGTGCGGACCACGAAGGCCTGCTGGTCCTGGACGCGATGATCACGCCCGTGGTCGGCCAGCCCCTGGTCGACGCCCTCAGCATCGAGCCGGAGGTCGTCTTCGAGATCACGGTCGAGGGGAACCGCCCCGACGCCTGGTCGGTCGAGGGGGTGGCCCGGGACTTGGCCACCCGCCTGGACCGCGAGTTGCGCCGGCCCGCCGTGGCCGCGACGAACTCACCGGAGCCGTCGTCGGCTCACGCCGGGGCGGGCATCGACGCCCCGGACCTCTGTGGCCGCCTGACCGTCGCGGTGTTGCGTCGGGTCGCCGTTCGGCCCTCGCCCCCGTGGATGGTCCGCCGGCTCCACCACGCCGGCATGCGCGCGATCTCCAACGTCGTGGACGCCTCGAACTACGTCATGCTCGAGTTGGGGCAACCGACCCACCCCTACGACGCCCAGCACGTCGCCGAGCGCACACTGCGCGCGCGCCGGGCGCGGCCCGGCGAGCGCCTCGAGACCCTGGACGGCGTCGTGCGCGAACTCGCCAAGCCGGGCCGGGGGCTCGGCGACACCGGCGAGGACTGCGTCATCGTCGACGGTGCCGACCACGTCCTGGGGCTGGCCGGGATCATGGGCGGCACGGCGAGCGAGATCGGCGACGCCACGACCGAGGTCCTGCTCGAGGCGGCCTACTTCGAGCCCATGGCGGTGGCCCGGTCCGCCAAGCGCCACGGCCTGCGCTCGGAGGCGTCGGCGCGCTTCGAGCGAGGCGTGGACCCCCAACTCGCTCCGCGCGCGGTCGCGCGTTTCGTCGCCCTGCTGAGCGAGAGCGTGCCCGACCTGGAGTGGTTGGCCGATCCCCTCGACGTCCGCGGCGAGGTGCCGACGCCCTCGACGATCGAGCTCACGCCGGCCGACGTGGCGCGCGCCCTCGGCGCGGCGCTCGATCTCGCTGAGTACACGCGCCACCTGACGGGTTTGGGCTTCGCCGTGTCGCGCGACGGCGACGCCCTGACCGTGACCGCGCCGTCGGCGCGCCCCGACGTGCGCCGCGGCGTCGCCGGCCGCGCCGACGTGATCGAGGAGATCGCCCGCCTGCACGGCTACGGGCGCCTGCCGCGCCACACGCCGACCTGGCCCGCCCCCGGGGGGCTGACCGATCGCCAGCGGCTGCGCCGCCGGATTCGCGACACCCTGGTCGACGTCGGCGTCTTCGAGGCGTGGACGGCGACCCTGGGCAGCGACGAGGAGTTCGACCTGCTCGACGCCGGCCGACCCCGCGTGCGGATCACCAACCCGCTGTCCTCCGACGAGTCGGTGCTGCGCGCGACCATGGTCACGGGTCTGGTCAAGGCGTGGGGGCGCAACGTCGAGCGCGGCACCGGCGACGTGATGCTGGGCGAATTCGGGACCGTGTTCGTCCACCCGGACGAGACGGCGGAACCGCGCACGACCCGGGGTGGCGACGGTGGCGTGCTGGCGCTGGCGATGCCGCGCGAGAACGAGCGCGTGTCGATCCTGCTCGGCCGGCCCGGTGACGACGGCGCGCGGGCGGTCGCCCTGTGGGCGGTGCTGGCCGAGCGCCTCGGTCTCGCCGGGGTCGCGGTGCGCGCGGCGGTCGATCCGCCGGCGGGCTGGCACCCGACTCGCAGCGCGTGGCTCGTGGACGCGACGTCCGGGGCGGTCCTGGGACTGGTCGGGGAGGTCGACGGTGATCTGGTGGCACGGCTGGCGCCCACGGCGAACCGGCGCGCCGGGCTGGTGGACCTGGACCTCGACGTGCTCGTCGACCCGCGCCGGGCGACGCGGCGGGCGGACGAGGTGTCGGTGCCGAGCCGCTTCCCCAGCGCGGGCGTCGACCTGGCCTTCGTGACGCCACGGGCGGTGGCCGCCTACGACCTGGCGCAGGGCCTGCGCGCGGCCAGTGAGCTGGTCGAGAGCGTCGATCTCTTCGACGTCTACGAGGGCCCCGGCTTGGCGGAGGGGAACCGCAGCCTGGCCTTCCGGGTGAGCTTCGCCGCCCGGGACGCGACGCTCACCGACGCCGAGATCGGGGAGCACCGGCGACGCCTGATCGACGCGGCCGTTGCGCTCGGGGCGACACTGCGCTGAGCCTCGCGCAGGCCGGCCGTTAGGTTGAGACGATGCAGGAGTACGTCGGCCGTCCGGCTCACGGCCGCACCTTCACGTCGACGCGGGTGGTGCACCTCAGCGACGCCGGCGTCACCGGTCTGCTGCGCGTCGACGGGATCGCCCGGTTCCTCCAGGAAGTGGCCAGCGACGACTGGGCGGACTCGGGCATCGAGGCCGACGACGTGTGGGTGGCCCGACGCACGTCGTGGCGCCGCACGCCGGGCGGACGCTGGCCGCGCCTCGGCGAGACCATTGGCCTGACCACCTGGTGCGGGGGCACGGGCGCGGCGTGGGCCGAGCGACGCACCGACCTGGAGGTCGGCGGCACCGTCGCCGTCGAGGCGGCCTCCCTGTGGGTCCCGATCGGCGCCGACGGGCGGCCCCGTCGGGTGCGCCGGGAGTTCTTCGACGTCTACGGAGCGGCGGCGGCCGGACGCCGGGTTCCCGGCCGGGTCTCGGTGCCGCCAGTGGATGCGACGGCCGAGCGGCGGAGGTGGGCGCTGCGGCGCAGCGACCTCGACGTCGTCGGGCACGTCAACAACGCCGCGGTGTGGTGCGCGGTGGCCGAGGTGGTCCCCGAGGGAGTGAGCGGGGCCACGGTGACCCACCACGGAGCCCTCGAGGGAGACGACGACGTCACCCTGATCGCCAGTGGGTCGCGCCTGTGGCTGACGGTGGGTGACGACGTGAGGGTCTCAGGCGAGTTCGAGGTCGACTGACCTCTGCGGCGCGCCGGGCGTGGTGGCCAGCACGCTGCCCACGAGCACCAACGGGAAGCCGATCAGGATGGCCGCGGTCAGCGGCTCGCGCAGAAAGACGATCCCCAACACGACCGCGATCGCCGTGTTGAGGTAGGTGACGACCACGCTGCGCGTGGCGCCCACCTCCTTGACCAGTTCGAAGAAGACGAGGAACGCCCCGGCGGTGCAGACCACCGACAGCGCGCCCGCCGACGCCCAGGTTTCGGCCGTGGCCGACCGGGGCCAGTGGGTCAGGGCCCACGGGGACCAGAGGAGGGCCACCGCCAGGGTGGCCCCCACCACGACGGCGACGCCGGGCACGTGCTGCAGCTTGGCCGCCAGGATCAGGGGCCCCAGTGAGTAGCCCACGCACACGAGCAGCATGAAGCCGATCCAGGTGAGGGACCCGCCGCGCACGCTCAGGCCCACGAGCATCGCCACGCCGACGGCACCGACGCCGAGGCCGGCCAGGCGGCGCTTCGTGACGTGCTCCTCGGTCCGGCGAAAACGCTGGGCCACGAGAGAGAAGAGCGGCACCGCGCAGATGATCAGGCTGGTCAGCGAGCTGGTGAGGTGCCGCTCCGAGGTCGACATCAGGTACCACGGGACGCCGAACTCGACGACGCCGAAGGTGACGATCCACCACAGGTTGTCGACGATGGCGCGCACCTGACCCCGCGCCAGGACCAGGGGGGCCAGCAGGAGGCCGGCCGGCAGGGTGCGGCAGAAGACCAGCACGCCCGGGTCCATGTGGCGCACGGCGACGCGGATCAGCAGGTAGGGCAGGCCCCAGATCACCGACATGGCGACGAAGAGGGGCCACCCGCGTCTCGACACGGCGCCAGCCTAGCGGGGGCCTGTGCCACTTGCATAAAACACAGAGTGTGTGCATAAAATGACAGGATGCGAACGGCCGTGATCGGAGCGTCGGGGTACGCCGGGTCCGAGGTGCTGCGTCTCGCCGCGGACCACCCCGACCTGGAGGTGGTCGTCGCGACCGGCGCGGCGAGCGCCGGCAAGCGGGTGGCCGATCACGTGCCGGCCCTGGCCGCGGCGTACCCGCGCCTCGAGTTCACCGACGTCGCGGACGTCGCCGGCGCGGACGTTGGGGTGGCCTTCGTGGCGCTGCCGCACGGCGAGAGCCAGGGCGTGGTGGCGCGCCTCGTCGGGCGCGGCGTCACCGTGGTCGATCTCGGCGCCGACTTCCGTCTGAAGAGCGCGGCCGACTACGCCGCGTGGTACGGGGGCGAACACTCGGCGCCGCAGCTGCTCGCGCGGGCGGTCTACGGGCTCGTCGAGCGGCACCGGGCCGAGCTGGACGGCGCGACCCTGATCGCCGCGCCGGGGTGCTACCCGACGGCGACCTCGCTGGCCCTGGGGCCCTTCGTCGACGCCGGGGTCGTCGAACGCACGGGACTGGTCGTGAACGCGCTCAGCGGGGCGTCGGGCGCGGGGCGCCAGGCAACCGACCGCCTGCAGTTCTCACGGCTGGTGGGCAGCGCCGAGGCGTACGGTCTCCTGGGCCACCGACACACCCCCGAGATCCAACAGGAGCTCGGGGCGGAGATCCTGTTCACGCCGCACCTGGTCCCGACCAGCCGCGGCCTGCTGGTCACGGCCTACGCGCGCGTGGCCGCGGGCGGCTTGGACAGCGCCGGTGCCCTGGCGCTGCTGCGCGAGACGTACCAGCACGACCCGTTCGTGGTCGTGGTGGAGGAGCCGCCCGCACTCAAGGACCCGGTGGGTTCCAACCTGTGCTTCGTCAGCGCGCGTGTCGACGAGCGCACCGGCTGGCTGATCGCGCTCAGCTCCATCGACAACCTGATCAAGGGGGCGGCGGGTCAAGCCATCCAGGCCTGGAACGTCGCGACGGGCCGCGACGAGACCGCCGGTCTGCCCCGGACGGGGGTGACGCCGTGAGACGCGTCGTCGTCAAGGTCGGTGGCCACGCACTGGGTGACACTGCCGTCAACGCCGTGGTGTTGTGCGAGCTCGCGCGCGACGTGGCGGGACTGCGCGCGGACGGCACGCAGGTGGCGGTCGTCCACGGCGGGGGGCCCCAGATCACGGAGCTGCTGGACCGACTGGGCCTCGCGCCAGTCTTTCACGAGGGACTGCGAGTCACCGATGCGGCCACCGTGTCGGCCGTGGCGATGGCGCTGTCGTGGGTCAACCTGCAGATCGTGAGCGCGTTCAACCACGCCGGTCTGCCGGCCGTCGGGCTCACCGGAGGCGACGACGCGTTGCTCACCTCCACGCCACTCGGCGAACCCTGGGGCCGGGTCGGCGGCGCGCCCCGAGTGCGGACCGCCCTGGTGACGGGTCTCTGGTCCCAGGGGATCACGCCGGTGATCCAGTCGATCGCCATAGACGCCGAAGGTGCGCCGCTCAACGTCAACGCGGACGCGGTGGCCGGAGCGCTCGCCGGCGCGCTGAACGCCGATGCGCTGGTGCTGCTGAGTGACGTCGATCAGGTTCGCACGGACCCCGATGACCCGGCGACCGCCGTCGCTCGGCTCACCGGCGCCGAGGTGCGGGAGCTGGTCGCATCAGGCCGAGCGCGCGAGGGGATGCGTCCCAAACTCCTGGCGGCGCTCGACGCGCTCGACGGGGGAGCGGGCTCGGTCACGCTGGCCAACGGCACGCACGCGCACGCCCTGCGCGAGGTCCTCGGGGGTTCGGCCGCCTTCACGGAGGTGGTCCCGTGACCCGCCACGTGGTGACCCTGACCCAACTGGCCGACGACGATCTGGCGTCGATCTACCGGTTGGCCACGGCCCCGATCGACGACGAGGCCTTGAAGGGTCAAGGCGTCGCCCTGGTTTTCGAGCGACCCAGCCTGCGCACGCGCGCGTCGGCCTCGGTCGCCGTCCACGAGCTCGGGGGCTTCGCCACCTTCTTCAGCGACGAGGAGATCGGTCTGGACCGCCGAGAGTCGGCCGAGGACATCGGGCGCACCCTCAGTGAGATGTACTCCGTGGCCGCCCTGCGGGTGCGGCGTCACGACGTCTTCGAGCGGATCGCCCGCGCGACCGAGGGTCGCCTCGCTCTGATCAACCTGCTGAGCGACGCGGCCCACCCGACCCAGGCGGTGGCGGACGTCCTGACGTTGGCCGACCACTTCGCTGGCGGCGACGTCGACGGTCTGGCCGGCCTGCGGGTCGCCTACGTCGGCGACGCCACCAACGTGACCCGGTCGCTGGCGGTGGCCTTGCGCCGGCTCGGGGCCCACGTGACGATCGGCGCGCCGGCGCCCTACCAACTGGCGCGCGGTGGTCCCGAGGACGCCTTCGCTTTCGACGGACCGGGGACGCTGAGCCTCGCCGATACCGCCGCTGACGCCGTGGCGGGGGCCGACGTGATCTACACCGACGCCTGGGTCTCGATGGGATTGGAATCGGAGGCGGCGGACCGGCGGCGCGACCTCGCGACGTTCCGGGTCGACGCGGCACTGCTCGCCCGAGCCCAGGGCGACGCCGTCGTGCTGCACTGCCTGCCGGCGCACCGCGGCGAGGAGATCACTGACGACGTCCTCGATGGCCCGAGGTCCCTCGCGTGGCGTCAGGTATTTCACCGGCGCTCCGCGATGGTCGGCGCGCTGCGATGGATCAAGGGAGAGACCACATGACCAAGACCCAGCGACAGCACCGCATCACCGAGCTCCTAGAGCGCAACGTGATCTCCACCGCCGCGCAGATCGTCGCGCGCCTCCAGTCGGAGGGCTTCGCGGCGACCCAGGCGACCGTCACCCGGGACCTCCAGGAGCTCGGGACGATCAAGATCCGCGACGAGCACGGGGCCCGGCGCATCGTTATTTCGTCCGGGCCTAAGGTGAGTTCGGCCCCGCTGGAGCACCTGAGGCGGATGATGGGCGAGTGGGTGGTCTCGGTGGAGAACTCGGGCAACCTAGTCGTCATTCGCACGCCGCCGGGCTGCGCCCACGTGGTGGCGTCCGCCCTGGACCGCAGCGCCCTCGACGGGGTCCTGGGCAGCGTGGCCGGTGACGACACCCTGCTCGTCATCGCCCACGAACACCGCACCGGGACCGCGCTGGCGACCGAGTTCCGCCAGTTGTCTGGCCTGGAGCAGCCGACCACGCGCAAGAGGGGGAAGTAGCCATGGCCAAGAGAGTGGTGCTGGCCTACAGCGGGGGACTGGACACGTCGGTCGCGGTGCGCTGGATGATCGAAGAGTGGGGGGTCGAGGTCGTCGCCGTGCTGGTCGACGTTGGCCAGGACGCCGATAGCTCGGAGGACTTCGAGAAGATCAAGGCGCGCGCCCTGGCCGCCGGCGCCCTGGAGTGCGTTGTCGTCGACGCTCGCGACGAGATGGCCGAGGAGTTCTGCGCCAGGGCCATCGCCGCGAACGCGCTGTACGAGGGGAAGTACCCCCTGGTCTCGGCGCTGTCGCGGCCGGTCATCGTGCGCCACCTGGTCGACCAGGCCCGCCGCTTCTCCGCCCAGGCGGTGGCGCACGGGTGCACTGGCAAGGGTAACGACCAGGTCCGCTTCGAGGTCGGCACCCTGGCCCTCGCCCCGCAGCTCGAGGTCCTGGCGCCCGCGCGCAACTGGGGCATGACCCGAGCCGACTCGGTGGACTTCGCCGAGAAGTGGCAGATACCGATCAAGGCCACCAAGGAGAAGATCTACTCGATCGACGAGAACCTGTGGGGTCGGGCGATCGAGTGCGGAGAGATCGAGGACCCGTGGGTGGCGCCACCGGACGAGCCCTACACGCTGACGCGGGTGACGAGCACGGAGCCGGTCGAGCTCACGGTCTCGTTCCGTGAGGGCGTGCCCGTCGCCCTGGACGGCCAGGCCATGAGCCTGGCGCCACTCATCGCGTCCCTCAACCATCGGGCCGGGGCCACCGGGTTCGGTCGCCTGGACATGGTGGAGAATCGCCGCGTCGGCATCAAGAGCCGCGAGGTCTATGAGTGCCCCGCCGCCCTCGCGCTCATCGCCGCGCACCGCGAGCTCGAGGATCTCACGCTCGAACGTGACCTGCACCACGAGAAGGCGCGCCTGGAGCCGCGCTGGGCCGAGCTGGTCTACGACGGCATGTGGTTCTCGCCGCTGAAGGAAGCCCTCGACGCGTTCATGGCTGACACCCAGCGCCACGTGAGCGGTGACGTCCGGCTCCGCTTCGAGCCCCCGGGTTTGCTGCGCGTCGTGGGCCGGCGCAGTCCCGACGCCCTCTACGACTACGGATTGGCCACCTACGACAGCGCCGACACCTTCCGCCACGCCGACTCCGAGGGCTACGTGCGCATCTACGGCCTCGGCGTGAAGACGTGGGCCGCGCGCCAGGGCGCGCGCAACGCGACGCCGCCCCGGCCATGACGCTCTGGAGCGGGCGGTACTCCGAGTCCATGTCTCAGTCGCTGTGGGAGCTGTCGGAGAGCTACCCGTTCGACCACCTCTTGTACCACCACGACATCAAGGGCTCGAAGGCGCACGCCCGCGGACTCGCCGCAGCGGGCCTGCTGCGCGAAGCTGAGCTGGCCGTGTTGCTCGACGCGCTCGACGAGATCGAGTCGGAGTTCGACCGCGGCGTGTTCGTGCGCGGGGGCGGCGACGAGGACATCCACACCGCGGTCGAGCGGCGGGCCACCGAGCTGGCGGGCGACGTTGGGGCCAAGTTGCACACGGCGCGCAGCCGCAACGATCAGGTGGCCACGACGCTTCGCCTCTTCACGCGCGACGCGACCAGCGAGATCGCCACGGTGGTGCTGGAGCTGATTGACGCACTGGTCGGCGTCGCCGATGGACACGCGGACGCCCGGCTGCCCGGCTACACGCACCTGCAGCGCGCCCAGCCGGTGCTGCTGAGTCATCATCTGCAGGCCCACGCGTGGTCGCTGCTGCGCGACGTCGATCGGATCTGTGACGCCCGCGACCGGCTCAACCAGTCACCGCTGGGCGCCGGAGCCCTCGCCGGCACGTCCCTCGCGATCCAGCCGGCGCTGGTCGCCGAGCTCCTCGGGTTCGACGGGACGATCGCCAATTCGATGGATGCGGTGAGCGACCGCGACTTCGTGGCCGAGGTCCTGTTCGCGGTGGCGCTGCTCGGCGTGCACCTCTCACGGATGGGCGAAGAGCTCGTGCTGTGGACCAGCGCGGAGTTCGACTTCGCGTCGTTGGGCGAGCCCTTCACCACCGGCTCCTCGATGCTGCCCCACAAGAAGAACAGCGACGTGGCGGAGTTGGCCCGCGGAAAGACCGGCCGGCTGATCGGCAACTTGACCGCGGTGCTCGTCACGCTGAAGGGGCTGCCGCTGGCGTACAACCGGGACCTGCAAGAGGACAAGGAACCCCTGCTGGACTCGCTGCGCCAGGTCCGCCTGATCCTGCGGGCCTTGGCCGGGGCGTACCGGTCCTTGGACTTTCACGTTCAGGTGGCCGACGCCGCGTCGCGCGACGAGCTCCTGTCCGCGATCGACGTCGCCGAGTGCCTGGTCGAGGGCGGCGTGCCCTTTCGCCAAGCCCACGAGAGGGTCGGCCAGTGGGTGGCGGAGTCGTTGGCCAGCGGCGCGGCCTTTTCCCAGGTCGTGGCGGCCCACGACGCCACTGGAGCGCTGGCCGGTCTGGTGTCGTCGGACCAGACGCTGGAGCGCCGGCGCTCGCCGGGCGCCGCCGGTCCGCTCGCGGCGCCGGAGCAACGCCGTCGTCTCGAGGCGGCCCGCGAGGCGGCGCGCGCCCGGGTCTGAGCGCGGCGCCGAGCCCCGGCGCCGTCTGCTAACATTGAGTTCCCATCGCGGTGAAGGCGTTCGGCGCAGTTGCCCGGATCGAACCACGCCGATAGGGTGGGCACCCCGTTGCCGGGTTACCCGGTGGCGGAATCCTGGAGAAATCCGGGATGGTGTGTGTCGTACCTCCGACTCCGGTCGCGTGCGACGTCGCTCCTTGAAAACGGAAGAACGAGAGCCAAAAGCCAGTACGGGCGACGATGGACGGATCTAACCGGACGCGTCGTTCGTCAAAAAGAAGTGGGCAGCGAGGCCACCCCGTGGTACTCGCTGTTGTCAGGTCGGATTTAGAGTCGCCGATCTGGCTCTCTGATTCTCGAGGGACTACGGTCCCGAGGAAATCTTGATGGAGAGTTTGATTCTGGCTCAGAATGAACGCTGGCGGCGTGCTTAACACATGCAAGTCGAACGGAATCCAAGGAGCTTGCTCCGAAAGATTTAGTGGCGAACGGGTGAGTATCACGTGAGCAACCTGCCCCGAAGACTGGGATAACACCGGGAAACCGGTGCTAATACCGGATGTCTTCCACTGACCGCATGGTCGGTGGAAGAAAGTCTTTTCGCTTCGGGAGGGGCTCGCGGTCCATCAGCTTGTTGGCGGGGTAACGGCCCACCAAGGCAACGACGGATAGCTGGTCTGAGAGGACGATCAGCCACACTGGAACTGAGACACGGTCCAGACTCCTACGGGAGGCAGCAGTGGGGAATCTTGCGCAATGGGCGAAAGCCTGACGCAGCAACGCCGCGTGAGGGATGAAGGCTTTCTGAGTTGTAAACCTCTTTCGACAGGGACGATTGTGACGGTACCTGTAGAAGAAGCACCGGCCAACTATGTGCCAGCAGCCGCGGTGATACATAGGGTGCGAGCGTTATTCGGATTTATTGGGCGTAAAGAGCTCGTAGGCGGTTCGATAAGTCGGGTGTTAAACCCCCAGGCTCAACCTGGGGCCGCCACCCGAAACTATCGTGACTTGAGTTTGGTAGGGGATCACGGAATTCCTGGTGTAGCGGTGGAATGCGCAGATATCAGGAGGAACACCAGTAGCGAAGGCGGTGATCTGGGCCAATACTGACGCTGAGGAGCGAAAGCGTGGGGAGCGAACAGGATTAGATACCCTGGTAGTCCACGCCGTAAACGGTGGGCACTAGGTGTGGGGACTTTTCAACGGTTTCCGCGCCGCAGCTAACGCATTAAGTGCCCCGCCTGGGGAGTACGGCCGCAAGGCTAAAACTCAAAGAAATTGACGGGGGCCCGCACAAGCAGCGGAGCATGTGGCTTAATTCGATGCAACGCGAAAAACCTTACCTAGATTTGACATGCTGGGAAAAGCCGTAGAGATACGGTGTCCTTCGGGGCTCAGCACAGGTGGTGCATGGCTGTCGTCAGCTCGTGTCGTGAGATGTTGGGTTAAGTCCCGCAACGAGCGCAACCCTTGTTCTATGTTGCCAGCACGTAATGGTGGGGACTCGTAGAAAACTGCCGGGGTCAACTCGGAGGAAGGTGGGGACGAGGTCAAGTCATCATGCCCCTTACGTCTAGGGCTGCACACATGCTACAATGGCCGGTACAGAGGGCTGCTAAACCGCGAGGTGGAGCCAATCCCTAAAGCCGGTCTCAGTTCAGATTGCAGGCTGCAACTCGCCTGCATGAAGTTGGAGTTGCTAGTAATCCCGGATCAGCATTGCCGGGGTGAATACGTTCCCGGGCCTTGTACACACCGCCCGTCAAACCACGAAAGTCGGCAACACCCGAAGCCGGTGGCCTAACCGCAAGGAAGGAGCCGTCGAAGGTGGGGTCGGTGATTGGGGTTAAGTCGTAACAAGGTAGCCGTACCGGAAGGTGCGGCTGGATCACCTCCTTTCTAAGGAGCACATCTGCCCACTAGGGGCAGACAGCTACCGAGTTGAATGCTGGCTAGTCGGCTGCGTGGTCTCACCACTGGGGATACGGTCCCGAGCACTCGTGCTCCACACCGTGCCCGTCAGGATCCGACCGCGCAGGTCCGGACTCTCGTCTTCCGTTTTGGAGGAGCGACGCTCCTTGGACGGTGCCCCTCGGGGCCGCCCGTCCCCCGGCGATCCCGCTGACCTCGCGGTCGATTGGTTGAACGCCGGCGCGCTGATCTTTGAGATTTCTAGAACGAGCACGAGCATCTATATTTTTAAAAATATCAATTTCTCCAAGCTACAAAGAGTCAACGGTGAATGCCTTGGCGTCTAAAGCCGAAGAAGGACGTGGGCGACTGCGATAAACCATGGGAAGCTGTCTACCGAGCTGTGATCCATGGGTGTCCGAATGGGAAAACCTTGCACCCGTCATGGGGTGTAACTCCCGCCTGAATATATAGGGCGGGTAGAGGGAACCGGGTGAATTGAAACATCTCAGTAACCCGAGGAGAGGAAAGCAAAATGCGACTCCCTGAGTAGCGGCGAGCGAAACGGGAAGAGCCTAAACCGAACCGGTGTTAAAGCACTGGGCGTTGCCAGTTCGGGGTAGAGGGATTTACGGGAAGGAACCAGCAACCTTCACAGAGTTACAAAACCGATGCGTAGCAGAACTACCTGGAAAGGTAGACCACAGGGGGTAACAGTCCCGTACGCGAAACGCAAAGGTCTCTGCGTGAACACCCGAGTAACGCCGGATCCGGGAAAGCCGGCGTGAATCTGTCAGGACCATCTGATAAGGCTAAGTACTCATAGACGACCGATAGTGAACAAGTACCGTGAGGGAAAGGTGAAAAGTACCCCGGGAGGGGAGTGAAATAGAACCTGAAACCGTTGATTTACAATCAGTTAGAGAGTCGTCACGTCTCCGGACGTGGCCTCGATAGCGTGCCTTTTGAAGAATGAGCCAGCGAGTTGTGGTACGTGGCGAGGTTAACCCGAGAGGGGTAGCCGAAGCGAAAGCGAGTCTGAATAGGGCGTTCAGTCGCGTGCTGCAGACCCGAAGCCGAGTGAGCTAGCCATGGGCAGGTTGAAGCGGGGGTAAAACCCCGTGGAGGACCGAACCCACCTCAGTTGAAAATGAGGGGGATGACCTGTGGTTAGGGGTGAAAGGCCAATCAAACTCGGTGATAGCTGGTTCTCCCCGAAATGCATTTAGGTGCAGCGTTAGTCGTTCAGCATCGGAGGTAGAGCACTGGATGGGCTAGGGGGCCTACAAGCTTACTGACCCCAACCAAACTCCGAATGCCGATGCTCTAGAGACTGGCAGTGAGACCACGGGGGATGAGCTTCGTTGGTCGAAAGGGAAACAGCCCAGATCTTCAGCTAAGGCCCCAAATTCTGGACTAAGTGGAAAACGATGTGAGAACGCTCAGACAGCCAGAAGGTTGGCTTAGAAGCAGCCACCCTTTAAAGAGTGCGTAATAGCTCACTGGTCGAGTGGTCTTGCGCGGACAATGTAACGGGGCTCAAGTCCAGAGCCGAAGCTAAGAATTGCGATCCGCAAGGGTCGTAGTGGTAGGGGAGCGTCGAACCTGCTGTGAAGCGGAGGTGGAAACCTGCGTGGAGCGCGTTCGAGTGAGAATGCTGGTATGAGTAGCGAGAGAGGGGTGAGAAACCCCTCCGCCGTAAGCCCAAGGGTTCCTGGGGAAGGCTAATCCCCCCAGGGTAAGTCGGGAGCTAAGGCGAGGCCGAGAGGCGTAGCCGATGCACAACAGGTTGATATTCCTGTACCACCGTGTCCGCGCCCATTCCAATGTGGGGGTACTAAGGGGCTGACCTTCGGGTCGAACCGACCAGCCCCGCGGCGGGAAGCGAAGGAGGGACAGAGGAGGATAGGTGAGCCCAGGCGTTGGTTGTCCTGGGGTAAGTGTGTAGGGCGAGGTCTAGGCAAATCCGGACCTCACAAGCCTGAGACACGATGCCGAGCCAATAGGCGAAGTCACTGATTCCATGCTCTCGAGAAAATCTTCTAGCGAGTTGACACGGTGCCCGTACCCCAAACCGACACAGGTGGGCGGGTAGAGAATACCAAGGCGATCGGGAGAACTGTGGTTAAGGAACTCGGCAAAATGCATCCGTAACTTCGGGAGAAGGATGGCCTTAATAGCGTGAAGGACTTCGCGTCCCGAGCGCGAGAAGGTCGCAGAGAAATGTGGGAAGCGACTGTTTACCAAAAACACAGGAGCGTGCTAAGTCGTAAGACGCCGTATACGCTCTGACGCCTGCCCGGTGCTGGAAGGTTACGGGGACTGGTCAGCTCTTTGAGCGAAGCTAGGAACCTAAGCCCCAGTAAACGGCGGCCGTAACTATAACGGTCCTAAGGTAGCGAAATTCCTTGTCGGGTAAGTTCCGACCTGCACGAATGGCGTAACGACTTCCCAACTGTCTCAACCACAGACCCGGCGAAATTGAAGTACGAGTAAAGATGCTCGTTAGCTGCATCAGGACGGAAAGACCCCGTGCACCTTTACTACAACTTGATGTTGGGTTTTGGTTCAGTTTGTGTAGGATAGGTGGGAGGCTTTGAAGCATCGGCGCTAGCCGGTGTGGAGCCAACGTTGAAATACCACCCTTTCTGCACCGGAGCCCTAACCTTGGTCCGTAATCCGGATCAGGAACAGCGTCAGGCGGGTAGTTTGACTGGGGCGGTCGCCTCCTAAAACGTAACGGAGGCGCCCAAAGGTTCCCTCAGGCTGGTTGGCAATCAGCTGTTGAGTGCAATGACACAAGGGAGCTTGACTGCGAGACTTACAGGTCGAGCAGGTACGAAAGTAGGGCATAGTGATCCGGCGGTCGCTTGTGGAAGCGCCGTCGCTCAACGGATAAAAGGTACGCCGGGGATAACAGGCTTATCTTCCCCAAGAGTCCATATCGACGGGAAGGTTTGGCACCTCGATGTCGGCTCGTCGCATCCTGGGGCTGAAGCCGGTCCCAAGGGTTGGGCTGTTCGCCCATTAAAGCGGTACGCGAGCTGGGTTCAGAACGTCGTGAGACAGTTCGGTCCCTATCCGATGCAGCCGCAAGTGAATTGAGAAAGGTTGTCCCTAGTACGAGAGGACCGGGACGAACGCAGCTCTCGTGTGACAGTTGTCCTGCCAAGGGCATGGCTGTTTTGCGACCTGCGGGTGGGATAAGCGCTGAAAGCATCTAAGTGCGAAGCCCGTTTCAAGATGAATTCACTCACTGGATAACCAGGTAAGGCCCGTGGCCAGACGACCACGTTGATAGGCCGGAAGTGTACGTGCGGTAACGCATTCAGCTGACCGGTACTAATCGGCCGAGGGCTTGGAGTTTGATGTTCGTGCTCGTTCTAGGACGCTCAAGGAGCCGGCCGCGCCGGTTCCGACCACCCCGGTGGTCGAGCGCACAGTTTCCGGTGGTTATGGCGGTGGAGATATACCTGTTCCCATTCCGAACACAGAAGTCAAGCCCACCCGCGCCGATGGTACTTGGGGGTTCCTCCCTGGGAGAGTAGGTCGCCGCCGGATTTCTTGAACAACCCCCACCCCACGGTGGGGGTTGTTCGCATTCTGCGGCCGATCGCACCCCGGGGCCCGGTGTTACATTCGCCCTGACCGGCCGGCTCGACCGAGACCACGGGGCGGCGGCCGGACGATCGAGGGGACGGGTCGGGTGGATCGTGGACATCGTCGACGGTGACCGAGCCCCCGCGGGGGACCGCTCCACCCGTGATCGGCGACTCGCGATGCGCGGGTTCGCTGACCTGAGCGGGTGGGGCGCTCGAAGTTGGTGGCGACCCGAGCTGGCGCTCACCGGGCTCATCGGGATCTACGTCGCGGTGTTTGGCTGGCAGACCTGGATCCAACAGTCGAACTTCGGCACGTTCGACTTCGACATGGGTGTGTTCGACCAGGAGATATGGCTGGCGGCGCACCATCTCAATCCCTTCGTCACGGTGCGCGGACTCAACATGTGGGCCAACCACGTAAATCCGATCGCCTACCTGCTGGTGCCCTTCTACTGGCTAGGCGCCGGGCCCCACTTCCTCTACCTCCTCCAGACGGTGGCCCTGGCGGGCACCGCCGTACCCCTCTGGCTCCTGGCGCGCGACCGCTTCGCGCGGCCGTGGTTGGCGCTGGGCGTGCCGCTGGCGTGGCTGCTCTATCCGGCGGTGGAGTGGATGACCTGGTGGCCCTTCCAGCCCGAGTATCTCGCCACCCCGGCCTTCGTGTTCGCCTACTGGTTCGCCGACCGACACCGCTGGATCGGCTACTGGGTGTGCGTCGGCCTGGTGCTGGGGACCAAGGAGGACGCCGCGCTGGCCGTCATCGCCCTCGGGGTCGTGCTGGTGGCGCGACGACGAGTCAAGATGGGACTCATCACCGTGGCCGTGGCGGTGGCGTGGTTTCTGATCTGCCTCGAGGTGATCATCCGCATCGCGACCCCCAGCGCGACGCCCTTCTTCCTCTACCAGTACTCCGCCTTCGGCTCGTCGACCTGGCAGATCATCGGCAACGTCGTGCGACGACCCTGGCTCATCTGGGACACCGTGATGCGATGGAGTCACGTGCACTACTACCTGCAGATGATCGCGCCGACGGCGTTTCTGGCGCTGCTGTCTCCGCTGACGCTGCTGCTCGTCGTGCCGTCCTTCCTGGTCAACGCGCTGAACAACCAGGGCTACGCCCTGCAGATCCGCTACCAGTACACCGCGCTGATCGCCCCCGGGCTCTTCATCGCGGTCATCGAGGGCGTGGCGCGTTTTCGCGGGCCGCTGACGCGAGCCCTGCGGGCGCCGATGATCGCGGCGCTGTGCGCGTGCGCCCTCGCGTCTAACGTCGTGTGGTCGCCGTCGCCCCTTGACGCGTCGACGTACCACAGCGGCATCTGGTCGATCGACTCCAGTCCCCGCATCCGCGAGCTCGCCGCGCTGATCGCCCGGGTGCCGGCCGACGCCAACGTCACGGCCACGTACACCGTGGTGCCGCACTTGACGCACCGCGACCGGATCTTCACGTGGCCCAACCCGTGGATCCGCTCCTACTACGGCGTCAGCGACACCGAGCCGACCGAGCACCCGGGCATCGTCAACTACCTGGTGCTCGATCTCACGGAGGTCTCCGGCGCGTCGGTCCAGCAGCTCCACCAGCTCATCGGCCCCGGAGGACCGTTCCGAGTTCTCGTGAACAAGGATCAGGCGTTGCTGGCCGTGCGCGTGCGTCGCCGAGGTGGATGAGAAACGCCGGGCGGTAGGCTCGACGAGTGAGTAACCGTCCTTCGGACCGCCGTCCGCGCGGGTCCGCGCCGGCATCGGGCGAGCCGCGCCGGGCCGGGGGTGCCTCGTCGCGGTCGGCCCCCGGAGAGCGCGGACCACGTCCGCGGGGGGCGGCTCCCGCGCGTCGCCGCGACGCGGCGACGGGAGTTGATCGCCCGGCGCGTGCGGCGAGGCCCGCCCCGCGAGCCGGATCGCCCCGCCGCGACTCGCCGGAGCGCCGCGAGGGGACGTCCGCGCCGTCGCGCCGCACCCCGGGCGGACCGGGTGTTCGTCCGCGCAAGCCGTCGAACGCAGCGCCACGTCGTCGCACTCCGCGCGACACCGAGGCGGGAGCATCGGAGGGACCGCGCGCCAGGACGGGGGGGTCGCCGCGCCGCGGAGCCGCGGTCCCGCGACGCGGGCCGACGCGTCGCCCCGGAAGACCGAGTCCGAAGCCTCGCGACGAGACGCCCGAGCAGGCCCAGCGTCGACGGGCCGGCGCCGTGGCTCGCGAACGCGGGTGGGGCGGCGTGGCGCACAAGGGGGCGATCAACATCGCCTCCACCGGTCGCGAGATGGCGGGCCGCCCGACGTCGCGACCGACGCCCGTGCCGTCCAGCGAATGGGTGGAGGAGGGCCGTCCGGCGCGCCCCGCGGCGGTGGCGACGCCCCGGCCCCGTGCGCCCTACATGCTGCCCGGCGAGGTGGCCGCCGACGTGCGCAAGGCCTTCGTGGGCACGACGTACATGCGCGAGAAGGCCGTCGTCACGCTGACGCGCGCCGCCGAGGCCTACGATCGTCGGCGCTTCGACGAGGCGCTGCGCCTGGGACGCACCGTGGCCGACGCCGTGCCGAGGGTCGCCCCGGTGCGCGAGCTGACCGGACTGGCGGCGTACCGCGCCGAGCGCTGGAACATGGCCAAGATCCACCTGACCGCGCACTTCGAGATCACCGGCGACCCCGAGCACCTGCCCCTGGTGATGGACTGCGACCGCGCGACTCATCGGCAGCGGGCGGTGGAGAAGGTCTTTCGACAGTTGAGCGAGGCCGAGCCCACGGCCGACGTCCTGGCCGAGGGCCGGATCGTCATGGCGGCCACCCTGGCCGATCAGCACAAATTCACGGAGGCCGTCGACCTCCTGGTGCGGGCCGGCGGCACGAAGCAGCTGCGCAACCCTTCGTACCGTCACGTGCGCCTGTGGTACGCGCTGGCCGACATCTTCGACCGGGCCGGGGATCACACGTCGGCCCGCGAGCTCTTCGCCCGGGTCGTTCACGCCGACCCCGACGCTTACGACGCGCGCGACCGCCTGGCCGACCTCGGTCCGGTGGTGCGCAAGAACCGCCCGCGGCGCACAACGCCGGTCTCCAAGAAGAAGGTCGAGTAGCCCGCTACGAGGTCAGGCCGCCCAGGCCAACCAAGGCGCGGGCGTGCTCGATCTCGCCGAGGTGACGCAGGGCGTGCTGGTAGATCCAGCACTCCAGGGCGTCACTGCGGGTGATCCCGGCCTCCCCGCCGACGCGCGCCGAGAAGGTGTGGGCCAGCTCCTTCCCGTAGGGCGGAGCGACGAGAACGTCGTCGAAGGTCGCCGGGTCGACGCCGGCGACGAAGGCCTCGGTGGCGGCGAAGACCAGGCGCTGAAACTCAGCCAGCCGCTTCAGGTCGCCGACGCGCTGGTGCGTCATCTCGGCGACCGTGCGCGTCTTGCCGTGGTCGGCCACGGCCAGCCCCATCCCGGCGGACCACGCGTCGCTGAACTGGGGGTCGGTCCCGCCGACGAAGCAGAGGCTCCCGTCTTCGATGAGGACCTGGTGGACGAGCGAGAAGGCGATGGGCAGGACGCCCTCGCGCTCGACGTGGTTGACCTGGGCCACCGTCATCGTCGACACGGCTTCGCCGTAGAGCGCGTGGACCGCGCGCAGTCGCCGCAGCAGCGACGAGCGGTAGGTGCGGTCCACCACCTCAGTCTGGCCCACCTCGGACCGAGGAGCCCGTGGCGAGGCCTTGTAGGCTCGCGGTATGGATATTGCGACGTTGCTGGGCGAGGAGGCGTCGTCGCTCCTGGATCACCGGGCGACGGCCTTCCCCAAGGAGCTCCTCACCCTGCCCGGGCCGGATTTCCTCAATGACGTGCTCGCGTGGAGTGACCGGTCCCCGACGGTGCTGCGCAATCTGGGCTCGCTCTACGGACACGGGCGCCTCGGCGGGACCGGCTACCTATCCATTCTTCCGGTCGACCAGGGGATCGAGCACTCCGCGGCGGCGAGCTTCACGCCCAACCCCGAGTACTTCGATCCGGCCCGGCTGTGCGACCTGGCGATCGCCGCCGACTGCAACGCCATCGCGACGACGCTGGGGACGCTGGGCGCCGTGTCACGCCGCTACGTGTGGCGCATCCCCTTCATCGTGAAGCTGAACCACAACGACCTGTTGAACTACCCCAACACCTACGACCAGATCCCCTTCGCTTCGGTGGAGCAGGCCGCCGACCTCGGGGCGGTCGGGGTGGGCGCGACCATCTACTTCGGTTCGCCGGAGTCGGGCCGCCAGATCCGCGAGATCTCGACCGCCTTCGCCGAGGCTCACCGTCGGGGACTCTTCACCGTGCTGTGGACCTACCTGCGCAACCCGGCCTTCAAGACCTCCGAGGTCGACTACCACCTGAGCGCGGACCTGACCGGGCAGGCCAACCACCTGGGCGTGACCATCGAAGCCGACATCATCAAGCAGAAGCAGCCGGAGAACAACGGGGGGTACGTCGCATTGAAGTTCGGCAAGACCGATCCGCGGGTCTACTCCGAGCTGACGACCGACCACCCGATCGACCTGACCCGGTGGCAGGTCGTCAACTGCTACGCCGGGCGCATCGGGCTCATCAACTCGGGCGGGGAGTCCAGGGGCGACAACGACCTCGCCGTCGCGGTGCGCACCGCGGTGATCAACAAGCGGGCCGGGGGCCAAGGCCTGATCGTGGGCCGCAAGGCCTTCCAGCGTCCCATCGACCAGGGGGCCGAGTTGGTCCACGCCGTGCAGGACGTGTTCCTGGACCCCGCCGTCACGGTCGCCTGACCGGACCCGTGACCGACGCCGCGGACGCCGGGTGGCGGACGTGGGCCAACCTGGTCACCCTGGTCCGCCTGGCCCTGCTGCCGGTCTTCCTGTGGCTGCTCTTCGGCACCGGTCACCGGGCGATCGCGGCCTGGCTGCTGGCCACGCTCGGCGCGACCGACTGGGTCGACGGGTTCCTGGCGCGGCGCCTCGGCCAGGTCTCCAACGTCGGGAAGATCTTCGACCCAGTGGCCGACCGGATCCTGATGATCGTCGGGCTGCTCGGCGTGGCGCTGGCCGGCGGCGTGCCATGGTGGTTCGCCGGAACCACGCTGGCGCGCGAGCTGATCGTCTCGGTCCTGACCCTGGTGCTGGCCGCCCTGGGGGCCGCGCGCATCGACGTCCTGTGGTGGGGCAAGGTCTCGACCTTCGCGCTGATGACCACGTTTCCCATCCTTCTGCTCACGACCAACGACCACCACGCGGCGCTGGCGACCTGGCAGCACGACGTCCGCGACGTCTGGTGGGTCATCGGAGTCGCCGGGCTGGCGCTGTCGTGGATCGTGCTCGCCGGCTACGTCCGGCCCGCCCTTCGGGCGCTGCGGGAGGGCCGGGCGGCGCGGCGGGTGGGATAGATTCAGGCAATGCTGATACCCGAGGACCTGCGTTACTCCCGTGATCACGAGTGGGCGAGGCACGACGAGGGCCGGGTGCGCGTGGGCGTCACCGACTACGCGCAGGACGCCCTGGGCGACGTCGTCTACGTGGACCTGCCCAAGGTGGGCGCGATCGTCAGCGCCGGCGGCACGCTCGGCGAGGTGGAGTCGACCAAGTCGGTGTCGGAGATCTACGCGCCCGTGTCGGGAACGGTGAGCGCGGTCAACGCCGACCTGTCGAGTTCACCCGAACTGATCAACTCCGATCCGTACGGGGCGGGGTGGATCTGCGAGATCACGACCGGCGACGGGTCCGACTTCGCGGCCCTGCTCGACGCCGCTGCCTACCGCGACCTGACGCACGGCTAGCCCCGACGGTCTCGGGCAATCTTCTGTAGGGTGGCTGCCGTGCACTGCCGTCGGTGTGGGGAGATCCTCAACGAGAACGCCAACTTCTGCTGGGCTTGCGGGGCACCCCAGGTGGGCGCCGCCTCGCCCGAAACGGTGGCCGTGCCGGTCGTCAGCGCTCCCGACGCCCCCTCGCCGGGCGCCAACCGCAATCCGCGCGGGGCGCACGGTGACGAACTCGTGATCGCGTCGGGTCAGGACGCCGGCAACCGTTTCGAGCTGATCACGGAGACCACGACGGCTGGGCGCCACGAGAACTCCGATCTGCTGTTGGACGACGTCTCGGTGTCGCGACATCACGCGGTGTTCACGCGCACGGCCAGCGGGCGGATCACCCTGCGCGACCTCAACTCGCTCAACGGGACCTACGTCAACGGCGTGCGCGTGGAGGAGACGGCCCTGCACTCGGCCGACGAGGTGCAGATCGGCAAGTTCAAGCTCGTGTTCTGGGAGGCGGCACTATGAGCGTCACGGGGGGGCGGATGAGGATCGGCGAAGTGCACGCGCTGCTGCGCCAGGACTATCCGGACATCGAGCTGTCCAAGATCCGCTACTACGAGGACAAGGGCCTCGTGGAACCCAGCCGGAGCCGCAAGGGCTACCGGCTCTACTCCGATCGCGACGTCGACTGCCTGCGCGAAGCCATCCGCCTG
The DNA here is from genome assembly GCA_044446745.1 of Acidimicrobiales bacterium. Lineage (GTDB taxonomy): Bacteria > Actinomycetota > Acidimicrobiia > Acidimicrobiales > RAAP-2 > RAAP-2. The sequence goes on from JBIOFE010000006.1 coordinate 43,053, forward strand.
GCCCAAGAGGAGTTCGTGCCGCTGCGAGTAGTGCGCCTGCGCCTGGTGGAACAAGGACTCCTGAGCGATCCGCCGTCGCCGGTGGCGCGCCAGGTCGCGCGCGAGGCGCTGGCCCCGGTCGTGACCGCGGCGGTCCCGACCACCGCGTCCGCGGGCGCCCGGGCGAATCTCTCGGTGCTCGAACCGACAGCGGACGAGGGAGCCGACGCGGGCTCCGCCGCCTACGGCGCGCCGGAGTTCCTGCGCGAGCTCGGACTGGACGCCGCCGTGCTCAATCAACTGGTGGCCCTCGGCCTCGTGTCGGCGTCGACCCTGGTCGGCGAGACGAGCTTCAGTGAGGTCGACCTGCGCATCGCCAAGGCGGCCGGCGGCCTCCTGGCCCGCGGGGTGGACGCCCGATTCCTGGGGTCCCTGCGCCGGGTCGTCGAGCGCGAAGTCGGAGTGATCGAGGACCTGACCGAGCCGCTGCGATCGGCGACGCGCCGCACCACCCGAGATCAGACCCGAGCGGCCATCGCTGCGGTGGCCGACGAGGTCGAGGCCTTGCGATCGTTGATGCTCGAGCGCGCCCTGGCCTCCTACCTCGGGCGCTGACGGGGCGTCGGCGGGGCCCGGGGTCTAGGCTGCGATCGTGGTAGAGGTGATTCTGCGCGCGGTGCGAGTCGACGTCGGATCGTCCACGCCGCTGCTGCTGCTCGAAGAGGTCGGTGGTGAGCGGGTGCTGCCGATCTTCATCGGAGCTCCCGAGGCGACGTCCATCGCCTACGCGCTCCAGAAGTTGACTACGCCGCGCCCGATGTCCCACGACCTGCTCGGTCACGTCATCACCGCGCTCGGCGCGAAGGTCTTCTCGGTGGAGATCACCGAGCTGCGCGACAACACCTTCTACGCCAACCTGCGCCTGATCCGCGACGGCGCCGAGGTGGAGGTGTCGGCGCGGCCCAGTGACGCCGTGGCCCTGGCGCTGCGCGTGGGCGCGCCGATCCTGGTGAACGACGAGCTGATGGCCGCCGAGGGCCGAGTGATCCAGCTCGAGGACGGTGAGGGCGACGAGGTCGAGGTCGCGGAGCGCTCGGAGTCGGACCTCGTGGCGGAGCTGCGCGAGTTCCTCGACTCGATCCGCCCGGAGGACTTCAACCGGTGAGCCCAGGACTCAGCCGGGCGCTCAAAACGCTCGGCGTCTTCTTCGCCTTCGCCGCCATCTTCGCGTTCAGCCGCCATTCGTTCTCGACGAGCACCACGACCACGACGTCGACCACGCTGGCCGCCCCTACCACGACGACGACCAGCGCGACCTCCGCGACCACCTGCCAGGGCAGCGACTTTCACGGGGCCTTCAACCAGGGCCAGGGGGCCGCCGGCACGATCTACGCCAGCGTCACGCTGACCAAGACCGCGCCGGGCAGCTGCACGATCAAGGGTTGGCCGATCCTCACGCTCCAGGACCGCCTCGGCGCTCTGCTGCGCTCCTCCACCGTGGACCTGCCCAGTGCGAGCAACCCCATCCAGTTCCTGGACAGCCGGGCCAACCATCCGCCGGGTCTGGTGAGGTTGACCAGCGGGTCGACCACGACCTTCTCCCTGGCCTACTCGGACGTACCGACCGGTAACGAGACGTCGTGCCCGTCCGCGCAGACCGTGTCGGTGGCCCTGACCAGGGGCGGCGCCACAGTGGCGGTGACCCCGCAGTACCCGCCGGCGCCGTGCGACCACGGCCTTATCTGGGTGAGCCCCTTCTACTAATCGGGACTTTGGTCCCGTTGGCGAGCGCTCCCACAACCGTGTGTGGACGCGTCCGTCCACTACCTTCTTCACCAATGACGCCAGCGGGCCACGGGGGCTAGTGCGTCGACAGAAGGGTGGAGGCTGATGACTGACGGAATGACGCCCGAGTCACTGGGCGCCAAGTTGGAGTTCGTGCCCGGGGAACACGAGCGGCTCCACCGAGGCGTGCTGGGACTGGTGGACATAGCGGCGGCGACGATGGCCAACATCGCGCCCGCGATGAGCTTCTACTTCGGCTTCGGATTCTTGGCGCTGATGACCGGTGTCGCCGCCCCGCTGACCATTGTGGTCGCGGCCGTGGCGATCTTCCTGCTCGGCAACACGTTGTCGGAGTTCACCAAGGTCATTCCCTCGACCGGTGGATTCATCACCTTCGTGGGCAAGACCTTCGGGGCCCAGACCGGTGTCACGACGGCGCTGCTGACCGGAGCGGGGTACATCGCCGCCATGGCGTCGGTGATCGCCATCGTCGGCGGATTCTTCCAGTACTTCTTCCAGACCTACAACGTCTCGGGGTTCCAGAGCGTGCCGTGGATCGTGTGGACGCTGCTCTTCTTGGCGTTCGCCGCGTACATGATGGTGCGCGGCGTCAAGGTCTCCACGAAGTTGGCCGGTGCCTTCTTCGTCTTCGAGCTGACGGTCCTCCTGGTGGTGAGCATCGCCTCCTTGATCAAGTTCCACGGCAACCTCTCGTGGCAGCCCTTCAACCCAGCCAAGATCACCAACGGCTTCAGCGGCCTGGGGGTGGGCTTCCCGCTGGCGGTCTACCTCTTCATTGGGTGGGAGAACTCCGCGGCCCTGGCCGAGGAGACGGAGGACCCTCGCACGAAGGTGCCCAAGGCCGTCTTCACGTCCATCGGCCTCATGGCCGTGAGCTACGTCCTCTTCGCGTACTCGACCGTGATCGGGTACAAGGGCGACGTCAAGACGCTCAGCGTGGCGACGGTGCCCTTCCTGACGGTGGCCCACGCGGTGCTGCCGTTCCTCGCCTTCATGGGATTCCTCGCCGGCATGACGTCCACCGTCGGTTCGATGATCGCCGGCACCAACTCCCAGGCGCGGCTGATCTTCAACGCCGGACGCGAGGGGCTGCTGCCCAAGTTCATCGGCAAGGTGCACAGCTCGCGCCGCACGCCGGTCAACGCCCTGCTGACCTTCCTGGCGTCGTCCACCGGCATCATCCTGGTGTGGGGACTGCTGCACATCATCGGCGGCAGCAAGTACTCCGGGTCGATGAGCGCGTTCAACTTCTTCTTCGAGTCGTCCACCTTCGGCACCATCCTGGTGCTCGTGGTGTACGCCCTGACCAATCTGGCCCTGCCCTTCTACATCAAGAGGAACCACCCGGAGATCTTCAACGGCCTGCGCCACGCGGTCCTGCCGATCATCGGGCTGGCGTGGATCGGCGTGCCGCTCTACTACCTGGCCAAGCCCGGTCAGTCCACGCCCTACGACTGGTTCCCGTGGGCCGCGCTCGTCTTCATCGTGGTGTCGGTCATCTACGCGGTGGCGTTGGTCAGTCGTGACCCGGGCCTCGGGGACCGCGTGGGCTCGATCGTGGCGGACCAGTAGTTATTGGGGGACGCGTCAACGCGGGGTCGGCGTCACCAGGATCCGGCCCCGCGTCGCGCCGTTGGCGATCGCGGCCAGTCCCTCGGGCACGCGCTCGAGCGTGACCTCGCGGTCCACCAGCGGCTCGATGTCCACCCGGGGTACGACCTCGCCCAGGGTCGACCACACGACTGCGCGCCGCGCCGACGCCATCTCGACCGCGTCGATACCCAGCAGGCTGACCGCGCGAGTGATGAACGGGTAGACCGTCGTGTCGACCTCGGCGCCGGCGACGAGGCCGCTGGCCGCCACGGCGGCGCCGTAGCGCAGGCTGCGCAGGATCTGGGGCAACGTGGCGCCGCCCACGCAGTCGATGGCCCCGTCCCAGCGCTCGGTGGCCAGGACCTTCTCCGGGCGATCCGCGATGTCGGCGCGCCCGATGACGTCGGACGCCCCGCGCGCGCGCAGCCACGGCGCCTCGTTCGCGGAGCCCGTCGAGGCCGTCACGCGGTAGCCGCGAGCGGCGAGGAGGGTGATGGCGAAGGACCCGACGCCCCCGGTCGCCCCGGTAACCAGGACGGAGGACCCCGGCGCCAGGCCGTGCGCCTCGAGCGCCAGGACGCTGGCCATGGCGGTGAACCCGGCGGTGCCAATGACCATCGCGTCGCGCGTGCTGATCGACGCCGGGAGCTCGCTGAGGTAGTGCCGGGGCGCGTAGACCCGCTCGGCGAAGCCGCCGTCGCGCGCCACGCCCAAGTCGCCGCCGTGGACCGCGACCCGCGCGCCCACGGCGACGGCGGGGTCGGCCGAGTCGAGGACCGTTCCGGCGGCGTCGATCCCGGCCACGAGCTCGGACACCCGCCGCACTCGGCTGTGGGGCCGAGCCACCAGGGTGTCCTTGAAGTTGATCCCGCTGAACTCGACCGCGACCAGGACGTCGCCGGGGTCCACCGGCGCGGGCGCGACCTCGCGCACGGCGCAGTCAAAGGACGAGTCGGTCTCGGTGATGACGAAGGCGCGCACCGCCGCCACCCTAGAACGGCCGGTCGCGCGGGTCCACCTACGATGGCTCTCGTGGCGACGGTGGAGCTGAACGGGCACCCGACCTGGGTGAAGCGGGGGCGGGGTCGAGGGCCGCGCCTCGTCCTGCTGCACGGGGGGCTCAGCTCGAGCGCCAGCCTGCTGCGATCGGTGGGTCCCCGACTGGGCCGCAGCTTCAGCCTCTCGGCCTTCGACCGGCGCGGCCACGGCCGCACCGTCGACACCGACGAGGCGTTCCACTACGAGTCCATGGCCGACGAGACCATCGCGTTCCTCGAGTGGCTGGGCGGACGCGCCCACCTGCTCGGCCACAGCGACGGCGGGATCGTCGCGATGCTCACGGCGCTGCGCCGTCCCGACCTGGTCAACCGCGTGGTCGCCGTCGGCACCAACTTCCACTTCGACGCCGTGGCCACGCCGGCCAACCTCACCTTCGAGGGGCCGGACTTCGACCAATGGGCGCAGGAGTTCGGCGCCCGATCACCGGACGGCGTGGGCCACGCGCGCGCCGCGGCGGACAAGTCGCTCGCGCTCTTCGCCACAGAGCCGACGCTGACGCCCTCGGACCTCGCCGCGATGACGCGCCCGGTGCTCGTCATGGCCGGTGACGACGACGTGGTCGACCTCGAGCACACCGTCGTGCTCTACCAGTCGCTGCCCGAGGCACAACTGGCGATTGTGCCGGGAACGTCGCACGCGGTCCTGAAGGAGCGGCCCAAGGCCGCGGCGCGCATCATCCGCCGATTCCTGACGCAGCGTCTGCCGCCGGTCACGTTGCAACCGGTGCGCCGCGCGCCTCGCGCCTGACCAATGGGGGGTCGCGCGCTGGCCCCTCAGTAGAATGGATCGCGTGGTGACGCGCTGGGCGCAGGGACGGAGCGATCTCGTGGGTCGTTGGACCTCACTCGGCGCCCTGCAGAGCGACGCCGTGCTCTACGGGTTGGCGGCGTTCTTCGCGGTGGGACTCGGGTGGACCTCGAAGGAGCCGGCGCAGTGGCACTGGGGATTCCTGGCCGCGGCTCCCTACGCCGGCGCGGCGCTCGCCGCGTGGTGGTTCGCCGGGCGCCGACCGGAGCGCGCGACGGTGGTTCGCGTGGTCCTGCTCGTGGTCGTGATGGCCGGGGCGGTGGCCCTGCCACTGAGCCTCGAGGCGCGGTGGCGGGCGGCGGACAACCGGACCGGGCTGGCCCAGCCCGAGGTGAGCGTCATCGAGCGCGCCGGCAAGTCGCTCAGCGAGGGTCAGAACCCCTACCAGGTGTACGTGAAGGACGGCCGTCTGGTCAACGCCGTGAAGGGCGTGCCGGCCTTCGAGTCGTTCTTTCCGTACTTCCCGTTGATGGGCGTCTTCGGGCTGCCCTCGGCGGTGACGCATCGCGGCAACGGGCTCACCGACGCGCGGATCGTGATGTCGCTGATGACCCTGCTGGTGTCGGGCCTCGGCATCGGACTGCTCGAGACGTCGCCGCGCCGAAAGGTCCGGGTCGCCCAGATCCTGCTGGCGCTGCCCACGGGGGCGCTGTTTCTCTCGACCGGCGGCGACGACATGCCCATCCTCGCGCTGTCGCTGCTCGGCGTCGCCGCGCTGCAGCGCCGCAACTCGGCGCTGGCCGGCGTGAGTCTCGGGCTGGCGGCGGCCATGAAGCTGACCGCGTGGCCGCTGGCCCTGGGGGCGCTCCTGGTGGCCCGGCGGGGAGACGACCGGCGGACCTGGCGCCGGATGGCGATGATCATGGGGTGCATCGTGGTGGGCACCGTGCTGCCCTTCGCGGTGCGCGCCCCCGGGGCGTTCGTCTCCAACGTCTTCGCCTTCCCCCTCGGCCTGACCACCGTCACCTCGCCGGCGGCCAGCGCGTTGCCCGGGCACATCCTCACGACGCTGTGGCCGCCGATCGGCCACGTGTTGGCCCCGCTCACCCTCCTCGTCGGGGGTTACCTCGCGATGCGCTACGTCCGGCGGCACTGGCCGCTCGACCTCTCGCGGATGCTGGCGCTGCTGGCCGTGGCCTTCACGGTGATGATCTGCGTGGCGTCGGCGACGCGCGTGGGCTACCTGGTCTACCCGCTCAACCTGGCCCTGTGGTCGAGCGTCGTACGAGTGGCGCCGGTGCGCGAGCCGGTGCTCGTCTAGATCGCGCTGGAGTTCTGGTAGATGCGGTACGTCCAGTAGGTCGCATCGCCGGCCGTTCGCTGGACGGTCACGCCGATCACCCAGTAGAAGGTGTCGGTGCCGGCCTTCTGGAACAGGAGCTGGGCCTGGCCGGTGCTCGACCCCCGGCTGAAGAGGTCCCAGCCGCGCGCGGGTAGCTGGGCGCCGTAGAAGCCGAGGAGCCGGGCCGGGCTGGCCGTGGTGCGCAACGCCGCCAGGCAGTCGTAGTCACCGGCGCCGCCGTTGGGCCGGGTCGCCGGGCTCGTGGCGACCGTGGTGGCCGGCACGATGAGCGCGGGGGTGATGTTGGCTGGCGGGCTGCCGGCTTCCTGGCACCCCGCCAGGAGGTGCCCCGACTCGGTGGCGAGACCCCCGACGAAGACCGGCAGGGTGCTGGTGGGGGTCGCGACGCGCGGATTGGCGACGAAGTTGAGGATGAGGAAGACCGTCAGGGTGACCACCGCGACGCCCAGCACGATCCCCGCCGGCAGGATGCTGGTCGTCGTGGTCAAGGGGGGCTTGACCTCGTCGCTCACCCGTTCCAACCTAGGTGGTCGATTGGGCCGTGCCCTCGGCCCAGGCGCCACGACGCCGCGCTCGTCAGGGCGGCCAGCACGAAGGACTTGGCGTCGCGCACCGCGTCGGGCACGGAGCGTCCCAGACCCAGGCCGGCGCAGATCGCCGCCGACAGCGAGCAGCCGGTGCCGTGGTCGTTGCGGGTGGCCACGCGCGGCGCGTCGTAGACCACGACGCCGTCGGCCGAGACCAGCAGGTCGGGCGAGCGCTCCTCGCGCGCCGTCGCGGCGGCGAAGTGCCCACCCTTGACCAACACGTAGCGGGGCCCCCACGAGCGAATGGTCTCGGCCAGCTCGCGCATGTGCTCGAGGGTGGTGACGTCGCGCACCTCGACGCCGCAGAGCACCGCCGCCTCCCGGAGGTTGGGCGTGACGATCGTGGCGAGGGGCACCAGAGCCTCGCGGTAGGCGATCGGACCGTCCTCGGACATCAGGGCGTGGCCGGTGGACGAGAGGAGGACCGGGTCGACCACGAGGTGGGGGAGTCGGCCGGCGCCGGCCAGGGTGGCCACGGCCTCCACGGTGGCCGATTGGCCGAGCATGCCGGTCTTGACCGCGGCCACGGCGAAGTCCGCGAGCACCGCCTCCACCTGGGCTACGACCATCACCGGGTCGATCAGGGTGACCGCGGTCACGGCCTGCGTGTTCTGGGCGGTGACCGCGGTGACCGCGGTGGTGCCGTGCGCGCCGAAGGCGCTGAAGGTCCGCAGGTCGGCCTGGAGTCCGGCGCCGCCCCCCGAGTCCGATCCCGCGATGGTCAACGCGGTGATCGGCTCCACGGCGTCAACCCTAGTGAGACGCCGAAACGGGTTAGTACGCTAGCGGGGTGGACGAACTCTTCACGGTCGGCTCACTGGTGTCGCCGTCGCGACTGGTCATGGGGACCGGGGGATTCCGATCCCTGAAGGTTCTCGAGGCGTCGCTCGTGGCGTCGGGTTCGACGATCGCCACGGTGGCCCTGCGGCGCGTCGACCCCGGCGTCGAGGGCTCGATCTACGATCTGCTGACCCGCTTGGCGGTCGCGCTGTTGCCCAACACCGCGGGGTGCTACAGCGCGGGCGAGGCCGTGAAGACCGCGCTGCTGGCGCGCGAGGCCTTCGACACGCCGGCCATCAAGCTCGAGGTAATCGGCGACGACACGACGCTGCTCCCCGACACGACCGAGACCCTGACCGCGGCCGGCCAGCTGGTGGCCGAGGGCTTCGAGGTGTGGGCCTACACCTCCGACGACCTGGTGGTCGCCCAGCGGCTCGAGCAGGCGGGCTGCGTCGCGGTGATGCCCCTGGGCTCGCCAATCGGGTCCGGCCTGGGCATTCGTAACCCCCACGCCCTGGGTCTCATCGCCGAGCGCCTCACGGTGCCCGTGCTGCTGGACGCCGGGGTCGGCACGGCGTCGGACGCCGCGCTGGCCATGGAGCTGGGCTGCGACGGGGTCCTGGCGGCCTCGGCGATCAACCGCGCGCTCGACCCGGTCCTCATGGCCAGCGCGCTGCGCGACGCGGTCCGGGCCGGGTGGGCCGCCCGCAGGGCGGGCCGGATTCCGGCGCGATTGGTGGCCGAGGCCTCGTCGCCGTCGCTGGGTCGCCCGGACCTGTTCGTCTCCTGAGGGCCCTGAAACTACACTTGTGTAGTCCTTGGGGTACGCTGAGGGTACCTCAGTCGGGAGGGCAGTGATGCCAGAGACAGTCACAACGAGTTTTAGCGGGCCCACGGTCTGTCGGCTCACCGGCGTCACCTACCGCCAGCTGGACTACTGGGCGCGGACCGCCCTGGTGACCCCGTCGATCACGCCGGCGCGCGGCAGCGGATCCAAGCGGGCGTACTCCTACGGCGACGTGCTGGAGGTTAAGGTCATCAAGTCGCTGCTCAGCTCGGGCGTGTCGCTGGCGCGCGCGCGCCAGGCGGTCGAGTGCCTGCGCAACGCCCTCGGCGCCGACCTCGCCTCCTCCAGCCTGGTGCTGAGCGACGCCGGCTCGGTGCTGGCCCACAGCGACGGGGACCTCGTCGACCTGCTGCGCGGGGGCCAGGGCGTGTTCAACATCGTGCCGTTGGCCGGCGTGGTCGCCGAACTCACGACCACTCTGCGCCAGGCCCAGGCCGTCAAGTCGGAGAGGGAGACCCGTTCGGCGTGAAGGAACCGTCGTCGACCGGCCCCGGGCGCGGTCGACACCCCAGCGTCGTGGCGCCGCGGGCGGCGCGCTTCGCGCACCCCAGTGAAGAGGTCTTCGCGGCGCTGCTCAGCCTCTACGGGCTGCACTGGGCCTACGAGCCGATCGAGTTCCCGCTGGCGTGGAACCACCGCGGCGAACCGACCCGGGGGTTCCGCCCCGACTTCTACGTGGCGTCGCGCGACCTGTTCATCGAGCTCACCGTGCTCGAACAACGGCTGGTGACGCGCAAGAACCAGAAGATTCGCGAGTTCCGAACCCTCTACCCGGAGGTGGACCTGGTGGTGGTCTACCAGCGCGACTTCGCCCGGCTCCTCGCGAGCCACGCCCTGGGGACCCTGTCCGACTTCGCGGCCTAGCATGGCCACCGTGTCCGACCGGCGGCCCTTTCTCTACGACCTGCACGTGGAGCTGGGGGCCAAGCTGGTCCCCTTCGGCGGCTGGGAGATGCCCCTGGCCTACGCGACGGGCACCGTCGCCGAGCACCTGGCCTGCCGTCGCGACGCGGTGGTCTTCGACGTCAGCCACCTCGGCACGGTGCGCTGCGACGGACCGGGGATGTTCGACGCGCTGCAGTCCACGCTCACCAACGACCTGACCAAGATCGAGCCCGGCCGCGCCCAGTACACGCACCTCTTGACCGACGACGGCTTCGTGGTCGACGACATTATCGTCTGGTGGGTCGGCCCCGAGCAGTTCGACGTCATGCCGAACGCGTCGAACACCTCGGGCGTGCGCGCCGCGCTGCCCGGGGTCGACGTCACCGACCAGCGCTGCGTCCTGGCCGTCCAGGGCCCACGCGCGCGCGAGCGCGTGGCGCGCATCGACCCGCGCTTCGGCGAGGTCGGCCGGTTCCGCGTCGCGACCCTCGACTACGCCGGGGTGGAGCTGCGCGTCGCGGGCACCGGCTACACCGGCGAGGCCGGCGTCGAGTTCGCCGTGCCCAACGAGGCCGCCGAGGGGCTCCTGCGGGCGCTGGTGGCCGATGGCGTCACGCTGGCCGGCCTGGGGGCGCGCGACACCCTACGCCTGGAGGCGGCCCTGCCGCTCTACGGCCACGAGCTCACCACGTCGTCGACCACCCTGGAGGCGCGCCTGGGCTGGGTGATCGGCTGGGACAAGGCGACCTTCCGCGGTCGCGGCGCCGTGGAGGCCGAGCGCGAGCGCGGGCCGCGCCGACTGCTGACCGGTGTCGCGGTGGACGGGCGCCAGCCGCTGCGCGACGGGGCGCGCGTCGTCGTCGACGGGTCCGCGGTGGGCGTGCTCTCCTCGGGCAACTACTCGCCGGTCCTGGAGCGCGGCATCGGCCTGGGTCTGCTGGAGGGCGACCTCGCCGTCGGCACCGCGGTGACCGTGGAACTGCGCGGCCGCGACATCGACGCGGCGGTGGTGGGCCTCCCGTTCGTCGCCAAGGCGCGCTGATGGCCGACTACCTACCCCACACGCCCGACGAGGTCGCCGAGATGCTGGCCTTCCTCGGGATGGACTCCTTCGACCAGCTGTTCGCCCACGTGCCGGCCGCCGTGCGCCTCTCGGGCGGGTTGGACCTGCCGGAGGGACGCAGCGAGCCCGACGTCGCGGCGGCCTTCGCCCGACTGACGTGGGCCAACCGCGCGACGTCGGCGCTGACCTGCTACGCCGGCGCCGGGGCCTACGACCACGAGGTCCCGGCTGTGGTGCGGGCCCTGGCGTCGCGCTCGGAGTTCGTCACCGCCTACACGCCGTACCAGCCGGAGGTGGCCCAGGGTGTGCTCCAGGCGATCTTCGAGTACCAGACGATGGTGGCGCGCCTGGCCGGGCTGCCGATCGCCAACGCCTCGCTCTACGACGGCGCGACCGCGCTGGTCGAGGCCCTCAACATGGCCCACGGCGCCACGGGGCGCTCGACCATGGTGGTCTCCTCCGGGGTGCACCCGCACTGGCGCGCCGTCGTGCGCACCTTCGCCGCCGGCACCGGCCACGAGATCGTCGAGGTGCCGCTTCGCGACGGGGTGACCGACTGGTCCGGCATCGACGTGTCCGGCGCCGCGGCGGTGGTCGCGGCGTACCCGAACTACCTGGGCGTGCTGGAGGACCTGTCGGCCGCCCGGCGCCTGGCCGACGGACCCGGCGCGCTCCTGGTCGTGGCGGCCGACCCGGTGGGCGCGGGCGTGCTGCGCTCCGCCGGCTCGTGGGGCGCGGACGTCTGCGTGGGCGAGGGCCAGCCCTTCGGCACCGCGCTGGGCTTCGGCGGTCCGTACCTGGGTCTCTTCGCGTGCTCGCTCGATGAGGTGCGCCGCTTGCCGGGGCGCATCGTCGGCGAGACGGTCGACTCCAACGACCGGCGGGCCTTCGTCACCACGCTGCGCGCGCGAGAGCAGGACATCCGGCGCGAGAAGGCGACCTCCAACGTCTGCACCAACCAGACCCTGATGGCGGTGACCGCGGCGATCCAGCTGGGCTGGCTCGGCTCGCGGGGCCTGCGCGAGGTGGCCACGCGGTGCGCCCGGGGCGCGCGGTACCTGTTCGGTCAGCTCGGCCTCGTCGCGGGCGTCACGCCGGTCTCCACCCAGCCCTTCTTCCGCGAGTTCGCGCTGCGCGTGCCCGGACGGGCCGAGGTGGTGCTCGCGGCCCTGGCCGACGAGGGCATCCTCGGGGGCCTCGCCGCGGCGGCGCTGACCGGCGGCCCGGACCCGTCGGTCGAGGACGTCGAGAACGTGGTGGTGGTCGCGGTCACCGAGCGCCGCACCAGGGAGGAGCTCGACCGCTACGTCGAGGTGCTCAGCAAGGTGGTGGCGTGATGGCGAGCGCGGGCGGGCGCGCGGCGTCGGCGCCGCTGCTGGGCCACGGCACCGAGCCCACGATCTTCGAGCTCTCGGTGCCCGGTCGCTCCGCGTACCAGCTGCGCACGACCGGCGTGCCGGACCTCGCGTTGGCTGACCTGGTCCCGGCCGAGCACCTCGGCCAGACCGCGGTCGACCTACCCGAGGTCTCCGAGCGCGACCTGGTCGGCCACTTCACCCGGCTGTCGCACCGCCAGTACTCGGTCGACCTCGGCGCCTACCCGCTGGGGTCGTGCACCATGAAGTACAACCCGAAGTTCTGCGACCAGGTCGCCGCCGACCCGGGCCTCAACACCGTGCACCCCGGGGCGCCGGCCCCGCTCATCCAGGGCTGGCTGGAGCTGCTGGTCACGGTGGAGGAGCGCCTGTGCGCGGTCACCGGCATGGCCGCGGTCACGCTGCAGCCGTCGGCCGGCGCGGCGGGCGAGCTCACCGGGCTGCTGCTCATGCGCGCCTACCACGAGGCCCGCGGCGACACGCGGCGCCGGGTGATCATCCCGGACTCGGCGCACGGAACGAATCCCGCGTCGGTCACCCTGGGCGGCTACGAGGTCACGACGGTGCCCTCCAACGACCGCGGACTGGTCGACCTGGCCGAACTGCGCGCGGCGCTCGGGCCTGACGTAGCCGGCATCATGCTCACGAACCCCAACACCATCGGCCTGTTCGAGGAGGAGATCACCGAGATCGCCGCCGCGGTCCACGACGCCGGCGGGCTGCTCTACTACGACGGCGCCAACCTCAACGCGATCCTGGGCGTGGTGCGCCCCGGCGACATGGGCTTCGACATCGTGCACATGAACCTGCACAAGACCTTCGCGACGCCCCACGGCGGGGGCGGGCCCGGCGCCGGCCCGGTCGCGGTATCGAGCCACTTGGCCGACTTCCTGCCCGGTCCGCGCGCCCAGCGCAGCACCGCGGGCGACTTCGTCTGGACGACGCCGGCGCACTCCATCGGCCGGGTCCACGGCTGGCACGGCAACGCGATGGTGCTGGCGCGCGCGCTCGCCTACATCGACGTCCACGGCGCCGAGGGGCTCCAGCGCGTCGCCCAGCACGCCGTCCTCAACGCGAACTGGCTGCGCCAGCGCCTCGCCGCGACGCTGCCCGCCGCCTACGACCGTACCTGCATGCACGAGTGCGTGCTCACCGCGACCGAGCTCAAGGCGCGCACCGGGGTGCGCGGCCTCGACGTGGCCAAGGGGCTGATGGAGGAGGGCTTCCACGCGCCCACCGTCTACTTCCCGCTCATCGTCGAAGAGGCCCTCATGTTCGAGCCCACCGAGACGGAGAGCCTCCAGACGCTGGAGGCTCTCGCGGCCGCGGTCGAGCGCATCGCGCAGCGGGCGATCACCGACCCCGACGGACTTCACCGCGCGCCCCAGACCACTCCGGTCTCGCGCCTCGACGAGGCGCGCGCCGCGCGCCACCTCATCGCCACCGAGGACGCCGCGAGCCGCTAGTCGTCCTCCGGCCGGTCGACGTCGCTGATGTGGCCGAGCACCCGGCGCAGGAGGCCCGCCAGCTCGCGCTGCTCGCCCGGGGTCAGCGAGCCCACGGCCAGTGTCTCGTGGCCGTTGAAGATCGGGAAGATCTCCTCGATCAGCGCGGTGCCCGCGCGGGTGAGGCCCACCGACACGCGGCGCCGATCGTCGCGGTGCGGGATGCGCCGGACCAGCTTGCGCGCCGCCAGGGTCGTGACCACGCCGGTGAGCGTGCCCTTGGTGACGCCGGCCTCGCCGGCCAGGTGGCCCGTCTCGCGGTCGCCCCAGATCCACAGCACCCACAGGACGGTGAAGGCGGCCCAGCTGAGGTCGTAGGCCGCCAGGACCTCCCGCTCCATGTGGTGGCGCACCGCGGCGCCGGCCCGGTAGATGTTGGACACCGCGCTCATCGCGGTGAAGTCGAGGCCCTCGCCGGCCAGGCGCGCGCGGATGTCGCGCTCGGCGGCCAGCACGACCGCGGAGCGCGAGCTGGCGATGCGTCGGGACACGGCTACGGGGCGAGGGTCCGGCCGCCAGCGAACGTGGTGCCGACGCTGCGGAAGTAGCCGCCCAGGATCTCGCGGGGCGCCAGCGCGGCCAGCTCCTCGGTGGGCGACTCGAAGAGGATCAGCGTGGCGTCGCCGCCGTAGGCCGGTCCGAGCTCCACGTCGACGCCGGACATCGTGACGACCTCGGCCAGGCTGTCGCGCCCGTCGAGCTCGATCCCGGGGAACCAGCGGTGGTGCAGCATCGGGTGGCCGTTGACGAAGCCGTTGGCCTCGGCCGGCCCGCGCAGGGTCACCGTGGCCTCGGCCAGGCGCCGGTCCCCGGCGGCCAAGGTCATGCCGAAGCGGCCGCCCGCCGCCAGGCGGGGCCCGGCCGACCCGACGCTGACCGGGCGCGTCTGGTGGATCGAGCCGAGCTTCTTGGGGTAGCCCTGGAGGTAGCCGCGCACCAGGGCGAAGTCGGTGTCGACCCAGATGAACAGGCAGCGGCTGTAGAGCCGGTCGCCGTAGCGACAGCGCACGACCACGAAGGCTTCGCGGTACTGGGCGCGCACCGGGTCGAGCAGCTCGGCGCCGTCGGCGCCACAGCTCTGCCAGTCCGCCCAGATCAGCGCCACCGCGCCGGGGTCCTCGTCGTCGCGCGCCGGAGCCACCCCGTCGGGCAGGAGGGCGGCGACGGCGGCGGGGTCGGTGCGGTACTCGACCGTCAGCAGGTCGCCCGAGTAGTGCCACGGCGGGGGCGGCAGGAGCGACGCGCGCCCGCTCGGGGTGCGCGGGAAGGGCAGTCCGCGCAGGGTCACGACCCACCGCCCGTCCAGCCGTTGGCCGGGCGGTCGAACCACACGTGGACCTGGCCGGTGCCGATCGCGTTCTCGTAGGCCGAGAACAGGCGACCCGGCGCCACGCAGTCGACGCCGCCCAGCGCCGCCGCCATCATCTGGTAGTGGGCGAAGCGCGCCTCGGGCCGATAGGTCAGGAAGTCGGGGAGCCCGTTGAGCACGCTGGCGTGGTCGCCGCGCAGCAGCGCCGCGATCACCGCGTGGTCGGCGTCACGCGCCGCCGGGCTGAAGATGTGCTCCTCACCGGCCGCCTCGTGGTCGCGCAGCGTGCGCAGCGTGTGGAAGGTGTGGCTCAGCGCCCCCGAGGCGATGAGCACGACGCGCAGGTCGGACTCGTCGATAGCGCGCGCGATCACCCGGCCGACCGTGGCGAAGTCCCGGGGCTCGGCGGTCTGGCAGGTGCTCACGGTGACCCACGCCTCCTCGCCCTGGAGGAAGCCCAGGAAGTTCGTGGTGGCGTAGGCGATCGGCAGGTGCTCGTTGTCGATGGGCGTGATCCAGCAGTCCGGCGTCTCGTCGGCCAGGACGCCCACGCGGTGCGCGAAGTCCGGGGCGCCCGGGATGTCGTAGGGCACGCTCGACATCCCCCGGGGCAGCTCCTCGGAGGTGAAGGACCCCTTGCGTCGCGAGTGGGCCGTGATGACGAATTCGACGGTCGTGAACCAGTGGCTGTCGAAGACGATGATCAGGTCGGGGCGCAGGGTGGTGAACACCTCGCGGCGCAGGTCGTGCAACCCGCTGTACAGCGTGCTCTCCTGTCCGTTGTTGAGCGCCCGGCGCACGTCGTCGGGCAGCACGATGGTGGGCACGTGGGCCAGGAGCCCCGCGCCGACGATCTCACCCATGGGTGGTTCCCTCCTTCACCTGGTAGGTCTTGAGGTCGCTGTAGAAGTCCAGCGCGTAGTCGCCGCCCTCGCGGCCCACGCCGCTGATGCCGGTGCCCCCGAAGGGCGCGGTCAGGTCGCGAACCAGGAAGGCGTTCACCCAGACCGTCCCGGCGCGCACCAGCGCGCCGACGCGGTCGGCGCGCGCGCGGTCCGCGGTGAAGATCATCGCCGACAGCCCGTAGGCGGTGGAGTTGGCCAGGGTCACCGCCTCGGCCTCGGTGGTGAAGCCCTGGATGGTGAGCACCGGCCCGAAGACCTCGCGCTGCACGATCTCGTCGTCGTTGCGCGTCGGCTCGATCAGCGTGGGCCGGTACCACAGTCCGTCCGGGGTGAGGCGCTCGCCGCCGAAGAGGACGCGGTCGCCCCGGGCGCGGGCCCGCTCGACGAAGCCCTCCACGCGCGCCAGGTGCTCGGGGTGGATGAGGGGCGCGACCGTCGTCGCCGGGTCCCGGCTGTCGCCCAGGACGTGGCGCTCGGTCTCGGCGGTGAACCGTGCCAGGAACTCCTCGCGCACGGTGTCGTCCACCAGGAGTCGCGTCCCGGCCAGGCAGACCTGGCCGGCGTCGTCGTACATGAGGGCGGCCTTGCGTGCCGCCAGGTCGAGGTCGGCGTCGGCGAAGACGATGAGGGGTCCCTTGCCCCCGAGCTCGGCGGTGAAGGGCGTGAGGTGACGCGCGGCGGCCACGCCGATCTCCTGGCCGGTCTCGGGCGAGCCGGTGAAGGAGATCCGGCGCACGCGCGGGTCGGCGACCAACGCCGCGCCGACCTCTTCGCCGAAGCCCTGCACGAGGTTGAAGACCCCCGGCGGGAACTCCGCCTCGTCGACCAGATCCATCAGGAGCGAGCAGCTGAGGGGCGACCACTCCGCGGGCTTGAGGACGACGGTGTTGCCGGCGGCCAGCGCCGGCGCGCACTTCCATGTCGAGAGCATGAACGGGGCGTTCCACGGGGTGATCACCACGGTGGGGCCGGCGGGCATGCGCTGGACGAAGTTCAGAGTCCCGTTGGACTCCCACTCACGTCCCACGTAGTCCGCCGCCAGGTCGGCGTAGGCGCGAAAGTTGCGGGACCCTCGCGCGATGACGCGCAGGCGCAGGCTCTCTTCCAACATCCCCATGTCGAGGCATTCGACGATCGCCAGCGGCTCGACGTTCTGGTCAATGAGGTCGGCCAGGCGGTGGAGGTAGGTCCGGCGCTCGTCGACCGTCAGGCCCGCCCACGCCGGGAAGGCGTCACGCGCCGCCAGGACCGCCGCCGCGGCCTCGGGTGCGCCGCCGCGCGCGACGTGGGCCAACACGAGCGACCAGTCGAGGGGGGAGTGGTCCTCGAAGGTCGCGGCCGAGGCGACGCGGGTCCCGTTGATGTAGTGGTCGGTCGACACCTCCACGCCGCCGACGACCACGCGCGGGCTCACTGGCGAAACCTCGGGGCGACGCGCGGCGACGGCAGGGCGGATCGGTCGGTGGGTGTAGGACGGCGCTGACCCCGGAACTCCCAGTCGCCGCCTAGCGCGGTGGAGAGCACCTCCTCGGTGGCGGTGGGTTGGGCGCCGACCTCGTCGCTGACCGGGATTGGTGACGCCACGACGTGGTTGGTCAAGGACCCGAGTCCCTCGACCTCGACGGTCACGACGTCGCCGGGGGCCACCGGTCGCGACGTCGCGGGCGTACCGGTCAGCAGGAGATCGCCCGGCACGAGCGTGATGAGCCGGGCCACGTCGGTCACCAGGTAGTGCATGTCCCAGGCCATCTCGTCGGTGGACCCGTCCTGGCGCACGACGCCGTTGACCGACGTGCGCATCCGCTTGTGGCGGAAGTCCCACCCGGTGACCAGCCCCGGTCCGACCGGGCAGAGCGTGTCCGCCCCCTTGACGCGCAGCATGGATCCGGCGTCGGTGTCGCGGAAGTCGTGCAGGCCGAAGTCGTTGGCGATCGTGTACCCGGCGATGTAGTTCCCCGCGTCGGCCAGGCTGATGTTGCGCGCCGTGCGTCCGATCACGATGGCGACCTCGCCCTCGTAGTTGAGGTAGTGGCAGTTGGCCGGGCGCACGACCGCCCCGCCGTGGGCGTTGAGCGCCGAGACCGGCTTGTGGAACCACGTCGGCGCCGGGGGCAGCTCGATCTGGAATTCGCGCACGCGCGAGAGGTGATTGAGGTGGCAGCACAGGATCTTGGTGGGCGAGACCGGGGCCAGGTGAGTGGCGTGATCGGCCGCGACGCGCCGGCCGTCGCCGGCCACCAGGTCGTCACCGTGGCGCACGACGTCCACCACGTTGCCGTCCAGCAGGATGCGGCGATACTCCAACGGTCCTCCGCGGGTCGTTTGCCCTCAAATGATCTCATCACTCTACAAACCGGCCCGCAGCCCCGTGCTACTTTCGCCAGGGTCAGAGGGGGACGCGATGAGTGACGCGACGCAGCGGGTCCGGATCTTGTGGCCCGACCACCTGGGTCTGGCTCGGGGCAAGTACGTGCCGGCCAGCCTGGCCCAGAACGGCTCGCACCACTGCACCGGCACGTGGGCCCTGGGCTACGACCGGGGCATGACGCCCGAGACCGTGGGGAGCCACTGGAGCGAGGGCCTGCCCGACCTGCACGCGACCTACGACCTGTCCGAGCTGCGACCGGGCTGGGAGGAGAACACCGAGGTCGTGGTGGCTGATCTCAAGCGCGACGGAGAACTCGTGTCGGTGGCGCCGCGCACGGCGCTGCACAAGGCGGTGGCTGACTGGCGGGCGCTGGGCTACGAGCCCATGGTCGGCATGGAGTTCGAGGCCTTCGTCTTCCAGCCCGACGGCGCGGGCGAGTGGCGGCCCCTGGACACCCCGGGGGCCTTCGTCTACGGCACCGGGTCCAGCGTTGACCCGCGCGGCATGATCGACGCCATCTGGGCGGCCTGCGCCGGCGCGGACATCCCGCTGGAGTCGGTCAACTCCGAGTACGACACGCCCCAGTTCGAGTTCACCCTGCGCTACCGCGACGCCCTCGGCGCGGCCGACGACGGATTCCTCTTCAAGGTGCTGGCGCGCGAGGTGGCCCACCGGCTGGGCCTGCTGCTGACCTTCATGGGCAAGCCGCTGAGCGACCGGGGCGGCTCGGGCCTGCACATCAACTTCTCCTTCAGCGACGGCGACGGCGCCAACGCCATCAACGAGCCGACGGCCGGCGACGGTCTGTCCGACCTGGCCAAGCACTCGATCGGCGGCCTGATGGCGCACCACCGGAGCCTGGCCGGCCTGTGCGCGCCGACGGTCAACGCCTACAAGCGCCTGCGCCCGGCGTCGCTGTCGGGCTACTGGGCCAACTGGGGCTACGACCACCGCGGAACCACCGTGCGCGTCCCGTCCGAGCGGGGTGCGCCGGCGCGCCTGGAGCACCGTTTGAGCGACGGGGCGGCCGTCGTCCACACGGCCATCGCGGCGGTCCTGCAGGCGTCGCGTCTGGGGTTCACGAACCAGGTGTCTCCCGGACCGGCCGAGGGCGGCAACGGCCTGGACACCATCGACGCGACCGTCGGCGTGCCCGCGTCACTGGCCGCCGCCCTCGACGAACTCGAGGCCGACGCGGCGTTGGTCGAGGCCGTCGGCGCGGACCTGGTGGCCCAGCACGTGGCCATCAAGCGCTCGGAGTGGGAGCGCTTCACGTCCACCACCACCGACTGGGAGATGCGCGAGTACCTGCCGTTCCTCTAGCGCCAAGCAACCCGCACCGGAAGATGCTTGATGCCGCTGATGAAGTTGGAGCGCAGCCGCTCGGGCGGGCCATTGAGTTCGACGACCGACCAGCGAGCGGCGATCTCCTCGAACAGGACGCGCATTTCGAGGCGCGCCAGGTGAGCGCCGAGGCACAGGTGGGGGCTCTGCAGGCCGAAGGCGACGTGATCGTTGGGGGAGCGGTCGGCGCGGAACTCGTAGGGCTCGATGAAGTGCGTCTCGTCGAAATTGGCGGAGGCGAACCACATGACGACCTTGTCGCCGGCCGTGATCGCCTGGCCGTCGAGGGTGGTGTCCGCGACGGCGGTGCGGCGAAAGTGCATGGTCACCGTGGCCCAGCGCAGCATCTCTTCGACCAGGGCCTTGCACTCGTCCACCGTCATCGCGGGCACCCGCGCGAAGAGCTCGGGCCGCTCGATGAGGGCGAGGAGGCCGGCGGTCATCGAGTAGCGCGTGGTGTCGTTGCCAGCGGCCACCATGAGGGTGAAGAAGTTCTTGAGAGCCAGGTCATCCAGGGTGTCGCCGTCGGCGTTGGGCGCGAGAAGCGCGGAGAGGACGTCCGGCGTGGGGTTCAACCGGCGCTCCGCCAACGCCTGAGCGGCGTACTCGAAGAGCTCCAGGGCCACCGGACTGCGGAAGGGGAGGAGTCGGTAGTCCGTGGTGTCCACCTGGTCGACCACGTAGTCGGTGAAGTCGGGGTCGGTGTTGCCGATGAGGGCGTCGCCGCGCTGGACCAGCCACTCGAGGTCGTCGTGGGGCAGTCCTAGGAGCCGCCCGAGCATCCGCATCGGCAGTTCGCGCGCGACGCGGGTCACGAAGTCGAACTCGGTCTGGCCGCGCAGCGCGTCGAGCACCTCGCCGGCCAGCTGGCGCACGCCCCCTTCGTACTCGGCGATGGAGCGCGGGGCGAAGGGTCGACTGACCAGGCGCCGGAGGCGCGTGTGCTCGGGCGCGTCCATCTCCATCATCGTGCGGCGCGCCTCGGTCTCCTCGGGCGACATGTCCTCGAGCCGGATGCCCAGCCGACTGGAGAAGGCCTCCGGCGTGCGACTCACCAGCAGCACGTCGGCGTGCCGGGTCACGCTCCAGAAACCTCGCCCCCCGTCGCTCTCCTCGGTCCAGTGAACCGGGTCGGTGGCGCGAAGGCGGGCGAACGTCTCGTGGGGCACGCCGTGGACGTACGTGTCGTGGGCGGTGATGTCCTGAAGCGGCTCGGCCATGATCCCCCCGGTGCGGACGTTTGACGCCAAACGACTGAGCCATTACAGCACAGGCGTTGGCGCACCCGTACACTCGAGGGGTGGCGAAACCGCTGATCGGACTGACCGGGCGCCGCTGGCCGGCGGCGTTCCTGGGTTCCAACGTTCCCTTCGCGATGCGCGAACTCACCTTTGACCTGCACTTCTCGGATTACCCGAAGTCGGTGGCCGAAGCCGGGGGACTGCCGGTCGAGTTGGCGCGCGACGCCGACGTCGAGGGCGTCGTCGAGCGCCTAGACGGACTGGTCCTCAGTGGGGGAGCGGACCTCGACCCCGCTCACTACGGCGCCGAGGCGCACTCCGAACTCGGCCAACTGGAGCAGGACCGCGACGAGTGGGAGTTCGCGCTCCTCAGCGCGGCGCGGGCGTGCCACCTGCCCGTGCTGGCAATCTGCCGGGGCTTCCAGCTGGTCAACGTGGCCTTCGGGGGCTCGCTGACCCAGCACGTGGCCATTGACGAGGGAGCCGGCCACCCCCAGTGGGACGTCGACGGGCGCAAGCCGACCCACGAAGTCCGCATGGTGGAGGGAACGATCGCCGCGTCACTGCTACCAACCGCCTGGCCGGTGAACTCGCTGCACCACCAGACCATCAGCGAGGTCGGCCCCGGCCTCATCGTCTCGGCGCGTGCCACCGACGGCGTCGTCGAGGGGCTCGAGACGCCCGAGGGCGACCTGCTGGCGGTCCAGTGGCACCCCGAGTTGCTGGCCAAGCCGGACCCCACGTTCCAGTGGCTGGTCCGCGAGGCCTCCGCGCAACGCCGCGCTTAGAGGATTCTTCTTTTCGCTCGTGGAGGTTCTTGACGTCCCTCGTGGGACCCCGTACGTTTAGTCGATGGCCGCGGGGCCGGACGCGCGAGCGTCGTCAGACGGGGGGCGTATGACTGCGGGAGACGGCAGAAGGACGGAGCTGGGCGGCAAGAAGAAGCTCGCGCTGATCGACACGATCGCTCAGTCGGTCGGGCTGATGGGACCGGTCTTCTCGATCGCCTTCCTCGTTCCCCTGGTGGTGGGCATCATCAGCGCCACCGGCAACGGCGCGGGCAACGCGGCGGGACTCTCCGTCCTGATCGCGCTGGTCGGGGTCGTGGGCCTCGGCTGGATCGTCGCGGAGTACACGCGCAAGATCCAGGCCGCCGGCTCGCTCTACGACTACGTAACCGACGGACTGGGCGGGCGCGTCGGCACCGCCGCGGGCTGGCTCTACTACGCCGGCATGATCGCGCTGGGCTCGGCCATCCTGCCCCTCATCGGGGGCATCATTCACGACACGCTCCAGGGCGAGTTCAACGTCGCGCCCTTCTCGTATCCGGTGTGGGACGTCTTGTTGTTCCTCCTGGTCGGAAGCATTATCTACTTCGGGGTGGCGCTGTCGACCCGCATCCAGCTCACCCTGGCACTGATCTCGGTGAGCGTGGTTCTGGTCTTCTCGATCTTCGTCATCATCCAGAGCGGCGGGTTGCACCACATCGCGTCGGGCTTCTCGCCCTCCGGCTCGCCGCTGCACTGGAAGGGCGTCTTCTTCGGCGTCCTCTACGGCGTGCTGCTCTTCACCGGGTTCGAAACGTCGGCCAACCTCGCCGAGGAGACCCACCTGCCGCAGCGCAACATTCCGCGCGCCGTGCTCATCTCGGTCATCGTGATCGGCGTCTTCTACGTCGTCGCCAGCTTCGCCCAGATCGCTGGCTACCACTTCAACCTCAGCCTGCTGGGCAAGAACGCCGGGGCGCCGCTGTTCACCCTGGCCGGACCCAAGGCCGCCGGCGGCTACGCCGGCGTGGGCATCCGTCGCCTGGTGGAACTCGTGGTCATCCTGGACATGATCGCGGTCCTGATCGGGTGCGCGGTTTCGGCCTCCCGGGGTGTCTTCGCGCTAGCTCGAGACCGCCGGGCGCCCAGTCGGCTCACGCTGATCTCTCGCCACGGCACGCCGATGGGTGCCAGCGCGTTCGTCCTCTTCGTCTACGCGGTGATCATCGTGCTGGTGGCCACGTCGACGGCCTTCGCCCTGCCGAAGAACCCGGAGTACTTCTCAATGTTCAGCTGGCTGTCGACCTTCGGCGGCTTCGCCATCGCGGTGATCTACCTGCTGATCTCGGTGGGGTCACTTCGCGGTTTGCGCGCCGGTGAGAAGCGCGTGCAGCTCTATCTGGCCGCGCTGGTCGGCGGCGTCGTGACGGCCGCGGCGATCTACGGCGCCATCTACAAGGTCACCTCACCGACCGTCTACGCGCCCTACACCGCCGTCGTCATCCTGATCGTCGGACTGGTGGCGGCCGGGATGGTGCCCGAGGCCCCCAAGGGTCGCGCCGACTTCACCGGCTTGAGTGAGGCCGAGCAGGGACCGCTCAAGGTCTAGGTCCCGCCGGGGCCTTCGCGTCGCGCCAAGTCAGGCGCGCGGCCGCGGGGGCCGCCACAGGGAGAAGAGCGAGGGTCCCTCGGCCACCGGGTGCACAGTGCTGCGCAGCTCGTAGCCGAAGCGCGAGTAGTACGTGACGTTCTCCTCGTTCTGGGTCTCGAGGCTGGTGCCGACGCCCTCCGCGTCGATTTGGGTCAGGCCGTCCTCCATCAGCGCCGCCCCGACGCCCCGGCGCTGCTCCGCGGGCTCGGTCATCAGCAGATTGAGGTACCAGTGGGGATCGCGCTGGTGGGCCTTGGCCGACGCCTTGAAGTACGCGAAGCCGCGACGCATCGACTGGAGGTGACCGAAGTTCGCCCGTAGCAGTCCGGGCATCTGGGCCAGTTGGGTGCGAACGGGTTGGGGGTAGCGGCCCGTGGGCAGCCAGAGCGCCACGCCGAGGATCCGGTCGTCGTAGTCGCGCACGGAGCGCACCCGCGCGCCGGGGCCGGGGTGGGTCAGGACCGACCGGTGGACCAGGAACAGGGCTCGGGCGCGCGTGCGCTCGTTCGGCAGGAGGAAGCAGAAGAACGGGTCGTCGTGGAACGCGCGCACCGCGAGCTCGGAGGCTTCGCGCAGCTCGGCTGGTCCGAGGGGCCGCTCGTCGACGTGGCGGGGGAGCGCGGGCACCCCGGCGAGCCTAGGTCAGTGGGCCAACGACATCCCGAGGAGGAGTGCTCCGGCGCACAGGAGGGGAGTGGCGAGGACCAGCGAGACTGCGAAGCCCCAGTGGTGCTCGCGCTGGAGGATCGCCGGAATGGCGAAGGCGGAGGAGAACGTGGTCAGTCCCCCGCAGAACCCGGTCAGGATCACCGTGCGCCACGTCGCGTCGGCGCCGGCGACCAGGTGGTAGGCGGCCCACCCGGCGATCAGGCAACCCAGCGCGTTGGCCCCGACCGTGGCCCAGGGACGCAGCGTCGGGTGGTGGCGGCGCACCGCGTACTCCATCAGGTAGCGCACGACGCAGCCCAGGGCGCCGGCGACCGAGACGGCGAGCGTGATCACGGGTGGTGGCGTCGATGGTGACCGGCGAGCCCCAACCCCGCCGCCGCGACGCCGCTCGTGACGGCTCCGACCGCCACCACGAGCCCGCCCCCGGGACAACGGTGCCAGACGTCCGCCACGCCGACAAACAGACCGGAGTAGGAGGTAAGGCCCCCGAAGAAGCCCGTCACGACGATCAGGCGCCACCGGTCGTTCGGGTCGTGGCCACGCAACGGGCGCCGGAGCAGCCACGTGGCCGCGTAGGCGCCGGCGACGTTGATCGCGAGCAGGACCCAGGGCACGTGGGCCACCCAGTCGCTCGACGACGCCGCGGCGGGCTCCAGACGTGACGCCAGGTCCCGCACCAGCGTGCCGAGCGCGCCGCCCAGAGCGACGACACCGACGGCGGTGGCCAGCTGTTTGGGCGCGAGAGTGTTCGACGGCCGCATCGGTAGGTTGAAGTTAGTGGCCGGGGGAGCAGGGTCCGGGTATGAACGGGAGTTGGCGGATCTCGAGTTTCACTATAACTTGACATAACGAACATTATCGGCGGAGGACTGCGAGAGCGCTGGTATAATCGTTGTCATGCGTCGGGCCCTTCTTGCTCTCCTGATGGTGGCATCCACCCTGGGACTGGCCGTGCTGCCGGCGAGCGCCGAGGTCAGCACCGGCGACGTGACCAAGATCCACCTCTCGTTCGATTTCAGTGACAACAGCGACCCGGCCTCGGCCAGCGGCGGACCCTTCAACATCATCACGGACGTGCTGCCCGAGCACAGCCCGGGCGTCGTGCGCATGGTGGCGGTGGCCCCGGCCAACTCCGGTCAGCCCAACCTCGTCTGCCGGTACCAGGTGATCACCACCAGCCAGGTGGAGTGCGGCTTCAACTTCACCGCCAGCGGCACCTGGGCGATTCGAGCCCAGTACGCGGTGACGCGCTCGTCGGACGTGTCGGCGACCGCCATCACCAATATCGACGTCAGCGACTAGCCGTGGGCCCGTCGGGGCGCGTCACGTTTCGCGTGGTGTGGGGCGACCCCTTCCACGGCCTGACCCAGGAGCTCGTCGAGGCCCACGACGCCGACGAGGCCCTCACCCTGGCCCAGGCGCGCCGACCCGAACTCCCCCGGCCCCGCACCGCCTACCTCATCACCCCGACGCCGGGTTGACCAGCGCCTACACTGCCCCGGATGGACGACCTCTTTAGCGTGGCCGGCAAGGTGGTGCTGGTCACCGGGGGCAGCCGGGGCATCGGCGAGATGATCGCCCGGGGATTCGTCCAGGCCGGCGCTATCGTCTACATCTCCTCGCGCAAGGCCGAGGTCTGCGCCGCGCTGGCTGAGGAGCTCTCCGGGGTCGGTGCCTGCGTGGCCCTGCCGGCCGACCTGTCCCACGAGGCGGAGTGCCAACGGTTGGCCGACGAGCTGGCGCGCCGTGAGGACCATCTGGACGTTCTGGTCAACAACGCCGGGGCGACCTGGGGCGCCCCGATGGTCGACTACGACGAGTCAGCCTTCGAGCGGGTCCTCGCGCTCAACGTCAAGGCGGTCTTTCACCTGACCAAGTTCCTGCGCCCCCTGCTCGAGGTGACCGGCACGGCGGACGAGCCGTCACGGGTCATCAACATCGGCTCGATCGACGGCCTTCGCCCGCCCGCGATGGAGACCTACGCCTACTCGTCGTCCAAGGCGGCCGTGCACCAGCTGACGCGCCACCTGGCCCTGTTCATGGCGCCCCGGGTGACGGTCAACGCGATCGCGCCCGGACCCTTCGAGTCCAAGATGATGCACGCCACGCTGGAGACCTTCGGCGAACAGATCGCCCAGGCCGCGCCCCTGAAGCGCATCGGGCGACCCTCCGATATGGCCGGCGCGGCAATCTTCCTGGCGTCGCGCGCGGCCAGCTACGTCACGGGCGTGGTGCTGCCCGTCGACGGAGGACTCGCGACTCTCGCCTAGGCGGCCTTGCGGCCCAGGGTCACCTTGAGCGTGAGGTGGTGACTGCCGCGCACGACGTCGAGCGTTACCACGTCACCGGGGTGCAGCGAGGAGATCACGTTGGTGACGTCCTGGGCGGAGTTGATCGGCGTGCCGTCGATCTTGACGATGATGTCGCCCTGACGCACGCCCGCCGCAGCGGCGCCCGAGCCGGCGATCACGCCCTGGACCAGGGCTCCGGTGGCCACGGTGAAGCCGAATTGAATCTGGAGCGACGGCGTCATCGACATGATCTCCACGCCCATGAACGCGCCGTGGCTGACGACGCTGGCGCCCGCCTTCAGCGAACTGAGCAACGACAGGATTGTGGCGGCCGGAATGGCGAAGCCGATGTTCTGGGCGCTCGTGCCGTCGGGCAGGGAGCCGGCGACGGCGGTGTTCATGCCGATGACCGCGCCCTGGGAGTCGAGCAGCGGACCGCCCGAGTTACCGGGATTGATCGCCGCGTCAGTTTGGATCATGTTGTTGAGCGTCTCGGTGGAGCTCGTCGTACCGGCCGTCACCGTTCGGCCGAGGGCGGACACGATCCCCTGGGTCACGGTCGGCGTGCCGGCGGCCAGACCCAGGGCGTTGCCAATGGCGACGACGGCGTCACCGGCCACCAGGGCGTTGGAGTTGCCGAAGGTCACCGCGGGCAGCCCCGAGATGTTGTCGATCCGGATGAGCGCCACGTCGTCCACCGAGTTGGTGCCGATCAGCGTCGCCGCCAGGGCCTTGGTCGAGCCGGTGCGCGTGACCGTGATCGTTCCACCGCCGACCGCGGCCGCGATGACGTGATTGTTCGTGACGACCAGACCGTTCGCGGAGACGATCATGCCGGTGCCCTGGTCCTCGGATCCCTGACCCTTGACGTCGATGGACACCACGGTGGGCACGACGCGGCGCACCAGCGCCGGGATCGACGTCCCGTTGGGCAGCACGGCGCCGGCTGGCGAGGTGCTGACTTGATTGACCGTGACTCCCCCCGGACCGTTCGAGCTGGGCGCGGCGTAGTGGCCGGCCAGTCCGCCGACCAGGGCCGCGACGAGCAGCAGCGACACGCGCGTCGTCCACACGCCTCTCGCGCGCCCGGCCGAGGCCAGTGGTGGCGCGTCGCTCGCTCGCCGGTCCGCGCCTGAGGCGAAGGCCGAGTCGTCGGCGTACCCGAATGGTTTGTCGGGGGTTCGCGGGGCCGCCGCCGAGACGGCGGAGTCACCGGCGTACCCGTAGGACTCGTTGTGAGTTCGTGGGGCCGCCCCGGGGACGGCGGCGGGGTCTTCCGCGTCCCGGGGCGGCGCCCACGGCTCCACAGACGTCACGGCGGGGTCACGGGGCTGCTCGGACGTCGAGTCCGACGCGCCGGCGTCCGTGGACCCGGGCACGAGGGGAGTCGGCTCGTCCGGTGTCTCGCCGGTGGTCGAGGAGGTGTCACTCACGCAGCCATGCTAAGCACCGCATTCTAAGTTTCACCTAAAGCGCTTCGAAAACTTTCCAGCGTGGTCAGCGACTAGATTGGACCACTATGTCGCGCCGGATTGACATCGAGATCACCAGTCTCACGGGCGATGTCGCGACGTGGCGGGCCGCCGGCGCCAAGCTGCCCAAGGGAGTCCTCAGCGCGTCGCTGATCCCCGGGGGCGCCGTGGTGGGCACGACCTACCGGGCGGACGTCGAGCAGTACATGGAGGGCATCGAGATCCTCTCGGTCGCGCCCGCCAAGTCCGCGTCGCCGCTCGACCCGCGCCACGAGCGCCTCGAATTGATCCCGATCACGACGGCCGGCCCGGACGTCGTAGTGACCTACGCGCCCAAGGGTCGAGGCCCGCGGCGCGACAGCGAGCGCCGCGACTCCGCGCCGCGGTCGCCGGGCCGTCCGCCAACCAAGACGCGCGGTGAGCGGGAGCGCCCGGCCCGCGAACCGCGGACCCCGCGCGACGCGGAATCCACCGAGCGACCGGCCCGCGCCGAGCGTCCCCCGCGCACCGACCGACCAGCACGGGCCGAGCGCCCGGCCCGCTCCGAGCATGCCCCGCGCGCCGACCGGCCACCGCGCGACGACCGGCCCGCGGGTGTCGAGCGCTCCCCGCGCGGGGAACGACCACCTCGAGGCGAGCGACCGGCGCGCGCCGAGCGCGGGACCCGGGCGGACTTCAAGGCCCGACCGGCGCATCCACCGATGACGACGACCTACCGCAACGCGCTCCTGGCCACCCTCTCGCCCGAGCAGCTACCGGTCGCCGAGCAGTTGCTGCGCGGCGGTATGCCGGCCGTGCGCACCGCGGTCGCCGAGCAGAACAAGAACGCCACCGCGCAGGGCCGGCCGACCGTCGATCCGATCACCATCGACCGCATCGCCGAGGAACTGCTGGGGCGCACCAACCTGGCCCTGTGGCGCGACCGAGCGGCCGGCGCGATCGCCGCGGGACGCGAGTTGCGCCTGCGTGACCTGCGGGCCGTGGTCACCTCGGCCAAGACGGTCACGCTCGACGAGGAGTCGCGCGCGCAGCTCAAGGAGCTCCAGGCGTCGCTGACCACGAAGCTCGACACCCTGCGCACACAGTGGAGCGAGAAGCTCGAGACGGCCCTCACCGCGAAGAACGTCCCCGAAGCGCTGCGCCTCGTCGCCCGACCGCCCGACCTCTCCACTCGCGTCAGCGCCGACATCGCCGCGCGCGTCGTGGCCATCACCTCCGAGGCCCTGAGCGCGGAGCAGGACGGCGCGCAGTGGCGCCATATCGTGACGCTCGCCGCGGAGACGTCAATCCGGCGCAACGTGAAGCCCCAGGGGATACCCGGTGACGACGAGAGTCGGGCCGTGGCGCTCAAGAACGCGGGCGCCATCCCCGAACTGGCCAAGCTGCTGGGGATGCGGGTGCCCCCTCCCCCGCCGCCGACGCGTGCGCCGCGTCGTCCCGTTACTCGGCGCGCATCGTGAGCAGCCGGGCCTTGAGGCCCAGCGACTCGTAGAGCGACTTCATCGCCCGGTCGCCCGGTAGGGCGAGGGCGTCGCGGGGCGGCTCGGCCATCGCGAAGAGGTCGGTGGCCATGGCGCGTGCGACTCCCCCACCGCGCGCCGCCGGGGTGACGTAGACACCGACGATCGTGCACTCGCGCACCACCGCGAAGCCGATGACGACGTCGTCGCGGCGCTCCAGGAACAGGCCACCTTCGGCCACGATCGCGGCGAGCGGGTCCGGCGAGGTCGGGAGCGCCTCGGCCAGCAGTTCGGGACCGCCCCGGGTGGCCGCCAGGGCGCTCAGGGCCGCGTCCCAGAGTTGCCTCAGTTCTTCGGAGACGTCGGTTGCCGCGGCCAGTGTCACGCGGGCGACCGCGCCTCAGACACAGTCGCGACAGAGCGTCTTGGACCGGTCCGCCAGCTGGCTCATCTTCTTCAGTAGCCGGCAGGAGGCGCAGCGGAATTCGTCGTCCTGCTTCGGCAGGATCGTCTCGGCCGGATCGATGACGGTATCGATCTCGCCCACGATCTCGTCGTCATCCTCGGCCACCGTGGAGCGTCGGATCGTCTCGGCCAGCACCTCGTCGAGGGCCAGTTCGACGTCGGTGTCGTCGGCCACCTCCTCGTCGTCCTCGACCACCACGGCGTCGGCGACGATCTCGTCGTCTTCCAGGACCACGACCTCGTCATCCTCGTCGTCGGGGACCTCCTCCTCCTCGTCGACCAGGTCCTCGGCGACGACCTCCTCGTCAAAGCCTTCGGCGAGTTCCTCCTCGTCGAAGACTTCCTCGGTGTCGCTCTCACTTGCCATGTGCCAATTCCTCTTTCGCAGCGCGAGCAGTGTAGAGCCTTTTTCTGGGCGCCGGGACCGGTTTCGGGCCGGGCGGCGGAAAACCCCGGTTTAGCGACCATTTTGGCGCTGCCGCTCGGCGTTGCGTTCCGCCTCGAGCCGTTCGAGGTCGACGTCGGAGAGGTCGACGAAGCTCATCGCGTCGGCGATCGCGTGGTGGGCGGCTACGTCGCGGATCTGGCGGGCCATCTCCTGGGCCACGCGACGGTAGTTGGGGTGGCCCTGAGGGCTCGAGCGCAACTCGATCAGGTGCATCGCCTCGCGCGCGTTCATCTGCATCGAGTAGCGGATGCGGTAGGCCAGGGCGACCGCGTACTGGCTCATCTCGGGCTGGTCGTCGGCCAGTTCGCGGTAGAGCTCGGCGGAGCGGCGCAGCGACTCCTCGAACCGCTCGCCCAGACCGGCGTCGTAGATGACGTCGGGCACGTCGTAGCCGAGGTCCACCGTCAGGGGCTGCCACTCCACGGTGAGCAGCCGGTGGCGCTGGAGGTCCCGGAAGGCCCCGTAGTCGGTGACCAGCTCGAAACGGTAGTCGGTGCGCTCGAAGGCCCGCCCCGGGCGGTGGCGCCGGTTCAGGCGGCGCCCGACGTAGGTCTTGATGAGGTGGGCCCGCTCCAGCTCGTTCATCGCCGCCACGCGGCGAACGACTTCGGCTTCGGACATCGACGAGGCGGCGAAGACGATGGCCTCGGCGACGTGGCGCTCCCCCTCGGGGTCGAAGTCCACCAGGCGCACCGACTCGGCGGCCTCGGGCGGGTCGGTGGCGCGCCAGGACGTGCGCACCAGCTCGCGCGTCGCGGCGCGCGTCTGGGCCAGGTAGGTGGTCCAGGCCCCGCCGCGCTCGGCCACCTCGACGCGCTTGAGGAAGGACGGGATGACCTTCATCAGCTCGCTCATCATCAGCTGGGCGTACTCGCGGACCTCGGGCAGGGCGTGGGCGCGCATGCGCAGCAGCAGCGCCTCGTAGGCCTGGCCGGACGCGTAGATACCCAGGTTAGAGATGGCACTGGCCGGCAGCAGCCCGCGCACGGCGTCCAGGGCCTTGGCGCGGATGGCCTGGCGGTAGACGAAGTCGGTGTCGTCGGGGGTCTTGGGGAAGCGCCGGGTCAGCCACTCGGTGAGCTCGCCCAGCAGTTCGCCGTAGGTGTCGAACATGCGGTCCATCTCGCCGACGTAGCGCGCCCCGCGGCGTGACTCGAGGATCGCCGGGTCGCGGTAGTAGCGGTAGAGGCCGTTGGCCAGGCGCCGGTCGTAGCCCAGGTAGCGCGTGGACTGCTCCAGGTAGCTCATCAGCCGGCCGCGTTCGAGCACCTTCGTCAGCACGTTGCTGGCCTGCTCGCACGCCAGGTGCACCCCGCCCAGTTGGGCCACCGAGTCGTCCCCGTACTCGTAGAAGATGCGCTGGTAGAGCTCGGCCGCCCGGTCCAGCCCGACCGTCGCGTCGACGCTGCGGTCGCCGGTGAGGTCCAGGTCGCCCACGAACTCGTCGAGGAAGAGCCGGCGCAGGCTCTTCGAGGAGCGCGAGTAGCGCGCGAAGAGGGCGCCCTTCACCACGTCGGGCAGGTTGACCAGGGCGAACACCGGGCCTTCGAGGTTGGTGAAGTACCGCCGGAGGATCGCGGTCTCCGCCGCGGAGAACTCCTCGACGACGTAGGGGTGCATGGGTTTACGAGACTAGGGCGACTTCTCCGGGAGGGGGTGGACGCCGGTGCCGGCCACGACCACGCTGCGCAGCACCCGATCCCGGGCCTCGCCGGCCGCGGCGGCGACCTCGCGGCGGTGGTGCAGGCGCGCCAGCTGCTCGCAGAGGTCGCCGACCTGCTTGGCCTGGCGCACGAAGTCCCCCGGCGAGGTCAGGCCCACTTCGACGTCGGCCAGGTCGAGCACGGTGCCCAGGGACGCCCCGCGCGCCCAGGCGGCGATCACCGTCGCGAAGCGCCCGTCGGGCTCCTTGGCGTGCGGGACGTGGTAGCGGTCCTCCAACTCTCGCGTGGTCACCGAGCGCAGCGTGATCTCGCGCACGCGCTCGTCCATGGTGCCGCGGCGCTGCGGGCCGAGCCGGTCATTGATGGCGCGGCGCCTCTTGGTGGTCACGCTGGCCCCGGCGTGGGGCGGGCGTCCGGGCCGCTTGGCCTCGTAGGTGAAGGCGGAGAGGACCCCGGCCAGGGCCTCGGGTTCGAGGTCGTCGAAGACCCCGTCGGCCACCGACTCGGCGATCAGCAGGTCGCACTCGTGATAGATCGCGCGCAGCAGCTCACCAGTCGCGGAGAGGGTCCAGCCCGTCGCGTAGCCGAGCTCTTCGAGCACGCGGTGGCGGGCCACCATCTGGTCGCTGAGCGGGCGACGGGACCCGGCGGGTCGCCGGTCGGCCTCGAACTGGGCGAAGGAGCGCCGCACGACGTCGATCGCCGTGTCGAAGTCGAAGTGGTGCACCAGGTTGGCGGTCAGGTTGTAGGTCGGCCGGAAGGAGGAGTGCAGGTCCGAGGGTGGCGCGGTGGCCACCCGGGCAACGTCGATCAGCGCCAGGTCGCTGGCGAAACAGACCACGGCGTGACCTTCGTCGTCCAGGCCGCGCCGCCCGGCGCGGCCGGTCATCTGCGCGAACTCGGCACTGGTGAGCGTCTGGCGCCCGGCGTCGGAGTACTTGGTGAAGCGCTCCAGGGCCACCGAGCGCGCCGGCATGTTGACGCCCAGGGCGAGGGTCTCGGTGGCGAAGACCACGCCGAGCAGGTTGCGCTCGAAGCAGGCCTCGACGATCTCGCGGAAGGCCGGCACCATGCCGGCGTGGTGGGGCGCCAGGCCGCAGCGCAGCGCGTCGAGGAAGACCTCGTACTCCAGGGCGGCCAGGTCGTCGTCGCGGAAGGTGGTGAGTCGCGACTCGCTGATGGCCTCGATCTCGCGGCGCTGCTCGCCGGTCGTGAAACGCAGGCCGTCGCGCCGGCACTGGTGCACGGCGTCCTCGCAGGCGGCGCGCGAGAAGATGAACACGATCACCGGCAGGAGGTCGTCGCGCTCCAGGGCGCGCAGCAGCTCGCTGCGCCGCGGGGCGCGGAAGGGCGGCGGCGGCGCGCTCGACTGGGGCCCGCGCCACTTGGGGCCGGGCCGGAACCGCCGGCTCGAGCGCATGACGTTGTCGATGCGCCGGGCCTCGTCGGAGAGCCGGGCGCCGTCGAGCAGGTCGACGACCGCGGCGTCGGTCTGGCCCCGCGCGACGACGGCCAGGTGGTCGTGCAGGGTGATGGGCCGGCTCTCCTCGACGACGACCGCCGTGGCCCCGCGCAGCTGACCCAGCCACTCGCCGAGGAACGGCGCGTTGCCGATGGTTGCCGACAGGGCCACGAAACGCACCGGCGGGGGCGTGAGGATGAGCACTTCCTCCCAGACGCCCCCGCGGAAGGGGTCCTGGAGGTAGTGCACCTCGTCGAGGACGACCAGGCCCAGGGACCTCACCTGGTCCGAATCGGTCAGGAGCATGTTGCGCAGTACCTCGGTCGTCATCACGACGATCTCGGCGGTACGGTTGATGGAGGTGTCGCCGGTCAGGAGTCCGACGCGCGCCAGGCCGAAGAGGCGACCGAGCTCGTGGTACTTCTGGTTCGACAGCGCCTTCAGCGGCGTGGTGTAGAAGGCCCGGCTGCCCGCGGCCACCACCCGCGAGATGGCGTAGTTGGCCACCAGGGTCTTGCCCGACCCGGTGGGGGCGCTCACCAGGACGTTGACGTCCGCGTCGACGGCGTCCAGCGCCTCGACCTGGAAGTCGTCGGGCGCAAATCCGAGGCCCTCGACGAAGTGGCGCCGCAGCCCGTCCGCCCTCACCGACGCAACAGCTTGCCGACGCCGATGGACAGGAAGTAGAAGGCGGTCAGCGGCACCGCGAGGGCCATCATGGAGAGCGGGTCGCCGCTGGGCGTGAAGACCGCCGACGCGATCGTGATGGCGATCAGCGCGTAGCGCCACGACTTGAGCAGCTGGCGCGGCGAGACCACCCGGGCCATCTCCAGGGCCACCAGGACCACCGGAAACTCGAAGGTCACGCCGAAGATGAACATCATGAGGATGAAGAGGCTCAGGTACTGGTTGGGGTTGTAGTAGGCGACCAGGGAGTGGCCGCCGATCGCCTGGAGGAACTTGAGCGCGTGGCCGAAGCTGAAGAAAGCCACGACGACGCCCCCAGCGAAGAAGGCGACCGACGCGGCCACGAAGGGCACCGCGAAGCGCCGCTCGCTGGCCCGCAGCCCGGGGGTGATGAAGCGCCACACCTCCCAGAAGACGACCGGCGAGGCGAAGAGCAGGCCGCCGAAGAAGCCGATCTTGATGCGCAGGGTCAGCCCGTCGAGCGGGTTGGTGACCAGGAAGGTGCAGTGGCGCGGCACGGCCTTGCAGTACGGGTCTTGGAGCACGTGCAGGATCTGCGGGTAGAAGAGGAAGGCGCCCACGCCCAGCGCCAGCACGGCCGCCGTCGAGATGATGAACCGGCGCCGGGCCTCGGCGAGGTGTTCGGCCAGGGTCATCCCCTTGACCGCCTGGCGGAACTTGCTCATCGGCTAGTTGAGCGACGGGTCGGGCGACGTGGGCCGCTCAGTCGGGCGAGCCAGCGGCGTCGGTGGCGCCGGCCCCGTCAGATCGGGTGGCGCGACGTCGACGGACGGCGGAGTCTGCGGCTGGGGCGGCGCGAACTCGTCGTCGGCCGCGCTGGCCCGGTCGGCCAACTGGTTGAGCAGGTTGACGGGACTTCGCGCGATGCGCGCGATCTCACTCGAGCTGGGCAGGTCGGGCAGGACGTCGCGCACCTCGGACTCGACGCGCTCCTGGAGCCGCCGGAGCGAGCGCCAGCCCCGTCCCAGGCGCTCGGCGACTTCGGGCAGCTTGTCCGGTCCGAGCAGGATCAACACGACGGCCACGATGATCAGGATCTTGATCGGACTGAGACTGAACACCGCCTCATTGTAGGGCGGGTCTCCGGAGAATCCTTAGAGGAAGCCGATTCGCGAGAGCGGCCAGATGCGCAGGAACACCTTGCCGATGAGGTACCTGCGCGGCACGCTGCCCCAGTAGCGGCTGTCGCAGGAGTTCGGGTGGTTGTCGCCCATCACGAAGTAGGAGTTCGCGGGCACGGTCACCGTGCCCACCGGCGTCGACAGGGGCTCGATGTGGGGCCAGGTCTCGTTGAGCTTGTGGCCGTTCACGTAGATCGTGTTGCCCTTGGAGGTCAGGTGGTCGCCGGGCAGCCCGATCACCCGCTTGACGAGGTCGCTGACCGTGTCGCCGCAGTGCTCGGCCGGCGGCGCCTTGAACACGACGATGTCGCCCCGGTGGATCGTGCCGAAGTCGATGCTCAGCTTGGACACCAGAATCCGGTCGCCCACCTGGAGGGTCGGCTGCATCGACGCCGACGGGATGTAGAAGGTCTGCACCACGTAGGTGCGCATAAGGAATGAGACGGCGACCGCCAGGACGATGATGATGCCCCACTCGATGATGAGGCGCCGCCGGCGCCGCGCCGTGCGCGGCGCGGCCTCCACGGGCAGTTCCTCGGGGGCCTCCACGACGTCCGGCGCCGAGGGGGTTGCGTCGTCGGTCACGGAGTCAGGTTAGTCGCGGCGCTCGTGGCGCTCGAGTGAGACCAGCAGCTTCTGGAATCGCTCGTCGTTGCTCTTGAACGGATCCTTCAGCAGCACCGTTCGCTGCATTTCGTCGTTGAGCTTGAGGTGCACCCAGTCGACGGTGTAGTCGCGGCGCCACTGCTTCGCCGCGCGGATGAACGTGCCGC
Source organism: Acidimicrobiales bacterium (assembly GCA_044446745.1). Classification (GTDB taxonomy): domain Bacteria; phylum Actinomycetota; class Acidimicrobiia; order Acidimicrobiales; family RAAP-2; genus RAAP-2. The sequence continues at coordinate 78,761 of JBIOFE010000006.1, forward strand.
GCATGTGGGCGCGCGTCGTCGCGGGCGGCAGTTGCGTGGCGCGCGTGATGTCCTCGTCGGAGACGACGCGGCGGATCCGTCCGCGCGACTGGTGACGGTAGAAGAGGCCGCGCTCGTAGTTGGTGTCGTGATAGAGGAGGTCGATCAGCGCGATCTTGGGGTCCGAGAGCGCCACGCCGGAGCGCTCGCGCTCGCGCTCGATGATCTGGAGCTTGGTGATCCAGTCGACGCGGTCGGCCAGCAGCATCGGGTCGGCCCGGTACTGCTCGATCACCTCGCGCCAGAGCCGCACCGCGCGCACCTGGTCAGGGGGCAGATGGTGGGACTGGAGGAACAGCTCGGCGCGCTCGCAGAGGTCCTCCTGGATCTCCAGGGCGGTCATGTCGCGACCGCTGCTCAGGCGCACCGGCTCCTTGCTCCACAGGTCGTAGGAGATGTCGCGAAGGGCGTTGATCGGCGAGGCCATGTTGTAGTCGCGCAGGACGGTGTTGCGGTCCTCGATCATGGCCAGGATGACCGCGGCGGTGCCGACCTTGAGGAAGGTGGCGAACTCGGACATGTTGGAGTCGCCCACGATGACGTGCAGCCGCCGATAGCGCTCGGGGTCGGCGTGGGGCTCGTCACGCGTGTTGATGATCGGGCGGCTGCGCGTGGTGGCCGAGGAGATGGACTCCCAGATGTGCTCGGCGCGCTGGCTCATCGAGTACGCCGTGCCGCGTGCGTTCGTCACGACCTTGCCCGCGCCGGTAAAGATCTGGCGACTGATGAGATACGGGATGAAGACCTGCTCGAGCCGATTGAGGTCATCGATGCGCTCGATGCAGTAGTTCTCGTGGCAGCCGTAGGAGTTGCCCGAGGAGTCGGTGTTGTTCTTGAACAGGAAGATGTCGCCGCGGATGCCCTCGTCGGCCAGCTGGCCCTGCGCGTAGGTGACCAGCTCGCGCAGGATGGCCTCACCGGCCTTGTCCTGGGCCACCACGTCGCTCAGGGTGTCGCACTCGGCCGTGGCGTACTCGGGGTGGCTGCCGACGTCGAGGTAGAGGCGGCTGCCGTTCTCCAGGAAGACGTTGGAGGAGCGGCCCCACGCCACCACCTTGCGGAAGAGGAACCGCGAGACCTCGTCGGGGCTCAGGCGGCGCTGGCCGCGGAGCGAGAAGGTGATCCCGTACTCGGTCTCGATGCCGTAGACGCGCCTCAACATCGCGGTGCCCGGCGCGCCCGTCTCATTCCAGCAACCGGCCGACCTCGTCGTCGCTCAGGCGGCGAAAGGTCCGGCGCGCGCCGCGGTCCTCGAGTATCCCGACCTCGAGGTCGGGGACGGGAATGGTGCGCTCCGGGCCGGCCAGGGCGGCCACCGCGTTGCGCAACGTGACCGGCAGGGGCTCGAGGGACTCCTCGGAGGCCGCGAACCGCGCCCGGATCGTCTCGGCGTCCCCTCCCAGGACCGCGAAGTGCGGCTCGTCGGAGATGGTGCCCTCGTAGGCGATGCGGTAGAGCTTGGTCGGGCGCAGCTGGCCGCCCAGCTGGACGACCAGGATCTCGATCTCGAGCGGCTTGGGTCCCTCGGTGAACATGTCGCCGACGTGCTGGGCGTAGTAGTTGGCCAGTGCCCGGGCGTCCACGTCCTCGCGCGAGTAGGTGAAGCCCGTCCCGTCGGCCCAGCGGATGCCGGCCTCGCGCAGGCGGTCGAACTCGTTGTACTTGCCCACCCCGGCGAAGGCGATGCGGTCGTAGATCTCCGAGATCTTGTTGAGCGACGCCGAGGGGTTCTCGGCCACCATGACCACGCCGACGTCGTAGATCGCCGCCACGATCGAGCGCCCCCGCGCGATGCCCTTCTGGGCGAACTCCGCCCGGTCCTTCATGAGCTGCTCGGGTGAGACGTAGAAGAAGTTCGTCACCGCAGGGTCCCCTCGGCCCGGCCCTCGGTCGCGGTGCGCCGCTCATTGATGGCCCGGAACCGCGCCGCCACGTCCGCGGTGGCGAGCTCGCGAAAGCCCTCGGCGTCCACGGTCACCATCATGGGGTAGATCCCGCGCACGAAGTCCGGCCCCCCGGTTGCGGGGTCGTTGTCGCCGGCCTCGTAGAGCGCCAGCGCTGCGAGATCCAGCGCGCCGGCCTGGTCGAGGTCGTTGCGGAAGCCCAGGCGCAGGGTGTTCTCGGCGAAGGGCGTGCCCGAGCCGATGGTGGCGAAGTCCAGGCGCTCGTAGCAGCCGCCGGCGCCGTCGTACTCGAAGACCCGTCCGACCTGGTAGCTGGGGTCCCACCCGGCCAGCAGGGGCAGCACGATGAGCGGCGTCGACAGGTTGTTGCGCTGGATGATCGGCGACAGGTAGTTGGCCTTGCCCTCGAGGCTCAGCGTCGCGTCGGTCATCTTCTCGTAGTGCTCGAAGGAGAGCTGGGCCATGCGGATGAACTCGATGCCGCGCGCGGCGGTGCCCGAGATGGCAATCGCGGTGAAGTTGTCGGCGGCCTCGATCTTGCGCACGTCGCGGCTGGCGATGTAGCTGCCCGTCGCCTGACGGTCCCCCATCATCACCACGCCGCCCACGTAGCGCACGGCGACCACGGTGGTGGCGTGGGCCGACGGGGCGTCGCCGGAGCCCGGCAGCGTCGTCAGCCCCGCGTCTTCGGCGTAGCGAAAGAAGGACGGCCCCGGGTCATCTCCGGCGCCGTACAGGGGCAGACCCATCTATTGGCCGCCCTTTTGGACGTAGTTGCGCACGAACTCCTCGGCGTTCTCCTCGAGGACGTCGTCGATCTCGTCCAAGAGCTCGTCCAGGTCGGCCTTCAGCTGCTCGCCCTTCGTGGCGTCCACCGCGACCTCGCCGGCGACCGGCGCGGCCCGCTCGGTGCGCTGCTTTTGGATTCGCTCTTGCTCTCCCATACTTCTTTTCTACCTGTCTAGGGCCGCGAGCAGTTCGTCGGCCGTCTGACTTGTTTCTAGCAAGTCCGCGGTCAACTCCGCGGTACCCCGCAGCGGGTCCATCATCGGCACGCGCTGCAGCGGCCCCTCGCCCAGGTCGAAGACGACCGAGTCCCAGTTGGCGGCAACGATCTGCTCGGGGTAGCGCGCGACGCACTCGCCCCGGAAGAAGGCCCGGGTGGTGCGCGGCGGCTTGTGAACGGCTTCACGAATGGCCTCCTGCGGGACCAGTTCGACGAGCCCGACGCGCCGGGCCAGGGAGCGCTCGGGGCGCAGGTCGTGGAACTGCAGGTCGATCGCGCGCAGGCGCGCGTCGGTCGGGCCCAGGTCGTAGCGCGCCCGGTAGCCCTCCACGACGCGTCGCTTGGCCACCCACTCCACGCGGTCGGCCACGCTGTCGGGGTCGTCGCGCACCCCGTCGAGCATCTCTCGCCAGTGGCCCAGGATGAGCGCCAGCTCCTCGGGACCGGCGACCGCCTCGGCGCCGCACTGGGCCACGTAGTCGCTGGCCAGGGCCCAGAGCCGGTCCTGGAGGTCCCAGGCGCTGCGCGTGGCGCCGTCGTCGCAGACCACCGTGGTGGTGAGCGACGGGTCGAGGGCGAAGGCGCGCACCGCGCTGACCGGCTGGCGCGGCGCGCTGGGAAAGACCTCCGGTCCCCGGTCCTCCAGCACGGCCAGCAGGAGGGCCGTCGAGCCCAGCTTGACCAGGGTGGCGACCTGGGAGAGATTGGCGTCGCCGATGATCACGTGCAGCCGGCGGAACCGCTCGGCGTCCCCGTGGGGCTCGTCGCGGGTGTTGACGATCGGCCGCTTGAGGGTGGTCTCCAGCCCCACGACCTCTTCGAAGAACTCGGCGCGCTGGCTCACCTGAAAGGCCGGCGCGCGGGCCAGGGCGTCCTCGGTCTCCGCGCCGACCTTGCCGGCGCCGACGACGATCTGGCGCGACACCAGGTGGGGCACCATCGCGCGCACCACGTGGCCGAAGTCGACCGTGCGCTGGAGCAGGTAGTTCTCGTGAGTGCCGTAGGAGTTGCCCTTGCCGTCCGAGTTGTTCTTGTAGAGGGTGATCTCGTCGTGCGCGGCGAGTCCCTCGTTCGCTCCGGCCAGCGCGCGGCGCAGGATCTCCTCGCCGGCCACGTCGTAGAGCGTGGCCTCCAGGGGCGTGCGGCACTCCGGCGCCGAGTACTCGGGGTGGGCGTGGTCGACGTAGAGGCGCGCGCCGTTGGTGAGCACGGTGTTGGCCAGGTGGGTCTCGACCACCGGCGCGAACGAGGTCAGCCCGGGCAGGCCGCGCGCGTCGAGGTCGGGCGTCTCGCCCTGGAAGTCCCAGTTAATGCGCGAGCGACCCTGCTGGGCGTACGCGTTGACCACCAGGCTCGAGGCGGTGATGGGGTCGCGGTCGGGGCCGCCGGCGATGCCGAACTCGGTCTCGATCCCCAGCACCTTGGGAATGGCCATGGGGCTAGAGGTACTGGCCGGTTCCGACGTGAGCGATGGAGCGGCCGCCCTCGATCTCGGGTTCCTCGCGGTTGATCAGGGTGCGGATGAAGATGATCCGCTCGCCCTTCTTGCCCGAGATGCGCGCCCAGTCGTCCGGGTTGGTCGTGTTAGGCAGGTCCTCGTTCTCGCGGTACTCCTGGCGGATCGACTCGGTCAGGTCCTCGCCGCGCAGGCCGCGCCCCAGGCCGGCGATCTCGCGCTTGACGGCGAGCTTCTTGGCGCGCCGCACGATGTTCTCGATCATGGCGCCCGACGCGAAGTCCTTGAAGTAGAGGATCTCCTTGTCGCCGCCCTGGTAGGTGACTTCGAGGAAGCGGTTCTCGTCGTCTACGCGGTACATGTCGGTGACCGTGGCCTCGACCAGGGCCTGGACGGCCTTCACGCGGTCGCCGCCACCCAGCTCGCGCACCACGCCCTCGTCGATCGGCAGGTCCGGGTGCAGGTAGCGGTGGAAGATCTGGGCCGCGGCGTCGGTGTCGGGCCGCTCGATCTTGATCTTGACGTCGAGGCGACCCGGGCGCAGGATCGCCGGGTCGATGAGGTCTTCGCGGTTGGTCGCCCCGATGACGATGACGTCGCGCAGCGACTCCACCCCGTCGATCTCGGCCAGGAGCTGGGGCACGATCGTCGACTCCATGTCCGAGCTGATCCCCGAGCCGCGCGTGCGGAACAGCGAGTCCATCTCGTCGAAGAAGACGATGACCGGCACGCCCTCCTCGGCCTTCTCCCGGGCGCGCTGAAAGACCAGTCGGATCTGGCGCTCGGTCTCGCCGACGTACTTGTTGAGCAGCTCGGGGCCTTTGATGTTGAGGAAGTAGGAGCGCACGTTGCGATTCCCGCTGAGCTCGGCCACCTTGGCCGAAAGCGAGTTGGCCACGGCCTTGGCGATCAACGTCTTGCCGCAGCCCGGCGGGCCGTAGAGCAGGATTCCCTTGGGCGCCGGGAGTTCGTAGTCCTGGAACAGCGCGCGGTGCAGGTACGGCAGTTCCACCGCGTCGGTGATCGACTCGATCTGCGCATCGAGCCCGCCGACGTCGGCGTAGCTGATGTCGGGGACCTCTTCGAGGACGAGCTCCTCGGCCTCCTGGCGCACCAGCTTCTCGGTCAGCAGGTTCGATCGCAGGTCCAGGACGAGCGCGTCCCCGCTGCGCAGGCGTACGCCGCGCAGGCCGTCGGCCACCTCGACGACGCGTTCCTCGTCGGCCCGGCCGTAGATCAGCACGCGGCGCTCGTCGAGCACCTCCTTGACCGTGACCACCTCGCCCTGGCCGTCCGGGTCACGCACGCCGATGACGGTGAAGGACTCGTTGAGAACGACCTCGTCGCCGCGAGCCACCTGGCCCGGGTCGACCCCGGGGTGCAGCGCCACGCGCATCTTGCGGCCCGAGGCGAAGACGTCCACGGTCCCGTCGTCGTTGAAGTCGACGAAGGTGCCGTAGACGGCCGGCGGTTGAGTGAGCTTTTCCACCTCGTCGCGCAGCGCGGCGATCTGGTCGCGCGTCTGCTGGATGGTGATCGTGAGCTTCTCGTTGTTCGAGCGGGTCTGGGCGACCTGGCCCCGGGCTTCGAGGAGCTGCTCTTCGAGTACCTCGATGCGCCGCTGGGCGGCCTCGATCTCGTTGAGCACCCGCTCGCGCGCCGCCGAGGTGGACTCGCCAGCGCCCTCGTTGCTGTCAATTCGCTCCACGAATCCACCCTAGGTGAGGTCGTGACCCGCGGGGGTCTCGTGAATGCGGGCCGCTAAAGTGTCGTGACCGTAACATTGGCTCGGAGGCCCAGATGAAGGTGTGGATTGACCAAGACCTGTGCACGGGTGACGGTCTCTGCGAGGAGATCTGCCCGTCGGTCTTCACCCTCCTGGACGACGGCCTGGCCTACGTGAAGAGCGACGGGGCCGTCCTGGACTCCCCCGGCGGTGCGGAGGGCGTGGCCGCGGTGCCCGCTGGGATGGAGGACGCCGTGGTCGAGGCGGCCGAGGAGTGCCCCGGCGAATGCATCTTCATCGAGCGCGATTAGGGGGCTTCGGGCCGCTCGGCCAGGCGTCGCGCCGAGGTGATGAACCCGGTGTGGGCGACCATGCGGTGGTCCGGGCGTACCGAGCGCCCGTCGATGTGCCAGGTGCGCCGCAGCACCTCCACCGTCTCCTCCAGTCCGAAGCTGTGGGCGCGGAGCGTCTCGCGTAGCCGCTGGGTCTGATTGATGGTCGGCAGATAGCACAGCAGGATGCCCCCGGGACGAAGGGCGGCCTCGGCGTGGGCCACCACATCCCACGGCTCGGGCATGTCCAGCAGGACGCGGTCGAGGTCGCGCTCGTCGATGCCCGCGGTGACGTCACGGATGTGGACGTCGTAGGCCACGTCCTCGCCCAGGAGGTCCTGGACGTTCTTGCGGGCGGTGACGGCGAAGTCCTCGCGGATCTCGTAGGCGGTGATGCGCGCGCCGGCGCGCAGCAGGGTCATCGACAGCGCGCCGGAACCGACGCCGGCTTCGAGGACGCGTTGGCCCGGGGCGATGTCGGCCTGGAGCAGGATCGCGCCCAGGTCCTTGGGGTAGATGACCTGCGCCCCGCGCGGCATCTTGAGAACCACGTCGGACAGCGTGGGTCGCAGGACCAGGAATCGTCGCTCGGTGTTGCCCGAGACCAGCGAGCCTTCGCTCCGGCCGATCACGTCGTCGTGCTGAACGATGCCGGCGTGGGTGTGAAACGCGGCCCCCACGCGCAGCGTCACCAGGTAGCGGCGATCCTTGGCGTCGATGAACATGACGCGATCGCCGGCCCGCAGAATCCCGGAGTTCACGCCGGGTCCCGGCCGGTTGTCGCGCGAGAGCGTCCGCTCACGCGGTGAGCGAGTCGCAGGAGCGCCACCCCGCCCGCGACCAGCAGCCAGCGGCCCGAGCGCTGGGTCCACGCCCGCAGGACCGAGGCGCGCAACGCCAGGCGCAGCAGGCGCCGCAGGATCAACGTGAGCGCTCCGCGCGCCCTCGCCGGCCCCGCAGCCAGCCCCAGACGAAACCCGACAGCAGGCCGCCGACGCCGGCCCCGGCCACCACCGGATTGGTCGGCTTGGCCGCGCCACCGAGTCGCACGGGGATCAGGGCCCGAATCTTCTCCTCCAGCTCACGCCGGGTCGCCGAGGGCTGTCTCACGACTGCTCCTTGTTGATCCGCTTCGGCCCGGCCCCGCGCACGACGCGCCAGAGCGTGAGCGCCACCACGACAACGGCCAGCCCAGCCACGATGAAGTACGGGATCCACGACAGCGTGCCGCGGAAGACCTCGAACTGCTCCTGGAAGAAGCGCAGGACGGCCAGCAGCAGGAGCACCACGCCGAAGCCGACGAAGAGACTGCCCAGCGACCCGTAGAGGGCGAAGCGGCCGGTGTCCTTGAGCGGCTGGAGGGTCTCCTCCTTCACGTAACGCCAGGCCACCGAGCCCACGTCCTCGAGTTCGTCGCGCAGGGACTCACCGCGCAGCACCTTCAGCCACGACGGACTCTTCACGGGGCCAGCCTACTCAGCACGTGCCTTGGTCAGGTAGGACGAGTGGGCCGTGGCAACCGCGCGCCCCTCGCCGTCGACGATGCGCGCCTCGACGAAGGTGATGGTGGCGCCAACCTTGAGCACGCGCGCCGTGCAGGTGAGCCGCTCCCCGGGCCGCACCGAGCGCAGCAGCGCGATACTCAGCTCGGTGTTGGCGACCGAGGCGCGCCGACCCTTTAGGGCCGTCACCGCCGAGGCGCCCATCGCCGAGTCGGCCATCGCCGCGAGGAAGCCCCCCTGGATCTGCCCGGCGGGGTTGGCCATGCGCTCGTCGGCGGTCATCGTCCACACGGTCGTGCCGGGTACCGACTTGTCGAGGCACGTGAGCCCGAGGGTCAGGTCGCAGTTCGGCGGAATCTGCAGCGTCACGGGTCGAGGCTACCCCGGTCGTTCCCGGGCGCTGCGCAGCGCAGTCAGTAGGGTTCTAGCCGTGGGCGACCAACTCTTCGCGGGGGCCAGCGACCTCGAGGGGCGAGCCATCCGCGAGATCATGGGCGTGGCCATGGACGCTCCGGCGGCCGCCCACTCCGGCCACAGCGGGACCGCGATGGCGTTGGCCCCGCTGGGCGTGGCGCTCTACTCACGAGTTCTGCGCCACGACCCGGGCGACCCTGCGTGGACTGATCGGGATCGCTTCATCCTGAGTGCCGGGCACGCCTCGATCCTCCAGTACGCGCTGGCGCACGCCTTCGGCTACGCGGTCTCGGGGGACGATCTGCGCGCGTTTCGCCAATCCCACTCGCGCACGCCCGGACACCCCGAGGCCGGTCTGACGCCCACGGTGGAGGTCACCACGGGACCGCTCGGCCAGGGCCTGGCCAACGGCGTGGGCATGGCGATCGCCGAGCGGATCCTGCGCAGCGACTACGGCGCCGACCTGGTCAACCACCGCTTCTGGGTCATCGCGGGCGACGGCTGCATCGAGGAGGGTGTCGGCCACGAGGCGGCCTCGCTGGCCGGCTCGCTGGGCCTGGACCACCTCACCGTGATCTACGACGACAACCACATCACGATCGACGGCCCGACCGAGTTGGCCCTCCACGACGACACGCCGAAACGCTTCGCGGCGTACGGCTGGCAGGTCGTGCAGCTGGGCGAAGCCGCCAACGACCTCGACGTGCTCGAGGACGCGCTGCGCGCCGCGACGGCCGAGACCGCGCGACCCACTCTGATCGTTCTGCGCTCGCACATCGGCTACCCCTCGCCCGAGATGATGGATCGGCGCGAGGCGCACGGCAGTCCCTTCAGCGCGGCGGCGATCAGCGAGGCCAAGGCGATCCTCGGCGTGCCCGATGAACCCTTCCACCTCGATCCGCGCCTGCCCGACGATCTCGTGGCAACCCTGGGCCGTCAGCGAGACGAGCGCGCGGCGTGGCAGGCCCGCGTGGCCGGCGCCGGCGACCGGGGCCGCGCCCTGCTCGACCAGCTTCGCACCCACGGCGCCACCGTGGCCGGGGCGCGCCCGGACCGCTTCGAGGGCGGGAGCGCGGTCGCCACGCGCAAGGCGCTGCAACGCGCGATGGACGTCCTGGCTCCCGCGACCCCGGGGCTCACCGCCGGGTCAGCCGACCTCACCGACAACACCGGCGTGGTCCTGAGGGGCGCCGACGTCCAGGGCGCCGACTGCCCCGGCGGGCGCCAGATCTACTACGGGGTCCGCGAGTTCGCGATGGCCGCCACGTTGGTGGGCCAGGCCCTGCACGGCGGCCTGCGGCCGGTCGGCTCGACCTTCTTCGTCTTCAGCGACTACATGCGCCCGGCGCTGCGCCTGGCCGCGCTGAGCGGGGCCCCGGCGCTCTTCGTCTTCACCCACGATTCGGTCGGCGTTGGCGAGGACGGCCCGACGCACCAGCCGGTCGAGCACCTGATGGCCCTGCGAGCGATGCCCCGACTCCACGTGGTGCGCCCGAGCGACGCCAACGAGACGCTCGACCTCGTGGAGCGCCTGCTCGGCGAACCCCACCTCGCGCCGACCGCCCTCGTCCTCACCCGCCAGGACGTGCCGGTGCTCGGGGGCGAGGACGCCGCGGCGAGCGCGGCGAACGCCTGGCGCGGCGGGTACACCGTGCGCGAGCGCGATGACGCGCGTTTCACGATCGTCGGCACGGGCTCCGAAGTGAGCCACTGCCTGGCCGCGCAGTCGATCCTGCGCGAGCGCGGCGTCGTGGCGCGCGTCGTGGCGCTGCCCTGTTGGCGGTGCTTCGACGCCCAGGACCCGGGCTACCGGGCGGGCGTCCTGCGCCGCGACCTGCCGTCGGTGGCGCTCGAGGCCGGCGCCACGCTGGGTTGGACCCGCTACGTCGACGCGGCGCTCGGGATCGACGACTTCGGCATGTCGGCGCCGGGCACCGACGTCTTCGACCACTTCCACGTGGGCGCCGCCGCGCTGGTGACACACGTCGAGCACGTCCTGGAGGGTGCCCCGTGACGACCCTTCACACCCTCTACAACGAGTTCGGTCAGAGCCCGTGGATCGACAACATCCGGCGCGACTGGCTCGACGACGGCACTCTGGCCGACCTGGTCGGCAGCGGCGTGCGCGGCGTGACCAGCAATCCCTCGATCTTCGCCAGGGCGCTGGCGACGTCGGCGGCCTACGACGACGCCGTGACCGCCCACCGCGACCTCGACGCGGAGGCCCTCTTCGAGGTGCTCGCGGTCAGCGACGTGCGCGACGCGTGCGACGTCCTGTCGGTGGTGCACGACGCGGCCCGCGCGGAGTTCGCGAGCGGTCGACGCCGCTACGGTGACGGGTTCGTCTCGCTGGAGGTTTCGCCGCGACTGGCCCGCGACACCGGGGCCACCATCGCGGCCGCGCTGCGCCTCAACACGGCGGTGAACCGGCCCAACGTGCTGATCAAGATCCCGGCCACCCTCGAGGGCCTGCCGGCGATCACCGCCGTGCTGGGTGCGGGCGTCAACGTCAACGTGACCCTGATCTTCTCCCTGGCGCGCTACAGCCAGGTCCTGGACGCGTGGCTGTCCGGCCTGGAGTTCGCGGCCGCCAGCGGCCACGACCTGGCGGGGCTGGCCAGCGTCGCGTCGTTCTTCGTGTCGCGCGTCGATTCGGCGGTCGACCCGCTGCTGGGAGAGACCGACCCGCGCCGCGGCACGACCGCCAACGCCCAGGCCGCCCGGGCGTACCAGCTCTTTCGCGATCGGGTCGCCGGGGAACGCGCCAGCGAGCTCCTGGCCGCCGGCGCCCAAGTGCAGCGACCGCTGTGGGCCTCGACGTCGGTGAAGAACCCCGCGTACGACGAGCTGCTCTACGTCGAGCGGCTGGTCGCCGACGAGACGGTCAACACGATGCCCGACGCGACGCTGAAGGCCACGCTGGCCGGTGGCGACTTCGACCGGTCGCCGCTGCTGGACCCCCACGAGACCAGCGCGGTGGCCGCGCTCCTCGACGATCTGCCGCCCGAGGTGTCGCTCGACGCGGTCACCGATCGCCTGGAGGTCGACGGCGTGGCGGCCTTCGCCGCGTCGTACGACGAGCTGCTGGCGACCCTGCGCGCCAAGCTCGACCGCGCTCGGCCGTGAGCGGCGACGTCGCGGCGCGACTGGCGCAGGGCGACGCCACGTTGTTCGTCGGCGCGACGGCGACCCGCGCCCTGGGCTGGCTCGACCATCCGCAGCGCTACCTGGGCGCGTGGCTGGACGAGGTCGACGAGCGGCTCCCGCGCCGCCACGAGCGCACGTTGCTGCTCGGCATGGGGGGCTCCTCCTCGCCGGCGCGCCTCTACGCCGCGTCGCGCCCGTCGAGCTCGCTGGTCGTTCTGGACACGTCCAATCCCGACACCATCGCCGCGACCGACTTCGCCGGGGCCAACGTCATCGCGTCCTCCAAGTCGGGAACGACGGTCGAGACCCAGACCCTGCTCGCCCACGCCCTGGCCCACGGGCTCGATCCGACCGACCTCGTGGTGGTGACCGACCCCGGCACCTCGCTGGCCGAGCTGGCGGGGTCGTCGGGCGCCCTGGTCGTGCTGGGCGATCCTCACACGGGCGGCCGCTTCTCGGCCCTCTCGCCCTTCGGTCTGGTGCCCGCCCTCTACGCCGGTTGGACGCCGGAGGACCTGCGCCGGGAGTTGGCGCCCAACGCGGTGTCGAGCGATCTGGCCCGCGCGGCGTTGGCTGACGCCACTCACCACCTGTCCGACGTCGAGTCGAGCGGGGCGTTCTTCGCGCTGGGTGGCGATCCGATCTCCGACGGTCCCACGCTCTGGCTGGAGCAGCTGGTCGCCGAGACCACCGGCAAGTCCGGGAGGGGCTTCATTCCCCTGGCCGGAGGTGCCGCCCCGGCGGTGACGCCCGGGCGGATCCAGCACCTCCACCTCGTCGCGGCCCTGCTGGCCCGGGGCCTCGGTGTCGACCCCTTCGACCAGCCCGACGTCGACGGCGCCAAGCGCGAGGTCTTCGCCCTGCTGGCGGGCGGCGCGACGTGGCAGGAGCCCGCGACCGACCTCGCCGCCACCCGCGACGCGCTCGACGCCGCGCGCTACGTCGTGCTCCAGGCCTTCGCCCCGCTGGAATCGGCCATCGCGCTAGCCGCCCTGCGTTCGCGCGTCGAGCGGCGCTTCGGACCGACCACCGCCAACTTGGGGCCCCGGTACCTGCACTCGACCGGCCAGCTCCACAAGGGCGGGCCCGACGGCGTCGCCGCCGTGCAGGTGGTCGTGCGCCCGCGCAGTGCGCCACGGCGGATTGCCGGTCGCCACTACTCCTTCCACGACCTGCACCTCGCGCAGGCTCGCGGCGACCTGCGGGCCATGCTCGCGCGGGGCCGCTTCGCCGTGCAGCTGGTGGTCGACACCTTCGACGAGGCGGCCGAACTCCTAGGCCTGCAGCCCTAGGATGCTCGCATGCTGAGCTCGGGCGTCAGGACGACCTCCGTCGGGCTCCTGGGGGCCGGCGCCGACGAGCTGGCCGGCGAGGCCTTCGCCCTCGCGCGCGAGGCCCACGGGTGGATCGTCACCTACTCCCCCAAGGTCTTCATCCCCCTCACCAAACTGTGCCAGGACCGGTGCGGCTACTGCACGTTCGCCCAGGCCCCGGCGCACGTGGCGTCGCCCTACCTCGCCCTCGACCAGGTGATGGAGATCGCCGAGGCGGGCCGCGCCGCGGGGTGCACCGAGGCCCTGTTCACGTTGGGCGAGCGACCGGAGTTGCGCTACGACGAGGCCGCGCGGTGGCTGGCCGCGCGGGGCTACTGCTCGACGGTGGACTACGTGGCCAACGCCGCGCAGATGGTGCTCGAGGGCACGGGGCTGCTTCCCCACGCCAACGCCGGCGCGCTCTTCGAGCACGAGCTGGCCCAGCTGCGCACCGTGAGCGCCTCGCAAGGAATGATGCTCGAGACGTTGGCCGACGTCGCGGCGCACCGCCTGGCGCCGGACAAGACGCCCGAGCGGCGCCTCCAGACCCTCGAGCTGGCCGGGGCGCTGCGGATCCCCTTCACTACCGGGCTGCTGGTGGGCATCGGCGAGACGCGCGCCGACCGGTTGGCGACGCTCGAGGCGATCGCCGCGGCGCACGCGCGCCACGGCCACGTCCAGGAGGTCATCGTCCAGAACTTCCTGCCAAAGCCCCGCACGGCGATGGCCCACGCCCCGGCGCCCTCGGCCGAGGAGTTCCGCTGGACGATCGCCGCCGCGCGACTCGTCCTGCCCCCCGGGATTCACCTCCAGGCGCCGCCCAACCTGTCCGACGAGCCGACCGAGCTCCTCGCCTTCGGCATCGACGACTTCGGCGGCGTGTCGCCGGTGACCCGCGACCACGTCAACCCCGAGCGGGCCTGGCCGGCCGTGGACACCCTCGGAGACGCGTGCGCCGCTCGGGGCTTCAACCTCGTGGCGCGCCTCACCGTCTACCCCAGCTTCGTCGAGCGCGGCGAGGAGTTCCTCGACCAGCGAGTGCGCCCGACGGTCCTGGCCCACGCCGACGCCACCGGCCGGGCGCGCGACGACGCGTGGTTCGCCGGCGCGGACGCCCCGCCCCCGGAGGCGCCCGCCGGCGGAACCCGCACCGCGCCGGTCGAGGCGATCCTGGCGCGCTACGAGCCGGGCTACGACTTCACACCCGCCGAACTGGTGACGCTGCTGGAGGCTCGCGGACGCGACGTGGGCGCGGTGGCCGAGCTAGCCGACGACGTGCGACGACGCCGCGTCGGCGACGACGTGACCTACGTGGTGAACCGCAACATCAACTACACCAACGTCTGCACCTTCAAGTGCCGATTCTGCGCCTTCTCCAAGGGGCCGCTGTCGCTGAACCTGCGCGGCGACCCCTACCTGCTCACCCTGGAGGAGATCAGCGTGCGGGTGCGCGAGGCCGAGGAGCGCGGCGCCACCGAGGTCTGCCTGCAGGGCGGCATCCACCCCGACTTCGACGGCGACTACTACGTCGACGTCGTCGCCGCGGTCAAGGCGGGGTCGCCGACGATCCACGTCCACGCCTTCAGCGCCCTCGAGGTCTTCGAGGGCGCCCGGCGCTCGGGGCAGGATCTGACCACCTACCTCACGCGCCTGAAGGAGGCCGGACTCAAGACCCTGCCCGGCACCGCGGCCGAGATCCTCGACGACCCGGTGCGCCGCGTGCTCTGCCCCGACAAGATCAACTCCGAGCAGTGGCTGGCCGTGCACCGCGCGGCCCACTCGGTGGGCCTGCGCTCGAACATCACGATCATGTTCGGCGCCGTCGAGGGTCCCGCGAGCTGGGCCACGCACCTCGTGCGCACGCGCGACCTGCAGCGAGAGACCGGCGGCTTCACCGAATTCGTGCCCCTGCCCTACGTGCACATGGCGACGCCCCTCTTCCTCAAGGGGCGCAGCCGGCGCGGGCCGACCTTCCGCGAGGCGCTGATGCTGCACGCCGTGGCCCGGCTCCACTACGCCACGCTGATCGACAACATCCAGGTCAGCTGGGTGAAGATGGGCGTCGAGGGATCCCGGCGGATCCTCGGCGCCGGCGCCAACGACGTCGGCGGGACGCTGATGGACGAGAACATCTCGCGCGCCGCCGGGGCGGTGCACGGCCAGGAGATGGACGCGGCGGCGCTGGAGCGCCTGGTCGAGCCGCTGGGCCGTCCCCTGCGCCAGCGCACCACGCTCTACCAGCGGTCGTGACGACCGCGTCACTGGTCGAGGAGTTCCTGCGCGGGCTGGCGCTGGGCGACACGTCCCCCGAGCGCGAAGCCATTCTGCGCACCCTAGTGACCCGGCTGGTCGACCTGGTGGCCCTGGACCCCGACGACGGCGACCTCAAGGTGGCCGCCACCGTGCTCGACGAGCTGCTGGAGGCGGCCAACGTCTTCTCGCCCTGGCGCGACCACCCCAAGCTCACCGTCTTCGGCTCGGCCCGCACGAGGCCCGGCACCCCCCTGTACCAGATGGCGGCGGCGTTGGGCGCGGCGATGGCCGCCAAAGGCTGGATCACCGTGTCGGGCGCCGGTCCCGGCATCATGGAGGCCGCCGCCCGCGGCGCCGGGCGCGAGAACACCCTGGGCGTCAACGTCGAGCTGCCCTTCGAGCAGAGCGCCAACCCCTACGTCGACGCCGAGACCCGGCTGGTCGAGATGAAATACTTCTTCACCCGCAAGGTGGCCCTCACCAAGGAGTCGATCGCGTTCGCGATCTTCCCCGGCGGACTGGGCACGATGGACGAGACCTTCGAGATCCTGACCCTGCTGCACACCGGCAAGTCAACCCCGGCGCCGGTGATCCTGGTGGACACGCCCGACGGGGACTACTGGGACCGCTGGCTCGAGTTCGTCGAGGGCTGGATGATCGGCGCCAACTACCTCGACGCCCAGGACACCTGCCTCTTTCGAATCTGCCGCTCGGTGGAAGAGACGATCGACGAGGTCGAGCGCTTCTACTCGAACTACATCGGCTTCGAGCTGAGCGCCGGGCTGGCCCGGGTCGCCCTGCGCCGCGCGGTGACCCCGGCCCTGCTGGGCGCGCTGCGCGACGCGGTGCCGGCCTTCGCCACCGGCGCCGGCTACCGGGTCGACGACGCGGGGCTGCTCACCTTCGACTTCGACGGGCGCCAGTACGTCGACCTGCGCCGGGTGATCGACGTGGTCAACGCCGACTACTGGGACTGACCGCGCAGGAGGGCCTCGGCCTTCACCAGGGAGCGGCGCACCTTAGCCAGGCGCCGCTCGAGCTCCTTGGCCGCGTCGGCGTCCTGGTCGTGCAGCTGGGCGCGCAGCGCGGTGAAGAGTTCGTCGGTCACGCGCTCCTCGAGCCGGGCGACCTCGTCGGCCAACTCCTCGAACGACGAGGTCACGTCAGGGTCACGACGTCGAGCTCGCCGGCGGCGTAGCTCGCGCGCAGCACCTTCTTGTCGAACTTGCCGACGCTGGTCTTGGGGATCGCCTCGAGGAAGCACCAGTGCTCCGGCAGCCACCACTTGACGACGCGTTGGGCCAGGAAGTCGCGCAGCTCGGCCGCC
The DNA here is from genome assembly GCA_044446745.1 of Acidimicrobiales bacterium. Classification (GTDB taxonomy): domain Bacteria; phylum Actinomycetota; class Acidimicrobiia; order Acidimicrobiales; family RAAP-2; genus RAAP-2. The sequence continues at coordinate 95,180 of JBIOFE010000006.1, forward strand.
GTGGCCGGGGCGTCCGGGCGCAGGACGACGCAGCACAGCGGGCGCTCCTGCCACTTCTCGTCGGGCACCGCGATGACCGCGGCCTCGAAGACCGCCGGGTGGGCCATCACGGTCACCTCGAGCTCGACCGAGCTGATCCACTCGCCGCCGGACTTGATGACGTCCTTGGTGCGGTCGCTGATGACCATGAACCCCTCGCCGTCCAGGGTCCCCACGTCGCCGGTGCGCAGCCAGCCATCGTGGAACTTCTCGGGGTCGTCGACGCCGAAGTAGGCGCCGGTGACCCACGGCCCGCGGACCTCGAACTCGCCCACGGTCTTGCCGTCCTTGGGCAGCACCGTGCCGTCCTCGGCGGTCAGGCGCATCTGGACGCCGGCCACCACGCGGCCGGCCTTGACGCGGTAGTCGATCTGCGCGTCGGCCGGGGTGCCCGACGGCGGGATCGACACCGCGGCCAGCGGGCTGGTCTCGGTCATCCCCCACCCCTGCACCAGGTCGACGCCCAGCTCTTGGAACGCCTCGATCATGTGGCGCGGCACGGCCGAGCCGCCGGCGACGATGCGGCGCAGGCTGGAGAAGTCCGCCGTCTGGTCGCTCGCCGCGACGCGCAGGACGTCGTTCCACACGGTGGGCACGCCCAGGGAGGTCGTGGGCCGCAGCTCCTTGATCATCTTCACGATGGGCTCGCCCTGCAGGTACATCTGGGGCATGATCAGCTCGCACCCGGCCAGGTAGGCGGTGTAGGCGACGCCCCAGGCGTTGACGTGGAACATGGGCACGATGAGCAGGCAGCGGTCGCGCTCGCTGAGCCCCACCGAGTTGACCGACGTCGAGGCCATCGAGTGAAGCCACACGGACCGGTGCGAGTAGACGACGCCCTTGGGGTTGCCCGTGGTGCCCGAGGTGTAGCACATGATCGCGGCGTCACGCTCGTGGACCTCGGGCCACGCGAAGCCGGGGCGCTCGGCGTCGACCAGCGCGTGGTAGTCGAGCGTGTCGCCCAGCGCGCCGGAGTCGTCGGGCCCCACCACGATGAAGTGCTCCACGCCGCGGATCTGGTCGCGCACCTTGGCCAGCTGGGCGACCAGCGAGTGGTCGACGATGATCACCTTGTCCTCGGCGTGGCCGATGATGTAGGCCAGCTGCTCGGGGAAGAGCCGGATGTTGAGCGTGTGCAGCACCGCGCCCATGCACGGCACGGCCAGGTAGGCCTCGAGGTGGGCCTGGTTGTTCCACATGAACGTGGCCACGCGGTCCCCGCGCCGCACGCCCAGCCGGGTGAGCGCCGCGGCCAACTGCTCGGCGCGCTTGGAGACCTGGAAGAAGTTGCACTCGTCCACGCCGTCGGGGGTAACGGTGAGGACCCGCTTGTCGGCGTAGAGCCACTCGCCGTGGCGAACGATGTCGCTGATGACCAGCGGCGCGTCCTGCATCGTGGAATCCATGGTCCCCCTTGTCAGATGGTCCCGATGCTACAAAGCGCTCGGCCGGTCGGCTACCACGCGGGTTGGTAGGGCGCCAGGGGCGCGGGCAGGGCGCTCGGCGCGCCGCGCAGGTGGGCGTCGACCGCGGCGGCCGCGCTGCGGCCCTCGGCGATGGCCCAGACGATGAGGCTCTGGCCGCGCACGGCGTCGCCGCAGGCGAAGACCGGGCCGGCGCCCGCGATCGAGGTCACCCGCCACGCGTCGTCCACCGCCAGGGTGCCGCGGGTCGACCGGTGGGGCGCCGCGTCCAGGCCGAGACCCGCTAACTCCGGACCGACGAAGCCGGCCGCCACGAGCACCAGGTCGGCCGGGCGCGTCACGACCTCGCCGCTCGAACGGTCGCGCAGCACGATTTCGGTGACGTATCCCGGGCCGCGGAACTCCAGCGTCTCGGTGGAGAAGACCCGCTCGCCGCCCTCCTCGTGGGCCGAGGTCGTCTTGAGCAGTCGGGCCATCGTCGGCCAGGGCTCGTCGGGTGGTCGCCGCTCGGGCGGGCGCTCGAGGATCTCGATCTGGGTCACCGACGCCGCGCCCTGGCGGTGGGTCGTGCCCAGGCAGTCCGCGCCGGTGTCGCCGCCGCCCAGGATGATCACGGCCCGCCCGCGCGCGTCGATCTGCGACGTCACCCCGTCGCGCACGGCGCGGTTGGCGGCCTCCAGGTAGGTCATGGCCGGAAAGACGCCCACCAGGTCGGCCCCGGGCACCGCGATGAGCCGAGGGATGGTCGAGCCCACGGCCAGCACCACGGCGTCGAAGTCGCGCCGCAGGTCCGCGAGCGGCGCGGCGCCGTCGCCGACCGCTACGCCTGGGTGGAAGACCACGCCGGAGTGGCGCATCACCTCGAGGCGCCGGTCCAGCACCGCCTTCTCCATCTTGAACTCGGGGATGCCGTAGCGCAGAAGGCCGCCGATCGCGTCGGCGCGCTCGAAGATCTCGACCGCATGGCCCGCGCTGCGCAGCTGGGCGGCCGCGGCCAGCCCGGCCGGACCGGAGCCGACGACGGCCACCCGACGTCCGCTGTCGGGCGCGTGGGCCGCCACGACCTGCAATCCGGCGGCGAAGGCGTGCTCGGCCACCTCGTACTCGAGACGCTCGATGGTCACCGGCGCGTCGGCCAGGTTGAGCACGCACGCCGACTCGCACGGCGCCGGGCACAGGCGACCGGTGAACTCCGGGAAGTTGTTGGTGCGCGCCAGCGCGGGGGCCGCCAGGTCCCAGCGGCCCCGCGCGACGGCGTCGTTGAAGGCGGGGATCGGATTGCCCAGGGGGCAGCCCTGGGTGCAGAAGGGGATCCCGCAGTCCATGCACCGCGCGGCCTGGATCGCGACCTCGGCGTCGGCCTGGGGCTCATAGACCTCGCGCCAGTCGCGCAGGCGCACGCGGACCGGCCGGTACGCCGGGCCGCGCCGGTCGGCCTCGAGGAATCCGGTCGGCCTACCCACCGCGCAGCTCGTCGCGGGCTCGCTGGTACTCCGAGGACTCCACGCGCACGAAGGCCATCCGAGCGCGGCGCCAGTCGGCCAGCAGGCCCGCGGCCACCACCGATCCGGTCTCGTCCACGAAGCGGGTGAGGATGGCCACCAGACGCGCGTCGTCGTCGGCCTCCAGGGGCTCGATCTCGTAGACGCCGGCGCTCAGGTGGTCGTGGACCCGCTCGTCGGGGTCGTAGAGGTAGAGGGTCCCGCCGGACATGCCGGCCGCCAGGTTGCGGCCCACCGCGCCCAGGATGACCACCACGCCGCCGGTCATGTACTCGCCGGCGTGGTCGCCCGCGCCCTCCACGACGATCGTCGCCCCGGAGTTGCGCACGCCGCAGCGCTCCCCCACGACACCGCGGATCAGAATCTCCCCGCCGGTGGCCCCGTAGCCGACCACGTTGCCGGCGATGACGTTGGCCTGGCTGGCGAAGGGCGACGTCGGCGGGGGCTGGATGGCGATCCGCCCGCCCGAGAGCCCCTTGCCGGCGTAGTCGTTGGCGTCCCCGGTCAGACGGATCGTGACCCCGGCGGGCAGGAAGGCCCCTAGGCTCTGGCCGGCCGACCCGGTGAGCTCGAGCACCACGGCGTCGTCGTCCAGCACCGCCGCGCCGTGCGCCCGGGTGAGGGCGCTGCCGGTCAGGGTGCCCACCGCGCGGTTGACGTTGGCCACCGCGCCGACGAAGCGGAACGGCTCGCCGCGCACGCTGGCGCGCACCGCGTCGTCCAGGAAGGTCCAGTCGAGCGCGCCGTCGAGGCCGTGCTCCTGCTTGGTGCTCTGGCGGCGCTGGTCGGCGTCGACCGGGGCCAGCAACGCCGACAGGTCGAGCCCGTCGCCGGCGTCGACCGCGCGCAGGCGCGACGTGTCGCCCACCACCTCGTCGAGCGTTCGCGCGCCGAGCAGGGCCAGGTATTCGCGGACCTCTTCGGCGATGAACTCGAAGAAGTTCTCGACGAACTCCGGCTGCCCGGTGAAGCGCTCGCGCAGCGCCGGGTTCTGGGTGGCGATGCCCACCGGACAGGTATCGAGGTGGCAGACGCGCATCATCACGCAGCCCGCGACGACCAAGGGCGCGGTCGCGAAGCCGAACTCCTCGGCGCCCAGCAGCGCGGCCACGATCACGTCGCGTCCGGTCTTGAGTTGGCCGTCGACCTGCAGGACGACCCGGCTGCGCAGGCCGTTGGCCGCCAGCGTCTGGTGGGCCTCGGCCAGGCCGATCTCCCAGGGGGTGCCGGCGTGCTTGAGCGACGTGAGCGGCGCCGCCCCGGTCCCGCCGTCGTGGCCGGAGATGAGGATCACGTCGGCGTGGGCCTTGGCCACGCCGGCCGCGATGGTCCCCACGCCCTGCTCGCTCACCAGCTTCACGTGCACCCGGGCCCGGTCGTGGGGGGTGTTCAGGGCGAAGATTTTTTTGTTGAAGTGCGAGATGGGGTAGTTTTGGTGGTGGGGGGGGGGGGGGGTTATCCCCAACCCCCGGGTGGGGGGTAGGG
>JBIOFE010000007.1:0-82095 GCA_044446745.1 Acidimicrobiales bacterium
CGCGCGCCGTCCACCAGCGTTGCCACGCGGTCGCGCTGGACCGCCGAGATCAGCGGTCCCAGCGTCGTGTGGTGGTCGTCGGTGTCGCCCAGGACGGCCCGGGCGAACTGGTCGATCAGACCGTTGACCACCGTGTCGTAGAGGCCGTCGGCGACCAGTACCCGCGTCGCCGCCATGCAGTCCTGGCCCGCGTTGATGAGGGCCATCGCGCCCACGGTCGCCAGCACGCCCTCGACGTCGGCGTCGTCGAAGACCACCACCGGCGCGTTGCCGCCGAGCTCCAGCACGACCGGCTTGGGGGTCTGGCCCGCGACCTGGGCGATGCGCCGGCCGGCCCGTGACGAACCAGTGAAGGTGGCGATGGCGACCAGGGGGTGCTCGACCAGGGCTTCCCCGGCCACCGGGCCGCGTCCGTGGACCACGTTGAGCACCCCGGGCGGCAGCGCCTCGGCGGCCAGGCGGGCGAAGGCCGTCGTCGTCATCGGTGTGTTCTCCGAGGGCTTGATCACGATCGTGTTGCCCGACGCCAGGGCCGGACCGATCTTCCACACCGCCTGCCACAGCGGGTAGTTCCACGGGGTGACCGCGCCGACAACGCCCAGGGGCTCGCGGCGCAGGTAGAAGGTGTGCCCGGCCACGTAGTCGCCGCCGGCCTGGCCCGAGCTCATGCGCGCGGCGCCGGCGAAGTGGCGCAGGGCGTCGAGGATGGCCGGGAGCTCGACCGTGTGGGCGGTCGTCCACGGCTTGCCGGCGTCCATCACCTCGAGCTCGGCGAACCGCTCGAGTTCGTGCTCGACGAGGTCGGCCACCCGGTGCAGCCGATCGGCTCGCTCCCCCGGGGTCATCGCGGACCACGCGGGGAAGGCGCCGGCCGCCGACTGCACCGCGGCGTCGACGTCGGCGGGCGTGGAGGCGCCCACGGTGGCGATCTCCTCGCCGGTCGACGGGTTGACGACCGACATCAGCTCCTCGGAGCTGGCCGGCACGGACTTGCCGTCGATGAAGTTCTCAATGGTCAACCCGGACCCCCTGGTCATGCCCGGCCTCTCTCGCCCGACCCGCGCCTGAAAAGACGGTACCGGCTGGCCGGGACCGGGCGTCAAGAGAGACGATCGATCCCGGTGATCCGGGGCCGCCGATCCGGCCCCGGATCACCGGGAGTTGGTCGGCCCTTGCTACTCGACGGGTATCTCCTTGTTGATGAGTCCCAGATCGATTCCTTGACTCTTGCGCACCAGTCGCGCGACGACGTACACCACGATCGCCAGCACGTAGAGCGCCGCCATGAAGAGGAGCGACTGGTGGTTGTTCACCCCGTAGGCGGGGTTCTTCAGCCACTCCACGACGTTGTAGACGATGAGGCCCAGCGTCGCCGCGCCGGCCACCGGCACGATCGGCACGCCGGCCACCTTGAACTTGCTGGCCGCCGACGAGGCCCACAGCTCGGGTTTGCGCCACGGCAGGATGATCACCGCGATCGCGCTCACCCCGTAGGTGACGGCGATCACCAGGGTCGCGTCCAACGTATAGGTCACGAACTTGGCGCTGTAGGCGTAGACCGCGCTCAGCCCCACCGCCGGCAGCAGCATCAGGATCAGCGAGGCCATGGGGACCTTGCGCTTCTCGGACACGGTGGCCGCCGCGTCGGGCAGCACCCGGTCGAAGGCCGCGGCGAAGATCACGCGGGTCGACGACAGGAAGAGCGTGCCCACCCAGCCGAAGAACCACAGGCTCATCAGCAGGATCAAGATCACCTGGAACGCCTCGTTGTGCACGATCCAGCCCGCCATCATGACCGGGTACGGCCAGATCGGGATGGTGCCCTTCAGTCCCCAGTAGGCCGCGTTGGCGTTGTTGTAGAAGTTCCAGCCGACGGTCTTGGCCATGAGGAGCAGGAAGACGACCGACAGCAGCACGGTGAGCCACAGGCCGGAGAACATGCCGGTGAAGACGCGCTTGAAGTCGCTCGCGCCGCGCACCTCGCCGTAGAGCGTCGAGCCCCAGTTCGGCCACAGCAGGTAGAACATCAGCAGCGGCACCAGCAGCATGCTCGCGCCGAACGCGTTCAGCCCGAAGGCCGGGGCCGCGTAGCCGAGCCCGTGGGCCGCGGCGTTGGTCGTGCCCACGGCGTTGGTGATGCCGAAGTACTTGTGGGCCTCGAGGTTGACCGAGTTCACGAAGCTGGCGTGCGACGTGAAGAGCAGCAGCAGCACGACCACCAGGAAGCCCACCATGCCGCCGGCGAAGCACCACTTCTGCACCTTGGCGTAGGCGCCCATGCCGACCGAGACCAGCAACCCGGCCAGCGCGATCGTGATCAGCGAGATCGTGAACGAGCCGTTGTGCGTGCCGAAGTACGTCGCCAAGCCCTTCCAGCCCAGCGTGTAGAAGAGCGGCTGGAAGATCTCGACGTTGAGCACGGTCCCGTAGATCGGCGCCCAGAGCCACAGGATGAACCACCACCCGGTCGCCGCGAAGACGAAGCCGATAGGCCCGCCCAGGATTCGGCTCTGCCAGACGTAGTCGCCGCCCGCGCGCGGGATGGTGACGATGAGTCCGGTGTAGGCGATCACCAGGAAGGACACCCACACCGCGGACAGCAGGACCCCGGTGAGGAGCTGCCCCTTGGGGATGAACGAGTTGAACGAGAACTCGTAGATTCCCAGCGTGATGATGTTCGTCGAGAGGCAGGCGTAGATGATGGCGTCGCGCACCGACCACCCCCGCACCAGTCCCGTCGCTTTTCGTAGGAAGAGCGTCGGCGCCTCAGCCCCGGCCGCCTTGCCCCCCATCCCGTCGGACGTGCCCTCCGACCTCTCGTCTATCGACATTGCTCCCCCTTGTCCGTGTCGTTGTTCTCAGCCGTTGACGAGGATGTACCTCGTCACCTTGTGCTTCTTCTCATTGAGATCGATGACGGCGCCCTGGAGGACCCCGTCGGTGTAGACGCTGCCCGGGTTGATCGCCAGGGTCTTGCCGATCTTGGTGACGCCCTTGGACTCGTGGATGTGTCCGTGCACCCCGAGCATCGGCTGGAGGCTCGCGATGGCGTCGTGCACCGCCGTCGAGCCCACCGGCTTCATCACGGCGCCCCCGTGGATCGGGCGCATGTTCTCGTCCAACGCCGGCGCCGAATCGAGCCCGGAGTTGTAGGGCGGCGCGTGGAAGTTGAAGATCGCCCGGTCCATGTCCGGGATCTGGTCCGTCACGTTCTTGATCCGTATCGCCAGGTCCTCCTCGGACCCCTCGCGGAAGGTGTCCCACGGCGTGGGGTTGGTGTAGCCCATCGAGGCCAGGTAGAAGCCGTCGAGCTCGACGACCTTGCCCTCGGTGAAGGTCACGCACGGCGAGGCCTCCAGCACCGGGTCGATGTCGAACGTGTCGTCGTTGCCCCCGTTGACGAAGCACGGGATGTCGCCGCCCTTCAACTTGCCGTCGGCCATGTCGAGCCACCGGTCCAGGGTGTGGACCATCTCGACGGTGAAGCGCCGGTCGATGGCGCCCTCCTCCTCGTTCAGCACGGTCATCTCGTCCGGCGTGATCCGCGCCGGGTAGAAGCCCCGGTTGCGGATCTGGCCCTCGATGGCGCGGACCTCCTCCTCGGTCTCCAGGCGCAGCGTCTGGCCCGACCAGGTCACCTCGTGAAAGCCCTGGCGGTTCACGATGGGCACCATCACCTTGCCGGTCACGTCGCCGCCCAGGATCACCAGGTCGGCCTTGTAGAAGGCGGCGGAGTTGAGGAACTTCTTCCAGCAGATCTCGGATCCGTGGATGTCCGTCGCGAAGAAGATACGCACGTCGAGCCCTCACCCCCTTTGAGCATCTAACGGTAAGGGCGCCCGATCATCCTGGTTTGGTGCTTCCCCCTGCCTCACCACGAAGAGCGTCGCCATACCTATCACAGGCCCCCGGCACCGTCAAGCAGCATCAGTGCGCGACCTCCTCGGGCAACTCGTACCAGCGCATCCGCTCGCCCACCTTGGCGCGCGTCTTCCACTTGAGGGATTTGGGCGTGGCGTCGGCCAGCTCGATGAGCCGCTCGGCGTTGCGCAGCGCGTCGTGGCGCGCGTCGGGCGGCACCAGCGTGGGGTTGTCGCCGACCAGCAGGGGCAGCTTGTTGAGGTTGTCGGTCACCGTGCGCCACCAGCCCCAGTCCGAGCCCAGGACGTCGCAGAAGCGCCGCCGGTCGATCTCGGGCACCCCCTCGCCGGGGCTGTCACCGGTCACCGGGAAGGCCGACAGCAGGTGGAGGATGTCGCGGGCGTCCTTCTCGTTGAGCTCGACGATCTGCAGCTTGGTCAGCAGCAGGTCGACGACGTCGAGGGTGAGCGGCAGGACCCGGAAGTTCGGACGGAAGTCCAGCTCGTGGCACATCGTCAAGCGGTCGACCATGACGTCGATCGGGCGCCCCGAGGGCGCGTTGAAGTACATCTGGCGCTCGCCGTTGAGCGAGTTGAACCGCCGGTCCGGCTCGCAGCCGGCCTGCTCCAGGAAGGCCATGACCTCGCGGCGGCCCTTGGACAGGCAGCCGAAGTCGATGTCCTGGTCGCGGCGCAGCCGCGGCGGGAAGTCCGGGCAGAGCACGCGCACGGCCAGGCCCCCGAGGAGACGCAGCGGGATCCCCGCCGCCGAGGCGGCCTGGGCCAACATCCGGGCTTCGACGAGGGGGTCGTCGGCCGTTCCGACCAGCTCGTGCGCACTGTCCGACACGCTCGCCGGCCCCCCTCCCGTCGCGTGCCGTCAATCTAGTGCGGGACCGGCGCGCTTTCGCGGTGCCGGCGTCGACAACGACTACCCGGTGCGGCGCGCGCCCGGCGCGGCGGCGCTCGCGCCACCGAGCGATCCGAGCAGCGACTGGCGCCACTCCTCGGTCTCGGCCACCTGGTTGAAGGTGAAGAGGTGCAGGCCCACCACGAGCGACGCCGGATCGCCGAGCACCGTCCCGGCGCGCTCGAGCAGCCGGGTCGGGCTGTAAGCGCCGGGGGTGGAGAGGCGCAGCACGCCGCGCGCGTGGCCCGAGGCGAAGCGCGCCGACTCGCCCACGCCGATCTTGGTGGCGATCTTCACCAGCTTGGCCTGCTCCACCGGGCCGGCCAGGCCGAAGTAGAGCGGCAGGGTCACGCCGCGCGCCCGCACCCGCCGGATCCAGCGCTTGACCACGTTGGGGTTGAAGCACAGGTTGCTCACCATGTAGGTGGCGAAGTGGCGCTTGTCCCACATCGACTGGATGGTTACGTCGTCGGAGATGCTGCGGTGGCTCTCGGGGTAGGCGGTGATGCCCATCTCCGCGAAGGGCCGGCCCATCTCGTCGAGCGCCTTCAGCACGTCGTAGGCGCTGTCGAAGTGGCCCGAGGGCGAGGGCGAGTCGCCGGCGGGCACGAAGACGTCCGTCACGCCGGCCGCGGTGAGTCGCGCGGCGAGCTCGCTCAGGTGGGCGGCGTCGACCACCTGGCGCGCGGCGACGTGGGGCACGACGCGGTACCCGTGGGCGGCCAGGCGCTCGGCCGTCGCCAGGGTGGCCTCCAGGCCCCGGCTGGGCGAGGAGGTCACGGTCACCGTCACGTCGAGGGGCACGCAGGCCGCGACCAGCTCCTCGGAGGAGGCGGTCGGCAGGACCTCGTAGCGCGGGTGCTCCAGCAGTCCCCTTGCCGCGGCCACCCCCCTACCGAGCACGAGCCACCTCGGCGTCGGACACCGATCGCTTGTGGCCCCGGATGGACGGCCCGAGGAGCTCCTCGAGTTCGCGCTCGAGGCTCATCAGCCCGACGTCGAGGACCTCGAGTGGGAGAGCGAACCGCTCGGCGATGGCCCGAGCCTGGGCCTCGAGGTCCGCGGAGCGGTCCTGGGCCAACCAGACCAGCCGGCGGTAGTGATGGAAGTAGTCGTCCCACAGCTCGGGATGCGCGTCGAGCCCGAGCTCCTTGAGCACCGACGTTCGGAACGTGCGCACCAGGAAGTCGGTCAGCAGGTAGGTGCCCGGCTCGTCGGCGAAGAGCTCGGCCACGCAGTCCGCTCCGGCAAAGAGGTCGTAGCAGTGCGCCCCGCGCAGCCGGTGCAGGCCCATCCGCTCGCACACCAGGTCGAGCGCCCCGTAGGTGCCGCAGTCGGCGTAGGCCACGACCACCCGGCGCCCGCGGTCGCGCAGCCGCGCGGCCAGCTCCTCGACCCTCGGGGCGATGAGCTGGGGCCGGTTGTGCAGCAGCGACGGCAGCGAGTAGACGTCGACCTCCCACGCGCGGCGCGTCGCCAGGTGGCGGATCGCCGTGGCCAGGGCGCCGCAGGCGATGACCGCCGGCGAGCGCGACTCAGCCGGGGAAGGCCAGCTGGTCAACGAATCGGTCGTTAAAGTCACCGCGGTCCGACAACTCGACATACTCCACCTCCTCCAGCAACGCCATGGCGCCCGCGCGCTCGCGCATGCTGAGCAGCGCCATCTTCGCGCCCTCACCGGCGACGTTCCCGGCGCTCAGGATCCGCAGGGTCGACATCTTGGGCACCAGCCCCAGTCTGACCGCGCTGGCCGGCGACAGGTAACTGCCAAAAGACCCGGCGAGCAGGACCTGCTGCAGGTCGTCGACGCTGACCCCGGCCTCCTCCAGCAGGATCGTCCACCCGGTGGCGATCGCCGCCTTGGCGAACTGGAGCTCGCGCACGTCGCGCTGGGAGAGGTAGATGGACTGGTCCACCTGGCCCACCGCACCGCGCCAGTGCACGACGAAGACCCGCTCGGCGCCCAGGTTGGTCAGCCGCTCGGCGATCCCCGGAGCCCGGGTGGCCGCCTCCTCGTTGGCGACGAACCGGCCGGAGACGTCGATGAGGCCCAGCTCCACCAGCTCGGCCACCACGTCCACCAGCCCCGAGCCGCACAGCCCGAGGGGCTCCACGTCCCCGATCACGCCCAGCTCCAGGCCGTCGCGCGTCAGCTTGACGACCTCGATGGCGCCGGGGGCCGCCCGCATCCCGCAGCGGATCGCCGCGCCCTCGAAGGCCGGACCGGCGGGTGCGGCGGTGGCTAGCAATCGATCGGTGTTGCCGAGCACCAGCTCGCAGTTGGTCCCGATGTCGAGGAACAGCCGCATCCGCGGGTCGCGGTCCATCCCCGACGCCAGTAGGCCGGCCACGATATCGCCGCCGACGTAGGCGCCCAGGGACGGGAAGACGACCACCCGGGCCCGGGGGTGCACGGAGACCCCGACCTCGCCCGCCAGCACCTCGGGGAACAGCTGGGTCGACATGATGAAGGGGGCCACGCCGAGCGGCTCGGGGTCGATGCCCAGCACGATGTGGGTCATCGTCGCGTTGCCAGCCAGGGCGACCTCGTAGACCTCGGAACGGTCGACCGCGCCGGCGGCGCACACCTCGCCCACCAGCTCGTCCAGCGCCTCGTGGGCCAGGCGAGTCATCTCGGCCAGCGCGTCGGGCTTCATCATGATGGCGCTGATCCGCGTGATCACGTCCGCGCCGAAGGGCTGCTGCTTGTTGAGCATCGACGCCACCGCCACGGGCGTCCCGGTCGCCAGGTCGAGCAGCGTCGCCACGACGGTCGTCGTCCCCAGGTCGAAGGCCACGCCGAAGAGCCGCCCGGTCGTGTCGCCCGGCTCCACGTCGATCAGGACGTCGTCGACCACGACCGCGGTCACCTTGTAGCTGCTCTCGCGCAGCACCCGTCCCAGGGTGCGCAGCACCGCCAGCTCGGCGCGCAGCTCCAGGTCGTCGAGGCGGGCCAGCACCCGTTCGAGGTCGGAGGCCTGGTCGGACAGCGTCGGTTCGCTGAGCTCGACGTAGCGCTTCTGGACCGCCGGGCGCAGGATGACCTTGCGCCCCACGCCGACCGTCGCGGCCTTGGGCCGGGTGACCAGCGCCGGCACGTCCACGCGCAGGTCGCCGACCACCTCGACGCGACAGGCCAGGCGCCAGCCGGCGCGCAGCTCGTCGGTGGTGAAGGCCCGGGTGTCCAGCGTGGTGATCGGCGTGGTGCCCTCGAGGATCCTCACCTTGCACTTGCGGCAGGTCCCGTGCCCCCCGCAGGTGGAGTCGATGGCGATGCCGTTCCAGCTGGCCGCGTCGAAGAGCATCACGTGGGGCGGCACGCGGACCTTTCGCTCGGCCGGTTCGAATCGCAGGTCGAAGCGCCCGCGACCGTCGAGGGAGCCGGCGTCGGAAGCCACGTCGGTGGCGGGCGCCGTGTCGGGCGCCCGGGGTCCGGTCACGACTCGGCGGCGGCCTGCTGGCTGCGGTGCGCGCTGATCCACGCGGCGCCCCAGGGGTCGTGGTCCAGCATCAGGTCCGCCGCCTTGACCGCGCGAACCAGCTGTGGCGTGCGAGCGTCCATGATGGCGCTGGTCAGTCCGCAGCGCATGGCCATCGGCAGGAAGACGGCGCCCAGGGTTGCGCGGTCCGGCATGCCGAAGGAGACGTTGGACGCCCCCAGCGTCATGTTGAGGCCGTACTGCGCGTGGATGCGCGCGATGGTCTCCAGGGTCTTGGCGACCAGGGTCGTGTCGGCGCCGATGGGCATGGCCAGCGGGTCGATCAAGATGTCCTCGAGGGCGATTCCGTAGGTGCCGGTCGCCACCTCGACGATCTTGGCCACGAGCTCCAAGCGCCGCGCCGGGTCCACGGGGATCTCGAATTCGTCGTTGGGCAGCGCGATGATGGCCGCCCCGTGGCGCTTCACCAGGGGCAGGATGGCCTCGAGCCGGTCGTCCTCGGCGGTCACCGAGTTGACCAGCGCCTTGCCCAGGTAGGTGGAGAGGCCCGCGTCCAGTGCCTCGATGACCGACGAGTCCAGGCACAGCGGCAGGTCGGTCAGGCCCTGGATCATGGTGACCGCCTGGATCATCAGGTCCACCTCGTCGGCCAGGGGCACGCCCATGTTGACGTCGAGCACCGTCGCGCCCCCGGCCACTTGCTGGGCCACGTCGATGGCGATGCGCGACAGGTCGCCGGCGCGCAGCTGCTCCTGGAAGATCTTGCGCCCGGTGGGGTTGATGCGCTCGCCGATGACGCAGAAGGGCTGGTCGTCGCCGATCACGACCTCGCGGGTCGCCGAGCGCAGGACCGTGTGCACGAGACCTACACCGAGGCCATCGCGCGCCGGGCCTGGAGGAGGTCCTTGGCGCGGCGCACCGCCGCCGAGGCGTCCGAGGCGTAGCCGTCGGCGCCCACGGCGTCGGCGTACTCCTGGGTCACCGGGGCGCCGCCGACCATGACGATCACCTGGTCGCGCAGGCCGGCCTTCTCCAGCGCGTTGATGTTGGCCTTGAACATCGGCATGGTCGTGGTGAGGAAGGCCGAGAACCCCACGATGTCGGGCTTGTGCTCGACGATGGCCTCGATGAAGCGCTCCGGGGCCACCTGCACGCCGAGGTCGATGACGTGGAAGCCCGCGCCCTCCAGCATGATGTTGACCAGGTTCTTGCCGATGTCGTGCACGTCGCCCTTGACCGTGCCCATTACGAAGGTGCCGACCGCTTCGACGCCGGTGGCGACCATCAGGGGGCGCAGCACGTCCAGGGCCCCGGCCATGGCGCGACCGGCGATCAGCATCTCGGGCACGAAGAAGTCGCCGCGCTCGAAGCGGGCCCCGACCTCCTCCAGCGAGGGGATCAGGGCGTCGAAGAGGAGCGTCTCGGGGTCCAGGCCCATGGCCAGGCCGGCGTTGGTGAGCTCCAGCACGGCCGGGGCGTTGCCGACCAGAGTGAAGTCGTACATCTCCTTGAGCAGTTCGTCACGGGTCACGACCCACCTTCTCTCCGGGGTTGGTGGCCGAGCGCCCGCGAGAGGACGTCGGCTTCGGCGATGCACTGGGCTCCGAGCTCCCTGACCCACGCCGCGCCCAGGCGGGTCGAGGGACCCGAGACCGAGAGGGCGGCGATGACCGTGCCGTCGAGGCGCCGCACCGGCGCCGCGACCGCCACCAGTCCGGCCTCGAGCTCCTCGTCGGCCACGGCGTAGCCGCGCCGGCGCACGAGCACGAGCTCCTCTTCGAGACGGGACCGGCTGGTGATGGTGCGCTCGGTCAGGCGCTTGAGCCGCCCGGCGGGCAGCTCGGCCGCCCCGTAGGCCAGCAGCACCTTGCCCAGCGCGGTGCAGTGGACCGGCTCGGCGCGCCCCAGCCAGTTGGTGCCGCCCAGCACGTAGCGGCTGTCGACCTGGGCGATCTGCTCGACCAGGTCGTGGCGGATGACGCCCAGGTTGACGGTCTCGTGGCTGAACTCGCCGAGGCGCTCCAGGAAGGGCGTGGCCGCCGCCACCAGGTCGGTCTCGGAGTTGCCGCGCAGGGCGTAGCGCACGAAGGCGTCGCCGGGCACGAAGGCGCCCCCGGCCTCACGTCGCAGCAGGCCGTTGCGCTCGAGGGCGGTGAGCAGGCGCGACGTCGTGCTCTTGGCCAGGCCGGTCGACTCGGCGAGCTCGGAGAAGGTCACCGAGTGCGCGGCGTCGACCACCCGGGTCAGCAGGTGGGCGGCGCGGTCCACGGCCTGCGCGCCGGACGGCTTGGTCAGATCTCTCACGGTCACCAGTTCCATAGTACAGTACGGAGTTCTACATAGTGAATCGGGGCCGCCCGCGAGGCGGCCGGTCGGCGCGCGGAGGTGGCGATGTTCGTCAACAGGATGTCCCGGTACGAGCTGCTCTCCCCCGAGGCCGTCGAGGTCCTCGACCGGGGCTGGCGGCGCATCGTCAGCGAGATCGGCGTGCAGTTCGTCAAGCCCGAGGCGGTCGAGCTGTTCCGCCAGGCCGGCCAGGCCGTCGACGACCAGACCGTCACGTTCGACCCCGAGTTCATCATGGCCCAGGTGGCCCTGGCCCCGCGCGAGTTCGACATCCAGGCGCGCAACCCGGCGAACACCGTGCACATCGGCGGCGACCACATGGTCTTCGGCGGCGTCTACGGCCCGCCCTTCGTGCGCGAGGGCGCGCTGCGCCGCGAGGCCACCCTGGAGGACTTCCGCAGGTTCACCATGCTGGCCCAGAGCTTCCCGGAGCTGGACACCGCCGGCGGGGTGATCTGCGAGCCCAACGACGCCCCGCTGGACTCGCGCCACCTGGACATGATCTTCGCGCTGCAGACCCTGACCGACAAGATCTACATGGGCAACGTGGTCTCGGGCGTCAACGCCCGCGACACGATTCGCATGACCGAGATCCTGCTCGGCGGGCGCGAGGCCATCGAGGCCACGCCGGCCACCATCTCGCTCATCAACTGCAACTCGCCGCTGCGCTGGGATGACCGGATGCTCGACGCCCAGTGGGAGTACAACCTGGCCAACCAGCCGGTCATCCTCACGCCGTTCCTGCTCATGGGCGCGATGAGCCCGGTCACCATCGCCGCCGCCCTGGCCCAGCAGATGGCCGAGGCCCTGACCGGCATCGCGCTGGCCCAGCTGATCCGGCCGGGCTGCCCGGTCGTCTTCGGGTCGTTCCTGTCCAACATCGACA
The DNA here is from genome assembly GCA_044446745.1 of Acidimicrobiales bacterium. GTDB lineage: Bacteria > Actinomycetota > Acidimicrobiia > Acidimicrobiales > RAAP-2 > RAAP-2. The sequence goes on from JBIOFE010000007.1 coordinate 11,443, forward strand.
TGCAGTCCGGCTCGCCGTGCTTCGGCACGCCGGAGTCGGCCATCGGGCTGCTGTGCACCGGCCAGCTGGCCCGCCACTTCGGGTTGCCCTTCCGCACGGGCGGCGGTCTCACCTCGAGCCAGATGCCCGACGCCCAGGCCGGCTACGAGGCCCTGATGACCATGCTGCCGACCTTCCTGACCGGCACCAACATGGTCATGCACGCGGCCGGCTGGCTGGAGAGCGGGCTGGTCAGCTGCTACGAGAAGTTCGTCATCGACGTCGAACTGCTGCGGATGCTGCGCGTGCAGTTCACGCCGCTCGAGATCGACGAGGCCGCCCTGGCCTTCGACGCCCACCTGGAGGTCGGCCACGGCGGGCACTTCCTGGGCGCCGAGCACACGATGACGCGATTCCGCGACTGCTTCTACCGACCGCTGGTGTCCAACTCCCAGAACTTCGAGCGGTGGTCGCGCGAGGGCGCCCACGACGCGGCGGCGCGGGCCGGCGCCATCTGCCAGAAGACCCTCGACGCCTACGAGGCGCCGACGCTCGACGACGCGATCCGCGCCGAGCTGGCGGAGTACGTGACGCGGCGCCGGGCCGAGCTCGGCGACTGATGGCCCGACGGCTGCGCGACGTTCCGACCCGATCCGGGACGATGGTCGCGGCGGTGGCGACCACCTTCGATTGGCACGGCTAGGACCGAAACGGAAAGATGGGCGCCATGAACGACTCCACCTCCTCGGCCCGCGCGGTCATCGTCGGCGCGGGCATCGTCGGCAACTCCCTCGCCTACCACCTCGCGACGCTGGGCTGGCGCGACCTGATCCTCGTCGACAAGGGCCCGATGCCCAACCCCGGCGGGTCGACCGGCCACGCCTCGAACTTCATCTTCCCGGTCGACTACTCCAAGATGATGACCGAGCTCACCACCGACTCCACGCGCCAGTACAAGGAGCTGGGCGTCTTCATCGAGAGCGGAGGCATCGAGGTCGCGCGCACCGAGGCGCGGCGCCAGGAGCTGCGCCGCCGGATGTCGGCGGCCCGGGCCTGGGGCGTGCCGTGCGAGCTGCTCCGCCCCGAGGGGGTGGCCAAGCTGGTCCCCTACCTGGACCCGGCGGCGATCCTGGAGGGCCTGTACTTCCCCACCGTGGGCGTGGTCGACTCGCTGCGCGCCGGCACGCTGATGCGCGAGGCCGCCGCGGAGCTGGGCGCGCTGGAGGTCCGGGCCAACACCGAGGTTCTAGGCATCGACGTCTCACCGCAGGGACGGGTGGAGCGGGTGCGCACGAGCGCCGGGGTGATCGAGACCGGGGTGGTGGCGATCTGCTGCGGCGTGTGGAGTCCCCAGATCGCCGCCCTGGCCGGCGCGAGCATCCCCCTGACGCCGGTCGTCCACCAGATGATCAGCGTCGGCCCGGTCCCCCTCTTCGCCGACACCGTCGGCGAGATCACCTACCCGATCGTCCGCGACATGGACACCAACATGTACGAGCGCCAGCACGGCGGCGACATCGAGGTCGGCTCCTACGCGCACCGCCCGATCATCGTGAACCCCGAGGAGATCCCCTCGATCGAGGAGTCGGCGCTGTCACCGACCGAGATGCCCTTCACCCAGGACGACTTCGACCCCCAGCTGGCCGACGCGCTGGAGCTGATGCCCGAGCTCTTGGGCGACGAGCGCGTCGGGGTGCGCTACGCCATCAACGGGCTCATCTCCATCACCCCCGAAGGCCACCCCGCGCTCGGCGAGACGCCCGAGGTCAAGGGCCTCTGGTCGGTCGCCGCGTCGTGGATCAAGGAGGGCCCGGGCATCGCCCGCGCGGTCGCCGAGTGGATGAACGGCGACTGCCCCGAGATCGACCTCCACGAGGCCGACGTCGCGCGCTTCCACGACCACCAGCGCACCCGCGCCCACGTCACGGCCCGCGCCGCCGAGAGCTTCAACAAGATGTACGGGATCGTCCACCCGGCCGAGCAGTGGGAGTCCGCGCGGCCCGCCCGCCTGTCGCCGGTGTACGCGCGCGAACGCGAACTCGGGGCCTACTTCTACGAGACCGCCGGCTGGGAGCGGCCCTTCTGGTACCAGAGCAACGAGCCCCTGCTCGAGCGCTACGCCGGGCGGCTCATGGAGCGCACCGCCGAGTGGGAGTCGCGCTGGTGGTCGCCGATCATCAACGCCGAGCACCTGGCCCTGCGAGACGGCTGCGGGCTGGTCGACCTGTCGGCCTTCGTGGTGCTCGACGTCACCGGACCCGGCGCGCTCGGCGCCCTGCAGAAGCTGGCCGTCGCCCAGATGGACGTCGCGGTGGGTCGCGTCACCTACACGCCGTTCCTCGACGAACGCGGCGGCTTCAAGTCCGACCTCACCATCATGCGCCTGGGTCACCACCACTTCCGGGTCATCACCGGCGCCCACACCGGCATGACCGAGAAGAAGCGGATCGGCGATCACCTGGGGGCCGACGGCTCGGCCCAGCTGACCGACCTCACGTCGGCCTGGACGACCTTCGGCCTGTGGGGGCCGCGGGCCCGCGACGTCCTGGGAGCGGTCACCCGCGACGACGTCAGCCACGCCGGCTTTCCCTTCGGGCGCTGCCGGACCATCGAGGTGGCCGGCGTGCGGGTCCTGGCCTCGCGGATCTCCTACATCGGGGAGCTGGGCTGGGAGCTCTACGTGCCGATGGAGGAGGGCGCTGGGGTCTGGGACGCGCTCTACGAGGCCGGCCAGGCCCACGGGCTGCTCCCCGTGGGCGTCGGCGTCTACGCGACCACCGGACGGTTGGAGAAGGGCTACCGGGCCCTGGGCAACGAGCTCACCAGCGACTACAACGTGGTGGAGGCCGGCATGGCCCGCCCGACGGTGAAGCCGGAGGAGTTCATCGGCCGCCGCGCCTACCTGGCCCAGCGCGACGCGGCGCCGGTGGCCCACCTGTGCACCCTCACGGTGGACGACCACCGCTCGGCCAGCGGCGAGCTGCGCTACATGCTCGGCGGCGAGCCGATCGTCGACGCCCACGGCGAGCGGTTGACCGACGCCCAGGGTCGGCCCTCCTACGTCACCAGCGCGGGGTCGGGTCCCTCGGTGGGCCGGCACATCCTCCTCGCCTACCTGCCGGCCGATCGCGCGGTCGCCGGTTCGAAGCTCTTCGTCGAGTACATGGGCGAGAACTACCCGGTGACCGTGGCGGTGGTCGGCGCGACGCCGCTCTTCGACCCCGACAACGAGAGAGTCCGAAGCTAACCCCGCGTGAACGTCCTGGTCTGCGTCAAGCGCGTTCCGATGGTCGGTTCGCGGATCAACCTCAGCCCCGACGCCCGCGAGATCGACACCCGCCAGCTGGGCTTCACCATCAGCCCCCACGAGGAGTGCGCCGTCGAGGAGGCGGTGCGGATCGTCGAGGCCCGCGGCGGCGTCGTGACGGTCCTGACCCTCGGTCCCCCCGAGTCCGTCGAGCAGCTGCGCGACGCCGCGGCCATCGGCGCGACGCGGCTGGTTCACCTGGTGACCGACGGCCGCGAATGGGATCCGATCGCGACCGCCCGGGCGATCATCGAGGAGGTGCGCCAGGTGGAGGCCGCCCACGGCACCTTCGACCTCATCCTCCTCGGCAACGAGGCGCCCGACACCGGCGACTACCAGGTGGGCGTGCGGGTCGCCCACGGTCTCGGCCGCCCGGTCGTCGGCGCGATCAAGTCACTGGACGTCGCCGACGTGTCAGTGCGGGCGCGGCGAGAACACGCCGGGGGCGACGAGACCTTCGAGCTCGCCCTGCCCGCGGTCGTTTCGGTGAAGGAGGGCATCAACCTTCCCCGCTACCCCTCCCTGCCGGGCCGCATCCGGGCGAAGAAGGTGCCGGTCGAGGAGGCCGGCCTGGAGTGGCGACCGGGGTCGGTGCACCTCGAGCGGCTGCGCACCCCGGTCCAGGAGCGCACCCGGGCCGAGATCCTCGGCGCCGGCGTGGACGCCGTGCCCGCGGTGGTGGAGCTGCTCGAGCGTCTCGGGGTGCTCGCGTGAGCGACGCCTCGCCGACCGCGGCGCCCGTGCTGTGCCTGGTGGAGCACGGCGAGGACGGACCCCTCGAGGCCTCGCGCCGCGCGCTCAGCTTCGCCCGATCCCTCGCGTCAACGTCGGACTCGCCCCTGGCCGCGGTCCTCGTCGGGCGGGTGTCGGCGGCGATCGAGGAGGCGCTCGCCGCCTTCGGCGTGGCGCGGGCCTTCTGGGTCACGACGTCGCAGCTCGACGCGTACGCGCCGGTCGCCTGGGCCCGGGCGCTCGTCGAGCTCACCGGGATCACCGAGGCGCACGCGGTGGTGGCCGGAGGAACCGATCGGGGCAACGAGGTCATGGCTCACGTGGGCGCCCTGACGGGCCTGCCCATGGTGGCCAACTGCTTCACCGCCTCGCGCTCGAACGGCGCCGTGAAACTCAGTCGGCAGCGTTGGGCCGGGAGTCTCATCGAGGACTCCGTCCTCGAGACATCCACGGCGCTCCTGACGGTGGCCTTCGACGGGGTCGCCTCAGAGCCGGCGGCCGCGCCAGCTGGTCTCACGAGCCACGAGTTCCACCCGACGATCGACGACGCCGACCTCGTCGTCCACGTCACCGAGTGGATGAAGCGGCCCGGCGGCGTCTCCCTGGCCGACGCCCGGGTCGTGGTGGGTGGCGGACGCGGCGTGGGCAGCGCGGAGGGCTTCGCGGCGATCGTGGAGCTCGCCGAACTCCTCGGCGGGGCCGTCGGCGTGTCCCGAGCGGTCACCAGCCTGGGCTGGCGCTCGCACTCCGAGCAGGTGGGCCAGACGGGGACGCGGATCGCCCCCGACCTCTACATCGCCAGCGGCATCAGCGGGGCCACCCAGCACCTGGCCGGCTGCCAGAGCGCCAAGGTGGTGCTGGCGATCAACACCGACGCCGACGCCCCGATCATCACGCGGGCGGACTACGCGGTGATCGGCGACCTCACGACGATCGTGCCCGCCCTGGTGGCCGCGATCCGCGCTCGGCCCTAGCCGGAGCTCCCCGGGCGCTCGTCGAGCCTGGGGGAATCCGTCACCTCGGCGGCCGCCGTGGTGGACGCGCGCCGGTGGCGGTAGAAGTCGACCGTGATCGGCGCCAGGGGCGTGTTGCCCAAGATGAGGTCGGCCGACCTCTCGGCCACCATCATCACCGGGGCGTAGATGTTGGCATTGGTGACGAATGGGAAGACCGACGCGTCCACCACGCGCAGCCCCTCGAGCCCGTGCACGCACATGGTCGCCGGATCGACGACCGACGTCTCGTCGGTCCCCATCTTGGCGGTGCAGGAGGGGTGCAGCGCGGTCTCGCCGTCGCGGGCCACCCACGCCAGGATCTGCTCGTCGGTCGCGACCGAGGGTCCCGGGGAGATCTCCCCGCCGTTGTAGGGATCGAACGCGGGCTGGCGCAGGATGTCGCGCGCCACCCGGACCGCCTCGACCCACTCGCGGCGGTCCTCCGCGGTCGAGATGTAGTTGAACCGCAGCGCGGGGTGCACGGCCGGGTCGAGCGAGGTGATCTTCACCGAGCCACGCGAATTGGAGTACATCGGACCGATGTGGACCTGGTAGCCGTGGCCGCCGGCCGGCGCCGACCCGTCGTAGCGAATCGCAATGGGCAGGAAGTGGAACATCAGGTTCGGGTACGCGACCTCCTCGTTGGAGCGCGCGAAGCCGCCGCCCTCGAAGTGGTTGGTCGCCCCCGGACCCCGGCGGAAGAAGAGCCAGTTCGCCCCGACCCACGGCCGGGCGCGCCACTTGAGCGCCGGCGCCACCGACACCGGCTGGGTGCACAGGTGCTGGACGTAGACCTCCAGGTGGTCCTGGAGGTTCTCGCCCACGCCGGGCCGGTCGGCCACGACCTCGACGCCCAGGGCGCGCAGCTCGTCGGCGTTCCCGACGCCGGAGAGCTGGAGCAGCTGGGGCGAGTTGATGGCGCCCCCGCAGAGGATGACCTCGCCGGCCGCGACCGTCCGGCGCTGCCCGCCCTCGATCACCTCGACGCCCACGGCGCGCGTCCCGTCGAAGAGGACCCGGGTCACGAAGGCGCGGCACCGCACCTCGAGGTTGGGTCGGTTCATGACCGGGTGCAGGTACGCGCGGGCCGCGCTCAGGCGCCGGCCCCGGTGGATGTTGCGGTCGAAGGGGCCGAAGCCCTCCTGGCGGTAGCCGTTGACGTCGGGGGTCAGCTGGTAGCCGGCCTCCTGCACCGCGGCGAAGAAGGCGCCGAACAGCGGGTTGGTGGCCGGCCCGCGCTCTAAGACGAGCGGCCCGTCGGTGCCGCGGTACTCGTCGCCCCCGGCCAGACAGGTCTCCATGCGCTTGAAGTACGGCAGGCAGTGGGCGTAGTCCCACTCGCCCATCCCCGCCTCGGCGGCCCAGCGCTCGTAGTCCAGCGGGTTGCCGCGCTGGAAGATCATCCCGTTGATGCTCGAGGACCCCCCCAACACCTTGCCGCGGGCGTGGTAGATCTTGCGCCCGCCCATGCAGGGCTCCGGCTCGGACTCGTACTTCCAGTCGTAGAAGCGGCTGCCGATGGGAAAGGTCAGCGCGGCCGGCATATGGATGAAGACGTCCCAGCGGTAGTCCAGGCGCCCGGCCTCGAGGACCAGCACCTGGGTCGAGCGCTCCGCCGAGAGCCGGTTGGCCAGGGCGCTGCCCGCGGAGCCGCCCCCGACGATCACGAAGTCGTACCGGTCTCGCTTCATCCGCCGCCCTCGTCGCCGGGCCCGTCAACTCCCTGATACCAGCCGCTTTCAGCGGCTGGTCGCGGGCCTGCGGGCACTCTAACCGACCGCCCCGCCGTCGCTCGACCCATCACGCACGGTGTCGTCACGACGCGTCCCCGACCAGCTTGGCCGCCCGCCACCCGCGCAGCGAGTTGACGACCGCGAGCTCGTCGGCCGCCCGAAGATCGTCGAGAGTCAACACCGATTCGACGAGCTCGCCCTCGTCCAGCAGCCGGGCCCGCTCGACGCCGGGCAGACAGCCCGACGTCAGCGGCGGGGTCAACCAGGTCGCCCCCACCCGGGCGACCAGGGTGGCGGTCGTCACCTCCGTGCACTCACCCCGCTCATTGACCATGATGACGTCGTCGGCCTCGCCGTGGCGTCGGCGGCGCCGGTCGTAGGGTGAGCGGCGCGTGGTCTTGTGGAACAGCCACGTCGAGTGACTCGACACGGGCTCGTCGTCGACGGCCAAGACCACCGGTCCCGACGGCGACTCGGGCGCCGGCGCCACCTGAATCTCCACGCGGCCTGCGCGCGACAGGAGCAGACGGATCCGAGCGTCGACGTCGACCCGCGTGAGCCGCTCGGTCACCCGCGACGCCAGGTCCGGCGGGACCGCGAAGTCGAAGAACCCCGCCGAGGCCCGCAGGCGGCTCAGGTGTCGGTCGAGATTTCGAGTCTCGACCCCCGGCACGTGGCGGAAGGTCTCGAGCAGACGGAACCGCTCCCCCGGTGGCGCGTTCAGCATCCGGGCCTTCAACGCCAGCTCGCGGTACTCGCTCTCCGGCTGCGAATCGGCCACGACCGCGCCGCCGCTGCCGAAGCGGGCCGCGCCGGTGCGGCGGTTGACCTCGGCGGTGCGGATCGCCACGTTGAACCGGGCGTGGAGACCATCGCCCGTCGGGCGCAGGAGACCGACGGCGCCGCAGTAGACCCCGCGCTCGGCCAGTTCCACCCGGCGGATGATCGACATCGCGCTGCGCTTGGGCGCGCCGGTCACCGATCCGCACGGGAACATCGCGTCGAACACGTCGAGCAGGCTGACGTCGGGAGTGGTCTGGCTGGCGACCTCCGAGACCATCTGCCACACGTGGGGGTAACGCTCGAGCTCGCACAGGGCGGGGACGTGAACGCTGCCCACTCGGGCCACCTTGCCCATGTCGTTGCGGATGAGGTCGACGATCATGACGTTCTCGGCGCGCTCCTTGGGCGAGCGGACCAGCGCGGCCGCGCGGCCGGCGTCCTCCTCGGCCCAGCGGCCCCGGGCCGTCGTGCCCTTCATCGGCCGGCTGCGCAGCGTGCGCCCGTCCCAGTCGACGAAGAGCTCCGGGGACGCGCTGACGATCGCCGCCGCGTCCAGCTCGATCAGCGCGCCGTACGCCGGACGCTGGGCCAACAGCAGCCGGCGATAGAGGGCGCGCGGGTCGCCGGCGTACCGACCGACGACCGGACTGGTGAAGTTGACCTGGTAGGCGTTGCCCAGTCCGATCTCGCCCAGGATGGACTTGACGCGCAGCGAGTACTCCTCGTGCGCGATCGCCACCTCCCAGGTGGCGGCGCTCACTCGTCGTCCCTCGCGCGGCAGATCGAGGGGGATGTTGTCGCCCGTGGCGTAGAGCCCGAACCACGCGAGCGGCAACTCCGAGTCGAAGCTCGTCTCGCCGCGCACCTCCAGACCCGGGTCGAAGGCGGGGGCCGACTCGTAGGACAGGAAGCCGGCGACCCACCAACCCTGGCGGGCCGCTCGCTCGGCCGCGCGCACAACCGCGCGCACCTCGCTGACCTCGCGGGCGCGCAGCTCCTCGCCGAAGCCGTTCAGGAGGGTGGACGTCCCCGCGCGGAGGTCGTCGAATCGGACCCGGGGGACGCCGGGTGTCGTCGCCGGCCCGCCGTCCACGCCCCGTCGCGCCGCGAACTCCCCCACGCCGGCGACTCTATCGACGGGTCCGCGGGGACTCGTGATCGCGACCGTGTCGGTCAGTGACCGCAGATGGTCAGCCGTAGACCCAGACGTGCGTGCCGATCGGCGCCTCGTTGGTCGACCAGATCCAGTTGATGGCCTCGTTGCTGACCCGAACGCACCCGTGCGAGACGGGGACCTGCGGCACGTAGCTGTCACCGTGGATCGCGAAGCCGCTGTCGAAGTACTTCGGGCGCCAGAGCTGGCCGAGCGAGTCGGTCACCAGGCCGTCGACCTCGCGCAGGATCTGGAAGTGACCCACCGGGGTAATGGCGACCGACGTGACACCGCCCGAGGTGTAGGTGTACCCGCCCCCGGTCGAGGTGTTGAAGATGGCCTTGAGGTTCCCGTTCTTGACGATCATCAGCAGGTCGCGGCTGAGGTTGACCTCGATGATGATGCCGTGCGTGCTGCGCGGCGTGGGCCGGGCCCCGCGCGCCAGCGCCAGGTAGGTCGAACGTCCGACGACTCCGTCGCGCGGCAGGTTGGCGGCCTTCTGCAGCGCGAAGGTCGCCTGCTCGGTGCTGTCGGCGAACACGCCGTCGGCGCCGCCGATCCAGTAGCCGAGCTGGGCCAGGCGCTGCTGGTACCAGAGCACGGCCGGCCCGTGATCGCCGATCACCAGCTCCGGGCCGACGTGGGGCTTGGGACGACGCTTGTGCACCGTCGTCGTGGTGGTGGGCGTCGTGGTGGTCGTCGTCGGCGTCAGCGTGGTCGTCGTGGCGGTCGTGGTCGTCGTGGTGTCGGCCGAGACGGCGACCGAACCGGTCGTGGCGAGGAGGAGCAGCAGTCCGACGCCCACCGTCCATCCGTGCCGTCTCGACGTCACGCGCAGGGCCATAGGAGAATTCTAGGGGTGGCGCTCACCATCGCCGATGCGCTGGCGCCGCTACTTCGCCGCGAGGAGGTCGTCGGTCAACGGATCGGCCGCGCCGTCGAAGAACATGTCAATCGCGTTACGAAACGGCTCCTCGTCCGGCGCGGCCCGCACGAAGAGGGTCATCGAGAACCGGAACTTGACGTCGTCGCCCCCGAAGATGGCGCGCGCGGTGGCGGGGGCGTGGCTCGACACAACCGCCGTGACCTCGCGCAGGCGCGGTCCCAGGACCGGGTGCGCCAGGTAGGCCCGGGCCTCCTCCAGCGACGCGATCCCGTAGTAGCGCGACGTCTCGCTGCGACCCAGTCCGGCCAGCTGCGGGAAGACCCACCAGATCCAGTGGCCGCGCTTGGCCCCGTCGCGCAGCTCGGTGAGGGCGCGCGCGTAGCCCCCGCCGCGCTCCTGGGCCGTCACGAAGCGCTCCAGGTCGAAGGGATCGTCGGACACCGGCCCATCATGGCCCTTCCACGATGTGGCACGAAGCGGCGTCCGAGGAGGCCGGGGATAGCCTGGATCCGGTGCCGTGTCGGTATAGACCACTGGGTTCCCCCCGCTAGCCGACCTGCGCCGCCGCGAAGGAGACCCCCTATGTCGATGCCCTCCGACCTCGAGATCGCCCGCGCGGCCCAGCTGCGCCCGATCAGCGAGATCGCCGCGTCCATGGGCCTGGACCCGAGCCTCCTCGAGCCCTACGGCGAGCACGTGGCCAAGATCAAGCTCCGGGCCATCGAGGCGCTGGCCGACCGGCCCACCGCCAAGTACGTCGTGGTCTCGGCGGTCACCCCGACGCCCCTGGGCGAGGGCAAGACCACCACCACCGTGGGCCTCGGCCAGGCCATGCACCACGTCGGCAAGCGGGCCACGATCGCCATCCGCCAGCCCTCGATGGGCCCGACCTTCGGCATCAAGGGCGGCGCGGCCGGCGGCGGCTACTCCCAGGCCGTGCCCATGGAGTCCTTCAACCTGCACCTGACCGGCGACATGCACGCGGTGACCGCCGCCCACAACATGCTCTCGGCGATGCTGGACAACCACCTCCACAAGGGCAACCCGCTGGGCCTGGACCAGCACAACATCACCTGGCGCCGCGTGCTGGACGTCAACGACCGCGCGCTGCGCAACGTGATCATCGGGCTGGGCACCAAGGAGGACGGCGTCCCGCGCCAGACCGGCTTCGACATCACCGCCGCCTCCGAGGTGATGGCCATCCTGGCGCTCTCCACCTCGCTCGCCGACATGCGCGCGCGCCTGGGCCGCATCGTCGTGGGCTACACCGACGCCGGCGCGCCGGTGACCGCCGAGCAGCTGCGGGCCGCCGGGGCGATGACCGTCATCATGCGCGAGGCCATCAAGCCGAACCTGCTCCAGACGATCGAGAACACCCCGGTGCTGGTGCACGCCGGGCCCTTCGGCAACATCGCCCACGGGAACTCCTCGATCGTGGCCGACCTGATCGGCATCCACGCCGGCGACTACCTGATCACCGAGGCGGGCTTCGGCGCCGACATGGGCGCCGAGCGGTTCTTCAACGTCAAGTGCCGCGCCTCGGGCCTCACGCCGGACGCCGCGGTGCTGGTGACCACGGTGCGCGCGCTCAAGGTCCACTCCGGACAGCACAAGGTCGTGGCCGGGCGTCCCCTGCCCCCGGCGATGCTGACCGAGAACCCCGACGAGGTCCACGTCGGCGGGGCCAACCTGCGCAAGCAGATCGAGAACATCCAGCTCCACGGCGTCAGCCCGGTGGTGGCCATCAACTCCTTCCCCGGCGACTTCGCCTCCGAGCACGAGGCGATTCGCGAGATCGCCCGCGAGATGGGCGTGCGCGCGGCGGTCTGCACCAACTTCGCCGAGGGGGGCAAGGGGGCGACGGAGCTGGCCGAGGCGGTCATCGAAGCCGCCGACGAGCCCAGCCACTTCCACTTCCTCTACCCCGACGCGGCGACCCTGCGCGAGAAGATCGAGATCGTGGCCACCGAGGTCTACGGCGCCGCCGGGGTGGACTTCCTGCCCGCGGCGCGCCGCCAGTTGGACACCTACGAGAAGAACGGCTTCGGCGAGCTGCCGGTCATCATCGCCAAGACCCACCTGTCGCTCTCGTCGGACCCGACCAAGCGCGGGGCGCCGACCGGCTGGCGCATGCCGGTGCGCGAGGCCCGCGCCTCGGTGGGCGCCGGGTTCGTCTACCTCATCAGCGGGGACATGCGCACGATGCCGGGCCTGGGGACCAATCCGGCCGCCGAGGGCATCGACATCGACGAGAACGGCGAGATCGTTGGACTCAGTTAGTCCGGGCGACTTCCTGTCGCTGTCGCTCGACGAGTTCCTCAGCCGCGTCTCGATGCCCGAACCGGCGCCCGCCGCCGGGTCGGTGGCTGCCCTGGCCGTGGCCCTGGCGGCCAGCCTCTGCGTCAAGGCCGCGCGGCTCTCCGCCGCCCAGATGACGCACGTGACCGACCTGGTGACGCGCGCCGGAGGCCTGCGCGACCGGGCGTCGCTGCTGTGCGACGCCGACGCCTTGGTCTACGGCGACGTGGTCGCCGCGCGGCGCGACGGCGCCGAGCTGGCGTCGGCGCTGTCGGTCGCGGCCGACGTGCCGCTGGCGATCGCGGCCCTCGGGGCCGAGGTGGCCGAGGTGGCCGCCCAGCTGGCCGAGCGGGGCAACGCGAGTCTCCTGGGTGACGCGGTCACCGCCGCCCTGGTGGCCGCCGCGGCCGCGCGCTCGGTGGCCGGCCTGGTGGCGATCAACCTGGCCGATCGGCCCGACGACGATCGCCACGCCCGGGCGCGCGACCTGGTCGACGTCGCTGCGGCGTGCGCCGCCCGGGCGACGCGCCAACTCGCTGGCTGATCACGCCGAGACGGTCGCCCGCAGCTGGGTGATCGCGTCGCGGACCACGGGATCGAGGGCGTCGAGGTCGCGGTCGTCCATCAGCTCCTCGCGCATGGACGGCGCCCAGAAGAGCCGCAGGTGGTTGGCCACCTCGGCGCCGGCCCGCTCCGGTCCCAGGTAAGCGAAGTTGTCCGCGATCTGGTTCGACATGCGCACGAGGTCGCTGCGCGTCGCGCCCGACGCCGGGTGCGGCTGGGCGGCGTGGTCCACCCGGGCGGGCCCGCTGGCCGAGATCATCTGCTCGGCCTCCTCCACCGTGGGCGCGCTGACGCGGGCGCGCACCTGCACCGCGGTGACCTTGTACTCCGGGCAGTTGGTCGCCCAGTCCGACTGCTCGGTGGTGACCACGTTGGTGCCCCCGAGGGGGTGGTGGAAGGTGGTGTAGACGACCCCCGGCGGGACCCGGTCGCTGAACTCCGCGCGCAGGGCCACCTCGCCGACCGTGCTGGTGAGCGTGGCCCACTGGCCGTCTTCGATGCCGCGGTCCTCGGCGTCGGCCCCGTTGATCTCCAGCACGTCCTCGGAGTGCCAGCGCAGGTTCTCGGTGCGCCGCGTCTGGGTGCCGACGTTGTACTGGCTGAGGATCCGCCCGGTGGTGAGCAGCAGCGGGTAGCGCCGGCTGGTGCGCTCGGGCGTGGGCACGAAGGGGGTCTCGACGAAGCGCCCCTTGCCGCGCACGAAGGTGCCCACGTGCATGATGGGCGTGCCCCGGGGCGCCGCGGCGTTGCAGGGCCACTGGACGGAGCCGACCTCGTCGAGCAATTGGAAGGAGACCCCGGCGAAGGTCGGGGTGGTGCGCGCGACCTCGTCCATGATCTCGCTGGCCGCGTCGTAGTGCATGGGGTAGCCCAGCGCGGTGGCGATCTCGCAGACCACCTCCCACTCCTGCTTGCCGGTGGCCGCGGGCACCGCCGGGCGGACCCGGTTGATGCGCCGCTCGGCGTTGGTGAAGGTCCCGTCCTTCTCCAGGAAGGAGGTCCCGGGCAGGAAGACGTGGGCGAAGGCCGCCGTCTCGTTGAGGAAGAGGTCCTGGACCACGCAGAAGTCCAGCGCGGCCAGCGCGCCCTTCACGTGCAGCGTGTTGGGGTCCGACTGGGCCACGTCCTCGCCCTGGACGAAGAGCGCCCGGAAGGTCCCCTCCAACGCCCCGTCGAACATGTTGGGGATGCGCAGCCCGGGCTCGGCGCTGAGCGGGCGGCCCCACTCGGCCTCGAAGGCGTGGCGCACGTCGTCGCCGCTCACGTGGCGGTAGCCGGGGAACTCGTGCGGGAACGATCCCATGTCACAGGAGCCCTGGACGTTGTTCTGGCCGCGCAGGGGGTTGACGCCCACCCCGTCGCGGCCCAGGTTGCCGGTGGCCATGGCCAGGTTGGCCATGCCCATGACCATGGTCGAGCCCTGGGAGTGCTCGGTGACGCCCAGGCCGTAGTAGATGGCGGCCTGGGGCGCGGTGGCGTAGAGGCGGGCGGCGGCGCGCAGCTCGGCCGCCGGGACGCCGGTGACTGCCTCGGTCGACTCCGGGCTGAACTCCCCGCGGGCGATGAAGGCCGACCACTCCTCGAAGCCCTCGCAGCGCTCGGCCACGAACGCGGCGTCGACCAGCCCCTCGGTCACCACCACGTGGGCCAGGGCGTTGACCACGGCGACGTTGGTGCCGGGCGACAGCTGGAGGTGGTGGGAGGCCTCGACGTGGGGCGTGCGCACCAGGTTGATGCGCCGCGGGTCCACCACGATCAGCTGGGCCCCGGCGCGCAGGCGCCGCTTCATCCGCGAGGCGAAGACCGGGTGGGCGTCGGTGGGGTTGGCCCCGATGAGCAGGATCACGTCGGCGTGCTCGACCGAGCGGAAGTCCTGGGTGCCGGCCGACGTGCCGAAGGTGGTCTTGAGCCCGAAGCCGGTCGGCGAGTGGCAGACCCGCGCGCAGGTGTCGACGTTGTTGTTGCCGAAGGCGGCGCGGACCATCTTCTGGACGACGAAGACCTCCTCGTTGGTGCAGCGCGACGAGCTGATGCCCCCGATGGAGTCCGGCCCGTACCTCTCCTGCACCTCGCGCAGGCGCCGCGCGGTGAGGGCGATCGCCTCGTCCCACGAGGCCTCCCGCCACGCGTCGGTGATTGACTCGCGCACCAGCGGGGTCAGCACGCGGTCGCGGTGGGAGGCGTAGGCCCAGGCGAAGCGGCCCTTGACGCAGGAGTGGCCCTCGTTGGCCCCGCCGACCTTGGCGGGCGACATGCGCACCACCTGGTCCCCGCGCACCTCGGCGTGGAAGGAGCACCCCACCCCGCAGTACCCGCAGGTGGTCAGCACCGAGCGGTCCGGCTCGCCGGCCGCGATCACGGTCTTCTCCACCAGCGACCCGGTGGGGCAGGCCTGCACGCACGCGCCGCACGACACGCACTCCGAGCCCATAAAGGTCTCGCCGGCCGAGGCCGAGACCTTGGAGGCGAAGCCCCGCCCCGAGATGGTCAGCGCGAAGGTGCCCTGGGTCTCGGCGCAGGCGCGCACGCAGCGCGAGCAGGCGATGCACTCGGCCCCGTCGAAGGTGAAGTAGGGGTTGGACTCGTCCTTGGCGCAGGCCAGGTGGTTCTCGCCGTCGGCGCCGTAGCGCACGTCGCTCAGGCCCAGGGACTCGGCCACCTCGTGCAGCTCGCAGTCGATCGAGCTGTGCCCGGTCAGGCAGTCGCGGGGGTGGTCCGACAGGTACAGCTCGGTCACGCCGCGGCGCAGCCTCTCCAGACGCGGCGACTGTGTGACGACGGACATCTCGGGCGTGCACGGCGTCGTGCAGGACGCCGGCGTGCCGGGCCGCCCGTCGACCTCGACCAGGCAGAGCCGGCACGAGCCGAAGGGCTCCAGCGAGTCGGTGGCGCAGAGCTTGGGGATGGCGGCGCCGGCCAGGGCGGCGGCGCGCATCACCGAGGTCCCCTCGGGCACGGCGACGCGCACGCCGTCGATGGTCACCTCCACCGACGCCTCGCCCGGCTGGGCCGGGGTGCCGTAGTCGATCTCACGCAGGAGCGTCATGTCGGACTCCCTCTGGTCAATCCTAAGTCTTGGGGGAAGTGGCGCAGCACACTGCGCACCGGCATCGGGGTGAGGCCCCCCATGGCGCACAGCGACCCGTCGGTCATGGTCTCCAGCAGGTCCTCCAATAGCACCAGGTTGGCTTCGCGGTCGTGTCCGGCCACGATCTGGTCGATGACCTCGACGCCGCGCACCGACCCGACCCGACAGGGCGTGCACTTGCCGCAGGACTCCGCCGCGCAGAACTCCATGGCGAAGCGGGCCTGGGCCGCCATGTCGACTGTGTCGTCGAAGACGACGATCCCGCCGTGGCCCAACATGGCCCCGGCCTCGACGAAGGCCTCGTAGTCGAGGGGCAGGTGGAACTGGGCGGGCGCCACGTAGGCCCCCAGCGGGCCGCCCACCTGGACCGCGCGGATGGGACGGCCGGAGCGCGTTCCGCCAGCGAACTGCTCGAGCAGCTCGCCCAGGGTGATCCCGAAGGCGAGTTCGACGATTCCGCCGCGCGCGACGTTGCCGGCCAGCTGGAAGACCTGGGTGCCGCGCGACCGGCCCACCCCGAGGCCCTGGTAGTAGTCGGCGCCGCGGGCCAGGATCGGCAGCACGCTGGCCAGCGACAGCACGTTGTTGACGACGGTGGGCTGGCCGAACAGTCCCTCGATGGCCGGCAGCGGCGGCTTGGCGCGCACCACGCCGCGCTTGCCCTCCAGGGACTCCAGCATCGCGGTCTCCTCGCCGCAGACGTACGATCCCGCACCGACTCGAATTTCCAGGTCGAAGGCGAAGCCGCTCCCCTGGACGCTGGAGCCGAGGAGCCCCGAGGAGTGCGCGCCGGCGATGGCCGCCTGCAGCGTCGCCACGGCGTCCGGGTACTCCGAGCGCACGTAGATGTAGCCCTCGTGGGCCCCGACCGCGTAACCCGAGATCACCATCGCCTCGATCAGCATGAAGGGATCGCCCTCCATCAGCATGCGGTCGGCGAAGGTCCCGCTGTCGCCCTCGTCGGCGTTGCAGGTGACGAACTTCTCGGCGCCGGGCGCGTCCAGGACCGTGCGCCACTTGCGCCCGGTCGGAAAGCCCGCTCCCCCGCGCCCGCGCAGCCCCGACGCGGTGACCTCGTCGCAGATCTGCTCGGGCGTCATGGTGAGGGCCCGGGTGAGGGCGACCAGGCCGCCGTGGGCGATGTAGTCGGACAGCAGCAGCGGGTCGACGACGCCGACGCGCGCGAAGGTCAGCCGGTTCTGCTGCGCCAGCCAGGGGATCGCCTCGGTGTCGCCGTGCCCGAGCGGGTGGGTGCCGCCGTCGAGGAAGCCGGCGCCGAAGAGGCCCGCGACGTCGGTGGGGGTGACCGGGCCGTACGCCACGCGGCCGTGGTCGGTGGCCACCTCCACCAAGGGCTCCAGCCACATCAGGCCCCGCGACCCGTTGCGCACGATCTCGACCGTCGCGCCGCGCGCCGCCGCCTCGTGCTCGATCGCCGCCGCCACGCGGTTGGCGCCGACCGAGCGGGCCGAGGAGTCCCGGGGCACGAAGACGGTGGTCACAACTCCCCCGTCGACGCCGCGTGGTTCACCAGCCGGTCGAAGTCGCTGGCCTCCACCCGGCCCAGGGGCCGGCCGTCGACCGCCACGGTGGGCCCCAGGGCGCAGTTGCCGAGGCAGAAGACCTCGTCGAGGGTGACCGCGCCGTCGGGTGTGGTCTCGCCGAACTCCACGCCGAGCGAGGTCTTGGCGTGCGCGACCAGGGCGTTGGCACCCACCGACTGGCAGGCCTCGCCCCGGCAGACCTGGAGGCGCACCCGGCCCTGGGGAGCCGTGCGCAGGTCGGAGTAGAAGGTGAGGACCCCGTACACGTCGGCGCGCGAGAGGTTGAGCGCGTGGCCCACCAGCGCGATCGCCCGGTCGTCGACGTAGCCGAAGGTCTCCTGCAGCGCCCGCAACACCGGCAGCAGCGGACCGCGCTGGGACGCGTGCGCCTCGATGGTGGCCCGAGCGGCGGCCTCCGACCACGCCTCTCGGCCGGTCTCGCCGGTCACCAGGCGCTCCGGGCCATCTGGTCCGCCGCGACCAGCCGATCGACGCCGGCGTACACAACGAAGGTCGGGTCGCGTAGGAAGCCCACCAACGTCATCCCCGACTCCTCGGCCAGGTCGACGGCGAGCGACGAGGGCGCCGACACCGCGCAGAGCATCGGGATCCCGGCCATGAGGGCCTTTTGAACCAGCTCGAAGGAGGCGCGGCCCGAAACCTGCAGGATCGTTCCGCGCAACGGGACTCGTCCCTCCTGGAGGGCCCAGCCGACGACCTTGTCGACCGCGTTGTGGCGCCCCACGTCTTCGCGCAGCACGAGGAGCTCACCGGTCGTCGCGTCGAAGAGGGCCGCCGCGTGCAGTCCGCCGGTCGACTCGAACACCTTCTGGGCCGTGCGCAAGCGCCCCGGCAGCGAGACCACCATCTCCGGCGTGACCCGCAGCGGATCGCCGGCCACCGTGAAGGCCGATCGGGTCTTGACGGCGTCGATCGACGCCTTGCCGCACAGCCCGCAGGAACTGGTCGTGAAGAAGGCCCGGGCCACGCTCTGGTCGGGTGCCGCCACGCCCGCCGCCAGCGTGGCGTCGAGGACGTTGAAGCTGTTCACGCCGTCCTCGTCCTTGCCCGCGCAGTAGCGGATGGCGACCAGGTCCTCTCGGCGGGTGATCACCCCCTCGCTCACCAGGAAGCCTGCGGCCAGGTCGAAGTCCGCCCCCGGGGTGCGCATGGTGACGGCCAGCGACTCGCCCCCGACCCGCAGCTCGAGGGGCTCCTCGCCGGCCAGGGTGTCGGGCTCGCGACGAGGCGTCTCGCCCACCGTCACGCGGGTCACCAACCGCGTCGTCGTCACTCGCCCCACGTCCACCTCCCCCCTTCGCCGTCGTCCACTGGAAGCACCGCCGGGTCTGACCGGACCGTCGCCGCCGGACCAACCGCCCTCAACTCGGAGTCTTCCTCCACAGTACGCCCGCGTTTGCGGGACGCACCCTCGCGGACGCGGGACCGCGTGCAGTGCCGTTCATGTGGGCTCGCGACGCGGGCGGTGGGCGACGCGGGCCCTCGCCGCGCCGTCTACCGCCGGGTAGCATTCGTCGCGTGAGTAGCGCCGCCCTGTGGCTCGCCGCCTTCGCCGAGCAGCTCGGACTCGAGCCGCCGACCGGCGCCGAGACCGAGGCCGTACTAGCGCTGGCGGCCACCGCGTCGCACGACTCGGAGCGGATCGCCGCGCCGATCGCCTGCTGGCTGGCCGGTCGCGCCGAGGTGTCGCTAGCGGTCGCCCAGGAGATGGCCCAACGAGTGCCGAGAGCGGGTGGCCCGCCCGACGAGGACTGAGACGCACCGCGGCGACGCCCCAGTTGGCGTCCGCGGTCACGGCGAGTCGGGGTCGTCCTCCGCGACGTGGAGTCCCCAACGACGAACGTCCTCGAGCGTATCCACGTCGGCGAACTCCTTCGACGTAGCGATTCCGCTCCACCCCGATTCGTCGACGTAGTCCACATCGGACCGCTTCGCCAGATGCCGCAGTGAGCGTTCACCCTCGGCCCAAAGGCGGCGTGCCTCGTCGAGATCCCGGCGTGCCCAGCGGGCGCAGAGCGGTTGGTCCCGCCCTTCGACGACCGGCACCACGGAGTTCGGCGACTCCCAGTCGACCAGGAACCTCAGCAATTGCTCCGAGAGAAAGGGGAGGTCACCCGCGATCACCAGCGCGCCGGTGACCGGGCTGGCGCACAAGACCTCCCAACCGGCCACGACGCCAGCGAGGGGTCCGTCACCGGGCCGGTCCTCCCGCGTCGCGGGAAGTCCGGAGCGCCCAGGGCCGACCTCCACCGCGACGGCGACCACCCGCGTCAGCAGGGCGGCCGTTCGAGCCGGGACCGTCGCGCCGTCGACCGTCAGACGCGTCTTGTCCCACCCCATGCGTCGACTCGCTCCCCCGCAGAGGAGGATGGCCGCGGTCGACCTCGATGGTCCCGTCACTCCGCCAGAGTACAAATCGCTCCGGCAACCGCAGCCGACGCGGAGCGGGCGCGATGACCCGACCGCCACGGGATATCGAACCATCGTGATGCGAGACCCCCGCTCCCCCCGGTACTAGACAGAATCGCGTGGCGCTGATTGCCCTCGACGACGAAGTGGCCCGGAGGCGGGACCTTCGCGCCCAGCTGCGCGCGTTGAGCGCGGACCTCGTCGTCCCGGCGGCGACTCTGCACGACCTCAAGCTCAAGGCGGGCGAGCGCAGCGTCTACCGCGACGCCGTGCGGACCGGCGACGCCGTCGAGGGCGGCATCGCCCTCAGCCTCCACCACACGGGACAGGTCCACGCCCACGACCTCGATCCCCACGGCATCATCTACCCGTACCCCCGCACCCGGCAGAAGGGGCACGACCGAGCCGACGTCCTGGCCATCGAGAACGCCTTCCGCCAGCGCGTCCCCCTCTTCGTCATCGAGGACCTGCCCCGATCGAGGCGCCGGGTCCACTGGGGCTGGGTCCAGTACATCAACAAAGACTTGGGCAGCTGCTACGTCGCCTTCTCCGACGACCCGCCGATCGAGTTCCAGGACCTCGGCCACGAGACCGGCGAGGAGTGGACTGGCGTGGGGCCCCGGTCTCGGAGGGTGACGACGGCGCCGGCGAACGACCGCAACCTGAGATTCCGCTTCCTCGTCCGCAGCCGCTACCACGACCGGTGCCCCGTCACCGGAGTGTCGGTGGAGGAGATGCTCGAGGCGGCCCGCGTCGTGGAGGCTCAGGATGGCGGCAAGGACGTCGCCGTCAACGGGATCCTCCTGGACGCGGGCCTTCATCGAGCCTTCGAGGCCAACCTCTGGACGATCGAACCCGACACCTTGCGACTCGTGGCGCGCCCCGATGGTCCCACGCTTCGAGAGATGGGAATCGCGCTCGACGGTCTGGCGCCGGACTCGGTCCTGCCGGCTCGCGAGGCCCTGGAGATCCGTTGGCGAAAGTTCCGCCGGCTGGCCAACCCGACCGTTCATTGAGGGGTGGGGTAGCGCTCCGTCCGCGTGCCCTACGCCTTGTGCGGAGCGATGAGGTACTTCTCACCGGTGGCCTGTCGCGAGTACGCCGTGAAGACGTCCGCGTGGAGCGCCTCCGCCAGCGAGACCTCCTTGGTGTAGGCGCTGGCGAAGGTGGTCGCGAGTCCCTTCGCCACGCGCTCGCGCAGCGCAGCGAAGGCCGCCGGCTCCAGGGTCATCAGGAAGGGCGTGAGCAGCCAGCCTCCGACGCTCCACGCCATGCCGTAGCTGCGGTTGAGGATCGTCGGACCCCGATCGAGCCCGCCGTAGATGTACACCTGCTTGTGCGTGGTCGAGCCGTACCGGCTGAACTGCGCGGCACTCTTCGTCGCGGCCACCTCCATCGCGGTGAGGATCTGGCTGGCCAGCGTGCCCCCACCGGTGGCGTCGAACGCCAGGGTGGCCGAGGTGGCCTCGACGGCGTCGATGAGGTCACGCATGAAGGTGGGAGTACTCGAGTCGCACACGTGGGTCGCGCCCAGCGCCGTCAGCGTCTCGACCTGGTCGGGCCGACGGACGATGTTGACGAGTGGCACCCGCTCCTCTTGGCACAGGCGCACCAGCATCTGACCCAGGTTGGAGGCGGCGGCCGTGTGGACCAGCGCCCCGCGACCCTCGCGGCGCATGGTCTCGACCATCCCGAGGGCGGTCAGCGGGTTCACGAAAGCGGAGGCACCGCGGCGCGCCGGCGTCCCCTCCGGCAGAACGAGGCAGAGGGACGCGTCCACACACCGGTACTGCGCGTACATGGCGCCACCCGCCACGGAGACCGTCCGGCCCAGGAGCGACCGCGCCGCGTCGGAGGAGCCCGCCGCGACGACGGTGCCCGCCCCCTCGTTGCCGACCGGCATCGACTGTCCGAGCCGTCCCGCCAGGCCCCTCATCACGTTCGGGTCGAGGGCCACGGTAACGACCGGATTATCCGCGGGGCCCGTGACGGTGGCCGCGGAAACGTCCGCTCCGGCGAAGAGGAGACCGAGGTCGGACGGATTGATCGGCGACGCCTCCACGCGGATGACCACTTGGGAGTCGCTGGGCTCGGGAGTGGGCTCCTCGCGCAACGAGACCTCCAGCGTCCCCTCAGGCGAGACGAGTGAGCGGATCTGGCGGCCCGTGGTTGGCGCGTCCGTGGTCATCGGGGACTCCTTTAACTGGTGCACTTCGCGATCGAAGCGAGCGTGTACGACAATCGGAGGCCTTCGGTGGACTCCTTCACCACGCCGGCGCGATGGCCGTGACAGCCAGCAGGACCCTAGCGGAGGCACCGGAGATCCAGTTCTCTGTCGTCCTCTCCCAGATCGAGTCGCTGCAGCGTCCACCTGAGCAAGGGCGCACCGGGAACTCGGCCAGATCCGATCGCGCGACGGCGGCGCCGGTGTCTTGCTCGCCCGTGCGACACCCGGTCCCTACCTTGGGCGGGGTGCTGGCCTCCCCCACCGAGCTCAACGCCCAGCAGCGCGAAGCCGCGAACTTCGGCGATGGCCCCCTGCGCGTCATCGCCGGACCGGGAACGGGCAAGACGACGACGGTCACCGCGCGCGTCGGCGTGTTGCTGGAGCGCGGTGTCCTGCCTGAACGCATCCTCCTCCTGACGTTCACGCGGCGCGCGGCCCGCGAGATCGTGGGCCGCGTCCGCGCGCTCCGGGGTCTGGAGAGCGCGCGACGGGTCGCCGGAGGGACCTTCCATTCCGTGGCCCACCGGACGTTGCGTCGCCATCACGCGTCCCTCGGCCTGCCCGAGGGGTTCGGCGTCCTCGATCACGGCGATAGCGCCGACCTGTTGGATCTCGTGCGCGGCGAACTGGGCGTCGTGAGCACCGATCGACGCCTCCCGCGCAAGGCGACGCTCGCCGCCCTCTACTCGCGCACGGTCAACACCGGTGTTGCGCTGGGCGCGGTCCTCGTCGAGCACGCTCCCTGGTGCGCTGACCGCGCCGACGAGATCGCCTCCATCTTCTCGGCGTACGTCGCGCGAAAGCGATCGCTGGGACTGCTGGACTTCGACGACCTGCTCCTCTACTGGCGCGCCGCGGTCGGCGACGAGGCCCTCGGGACGAAACTGGGCGGCGCCTTCGACCACGTGCTGGTCGACGAGTTCCAGGACGTCAACCGGCTCCAGCTGGACGTGCTGCGCGGGCTGCGGCGCCACGACCGGCGCGTCACGATCGTCGGAGACGACGCGCAGGCCATCTACGGCTTCCGCGGGGCGTCGGCGCGCTTCCTGCTCGACGCGGAGCGCTACTTCGACGGGATCGCCACCATCACCCTGGGCCTCAACTACCGGTCGTCGGAGGCCATCCTCGACGTGGCCAACGCCCTGGCGGTCGACGCCCCCGAGGGCTTCTCGTCGGTGCTGCGCCCCGCGGGACCGGCCTCGTGCGCCGGCCCGCCCGCCCTGCGCCACTGCGTCGACGAGCGCCACCAGTCCGAGATCGTTGCGGACCGGGTGCTGGAACTCTACGAGGAGGGCGTGGCCCTGCGCCACCAGGCGGTCCTCTTTCGCGCGGCGCACCACAGCGCCGACCTGGAGATCGAGCTCGCGCGCCGGCGCATCCCGTTCGTCAAGTACGGCGGGCTGCGCTACCTCGAAGCCGCCCACGTCAAGGATCTCCTGGCGGCTTTTCGCCTGGCCGACAATCCGCGCGACGAGGTGGCGTGGTTCCGCCTCCTCCAGCTCCACCCGGGGGTCGGTCCCGTCCGGGCGCGCCGGGCCATCGACGCGCTGCGCGATGCGGACGGCCACCTCCCGCTGACCCACGCCGACGTGAGCGAGCGATGGTCCGGCGTGCTGGCCGCGCTCCCGGAGGAGGCCCGGGACCACTCCCGAGACCTCGTGAGTGCGCTGGGCACGACCGGACACGAGCCGCGGATCACTCACGCCGAGCGCCTCCGCGTCGCGGTGTCGCCGCTGATCTCCGGCGCCTACGAGGACGCCGCGCCGCGACTGGAGGACTTGGGAGCCCTTGTGCAGGCCTGCGCCGGGGCGACGCGGCTCAGCGACGTCGCCGCCGACCAGGCGCTGGAGGCGCCGGCGTCCACCGGCGACCTCGCTGGTCCCCCGGTGATCGACGAGGACTGGCTGGTCCTGTCGACGGTCCATTCGGCGAAGGGACTGGAGTTCGACGCCGTGCACGTCATCCACGCCGCCGACGGCAACTTCCCCGCCGACATGGCCCTCGGCTCCGACGAGGGACTGGAGGAGGAGCGCCGCCTGTTCTACGTCGCCGTCACCCGCGCGCGCCGCCACCTCGCGGTCTACGTACCCCTGCGCTACCACCACCGTCCGATTCGCGATGACCACTCCTGGGCCCAACCCTCGCGCTTTCTCAGCCCGTCGGTGCGCGCCACCATGACCGAGACGACGGAACCGACCGACACGGAACCGGACGTCGCCGCGACGTCCCCGGTGACGCTCGACGCCGCGGGCACGGTCGCCGCCGAACTGTCCCAACTGTGGTGAGCCGATCCGGGCCACGGCGGGCCCGGGAGAACCACATCCCGACTGAGGTTCGTGCCACGAGCTTCTCAGGATCCTCACAGACCCTGTACAGATTGCGCGAGTAAGCAGTATTCGGCGCGCGAAGGGAGCCCCATGATCAGAGGCCGACGGCTCGCGGCGGTGCTGGTCACTGCGTCGCTCCTCCTCCTCGGGAGCGTCGGGCTCACCACCAGCGCGACCGCCAAGCCCACGACCAGCGTCGAGCGCGTCTCCGGAGGTCTCACCGGCACGTACATCGTTCCGCCCGGCATCCACAAGATCAAGCACGTCATCGTGATCATGCAGGAGAACCGCTCCTTCGACAGCTACTTCGGCACGTACCCCGGCGCCGACGGCATCCCCATGAGCGGCGGCGTGCCCACCCCGTGCGTGCCCAATCCGGCCACCCAGGGCTGCACCAGCCCGTACCACGACCTGGCCGACGTCAACGGCGGCGGGCCCCACGGCCACGCCAACGCGGTCGCGGACATCGCCGGCGGCACAATGAGCGGCTTCATCGCCCAGCGCGACCAGGCGGCCGGTTGCACCAGCCCCCAGGACCCGGCGTGCTCGGTGAAGGCGAGCACCCTGCCCGACGTCATGGGCTACCACACCGCGGCGGAGATCCCCAACTACTGGGCCTACGCCAGCAACTTCGCGCTGGACGACCACATGTACGAGCCGGTGTCGAGCTGGTCGCTGCCCCAGCACCTCTTCATGGTCTCGGCGTGGTCGGCGCTGTGCGCCACCACCAACGCGTCGAGCTGCGTGAACAACATCGTCGGTCCCTACGGGGTCGCCCAGATGGAGCAGGCGGTCTACACCGAGCTCGAGAAGGGCGTCGCGACTTACGACCTGGCCTGGACCGACATCACCTGGCTGCTCTACGCGCGGCACGTCAGCTGGGCCTACTACATCCAGACCGGGACCCAGCCCGACTGCGGGCTGGCCAGCGCCGTGGTGTGCGCCCCGGTGCCCCAGAGGTACTCGACCCCCGGAATCTGGAACCCCCTGCCCCTCTTCGGCGACGTGCTAGCGGACCACCAGCTGGGCAACATCCAGTCGCTCAACCTGTACTTCGCCGCGGCGCGGACCGGCACCCTGCCGGCGGTGAGCTGGATCACCCCGTCCCAGCAGGACAGCGAGCACCCGCCGGCCAGCGTCCACCAGGGCCAGGCGTACGTCACGGCGATCGTCAACGCCGCCATGGAGAGCCCCGACTGGTCGTCGACGGCCATCTTCCTCACGTGGGACGACTGGGGTGGCTTCTACGACCACGTGAACCCGCCGGCGATCGACGCCAACGGCTACGGCCTGCGGGTCCCCTCCATCGTCATCTCGCCCTACGCCAAGCGCGGCTACGTCGACCACCAGACGTTGAGCAGCGACGCCTACCTCAAGTTCATCGAGGACGACTTCCTCAACGGCGCCCGGCTGGACCCCGCGACCGACCACCGGCCGGACCCGCGGCCCGACGTCCGCGAGAACCAGCCTTTCCTGGGCAATCTGGCCAACGACTTCAACTTCACCCAGCGACCGCGACCGCCGATCCTGCTCGCGACCAACCCGCCCACCGATTCGCCGTCGATTCCGGCGTACTTCAAGACCGCACCGCCGTGCGTGGGGTGCACCACCGTGGCGCCCTTCGTCGGTACCGGAGGCGGCTGAACCACTGGCGACACCCCAGCACGGTGGTTGAACCACGGGTCGCCGCACGACGGTTGCTACCCTGGCGCGTGCGTCTGGTGTCCTGGAACGTCAACGGCATCCGCGCCGTCCAGCGCAAGGGCCTCTTCGATCCCTTCGTGGCGGCGCTGGCCCCCGACGTCATCTGCCTCCAGGAGACGAAGGCGGACGAGGCCCAGGCCGGCTGCACCCTCGACGGCTACCAGCAGATCTGGCATCCGGCGATCAAGAAGGGCTACTCGGGCACGGCGATCCTGACGCGACCCCATCCGCTCGGCGTGACCCGCGGATTGCCCAAGGCCCTGGTGAAGAAGCACGGGCTGGCCGACGATGTCTTCGGCAACCCCGACGACGAGGGCCGCGTCGTGACGGCCGAGTACGAAGATCTCTACCTGGTGAACGCCTACACGCCCAACGCCAAGGGCGACCTCACCCGGCTCGCGCTGCGCCACGAGCGATGGGACCCGGCGTTCCGGGCGTACCTCACCTCACTGCGCAAGAAGAAGCCCGTCGCCGCCTGCGGTGACCTCAACGTCGCGCACACCGAGGACGACGTGGCCAACGCCAAGTCCAACAGTGGCCAGGCCGGCTTCACCGCGCAGGAGCGCGAGGGCTTCGGCCGACTCCTCGACGCGGGCTTCGTCGACGCCTTCCGGCTGTTCACCCCCGGTCCCGGGCACTACACCTGGTGGTCCAACTTCTCCAACGCGCGCGAGCGCAACGTCGGTGGCGCATCGACTACTTCGTGGTCTCGGACTCCCTGGTGCCGCGCGTGGTCGCCGCCGAGATCCACGCCGACGTCACGGGCAGCGACCACTGTCCCGTGAGCCTCACCCTCGACCTCTAGCGCCGAGGCGACGACGACGCCGGTGCGGCTCGTCGCCGAGAGGCGGGACCGGCGAGCGCGGGGCGCGCGACGTCGACTCCGTCGCGGCAACGTCGCGACGACGCGGCAGCACCCAGCCGGGTCGCGCGAAGTGGCAGGTGTACCCGTTGGGGTAGTGCTCTAGGTAGTCCTGGTGCTCGCGCTCGGCCTCCCAGAACGGCCCGGCCGCGGCGACCTCGGTGACGACCGGCCCGGGCCAGAGGCCCGACGTCTCGACGTCGGCGATGGTGTCCTCGGCGACCCGGCGCTGCTCGTCGCTCGCGTAGAAGATGGCCGAGCGGTAGCTCGTGCCCCGGTCGTTGCCCTGGCGGTTCATCGTCGTCGGGTCGTGGATCTGAAAGAAGAACTCCAGGATCTCGCGGTAGGAGGTCACGGCCGGATCGAAGACGATCTCGATGGCCTCGGCGTGGGTCCCGTGATGGCGGTACGTCGCGTTGGCCACGTCGCCCCCGGAGTAGCCCACGCGAGTCGCCACGACGCCGGGGCGGCGCCGGATGAGATCCTGCATCCCCCAGAAGCACCCGCCGGCGAGGATCGCCGTCTCCCTCTCGTCGCCCATGGTCACGCTCCCCCCTCGGTGGAGGATTCCTCGAAGAGCCGTCGGTACTCGCCGTACCCTTCGGCCTCGAGGTCCTCGTACGAGATGAAGCGTAGAGCGGCCGAGTTGATGCAGTAGCGCAAGCCGCCGTCGTCGACCGGTCCGTCGTTGAAGACGTGGCCCAGGTGGCTGTCGCCGTGAACGGAGCGGACCTCGATCCGGGTCATTCCGAAGCTCCGGTCCTTGTGCTCTTCGACGTTCTCCGGCTCGAGCGGCGCGGTGAAGCTCGGCCAGCCGCACCCGCTGTCGAACTTCTTGGTGGAGGCGAAGAGGGGCTCGCCGGACACCACGTCGACGTAGATGCCGGCCTCCTTGTGGTCCCAGAACTCGTTGAAGAACGCCGGCTCGGTGCCGCGTTCCTGGGTGACCTGGTACTGCCTCGGCGTCAACCGATCGATCGCCTCGGGACTGGCCTGGTA
Source organism: Acidimicrobiales bacterium (assembly GCA_044446745.1). Taxonomy (GTDB): domain Bacteria; phylum Actinomycetota; class Acidimicrobiia; order Acidimicrobiales; family RAAP-2; genus RAAP-2. The sequence continues at coordinate 39,054 of JBIOFE010000007.1, forward strand.
TTGCTGCGGCACGTCTTCTCCTTCACGTTGTGGTTGCCCGGCTCGGTTCGGTCCCGGCGCCGGGAAGGGTCTCCCCAGCGGATTGACGATGGCCCGCCAGCACTGCTCGGACCGCCGGAATCGGCCCGTCGGACAGTCCCTCGGATTGCGGCTCGCGTTACAGCGATCGCATCGGCTCGCCGCTGCGACCAGGTTGCTCAGGTTTCAGGGACTCAACAGAGCCTCCACATGGTTTTCACATGTGCGCGCCGTACCGTGAGAGTGTCCCCCACCAAGGAGCAGCAATGAAGTTTCCCACCATTCGATCCCTCGCCGCGATCGGCCTCGTGGCCGCCCTCGGAATCGGCGTTCCGGCGGCCGCCTTCGGCGACTCGACGACCACGACGAACCTGAGCGCCAAGGAAACGAACGCCTGGACGACGTGGAAGGCCGCCTGGGTCACGTACATCAAGGGCCTCGAGGCCATCAACGCCACGTATCGGGCGTCGGTCAAGGCCGCGCATTCCACGTACGTCACGGCGAGGAGGGCCGCGAAGACCAAGGCCGAGCGTCAAGCGGCGCTGACCGCCTTCGACGTGTCGCTCGCAGCCGCGCTCAATGTCCGTGTCGCGGCCATCACCGCGGCCGGCAACCCGCCCGCGCCGCCCGCCAGCTACAACGGCACGGCGTACGTCCTGGGCCTGCAGGCCGCGGACATCGCCCACCGCGCGGCCGTCACCGCGGCCGAGTCGGCGTACGCGTCGGCACTGGCCTCGGCCACCACGCCCGATCAGCGTCGCATCGCGCGCCTGACCCTGATCGCCGCGGTTGACACGGCGGACGCGGCGAGAGCCAACGCCCTCATCGCACTGGGCTCGCCCCCGAAGCACCCCGGCCAGCCGTCGTCATAGTCTGTGCCATCCAGAAGGCGCGCCCTCTACGGAGGGCGCGCCCTCTTCACGTGGGGAAACGCTCTCGTACGCCGGTGCCGCGGAGCGAGCGGCCGGGGCCCGAGACGCGATCGAGCGGAAGGGGAACTGGTTAGATTCGATGGTGAGTCGAGGATGCTCCGGCTCGAACTGCTCGGGCCCGCCCGACCCTACGACAAGGTGCCACCTGCCATGAAGGAACTCCTCGACGACATCTCCCGATGGCAGCGAGACGGGCAGAAGGTGGTCCTCGCTCGCGTCGTCGACGTCCTGGGCTCGGGACCGCGGGACCCCGGAGCGGCGATGGCCATCAACGAATCCAGCGAGGTCACGGGATCGGTGTCCGGTGGCTGCGTCGAGGGAGCGGTCGTCAGCGCGGCGCTGGAAGTCATGGAGTCCGGAGAGCCCCGGTTGTGCACCTTCGGCTACTCCGACGACGAGGCCTTCGCGGTGGGGTTGACCTGCGGTGGCACAATCCAGATCTTCCTGGAATCCGTCACTCCGTGAAGGCACTCTTCGCCACGCTGGCCGAGTGCCTGCGAGAGGAACGGCCGGTCATCGTCGCCACCGTCATCCAAAGCGCGGCCGTTCCGGAAGGCGCCGTGGCCGACCCGCCGGCTTTGGGTGCCGCGATCCTGTTCAGCCCGTCCATCGGCGTGGAGGGCTCCTTGGGCAACGGCGAGCTCGACCGCATCGTCACGCGAGACGCCGACGCGGTCCTGGCCGCTGGGCAGAGCTTCACGCGCCACTACGGCTCGGGGGGCGAGACGGGGCTCGATGATGTCACGGTGTTCATGGACGTGTTCTCGCCGCCGCCACGGATGATCATCTTCGGCGCGGTTGACTTCACCCGATCTCTGGTGAAGGTAGCCAAGGTGATGGGCTATCGGGTGACCGTCTGCGACTCGCGCCGCGTCTTCGCGACGACGAAGCGCTTTCCCGAAGCCGACGAGGTCATCGTCCAATGGCCCGACGAGTATCTCGCCACCGTGGCCGACCGCCTGGGGCCCAACGACGCCATCTGTGTCCTGACGCACGATCACAAGTTCGACGTGCCGGCCATCGCGACCGCCCTGGATACCCGCGTCGGGTACCTGGGTGCCATGGGCTCTCGCAAGACCCACGCCGAGCGGATCGAGCGCCTCCTCGAGCGCGGCGTCGATCCCGCGCGGATGCAGCGGATCATGGCGCCGATCGGCCTGGACATCGGGGCGCGAACTCCCGAGGAGACGGCCATCGCCATCTGCGCGGAGATCATCGCCCTGCGCGCGAACACGCCGGTCAACTCTCTGCGGGACTCCCAGGGTCCCATCCACACAACGGCGTTGCTCGACACGGAGAGTCGACCCGGCCACTGATCCGCACCGGGCGCCGGCCGGCGTCGGGCGTTACGCGGTCCTCGATTCGATCTCGGGTCCCCATTGCTCCATCGAGTCGTCGAGCGGGCGAAACTCCGAAACACGGCCCGCCGCCCCGAGCATGATCTCGTCGATCCGGCGGAGCTCCTCGCCGGTCAAGTGGAGGCCGACGGCGTCACGGTTGGCGTCCACTTCCCCCGGAGTTCGCGCGCCCACCAGGGCGGTGCTGATCGCCCCGTTCTCGAGCACCCAGGCCAGCGCGATCTGGGCCACCGGCACGCCCCGCGGCGCGGCGATCTCACGTCCGATGCGGTCCACGACCGCCACGTTCTGTTGGAAGTTGCCAGCGCGCAGCAGCGGTTGGCCGAAGACCACACCCACCGATCGCCAGTCGTCGGCGTCGAATGACGTCCGCGCGGTGAACGCGCCGGTGAGCAGACCGTGGCCCAGAGACCCGTAGCCCATGACCGCGACGCCGTTCGCCGCGCAGTAGGGCAGGATGTCGGGCTCCATGCGCCGGTCGAAGAGGTGGTAGCCGACCTGCACGACGTCGACCCGGCGAACCGACACGCACGCTCGCAGCTGATCGAGACCGAAGTTGGAGACACCGACGAAGCGGGTCTTGCCGTCGTTCACGAGCGCGTCCAACGCCAGCATGCTCTCCTCGACCGGCGTGACGGCTTCCGGCCAGTGCAGCAGGACCACGTCCAGGTGATCTGTTCCCAGCCGCCGCAGGCTCACTTCGACGTCGCGAATGATGGCCACCGGAGAGTTGTCGCGAATCGCGACGGTGCCCCCGGGTGGGACGGTGATACCGCACTTGCTGACCAGGATGACCTCGTCGCGATGGGCGCCCAGGGCGCGGCCCAGCATCATCTCCGCTTCGCCCAGGCCGTACGCCGGCGCCGTGTCGAAGCAGTTGACGCCCACCTCCAGCGCCCGGCGGACGGCGGCGGTCGCGGCGCCCTCGTCGATCCCGCCGTAGCTGCGCCCGGCCATCGGCCACGAGCCAAAGCCGATGGCGGACGACTGCAGTCCGGTGCTCCCGAACGCGCGGTACTCCATTGACGTCATCGCGCGCCGCCGTGCCCCTCGGCCACGGTACCGGCGGACATCTTCATTGCACCGAGATGGGCGATTGGCGCGGACCCGAGCGCTCATCCATTGGCGGCGACTGTAGCCGAGGTGAGGTGGATTGCTGATCCGTCAACCGTCGGTGGCTGGCGGTGAGTCCGCCGGACTTCGACGCCCCTCTCGGAAGAGGTCTCCAGGGCACGGCTCAAATGGGCTCGAGGGCTGGCCCTCCACGGGCCACCAGTCTCAGCAGTGCATCTCGGCGACTGCTGGCCATGAAAGAACCTGAGCGCACCAGATTCTTCGAGGTTACGATCTGGCCGGAGGGGCTCGGGAGTACCCGAGTCGCTGGGGGAGGCACCACAATGAACGAAGAAAAGCTGATGGGCTACGTGTTCCAGGCGGTCGGAGACTTCGGCGCGATTCTCACCGGAGCGTTGATCAATATCGGAGACAAGCTGGGGCTGTTCACCGCCATGGCGGGCTCGTCGCCGTTAACGTCCGCGGAGCTGGCCCAGAAGACCGGCACCACCGAGCGGTACGTGCGCGAATGGTTGAACGGAATGGCCGCGGCCGGGTACGTCGATTACGCCGGCGACGGTCGCTTTGTGCTCAATGAGGAGCAGACCACCGTGTTCACCGATGAGGGCAGTCCCGCATTCATCCTGGGAGGCTTCCAGGGCATGTTGGCCGCCACTCGCATCCTCCCCAAGGCGGTCGAGGCCTTCCGCACCGGTGACGGCATCGGGTGGCACGAGCACCACGAGGACCTCTTCCAGGGGACGGAGCGCTTCTTTCGCCCGGGGTACGAAGCCAACCTGGTGCAATCCTGGATTCCTTCGCTCGAGGGTGCGGACGCGAAACTGCGCGCGGGGGCCAAGGTCGCCGACGTCGGCTGCGGATGGGGCGCGTCGACGATCATCATGGCGAAGGCCTATCCGAAATCGACGTTCTTCGGCTACGACTATCACGAACCTTCAATTCGCCACGCGAGGGAGGCCGCCGACCGAGCCGGCGTCGGCGATCGCACGGCCTTCGACGTCGCGTCGGCCAAGGAGTTCCCGGGCGGTGACTTCGATCTGATCTGCCACTTCGACTGCCTGCACGACATGGGTGATCCCGTCGGCGCGGCCGAGTACACGCGACGAGCCCTCAAGCCGGACGGCCACTGGCTGCTGGTCGAGCCCTTCGCGAACGACGACGTCGCGGACAATCTGAACCCCATTGGTCGGGTGTTCTACGCCGCGTCGACGCTGATCTGCACACCCGCGTCTCTCTCACAGGAGGTGGGGGCGGGGCTGGGAGCTCAGGCGGGCGAGAGGAGGCTGCGCGAGGTCGCGGACGCCGCCGGATTCTCATCGTTCCGCCGCGCCACCGAGACCCCCTTCAACCTGGTCCTCGAGGGCCGGCCGTAGGGCGCCCAAGCAACCACCTCATCACCCCGCGCCCCGCGTGCGACGCCGGCTCGGGTCGCACGCGGGGAGCTACACGAAGCCCGAGCCCGGGCCGAAATCAGGTCAGAACGGGCTCGTGCTGATCGAGAAGATGATCGCGGACAAGGTCGCACCCCGCCAGGCCGCGATGAGCGTGGCGCCGTCGCCGGCGAGGGCCGGGGCCACGATGATGCCGGCCTCCGGCTCGGTCTACTGGCCGGCGATCGGGTCGCCGACCCCCCCGAAGTGGAACGCGTCTAGCGCGCATTGGGACTCCGGGTGATCTCTCACCCTCGGATCGGTGGCGGCAACATCCGCCGCAGTCCGAGTCGTCGAAGGCGAATGGCCCCCGTTTACTCGCAAGGTGCGGTGCATCACCCCGCTGAAGCACCTCTTACGATGATCGTCGACCCTGGCGAGCGGCGATCCCGCGTGACTCCTATGAGAGCACGACCGGGATTCCCAGATCCGCGGAATCCATCACCACGACTCCAGAGGGAGCCGAATGATCTCAGATTACGCGGACGTTTTGGGCTTCCTCGCCCTTCTTGCCGGGCGCGGCGTCGAACTCGACGCGCTGACCCTCGACGAGGCTCTTGTAGCCCTCGCCCTGGATGTTGGAGAAATGTACGAACACGTCATCACCTTGCTCGCGCGAGATGAAGCCGAATCCCTTTTCTGCGTTGAAAAACTTCACTGTCCCTTGTGCCACGAATACTCAATTCCTAAGGCGACAGACCAACGATTTTGTTCTGCTCGCTGTCAAGGACTCTACTCGCTGACGCGAAGGCAGATCCTGGAAGGCTCCGCTGGCGTCGTCGAATCCCTCTGCCGTACGAGTTCCGTCGAGATGTTGGCGGGCACCCCGACGGCGGATCAACGATCGCGCTCGAACGACTCACTTTTGACATGAATTGACGCCGAACGTGCATGGTCGAGAACAATGACCCGGCCACTGAACCTCTGAGGGGTACTTCCACACCTCTGCCGAGGTGGTCAGGCCTTCTCGCCGAGGAAGCCCCTCTTCGATTCCTTCTTGGCGTTCTTCTCGTTCCGCTTTTCCTTGAGAGACTTTCCCGACTTCTTCGAGTTGTGTTGTCTCGGCGATTTGTCAGCCATCATGACTCCTCAGATGGACGACGCCATTGTTGGCGGTGCCCAGATCCATTTCGGTGCAGATCAACAGCGTATTCGCACGCCAATAGGTTGTCTCGCACCCCCCAGACCGCCGAAGCGATGGGGTTCTCTTCGACGACCTCAACCCCCATCCCCCGCTGGCGCCCCGCTTTCGGCTGAGGATTCGCCACGGGCGGATACCGCGTCGAATCCTGTCCCATGTGCTGCACCGCCTGCACGCGGGAGACGGCCACCTCGGACCTACCCTTACGTGTGGACCAGAGTGGCTCAGACGAGGTCTCCGTCGTTCGTCGTGCCATCGGCACGACGAACGTCATCTAGCCCGGGCGCCGGCGTGACTCCGGTCGACGGTCTCGAACGCGGGCGACGAGAGTGTGCTCCCAACCGTGACGCCCTCTCCCGACTCCGCCGGAACCGTCTTCGACGTCGGTCCGCGCTTCATCTGATCACCGCGGGAGTCTGCTTCATCGGGGTCCTGATCGTCCCCCCGACCTCCGCCGTCGCCACGGTCAGCTCCGCTCCGGTCCCGGGCGACTGCCCGTGGCTGGCCCAGGCCCGCGCCATGAGCCGAACCCCGGCCCAGCTGGCCCAGGAGGTGCTGGCCAAGATGTCGCTCAGTCAGAAGGCCAGTTTCGTGGTGCTGAACGCGGCCGACCACGGCCTGATCGAGAACACCAACGTCGCGATCCCCACGTTGTGCATCCCCGCGCTGACCCTGGTCGACGGCACTAGCGGCGTCGCCGCCAACGCCTCGAACGTCACCCAGTTGCCCGCGGAGCTCGCCATCGGCGCCACCTTCGACACCTCGCTGGCCTACTCCGTCGGTCAGGTGCAGGGTGCGGAGAGCCGGGTCAAGGGCTTCAGCGTCGTGCAAGGCCCCGACCTCAACCTGGCCCGCGTTCCCCTCGGCGGACGGAACTTCGAGACCTACGGCGAGGACCCCTTTCTCGCCGGTGCGATGGGCGCCGCGGACATCTCCGGCATCCAGTCCAACGGCGTGCTCGCACTGGCCAAGCACCTGGGGCCTTACACCCAGGAAACCGCCCGTCCCGGCCTCAACCAGCTCGTCTCTCCCGCCGCGCTCGCCGAGTTGTACAACCCGCCGTTCCAGGCCGCGGTGCAGCAGGGCCACGTCGCGGGGATCATGTGCTCCTACGGACTGATCAATGGCGTGAACTCCTGCCAGGATCCCTCGCTCTACGCCGCGCTCGCGTCGTGGGGCTTCGTCGGCATCGTGCGCTCCGATTACCAGTCGGTGATCGATCCCGCGTCGGCCCTGGGCGCCGGGATGGCGATGATCAAGCCCTACAACGCCGACCAGGTCATCTCCCTGGTGCGACAGCGCGAGATGTCCAAAGTGACCCTCAACCACGCCGTCGCCACCGTGCTGGCCACGATGTTCGCCGGCGGGCTCATCACCCAACCGATCACCGGCTCACCCTCGGCTCCCGCCACCAACCTCGGGCACGTCGTGACCGCCCTCCAGGGCGCCGAGGAGTCCGTGGTGCTGATGAAGAACGCCAACAACGCCCTCCCCCTGGACAGCGCCGTCGCGTCCGTCGCGGTCATCGGCGCCGACGCGTCGACGTCGCCGTCGACGGTCGGCGGCGGCAGCTCGAAGGTCAACGCCACGTCGGTGTCCACCCCGCTCGCCGCCCTGCGGTCGGTCCTCGGCGCCGCGACCACGGTCACCTACCAACCGGGCGTCCCCGCGACCGATCTGACCACCGTGTCGCCCGTCACCGTCGAGGCCTCGCCGCCCGCCCCGGGCCCCGACGGGTACCAGGCGTACGCGCCGGGCTCCAACGTCACCGGCCCGGTCGCCACCGCGACGTCGCCGCTCTCCGGCGCCGGGTGGGAGCAGTGGTCGACCACCTTCACGGCGCCGTCGTCGGGCACCTACCTCCTGACCTTTGAGCAGAACGGGGACGCCTGGGTCTCGCTCAACGGTCAGCTCGTCGCCTCCCAAGCGGGCGTGCAGCTCTCCGCCGCCCCGCTGAGCGCGACGCTGAGCCTCAGCGCCGGACAGCCCTACACCGTGTCGGCGACCTGGTTCCAGGCCACCGGCAGCGCCACCCCGTCCTACGCCCTGCAGGACATCACGGCCTCCCTGGCGGACGCCGCGGCCAGCGCCGCGGCCGCCAAGGTGGCGGTCGTCTTCGTCGGGGACGCCCAGACCGAGGGCAACGATCGGCCCAGCCTCAACCTGCCCGGTGCCGCCGACGCGCTCATCGCCGCCGTGGCCGCGGCCAACCCGGACACGGTCGTGGTGCTCAACACGGACGGCGCGGTGCTGATGCCCTGGCTCTCCAGCGTGGCCGCCGTCCTCGAGGCGTGGTATCCCGGACAGGTCGACGGCACCGCCATCGCGGCGATCCTCACGGGAGGGGTCAATCCCTCGGGTCACCTGCCGATCAGCTTTCCGGCGAGCGCCGCCGCCACGCCGATCTCGGGCCCCGCGCAGTTCCCGGGTGTCAACGCGGTCGTCGACCTGGGCGCCGGTCCCGCGGCCTTAGACGTCGGCTACCGCTGGTACCAGGCCAACGCGGTGGCCCCGCTCTTTGCGTTCGGCTTCGGCCTGTCCTACACGTCCTTCGCCCTGTCGGACCTCGTGGTCGCGTCCTCGCCCGACGCGACGTCGATTACCGTGTCGGTCACCAACACCGGGTCACGGTTCGGCTCGGACGTCGTCCAGGCCTACCTGAGCTACCCCGCGTCGGCCCAGCAGCCCCCGGACGCGCTCAAGGCGTTCGCTCGGGTCTCCCTCGCCCCCGGCGCCACGCAGGAGGTCGTCCTCTCGATTCCCGCGGCGAGATTCGCCAGCTACCAGGGGTCGTCCATGACGATCGTCGCGGGTACCTACCAGATCGGCGTCGGTGACTCGTCGGACAATCTGCCGCTTCGGGTGAACGTGCAGGCGAGCGGCGTGTAGCGAGCCCGGGGAGTGATCACGAACTTCTCGCCCGCGGGGCAACCGGTGACAAACCCAACCGCTGACACGGCGGACCCGCCGACAGCTATCCGCCGGTGCGCTCGCGGTGCCCGCAGCCTGGCCAGCAGCAGGGCCGGCGCTGGCCCTGCGCCAGCTCTTCCCTCGTGCGGCGGATGCGGCGCTGCCGGGTCGTCCCCTGCTTGGCATCCTCGACCCAGCAGATGAACTCGTTGCGAGCCAAAGGCGTGATGTCCTTCCAGGCATCCAGTGCCGAGGGATTGGCGATCAGCGCCTGACGAAGGTCTCCGGGAAGCTTGTGCACCACTCCCCCCGGAACTCGCGGGCCGCTCACGGGTCAACGGTAGCGGTTTGGGGTGAACCGAGTCATCTTGACTTCTCTTGGATCAAGTGATAACTGCCAATATCAATGTCAGCAGCCCCTCAAGAGCGTTGAGAGATCAGGCAATATCCGCGGCTGTTCGGTCTCAGCCCCACAATCGTTGCGCCGTGAGGCGATTGAACCAGTGACCCCTTGCGTGTCGTCGGCCCATGGGCACTTCAGTTCCATTCGCCTCGAATCATCGACGGGCGCTAACCAGGATTAATGCATCGCGGTGAATCGCCGGCGGTCGACCGAACTTATGGCAATTGCTTTCGGAATCACTGACACGAGCATCGTGCGATCTTGGCGCTGCGCAGTTTGCGGGCAGTCTTGATGTCGAAGTGAAGTTTACAGAATGGGTGAAGGGTTGTCTACCGATCATCAATGGTTACTATCGGTGCCACAAAGGCTGCGGTAAACCAAGGCCAATACAACTTTGGCCTGCCAGTGACCAGCGCGCTGGACATAGATTTGGACATAGCACCGCGTTGGGAGTCCACGGGTGCGATGTATCGTGCCCTACATCCAAATCTGAATCGATAGATGTCGGTTGATGCGCAAGCGTGTGCGTGCTGTTACTCAGTCGAGGCAGGGGGAATATCCAGATGAGGACTTGGCGATTAGCTGTTCCGTTAACCGCCACATTTTCGCTCCTCCTGGTTGCTCCGCCGATTCCGGTGGAAGCGGCGAGTTCGGCGCTCTCGAAGGAGCTACTCAAGATTTCGCAGATGCCCCTTGGTTGGAGCACGACAGCCAACTCTTCTGGGTCTTCACGCACCGGGTGCTTGGGCAACCTTTTCGAGCCAGCCGGAGTGAAGCGGCTATCGAAGGTCGAAGTCTCATTCCAAAACCAAGGCAACACCCAAGGAGTTATTGAGGCGATCGCCACCTTTACCAGTGTTAGGAACGCATACACGAAGGAAATCACGACCTTGAATGGCTGTCACACCGTCAACGGATCGAGCGGGGGCCATCAGATTACGGGCACCGTCGGAGCAATGAGTTTCCCATCGTATGGACGCTCGAGTGAGGCGTTTGTCATCAATCTGAAAGTGCAAGGGCAAACGTATGTCGACTACTTACTCATGGCCCACGTGAAGTCGGTGATGATTGGAGTTCAGGACTTTAGTTCGACCAGCCCGAGCCTGAAACAGTTCGAGGGCTTCGTTAGTACGGCAGTTAACGACATCCAAGGTTCAAGCTCGACAGATGGAGGCACATCGACAACTACAAGACCGCTACCCAATTCATCGTCAACCATCTCTTTCAAGGACTTGAGCGGTAGCCCGTACAAGGTCACAGTTGCCGCCTTGATCGATCCGGCGCAGGCGGCAGATCAATTCACCACGCCAGACCCTGGAAAGCGCTTCATCGGTGTCAAGATCAGAATCCTCAACGTGGGGAGCAACCAAATCACTGACGATGCCAACCTCAATGCGACACTTGTTGGCAGTAACGGTCAGACCTACAGCGCAGACTTCGACAGTATTGCCGGGTGCACTAACTTCAACTCTGGGCAATATCAGCTCAACCCCGGTCAGTCGGCCACCGGTTGTGTCGTGTTCCAAGTTCCAAAGGCTGTGTCGATCACGGACGTGGAGTGGTCGCCGGATGGAGGACTGGGCGGCGGAAACTTTGGCGATTGGACGGTGCGCTCAATCGGGGCAAGTTGGACTTTTGCCGATCAGGTTGACCCACGGAATCAGTAGGAAGTGATGCGTTGAGTGTCAGGTCTCAGCCATTTCGCCTGGCTGGTGAAGCCGGCAAAGCAGATTTGCTTTACTGAACTTGTTGTGCGGGTCAAACCTGGACGTCGATGTGCATTCGGATATACGCCCGATCCGGCGGACATCACGCCCATGAATCTGACCGGCTTTCCCCGGCACGTTGGTTGGATAACGTCGGGTGCTATGCACGTCAGCAATTGGGGCCAGCGCCGACACTTCATGCCGGTGGACCGCACAGGCTTCGAACCTGTGACCCCTTGTGTGCCATCCATCAAGAACCGCCACATTCTTCTTCATTAACGGTCACCACTTCCATGTTGTTGAGGATGAATTGTCATCGGTCTTCATCCACTATCACCGGCTGGCCCTGGCGTTGCTTACACCGTTGCTCACGTGGATCGGACCGCACGAGCACCGACATGAGCTGTTAATCAAACCGATGGCGGTCCCCACCGACTACGGGCGAGAGTAAAGGATGAGTCGCTGCTGGAACTTCTTGGTGCCCACCACTCGTCCCATACTGAAGGAGAACGAGGTCCCGACGCGCTGGAAGAACGCGAGGGGGAACGTGGCTGTCGCGCTTATGGGTCCCCAGTTCAGATCGCCCGAGAGCACCGCCATGTTGTCGTAGTTGTACACGATAGGTGGGCTGCCCGGCGTTGAGTTCGGACACGTCTGGTTGTGGGTCTGCGGCGTGGTGACGGCCCCCGTGGTCGAGACCCACAAGCACACGCGCGCACCCTTTACGTAGCCCGATGCCCCCGTCGTGCCCGGACCCCCGTGACCCATGGCAACCGACACCTGCGCCTGGAAGTCCCCAGGGGCGTTGGTGCAACTTGAGCTCACCGGGAATGGCCCAGTCGCCTGCAGGCCTTCCGATCCGGTGATGTTCCCCGATGCCGAAACTCGTATGGTGAACATCCCGGTCAGCGGAAACTCCCCGTAGTTCATTCCAAACTGCACGCTCCCCATATACACGCTGCCTCGGTAGACCCCCGGCGTCAGAGCGAGAGTCCTCGCGACGCCAGTTCCCGTCAGGAGAAGAAGTGCCGCCGCACTGACGGCAGTCCCTGCAAGCAGCGTTGCTGCTGACCTCCAACGATTGCGCACATTCATCATCGAGCCCTCCTTTGACAAGCCCCATACGCCACTCAGCAGAGACTTTCTTCGGCTCTACAGTCGCTGGGAAACCGGGAGACTTCTGGAAGACGGGCAACTGGGCCGATGCACTGGCAGTTACTCAATCACCCGGGCAACCGCGCGACGTCAAGAAAGGGAGCGATCTTCCTCTACAAGTTTCAATCTGACGGGGGCCGCTCCAGGTCATGCCGACAATTGAACCGAGATCAGTCCTCAATCTGGCGGGACAGTCAGCAGTTTCCCATGGCTACGAATATTCCCGTGACCACGTAGCCCGGTGCGCCCATCAGCGGAGAGGTCACAATCGTTGTGAATCCGTCATGGTTGAAACCAGAATCGCCTGGCGACAGTGTGTTCCTAATCACGGTATCCGTCCGCGCAAAGACGCTTCCGACGGTGACTCCATGCTCAGTTTGCACGAGAGGCGTCAGCTTCGGCGCACTTGTGGGGTTCCCTGAGCTTTCGAACGTCGATTCGGCCCATCCTCCGCTGTTGTATGACAAACCCGCAAATTTGCCATTATCGAAGAAGACTGCCAAGTCATGCCACTCAGCAACGGTCACCGGCAGGTGTGTGCAAATAGATGAGCGGAAGATCGACGGCTTGCCAAGTCGAGCAGCCAACTCAGGCAAGACCTGGGCCTCCTTCCTCAGGTCGTAGTGCAAGGCATTCCCACCTACTAAGGGAACTCCAGCCAATGAAAGTTGCCTTGTATCTAGCACCGTGGCGCTAATTCTTGGAAGTGCGAGGACCGCAACGGCAACGGCCACCGCCAGCAGGCTTGAAGCCACATACAGCTGAATCCGCTTCTGGTAGATGTGCTGCTTGCGAAAGGGAACTCCGCCCTCAAATCCGTTGCTACGTGCCAGCGGGCCTTGCTGGTTCCGAACGTCCTCGACGTCGCCTCTCTGTCCGGGCACGGGCTTCAGCTTCTACGGAATCGATGCTTCGCACACGCTACAGAATGCTGAGTTATTGGTGCTGCCTAGCAAATCGGTGGCAGGCTTTTCAGTATCTTCTTTGGAATCTTGGCGAGAGCTTTCGGATACAGACAGAATCCACTTCCAGGTCCCAGCACAAGGAGCCACCTTCCCATGACCCAGTGGGCGACCCCTTGAGCCGAGTCTTCTTCGACGGATCCGTTAACGAGAAACGGAGTCTCCACAATGAAGTACACCCAGGTCGGATCTATCTTCGCTGGGTAGATCGAGAAGTGGTTGGTCTTGCCTACATGGGGAATCGCGTCGATCACGTGGAGAAGGGACGCCTTGTGAAGGGTTGGATTGAACACGGTGGTTGTTGTAGTTGATGCACCCGATGTTGCTGGAAGCGTCGTCGTGAGAGCGGCAAGAAAGGCAATCACAATGATCAATCTTGAAATGTGTGCACGATGGACCATTTCCCTCCTAACGTGATAAGGACACCTCCGACTTCACTTCTTGTCATCGAGTCCTTCTCGCTTCACGGCACCGAAAGCACTTTCAATGATCCTTCGGTAATCTCCTAACTCGTCAATCCCACATGCTCCTTTAACAAGTTCCCCTCAACATCGGCAACGCGTACTTTCCCGAGAAGCTTGTCCGAGTAAACAACAATCTCTTCACCTTCGTGCTTCCGAGACAATAGGATACGTAGCCGGGCCTGTAAAACTCAAGGTGGTAGCCGGGATGAGCGGTCCACTTTCCCTGAGCGCAGTTGGGGACTCCGTCGTTTGTCATCAACGTGCCCAGCCCAAGGGCCGAGTTCCGCGTCCAGTACGTCCACGTCAGGGCCCCAACGTAGCTGCTGCACAGCGAAGTACACCAGTGGACGCTGACAGGCTTGTACTGCGGCGAGCCACTGCACATCACGAGACCCGGCAACGACGGCGGCGGCGTCGATGCACCAGACGCACTTATACCTGCGCCGACGAGTGAAGAGACGGAAGGAGCCACGATCAGGGTGATGGCCGAGACGAAGAGTCTGGCGCAGATCTTAGACGTCGAGCGCCGCACCTCCTTCGGCCCTCGCGCAAACGCTTCGACTCCGACACGGCGATGGGGCGCTTGGATCATGGATCCTCCTCACTCCGTTCTGAGCCAGTCGTTCTAAATGCAGACCCCGATCTAGGGTCGCGCCGGCAATAATTGATTTTGTCCGCATCGTAGAGCGGAGTGGAGTGCCTGTCGAGCCATGACCTCACTCTCTTTAAACGAACCACTCTTGGAGGGCCATTATCGGCTATCAGGCGCCAGGAATATCGAGGGGGGCTGCTGTCGATCTAGTTGGCCATTGCGGACCGCACTTTCAAGCCTCAACTCTCGTCGCTGCTGCCCGAAGGAAACAATCCTCAAGCCTCCACCCAACTCAGGCCAATGCTCATTCAGATTGGGACTATTCAGATCGGAACTCCCAGCAAGCGTCGACTTGAGAGACGACTGCCCCAATTGACAACTGAATCGTAGAGGAGTAGACCCAATACGGCGGATACCGGTCCCCCGTTATTGAGCGAAAGGTCGCTCGCAGATTGGACGGCTAACCATGTCTTTTGTGCGCTGTAATCTGCGGTATCGCCTGCGCGTCGTAGGGGCCCTGACTCTTGGGCTAACTGTATTCGGTGGAATCGGCAGCGCCGGGGCAGCTAGCGCACGTCCCGGCGCGCCCAGGTCAGTGCACGCAACTTCCGAGAATGCAGCAGTACTGGTGACGTGGTTGGCGCCGTTATCAAGGGGGTCCTCGTCCATTGTTGCTTATGTTGCTACTGCACATCCCGGGTCATTATCCTGTTCGTCTCGTTCGACGAGGTGCACCATAACTGGGCTGCCCATTCCGGCCAGTTACACGATCACCGTTAGGGCTAAGAATCGCTTCGGGTTGGGACCGTCATCCACCAGCAGCAATGTTGTAACGCTGACTTCTCCGAAGACTACCGGAACACCCTCCGTGGCGCTTGGCGCCGCAGCAACCAATCTCATTGGCGCAGAGGCGCGAGCACTTGCAGGCTTCTCGATTGGAGTCGGAAGGGGATCCATAACTGACGGATCACGCGTAGCTGTTTCGCAGAGCGACAACGGCGCGTCATCAGATGCCGAGATCTGGATCGGGTCATCCTTGCAAACTGCCCTTGGGTTCTCGCTCAGCTTTGCGTCGAACTTGTCAACTCAATCCCCAGTTCGCGAACTGTCGGCAGCGGGGAGATTGTTCATTGCAACATCCGACAGTTCGTCTCTAGTAGCTCTTGCATCGTTGGCTCGCAAATCGCAAGTCCTAATTGAATCGCAACAGATTGCGCCACGAGCGCAGTCACTGCTTTCGAGCGGCACAACATTTAACGTAGGTTCAGATACGGGTGGTCAGGTTTCACTAAACGGCAGTCAATTATCTTACATTGACCACAACGGCACATTGTCGACGTACACCTTCGATCCGAGCCAAAATGTCGAGAGCGAAGTAAACCAGGTGATGAATGCCACCATCCCGCCGCCTTCAGCTGCTCAAGTAACCCAAGGATGCCAAGGAAGTGTCGTCAGTGTCTCAAATTCGCAGGTCTACGTGCATTCCGTAGATTCCACGACCTCCTCTACACAGAAGATCATTTCGGTTCAGGCAGTTAAGTCAACCTCGGTCAATTGCACGACCATGCTCGTAACGACTTCGTCAGTTCTGGATGTCAGCGGTGATTTCAACGGCCAGGGTTTCCAGGCGATCTCCGACTCTGGCCCGATTCCGAGCACCTCCACTTCGGACAATGGTCCAGCCCCGACCGAGCCCGCGCTAGTTGGCTATGCTCCCGCCTCAACCGACGAGGATCTTCTCCCACCTCCAGTCGAGCCCGACGGAACGCTCCCCGTTGTCTCCGCATACAACGGTGACTTCAACGGGTCATTCAGTGGATCGCAAACCACAACAATGACCGTTGACGGAGTCACTACTCCTGGGCCAACCTTGCCCGTCAGTGGATCTGTCACGTTTTCGGTTTCGGGTGATGTCGTCGACGTTTCTGCCCCTGGAAACGGCTCGGGGAACATCGATTTGGGTGGTGCTATCGACTTTGTCACCGTAGTTCCACCTAACTATCAGGGATCCGGCGGCTCGGGAGGAATCTGCCATTTCTCGGGAACTGTCGTGCTGAATGGATCAGCCCTAAGCAGCAGTGGATCAATGAGTTGCGGGAGCGGTTCCCTCACAGTAAGTGCTTCATGGAATGCGACCTCGAATTAATGACTGTCGTAGGTCGACCAAGTTGTCTGAAAGGTCAGGCATGTTCTGTAGTGAGCTCGGGATTGCGAACTCCGTTGTTGCCTTTACGCCTAGTCAAGCAAGAGTCAACGAAGGCCTCATTTGCGGCCGTTCTGCAACGAGCAAAGTTCAGGCTGGAACAATGACGTTGCTTTCGGGCAAGCTTCTAGAACGATTGGGAATCGACATTCGCATCAGGATCAGGCGATGCGTCATAATCCCTTAGAGGGCAGAAGTGGACTTTATCCTGTGAACCCAAGAGTGTCATCCACTAGTAGCCACCTCATCAACGGCCACTGTCTTCATATCTTGAATAGCGATTATCGCCGCCGTTCATCCGCTATCACCTAGTAGCGACCGCGGTGCTTACTCCGTTGCTTACGAGTCACCGCGCCATCGGATTCGAGCGGGGCCTTGGTGGTCCCGGTTTCCCTTGTAAGACGGATTCTGCAGACTTCGGTGAATCTCTCATTCGGAGTTCCGAATGATCGGGACTAGGGCACCAACCTGTAGACCCTCCGCGCCAGAACAGTCAGACCACTCGGAGTAGCACCGTTGGCCCCCATTGCTACGTAGAAGCGTCCCTTGTAGAAGTCGATTTCGTCGTACGGTCCACCACCGGCTCCCGCCATCAGCGTGCCCACTCTGAGGGTGGCCCGAGTGCCGAGACCGGAAGGATGAGAATCAGATTCGCTCTTGATCCCTCCGGAGCCCCCGGGTTGAGACCCAATGGACAGGTAGGCAGTGATCGGACCGATCGACTGGCTGCACCTCATACCCCATCTATCGTTTTCCCCTATCTTGAACTTTCCCACTGCGACATGATTGCCATTCGCGATGATGGTTGAGGCGTGGGCGGAGGCCAAGATTGCACATGTATTCGGCCACGTAGTTGCGGCGGCCGACGTGGTTACCTCCAGACCCGAATTGGTGACTGCAGCGACTCCAACTACTAACAAAACCGAGAGCACACAAGGAGACCGTCGATTTCGACCGCGCATCAGACAATCCTTTCGGGTATCTCTGAAGTTCAACCGAACGATAACACGGGAGTCATTGACACACTTGAGGCTTCAAGTCCTCACCACAAAGCCATCGGTTAGCTACATCTTCCGAGTCGGAGTGATTCGACACGCTCCTTTCCGAAGATCCGTTCAAGTACTCAACCACCGGACCCGACACCGACCTCGCACGGCGGAGTCCGCTAGAGTCCGCCCGCTTCGTGAAGCGGTCTTCGGAACTAACAACCACCTAACCGGCCACGACCGAAGTTCAACAGATGCGACCCTCTTCGGCCGCACGGAGCACACTTGGGCTATCAGTGAGGGCGCCCCGAAACGGTCAAACCCCTAGACGACTTCAAATCTGGGTGGCTGAACGCCTGGTCGCAAGGATGAGTGATGTGGGGCGTCCGAGAGGTTCGCGATGGAAACGCGGCATTCTTGGAGGGTTGGTCGAGACGGATCTATCCCAATCCGACGAGCCTCGATTCGAAGCGCCAGAGCAGCTCGCCCAGGTCGTTGACCGTGTCCATCCCGTAGGTCTCGTCGGGGTCGCCCTGCGTCATCACCACCGCCATGTAGGTGACCCTTCCGAGGTGAACGTAGGCGGCGCTGTTGAGCTGCCAGCCGGTCGTGCTCTCCGGGAAGTTGCCATCCTTGACCCCGACGAGGGCCCGGCTCGGGACGCCGTTGGGGATGCCGAAGCGCTGGGAGCTGGCCACGCCCTCCATGAGACGGCGCTCGTAGCCCTGGTCGGCCGATGTGAGTAGCGGAGTTGGCAGCCAGATGACTCGCAGCAACTTGAGGAAGTCAGCCGGCGTCGTGTCCATCGTGCCCCAGCCCCAGCTATTCAGGGTCTGGGTGAAGCCCACGCGTCGATTGAACGACGAGATGGCGTAATAGCCGCCGGTGCCCCTGTTTTTCGAGGAGAGCCCGAACCCGCCGATGTCGTTCCAGAGCCTCTGGGTCGCGAGGTTATTGGAGTCCTCGATCATGGTCCGGGCGAGGTTCGCCTCGGCCGCGCTGAGCGCGCGATGCTCGGCTTCGCTGACGTTGAGCAGGGTGGCGAGTATGTCAATCTTGACCATGCTCGCGGTCACCTCGCGGACGCCTGGGTTGTAGAGGTAGGTTCGCCCGGTCGCGACGTCATAGAGACCCGCTGTTACGACACCGTGGCGCGACCTGAGGAACTGACGGATCGCTGCGTCGCTAAAGGGGTCGGGGTTCAGAACAGTTGTTGTGGTCGCCGGCGTGGTCGTGGTCGTTAAGGGAGTTGAAGTGGTCGTTGTGCCAGGCTCCGTCGTGCTGGACACAGCGACGCTGGTGGTAGTAGCGCTTGTCATGACAGCCTTCGACGGGCTCGGCACCCCTGCCAACCCGGAGGTCGCCGCGCCGGTCCCCCCGGGCAGGCTGAGGACCCGACCCGTCGCTGCGGTTTGGGGCGTGATCGCGAGTGGAGAGCCGTTGGTGGGCCGCGCGACGCCCTCGATCAGCACCAAGGCACCCACCAGGGTGATGATGACCAGAGTGGCGCCTTGCGAGTGAATCGAGCGCCGTGTCAAGGTAGTCCGCCCCCAACTCTCGGGGGAGATCCACCAGGGAGGTTTCAAGCCGTCCCGCCCCCGGCGGGAATTGATGCCGGTCTAGTCGACATCTCGACCTAGGTCCAGGATTGTTGGCCTCTTTCTGACCGTTGGTGGCTCCGACGAAGCGCTCAATCACGCCTCGCGCAAACTTGACCGAGATCGTCACCGAGACTCCTGTCGTCCCGCCGTCAGCTCTCTGCGGGTGGCGTTCTATGGTTGCCAATTCTCGATACCTCTACCGAATCGCGAAGGTCCAAAGGCAACGAGCTTTGACAGGAATGTTCAATTGGCCCAAGCATTCGGGTGTCTCTAGAGCATGGAAGTGGGAACAAGGATCTGTTGAAAGTTGGCATGTCACTGTCATCGAATCCGACAAGAGTCCCGACCGAGCGAACCGAGTCGTAACGACTGGACCGACCTCTCGCGAGTTGCTGATCAGGCGAACCGATCATGCACTGTCTTCTGTCGACACAGCGAGTCCGCGACGGGCTCTACGATGCTGCTGTCGGATTGGTTGAAATTCAGTTGGTTCGACAGCGGCCCTAAGTACTACGAAACGGTCGTCGTCGAGGTGGTCGAGGAGGTTGTCGTTGTTGGCCCCGTGGTGGTAGTTGCCGGGGGTGAGGGAAGGGAACCAACCCAGATTGTGTAGATCCGGCGCGCCAAAGCGGTAAGGCTCCTTGGCGTCGCTCCGTCAGCCAGAATTGCAACGCTAATGCTTCCGCGAGTAAAGAAGACGAGGTCAAACGGCCCACCGCCCTGCTCCCCATGGCAACAGGCAGGACCAACGCCCCAAGTACCAACGGTTAACGTCGCATGACTCTGAGCGCCGAATCCCGACAGAGTCGTGTTCGAAGTGAGCGTATAGCCGCCGAAGCCCCAACCCACACTGCTGAAGCCGAGCGACACCCTGATGGGGCCGACCGACTTCGTGCACGCACGCACGGTTGGAGGATGTGATTGTAGCGTTGAAATTGAAGAACTATTGAATTTAGGGTGCATGCCCAGAACAATGATGGCCTGTGGATGAGCTGCCGCCATGATGGAACAGGGATTGGGAAGAGAGGTGCTAGAGGCAGAGGCCGCGCCAATATAGCCAAAGGTCGTGGAGGCAGTTACTCCACCAACCAACAGTGCGAAGAGCATCAAATGCGTTAAGAGGCGACGAACTTTCATAAAGGCCTCACTTCCCGACTAGCCGAACCCGATCCTTAGCAATATGTCAGTTAGCATACGACCATTTGTGAAGCACGATCATGAGAACATGGCGCGCCATGATCGGCAGTTTGCACGACGGAACGACTATGCCATGGTTGCAATCGCACAGATCAGCTCCGCCTCTAGTTGACCCCAATCCAAGCCCTTAGATTCGCGACGATAACTCGAAGGTTCGCCAACGGAGGATGCCCCACCACTGCCACGCTACGGTCGCGTTGTTTAGGTTCACATTTTTGGAAGACGTAGGGCAAGGAAAGCCGAATTGGTAACCATCGGCTCATCAAGAGATCTCGTGGACCGCAGAGGATTTGAACCTCTGGCCCCTTGCGTGTCATCCATAGAGAGCCACCTCATCCTTGTTCATCAACGGCCGCTGTCTCCATGTATTCACCGGTGATGCGTCACCGACTTCCATCCACTATCGCCAATTGGTAGCAGCGTTGCTTACGCTGTTGCTTACGGAACCGAGATCGGAATCGTCAAACCTCCGACTCAAGCGACCGCAGCCCCGGCCCACGAAGACTCGAATCTGCTCAGCGCGGCCCTGCGCAAGTACAAACGGGAGTAACAGACCTATCGCGCAATCTCTACGCAATAGGGAGGCTTCCTTGGGAACTCTGGCCACCACCACATCATCCGCCAACACTGTGAACGCTGACTTGGTAGCAGTCCTCGACTTGGGTGCGGCTGCGCTGATGATCTCCACAGCCGTTTACGAAATCCGAAAGCAGGTCAGCGTGACCCTTTCTAGGATCTACGCGCTCGTTGTTGTGTCCGCATTAGGAGTCGGATTGGTATTCGCGAGTATCAGCGACACCGCTAGAACTACTGGCTTCACTCTCCCCGGAACAGTCGCTGGATTCCTGGCTGGCGCAACGACGAAGACAGCGACCACGTCTCACGGCGTCGCGGCCGAACACGCCGCGCTTCACGTCCTGGCGGCGGCAGGTAGCCCGCCACAAGCTCGGTCAGGCGAGCCCGAACCGACCGAGACGTACTAACAGACTCCGTGTCTTGTCAGCTCCTGGTTTCTCCGCGGCCTGAGCAAGACAACACCACTGGTATCAATGGTCGCTGACTCCAAGAGCGCGGGCCACGAGGGTCGCCAGATGGACTGGCTCGTGCTCGGACACTTGGCGAATCTGGGTCCGGCAACTGAATCCATCGGCGTGCACTTGCACGTGCGGCCCAATCTCACGGAGCGCCGGCAACAGTTCCTGTTCCGCACAAGCAATCGACATGCTGTAATGATCGCGTTCGAAACCGAAATTGCCGGCCATGCCGCAGCAGCCACCTTCAAGGACAGTGACGGGACCGGCGACCCTGTCAAGCAGGTCACGATCGGCGGAGTAACCGAGATCCGCGTGCTGATGACAGTGAACCTGCGACAGCACCTCGCGAGAAGGCGATGTCGGATCAGCAGAGACGTCTCTCAATGACGCACTGGGGAGACTGTTGACGAATTCGGCGAATGTCCTAACGACGTTGGCGAGTTGAGCAGTTCGCCGGTCATTTGGCAACAACTCCGCTGCGTCATTGCGCAGCATCGCCGTGCAGCTCGGCTCCAAACCAATGATGGGTGCACCGATCTCGAGCCACGGCTGCAACACATGGAGTGTGCGCGTCAGCACACTTCGCGCCTTGTCCAACTGGCCTGTGTTGTACCACGTGAGTCCGCAGCACACTGGCTGCGACGGAAAGTGAACCCTGCATCCCAGCTCCTCCAACGCCGCCACGGCGTCCCGGCCGATCTCGGGGTCGAAGTAGTTCGTAAACGTGTCGGGCCACAGAGCGACCTCCGGAGAGGCGACTTCCCTCAGCGGACTTGATCGATCTCGGAACCAGGCCGTCAGCGAGGTGCGCGCGAGCGCAGGGATCGAGCGCTCGGGCGCGATGCCGGCGACCCGCTTGGCAAGAGGGGCCAGCGGTGACCGGCCAGCGACGTTGACCACGCGTGGCAATCGAGACGCCACCTTCAGCCACCGGGGCAGCGCTCCCAGGACGTAATGGGACCTTGGCCGAAGCCTTCCCTCGAAGTGTCTGCTCAAGAACTCCACCTTGTAGGTCGCCATGTCCACTCCGACGGGACAATCGGTCTTACACGCCTTGCATCCGAGGCAGAGATCAAGAGAGTCCCGAACCTCTTCAGAGCGCCACCCATCCGTGATGACCTCTCCGGCCATCATCTCGAACAGCAGCCGGGCGCGACCGCGTGTGGAATTCTTCTCCTGCCCGGACGCACGGTAACTGGGGCACATCACTCCATCAGAGGGCGATAAGCACTGGCCAACCCCGACGCATCGGCGCGTGGCGGCCGCGAGGTCGCCACCGTCGGCGTGCAGCGCCAGGGACGCCCGGGTCGACAGGGTGGGGGGAGCCACCACCACGCGGAGAGCGTCGTCCAGCGGGGCGGGGCGGACCACGCGGTGCGGATTCATGTCTCCCTGCGGATCAAACGCGGTCTTGAACGCCTCGAAGGCCTCGATCAGTCGGGGGCGGAACATCTTGGGCAGCAGTTCAGCTCTCGCCTGCCCATCTCCGTGCTCGCCCGACAGCGAGCCACCGTGAGAGACCACCAGGTCCGCCGCCTCGCTCAGGAAGGCGCGGTACCGCTGGGGGCCGTCCGGCGCCACGAGGGGGAAGTCGATGCGCACGTGGAGGCAACCATCTCCGAAGTGCCCGTACATCACACCGCGGCGGCCGTGGCGCTCCATCAGGCTCTTGAACTCCTTCAGGTACGCGCCCAGCCGCTCCGGGGGTACCGCGGCGTCCTCCCAGCCCGACCACGCCTCGGAGCCGTCGGGGAGGCGCGTGGCGAGCCCGGCGCCCTCCTCGCGCATATGCCACAGGGCCCGCGCCTCCTGCGGGTCGCTGATGACTCTGCTGCTGGCCCCTATCGCGCACGCCCGAGTCACGATGGTCTCCGCAACCGCCACGGCTTCGCCCAGCGACTCACCGCCCGTCTCGAGGTACAGCCACGCCTTCCCTTCAGGCAGGCCGTCGCCAACCCCCGGGCCAAGACGCCGCAACCGCAGTGCGTCCAGCAACTGAGAGTCAATGCCTTCAATGGTCAGAACGGGCAGATCCAGGAGCGTCGGAACCGCCTCCGCCGCCGCAACGATGTCGGAGAATCCCAGCACGACCAAGGCCCGGGCCGCCGGAACCTGAACCAGGCTGACGGTCGCCGTCAGGATCGTCGCGCACGTTCCTTCCGATCCGACCAGGGCCTTGGCCACGTCGAATCCGTTCTCCGGCAGCAGGTGCGCCAGGTTGTACCCCGAGACCCGCCGCACCAGGGAGGGGTAGCCGGTTCGAATGTCGTCGCCGAAGGTGTCGACCAGATCGGACAACGAACGGTAGAGCTCACCCACTCGGTCCGGACGCGAACAGAGCTGCGCCAGCTCCTCGGGTGTGGTTCGCCCTACGTCGAGGCGCGTGCCATCTACGAGCGCGATCTCCAGCCCCGTCACGCAGTCCTCGGTCTTGCCCCAGGCCACCGAATGCGAGCCGCAGGCGTTGTTGCCGATCATCCCGCCAATCGTGCACCGGCTGTGCGTGGACGGATCGGGACCGAACGTGAGGCCCGACTCGTTCGCCTTCAGGCGCAGCTGGTCGAGAATGACGCCCGGTTCGACGCGGGCGACCCGCTGCGCCGCGTCGATCTCGAGGATCTGATTCAGGTGAGGCACGAAATCGAGGATTACGGCGACGTTGGTGGCCTGGCCGCCCACGCTGGTGCCCGCTCCGCGAGGAAGGACCGGCACGCCGCGCTCGTGGCAGATGCGCAGCGTCGCCACCACGTCAGCGGCGGACCGCGGGGTGACCACGCCGATGGGGATGTGCCGGTAGTTGCTGGCATCGGTCGAGTACATGGCCTTGGTGCCGGCATCGAAGCTGACGGCTCCCGCCACGGCCGCCCTCAAGGATTCCTCCAACTCCTCCGCCTGCGCGCCCAATGTCACCAGCGCCGTCTCTCTCGTCTGTCCGTCACGGCCCACCGGTGGCGCCCACGTGCCCTACGGCGTCCCCGCGGAGACCCTCCGAGAGTCGCCCCACCACACCGGTACGTCGTGCGGTGCCCGGTCACCCGACCGGGCACCGCACCACATCGTCGGAGCATCGCCTCTCCGTCACGAGCCGTCACGCGGGGCCCTCCGACAGACCGGGACTCCTTCTTCGTCCAGGGCGTGCACCACGGCGCCACCCACCCGGGCCCGACCATCGCCGACCACGACGTTCAACGCGCCACGATCACGGGGATCTCGGCGAGGTGTAGAACCTTCTGGGTGGTGCTGCCGAGGAACATGCCTTCGAGCGTCGACAGTCCCCTCGAACCCATCACGATCACGGTCGACTTCGACTCGGTCGCCTCGTCGATGATGGCCATCTCGATTCGCCCGGCCAGCGCCGTGCGCACGGTTCCGCTCGCGCGAACGCCGCTCGCGGTCAGCTGACCCACGATCCGGTTGACCAGACGCGAGGCCTCGTCGTCCTCGTCGCTGACCACCGTGCCGCCTCGCCCGAAGACCTCGACGTCGGTTACGTGTACGACGCGCACGTCGCCACCGCCCACGCGGGCCGCGGACACGGCGGCGACCAGGGCCCCCGCCGAGTTCTGTGACGAGTCGACGGCCAACAGGATCCGCTGGAACATGTCCGCACCCTCCCTGGACTGGGCCGCCGGCGCCGGCGCGACCGGCAAAGGACGAGAGTCCGCCATCGCCGCGGCCGCCACCGGCGCGAACGCCGGCGCCACCGCGCGAGGTCTCGTCAGCTCCAGCACCGCGTAGAGGCCGCCACCGACCGCGCCGGCGACCAGCCAGCTGAGGTCGACGCCGCCCACCGAGCTTTCGAGCGCACCCGTGAAGAAACTTGTCGTGCTGAACAGCAGCCCCATGACGACGCCAACCGCCCAGGCGAACATCGCCCGGGCGTCCAGGCCCCCCTGGAACCAGTAGACGCCCCGGTGGCCCGGAATCGCGTAGGCGTGCAGATCGTGCTCGTTATAGCGACCGCGATTGAACAAGTAGTTCAGTCCCACCATCACCATCCAGGGCGTGGCGGTCACCACCATGATCGTCACGAAGGCTTCGATCGAGGTGATGACATTCACCACGACCACCAGCAAGTAGGTGAGGCCCATCACGATGACGCTCATGATGACCGAGGTGATCCAACGCTTGATCCGGAAGAAGTACGGCCAGGAGCCAATGTCCAGCGCTGAGTTGTAGAGCACCATCGCCGAGCTCGCGATATTTGAGGCGATGCCCAAGACCAGCACCGACGGGACCGTGAACCATAGCGGGGACTTGGCGGTCAGCGCTCCCACGAAGTTGCCCGCTTGGGACACGAAGGCCGTCGAGACGAAGGCCGCCGCCACCATCGCGATCCAGCAGCCCAGGAAGATGCCCAAGCCGCCATAGACCGCGATCTTTGCCGGCGACGCGTCCGCGCGGATGTAGCGACCGTAGTCACCCGCGAAGGGCCCCCACGAGATCGGCAGCGTCGCTGACGTCGTCACCGCGAGGAACCAGGTCGGCCAGAACGTCCCGAGCAGGTAGCTCCCCCCGTGCACCGCGTGGAACTGCGGTATGAACGCGACGAAGAGCAAGATGACCGCGATCGCCGCCGCCGGGGAGATGATCCGCAGGGACCTCTCGAGCGTCCGGTGACCCAGGATCGCGCTCACACAGGTGATGGCGATCAGCAGGCCCATCACCAGTGACAGCGAGCCAATACCCTGGGGCGTGCCGAACCACCGCGCGCCCGTGGCGATCACCGCCTCGCCCGCGGTCCAGATCAGCAGGATGAAGAACCCGACTGAGATGAACAGCGTGATACCCGAGCCGAGTAGTCGGCCCCGGACGCCAAACGTCGCGCCACTGCTGACCTGGCTGTTGGTGCCGGTACGCGGTGACACTAGGCACATCGGGATGTAGATCAGGGATCCCACGACGCTTCCCACGGTGATCGAGGTGAAGGATCCCCACCAGCCGAGCCCGAACAGGATCGGCAGGGAGCCGAAGATCAAGTTGCCATAACCGAACTGCGGACCAAAGAACATGGTCAGCAGCTCGATGGGACGCGACTTCCTCTCCACCGCCGGGATGAAGTCCACGCCCCGGTTCTCGATCGCCCCGAATCTGTCGACTCCTTCGCCCGCCGCAATCTGCGCGCCGGCCTCCAGGCTCACTAACCGTTGTGTGTCAGCCATTCCTTCTGTTACCCCCTCTTGTTGTTGGATACTGCTGGACCTTTCGTTCATCGGACGATGCCTCCTTCATCTCGTGACCGTCGTGAGCGACGAGACCACGCGACCCCCCTACGTCTGCCGGCGTCCTCCTTCGCCCTCCTGGCCGCGCGCTCCAGTGCGCGCGACACCTCTCACTTCGACCCCCGTGGACCCGCCGGCGTCACAGACAGAAGCTCCGACAGATCTCCCAGCACGACGTGCGCCGACGCAGTAGTCGCGGGCGCGCCCGATGACACCCCGGTGAGAACGAGTGCGCCGAACCAGCCGAGTCTTTTCGCGCTCTCGAGGTCGCTCGCCGGCCGGTCGCCGACCAGGATCGCGGGCGCGTCACCCGGCAGGGCGATGCGCACCTCGTCGAGGAACGGCAGCTCCGGCTTGCCGGCGACCACGGGTTCGACGCCACCGGACGCGGCCTCGACCGCGGCGGCGATCGTCCCGCCGCCGGGCCAGTAGCCCTCCTCGACCGGGAACCTGAGGTCGCGGTTGGTAGCGACGAAGAGCGCGCCCTTTGCCACCGCGCGCGACGCGGTCCGCAGTCGGGCGTAGGTGAGGTCTTCGTCCCGAGTGACGACGACGACGTCGGCCCTCTCACCCGACTCGTCGTCGAGCAGCGCGAGGTCCAGCGGCGCTAGCTCCTCTTTCAGCCCCGCGCCCCCCACGACGTACGCGGCCGCGCCGGCCAGCCCGCGATCCGAGAGCAAGCGCCACACGGCCCGCCCCGACGTCACCACCTCGGCCGGGTCGACGCGGATCCCCGCCTCGCCCAGACGATGCGCGACCATGCTGGCGGACACCGACCCGTTGTTGGTGAGGAAGGCAACCTGCGCCCCGAGGCGCCTCAACTCGTCGACCACTTCACGCGCGCACGGCAGCAGCGTGCTGCCGCGCCAGATCGTCCCGTCGAGGTCGAAACCCCAGCGGCCGAACTGGTCGACGAGACGCTCTCCCGGACGCGGACTCGCGGCGCTCACGACTTGTGCCACGCGGGGATCACCTCCCGGCTCATCATCGCGAGCTGCTCGAGCACGCGCTCCTGGGGCATGCCGGCCCACTGGAAGCGCATCAGGAAGTGGTTCGCCCCGATGGCGCCGTGGTGGCGCTCGATGTCGCGGTTCACGTCATCGGGGGTGCCCACGATGAACCGATCGCGCACCAGCTCCTCGAACGGGACCGACAGGCTCTCGGACTCGCTCATCGGCTTATCCAGACCCCACTTGCTGTAGCTCTTGTACTTGCCCTCGACGTAGGGTTGGGCGGAACTCATGGCCCGCTCGCGGGTCTCGGCGATGGAGATCTCCTTAAAGACCGGCACCTCGTCGGGCAAGGCGTGTCCGCTCGCGGCGGCCACCTCCTTGTACAGCGACATCTGCTGGGATATCGTGTCGAAGCTCGCGTGGGGGTTGATGAGCCACGGGAACCCGAAGCGCGCCGCGCGCCGCACCGCGGCGTCGCCGCTGGCCGCGAGCCAGATCGGCGGGTGCGGGCGCTGGACGGGCTTGAGGGCGAGCACCGCGTCGGTCAGCTGGAAGTGGGCCCCGTGGTGGGTCACCGAGTCTTCCGAGAAGAGCCGGAGCATCACTTGAAGCGCCTCTTCATAGCGCGATCCGCGCTTCGTGATGTCGACGCCGAAGGCCTCGAACTCCTCGGGCCGATAGCCCAGCCCCAGCCCGAATACGAACCGCCCACCGGTGATGACGTCCATCGTCACGGCCGACTCCGCCGCGTAGACCGGATTCAGCAGCGTGAGCAGGAAGATGCTGGTTCCGACCTGCATCTCGCCGGACTCGGCGGCCACGCGCCCGAGCATGGGCCACGTCTGGATCGCCTGATACGGCTTGGCCAGCCAGTGCTGGCTGACCCACACCGAGTCGAATCCGCCGTCGCGCGCGGCGCGAACCTGGTCCAGCAGCTCGCGCGTGCATTGAACGGGGTCCTGCCCCTGGGCGAACTGGGAGTTGAGCTTCAGTCCAATCTTCACTCCATTGCCTCCTCGCGGGCCCTCCCGTAGCGGGGGCGGTACTCGCCCCAGCCGGGCTCGGCCAATGTCTGAGCGTCCTGCATCGCGACGCGCCCGCGGACCATGGTGAGGACCGGCCAGCCCGTGAGCTCGACACCGTCGTAGATCGAGAAGTCGGACCGCGAGCGCAACAGCGCCGGCGTCACCGTGCGGGACCAATCAAGGTCGACGACGGCCAGGTCGGCGTCGCTGCCCGGCAGCAGCGTGCCCTTGGCGGGGTAGAGATTGAAGATCCTCGCCGTGTTGTACGAGGTCACCTCGACCACGCGCTCCAGGCTCAGCTCCCCGCGGCTCACCTTCGTGAGCAGCACCGGCAGCAGCGTCGCCATCCCGGCGAACCCCGGCACCGCCGTCCAGATGTCCGGGCCCTTGACCTCGCGTCGCACGCCGCAGTGGTCGGTGCCGACGGTATCGACGTGGCCCGACGCGATCGCCGCCCACAGCTCGCGCGTGTCGGCCGCCTCGCGCAGAGGCGGGTTGACCTTGCCCAGGAACCCGACGTCGGAGTCTTTGGCGTGCGTCAGGTAGTGGGGGCAGGTCTCGACGTAGGCGTGGTTGGTGCCTCTCGCGCGGTGCTCGAGCACCGCGCGCAGGGAGATCGCCGCCGAGAGGTGCGGGATGTAGACGTCGCAGCCCGCCTGTTCACCCAGGAACAGGGCGCGCCGGATGTTCTCCGCCTCGGTGAAGCCGGGCCGCGAGTCGCTCCAGGCCGCCAAGTCATCGCGTCCGAGCTCGCGCAGGCGCCGTTGGAGGCGAACGATGATCTCGATGTTCTCCGGGTGGACCATGACGATCCCGCCCGGGATCTCCGCGACCGCCTCCATGGACTCGTAGAGCAGGCCGTCGTCGTAGGTGTTGTAGGCGTTGCCGGTCGCCTTGGCCTCCTCGCCGCGGTAGGCCATGTACAACTTGAACGACGACACCCCGAAGTCCCGGTAGTAGTCGGCGATGCGCGCGAGCTGGGCGTCGTTGGTGATGCCCAGGCTGTAGGCGAAGTCAATCCTCGAGTTCTCCTCACCGGCCTTGAGCATCTCCTCCCAGATCTCGTGATAGGGAGACGCGTTGCGGTACGTGCACAGCAGCGTCGTCACACCGCCGACGAGGGCGGACTCCGTCTCGGTCTCGAAGTGCGAGGGCATCGCGTCGAGCGGGATCCCTCGGTACCCCTCGTAGCCGATGTGGGTGTGCGGGTCGATCACGCCGGGGATGACCACCTTGTCGCGCGCGTCGATCACCCGGTGGGCCGACGCGGGCTCCTCGGGCGCCAGCAAGGCTGCTACCCGCCCGTCGCGGATCGCCACGGTCCGGCGCTGTCGTCCCGCTTCACCGAGGACGACCTCCGCCCCCGTGATCACCGTGTCGTAGCGAGGTTCAGTCACCGTTGCTCTCCTGGGGCGTCGTTCGGCGCGCCACCTCGGCGTAGAGCTCGGGGCGCCGGTCCGCGAACACCGGCCGGCGTCCCCGGGCGCCCGCCAACGTCTCGGCGGCCACCACGGCCCGCAGGACCGTTTCGACGCTGCGGGGCGCGCGCGCCACGATGCTGCCCGGAGGCTCCACCACGACGCTCTCGCCGCCGAAGACGCGGCCG
Organism: Acidimicrobiales bacterium; assembly: GCA_044446745.1. Taxonomy (GTDB): domain Bacteria; phylum Actinomycetota; class Acidimicrobiia; order Acidimicrobiales; family RAAP-2; genus RAAP-2. Next base: position 69,026 of record JBIOFE010000007.1, read on the forward strand.
TGGTTCTCCCCGACCCGGTTGACGAGGGCGACCGGTTGCATGTTCTCGTACGCGCGCACCGCCGCGAGCTGGGCCAGGCGGTCCGGCCACTCGGGGCGGTCCGTGACGTTGAAGAGCCCGCACAGCAGCTCGGAACCCTTCAGCGCCGCGACGCGGGGCACTTCGGGAAAGTAGAGGTCGTAGCAGACCTGAACGGACAGCACGCCGAGATCCGTGCTCGTCACGACGATCTCGTCGCCCGCCGCGAAATAGTGGCGCTCCTCGCCGGCCGGGTGCAGCTTGCGCTGCACGCCCACCACGTGAGCATCCGGCGAGATGAGGACCGCGGAGTTGAACGCGGTGTAGGAGATGGTCGGATGCCGTTCGGCAACCCCGACGGCCACGTAGAAGCCGCCTTCCCTCGCCGCGTCGGCGACGGTCTGGACGAACGATCCGGAGAGGTCCTCGGCCAACGCCAGGTAGCGCGACGCGAAGTCCGCGTCGTGCGACGGGACCTGGCCCAGGTTCGTGAGCTCCGGGAAGAGGACCACGTCCGGCCGATCGGCCTCGCGGGCCAGGGTCGCGCAGGTCGTCACGACGCACGCCAGGTTCGCTGTTGGATCGAGCGACTCGATGGCGATCTGGGCCAGCGCCAACCTCACCTGAGCCTTCACGGCTGCGCGTCTCCACTGGCGCCGCCCGCGCGCCCGCTCGACCGGCGCAGCTCTGTCGCCGCCTGTCGCACGGCGTCGAGGATCAGGCTGTAGCCGCCGCAACGGCATACGTTGCCGGCGAGGTACTCGCGGATGTCCTCGTCGGTCGGGTCCGGAATATCGGCGAGGAGCATCCTGGTCGACATGATCATGCCGGGCGAGCAGAAGCCACACTGCACCGCGCCGCGATCCACGAAGGCCTGCTGGATCGGATCAAGCACGCCCTCGCGCTGCAGGCCCTCGATGGTGAGGACGTCGCGGCCCTCGGCACGCACGGCCAGGTAGAGACAGGACCGCACCAACTCGCCGTCCACGAAGACCGTGCACGATCCGCACGCACCCTCGCCGCAGCCCTCTCCGGTGCCGAGCATGTGGAGACCCTGGCGCAGCAGCTGAATCAACGACCAGTGCGCCGGGATGTCGACCTCCTCCGATCGCCCGTTCACCGTCAGGTGGATGACGCTGCTCATTTCTCCTCCCCCGCCGCGAGCTGCTGGAGCGTCCGGCTGGTCCACAGGCGCAGCATGTCGCGCCGGAAGCCCGCACTGGCTTGGACGTCCTCGATGGGCTCGACCTCGTCGGCGGCGGCCTCGCTGGCGTCGGCGATGACGTCCTCGGACAGCCGGCGACCGACGAGCAACGCCGACGCTGCGCTCAGGAGGGTCGGCCGATCGGCGACGCCGCCGACCGCTAGCCGGGCCCGAGTGCACACGTCGCGATCCATCTCCAGCACGACGGCCAGTCCCACGAGCGGCTTGTCCTCACGCGCGCGCGGTGTCCATTTCAGGTAGGTGCTGCGCGAACCTGGCGCAGTGGGGTCGACCTCGACGGATTCGAGCACCTCGCCCATGCCGAGCGAGGTCTCGTAGTAGCCGAGGTAGTGGTCCGTGATGTCGACGGTCCGCTCGCCCCGGGGTCCGTGGATCCGTAGCCGGGCCCCTTGGGCCAACAGCGCCGGCCCGGGATCGGACGCCGGCTCGCCGAAGCAGACGTTGCCGCCGAGCGTGCCCATCGAGCGAATCGCCGGGCTGGCCACCTTGGCGCAGGCACGTGCCAGCAGCGGCGCCACCCGGCGCACATCCTCGGAGCGGCTCACGGCCCGGTGCGTGGCGAGGGCCCCGATCGTCAGCCCGGCGCCGCTCACACGGATGTCGGCGACCCCGGGGATCCCCTCCAGGCCCACCAGCACCTTCGGCTCGATCATCCGGTGTCGGATCAACGCGACGATCACCGTTCCGCCGGCCACGACCTGGATCTCGTCGCCGTGGGTGGCCAGCGTGTCCAGGGCATGGGCGAGACTCTCGGCGCGCACGTAGGAGAACTTGTGCAGCAGGCTCATCGATCCTCCCGACCCTGTAGCGCTCGGTACACGCGCTCCGCCTTCAGGGGCAGGTCGCGCACCTGCGTGCCGCTCGCGGCAAAGAGGGCGTTGCCAATCGCCGGGGGGACGGGTGCGACGCCCGGTTCACCGACCCCACGCGCCCCGTAGGGACCGTCGGCGTGGTAGGTCTCGACCACGATGTTCTCGAGCTCGGGCACGTCGACCGTCGTCGGCACCTTGTAGTCGAGGAAGGAGGGGTTGAGGACGTGGCCGCCGTCGAACTGCAGCTCCTCCATCATCGTCATGCCCAATCCCATGACCGCCGAGCCCGCGATCTGCTGCTCGCAGCCCTGGGGATTGATGGCCTTGCCGGCGTCCACTGCGGTGATCAGGCGCCGGACGGTCAGCTGGCCAGTCTCGAGGTCGACGTCGACCTCGGCTCCCGAGGCGGCGTACATCCAGAATGACGTCGGCCTCGCCGACTGTCCGGTATCGGGATCCATGGAGTCGTACATCCCCTTGGTGATGAACGATCCCCGGCCGACGATGTTCCCCGGTCCCTTGAAGCTCCGATCCATGATCTGCTGATACGTCAACGAGCTCTCGAGGTCGTCGCGCACGCCGACCCTTCCGGCGCTCAAGAGAAGGTCTTCGGGCGCACGGGCGAACAGCGCGGCCGCCAGGTCTAGCAACTGCTCGCGGATGTCAGCCGTCGCCGAGTTGATGGCGTTGCCCATCGCGAAGATCGTCCGGCTCGAGCTGGACGACCGGTCGAAGGGCGCGACACTGGTGTCCGGAAGGTGGCAGCGCACCCGCTCCACCGGCACGCCGAGGCCCTCCGCCGCAATCTGGGCGAGCGCCGTCAGCGATCCCTGACCGTGTTCGACGGCCGCAGTCACCACGTCGACGCTCCCGTCGAAGTTCATCTTGACGGTGGCGAAGGTGGCCGTCGGCGTGAGGGTCGACTTCTGCACCACGGCGAGGCCCCGCCCGACCCGGTGGCCGGGCGCCGCGGCGGGAAGCGGCGTTCGGTCGAGGGCCTCGGCGACCGCGGAGAGGCACGCCTCCGCCCCCACCTGGCGCATCACCTCGCCGGTGATGCTCACGTCTCCGTCGTGCAGCAGGTTGCGCTGGCGCAGCGACAGCGGCGAGATGCCCAGCTCGTGGGCCACGCGGTCGAGCTGCTGCTCGCCGGCCCAGGCCATCTGGGGGATGCCCAGGCCCCGGAAGGCCCCGCCCGGCTGGCGGTTGGTGTAGACGAGGTACGCGTCGATCCAGGCGTTCGGTACGCGGTACGGACCCAGGCCGGCGTAGCCGGCGTTGCGCGCCACGATGCCGCCCAGGTCCATGTAGGCGCCCTTATTCCAGTAGATCTCCGACTTTCGCGCCAGCAGCATCCCGTCGTCGCGCGCCGCCGTCTTGATCGTGACCTTCACCGGAAGCCGGCCGGGCGAGATGGTGAACTCCTCGCCGCGCTCGAAGGCGACGCGCACGGGCCGAGTGCCGCACTTGCGCGCGAGCAGGGCGGCCACCGGGTTGATGGCCCGCAGGTACATCTTGGCGCCGTACGCGCCGCCGACCATGTTGAGGATGACCCGCACGTTCGACAGCGGGATCTCCAGCAGGTCGGCCATCATGGAGCGCAGCGTGTGAGGTCCCATCGTGCTCGACCACAGCGTCAGCATCCCCAGGTCGTCGAACTGCGCGACGGCGACGTGCGGCTCTAGGTGGCAGTACTGGACGAACTGCGTGGTGAACGTGTCCTCGACGACGAGGTCAGCGGTAGCGAACGCCGCCTCGACGTCACCGCGTCGCAGCTTGAAGTGGTAGGCGATATTGGTGCCCGGAATCCCCTCGAGGCGCATCCCAGGCGTCTCGACCCGCTCGTACGATTCGTGGTGGTCGTGCACGAGCGGGGCCTCCAGGGCCAGCGCCTCGTCGACGTCGAAGACACCGGGCAGCTCCTCGTACTCGACGCGGATCAGGTCGATCGCCGCCATCGCGATCTCCTCGGTCTCGGCGGCCACCGCCGCGACCACCTCGCCCGCGTAGCGGACCTTGTCGCGCGCCAGCGGGGGCTGGTCCTTGAGCAGCGGCCCGTGGAGGCGCCCGTGATCGGCTCCCGTGATCACCGCGCGCACGCCGGCGAGGGCCTCGGCCTGGGACACGTCAATGTCGAGAATGCGCCCGTGGGCCACCCCGGCGCGCAGCACCTTGCCGTGCAGCATGCCGGGCAGCTCGGCGTCCACCCCGTACTGCACCGAACCAGTGACCTTGGCTCGCGAGTCCACGCGCGTCACGGAACGGCCTACCTCATTCATGACCGTCCCGGGGGCGACGTCGGATTCGATGACCGCGCTCATCGGGCCGCCCACGACTGGATCTCGGCGCTCAGCTTCGACGCGAACTCCTTCACAACCACCTTGGCCTTGGCGGTGACGGCCTTGTTGCCGATCGAGCCCACCATCCCGCCCAGGACCAGGTCGCACTTGAGGGAGACCTTGGTGCTCCCTCCTGCGTCATCGGCCAGCTCGACCTGGTTCTTCGATGACATGTCCCCGCGCACCCCGCGGACGCAGCGTCCGGCTGCGGTGAAGGTCACGCGATGCTCGGGCTCCTTGTCCACGAGGGCCGCCTTCAGGTCGAAGGTCGCGCTGAGGTGACCGATCTTCTGGGTGAGGGTCACGTGGTAGTGCTCGCCACCGAGGTCGTCGAAGTCGCCGACGCCGGGAATGCAGCGCGCCACGCGCTCGACCTCGGTGAGGAAAAAGGTCCAGACGCGGTCGCGGGGCTGGTCCACCACAAACGTCTCTTCGAGGATCATGCCGTGATCTCCTTGTCGTTGTCGGATCGTGTCCGGGCGTCCTCGATGGCGAGCCAGACGGCTTCGGCCGTCACCGGAAGCCGGTTGAAGACGACATCGAGGGGCGCCAGCGCGTCGCGGATGGCGTTGACCACGGCGGCGGCGGTCGGGATCGTGCCCGCCTCGCCCACGCCGCGCACGCCCAGCGGCGTCACCGGCGAGGGGATGCCCAGGTGCCCGAACTCGAATGTGGGCAGATCGGCCGCCGTCGGCATGAGGTAGTCCACCATGGTGCCGTTTAAGAGCTGACCCGACTCGGGGTCGTAGATGAGCTCTTCGAAGAACGCCGCGCCGAAGGCCTGCGCGACCCCGCCGCAGAGCTGTCCTTCCACGAGCATCGGGTTGATCTCGGTGCCACAGTCGTGGACCAGGACGAAGCGGTCCACGCTGAACTCGCCCGATCGCTCGTCGACTCGCACGAGGGACGCGGCAGTGCCGTACCCGAAGGTATTGGCCACGGGGTCGAAGTACGCGGTCGCCTCGAGACCCGGCGGCTCGCCAGGTGGCAGATGGTGGGCGAGAATCGCCTCGCGCGCCACGTCGCCCAGGGCGAGGCCGCCGGTGACCCCGCCGCGGGCCCGGACCACGCCGCCCACCACCTCGAGCCCCTCCGGATCGACCCCCAGGAGGTGGCCCGCGATGCGCAGCACCTTCGCGGTGATCTCGCGCGCGGCCTCGAGGATGGCCCCCGCTCCGGCGATCGTCGTGCGGCTCGCGAAGCCGCCCGTGTTGTAGGGCGTTCCCCGCGTGTCGCCCGCGTGCACGATGACGTCGACCGGTCGCATCCCGAGCGCCGACGCCGCGATCTGGGCGAAGGAGGTCTCCGTGCCTTGCCCGAACGGCGAGACGCCGGTGAACAGTTCGCAGCCGCCCGAGCGATTCATCCGGATGGTCACGCTCTCGGAGGCCGAGAACTGGGCCTTGTGCCGGCCGAGGAACGCCGAGCCCGGGTATCCGGTCATCTCCACGAAGTTCGCGACCCCGACGCCGATGCGTTCCCCGCTCGCGCGCAGGGCCGGCTGACGGCGGCGAAAGTCGGCGTAGCCGATCTTGTCCAGCGCCATGTCCATGCATTTCGCGTAGTCGCCACTGTCGTACATCGCCCCGCCCGGCGACTTCCACGGCAGGTCCTCGGGCGCCAGGAGGTTGCGCCGGCGCAGCTCCACCGGATCGAGGCCGAGGCGCCCGGCGAGCCGGTCAATGAGCGTCTCGCGCACGAAGTTCGACTCTGGCTGCCCGTAGCCGCGGTACGCCCCAACGGGCGTCTTGTTGGTCACCACCACGCGACGTTCGGTCATGGCGTCGTTGACCTTGTAGGGACCGGTGAACATCAGGCTCGACAGCATCGGGGAGCCGAAGGGCGAGTTGAAGGCGCCGCCGTCGACCAGGTAGGCGTCGCGCATGACGACGATCCTCCCGTCGCGGGTCGCCCCGATGTCGGCCCGATGGACCGCCTGGCGCGCGTGGGTCGTCATCCGAAAGTTCTCCATCCGGTCCTCGACCCATTTGACGGGCCGCCCGAGGTCGATGGCGAAGAGGCACGTGAGCACCTCCTCGGGGTAGAGACCGAGCTTCAGGCCGAATCCCCCGCCGACGTCCAGGGCGCGCACGCGGATTCTCGAGTCGGGCATCCGCAACGACTGGGAGAGCTGCATACGCACCAGGTGCGGCAGTTGCGTCGACGACCAGACGTCGAGGTCGCCCACTCCCCGGGTGTAGGTGGCGAGGCACGCGCGCCCCTCCATCGGCAGCCCCGTGACGCGATTGATCGAGAAGCGGTCCCCCACCACGACGTCGGCCCCGGCCAGCGCGGCGTCCGGGTCGCCCTCGCTGCGCAGGTTCGTGACCAGCACGTTCGAGCCCAGGCTCGGATGGATGACCGGCGACCCTTCGTCGAGGGCCCCCTCCGCGCTCACCACCGCCGCGAGCGGCTCGTACTCGACCACGATGGCGTCGAGCGCATCTTCGGCTAGGTAGCGGTCCTCGGCGACGACCGCGACGACGGGCTGGCCCTCGAAGCAGCCCACGCTCTCGGCCATGGCGTAGTAGGGAACAGCCGGCACATCCGACAGCGGCCGCAGCACGCTGATTGGATCGGTGCGCACGACGACGGGCCCGCCCGTGAGCACGGCGAGGACTCCGGGGATCTCCAGGGCGCCAGTGCTGTCCACGCCGCGGATGCGCGCGTGCGCGTAGGGGCAGCGCCCCACGACCATGTACACCAGGCCCGCCGGCTCCTGGTCGTCGACAAATCGGCCGAGGCCGCGAACCAGGCGGGCGTCCTCCAGTCGTTCGTGGCGCTCACCGATCCACGAGCCCGTCGGCGCCGGCGCCTCGACCGGGCTACTCACCTCGCCCCCCGGGCCCGGGCTCATCGCCCGACGTCGAGGAGCCCGCCAGGAACGACTCGACGGAGCTCACGATCTGCTGGTAGCCGGTGCAGCGACAGAGCGTTCCCGCGAGGCACTCGCGCAGCTCGTCGCCCACCGGGTGCTCGCCGTGCTCGGCGAGTGATACCGCCAGCATCATGAATGCGGGCGTGCAGTAGCCGCACTGCAGGCCGTGTCCCTCGATGAAGGCGCGCTGGACCGGGTGCAACTCGTCGCCGGCCGCGAGCGACTCGACGGTCCTGATCTCGCGGCCCTGCGCCTGAGGAGCGATCATCACGCACGACTTGACCGGCTCACCGTCGAGCAGGACGGTGCACATTCCGCACACTCCCTGCTCGCACCCCACGTGGGTGCCGTGAAGGCCGAGGTCGTGGCGCAGGAAGTCAACCAGCAGGCGACGGGGCTCGACGTCGCGCTCGTAGAGGCGCCCGTTCACGGTGACCCGAAGGTGGAAGGTGTCGCTCACGATGCGGTCCCCCGTCGCTCCCGGAGCCGGCGCAGCGCGCGCTCGACGTAGATGGGCACGAGGTGCCGGCGGTACTCGGCGGAGGCCCGCACGTCACTGGCGGGTTCGGCCTGGCGCTGCGCGTCGCGCGCGGCGGCCTCGATCACGTCGTCGCTGAGGGTCGTGCCCGGGGCGAGCGCCTCGGAGCCGGTGAGCAGGACGGGCCTCGGCCCGGCTCCCGACACCGCCACGCGCACGCCCTCCCACGCTCCGTCGCGGCGCGGCGTGCCCACGACCGCCACGGCGATGACCGAGAAGTCGCCGTGGCGCCGGACGTGCTCCACGATGGCCGACCGGGTCGCCACAGCGTCGGGGAAGAGGATTTCAGTGACGATCTCTGAGGGATCGAGGTCGGTCTCGTAGGCTCCCTTCAGGAATTCGTCAATCCCGATCTCGCGGTCCCCGCCCGGCCCCCGGGCGACGACGGTGGCTCCGAGGGTCAGAGCCACGAGGGGGATCTCGCCGCTGGCGTCCGCGTGGGCCAGGCCCCCGCCGATCGTTCCGCGGTTGCGGATCTGGGGATCGCCGATGAGGCGCACCGCCTCGCGCAGGAGTGGCAGGTGCCGCGCGATGTCGGGGTCCGTCACGAGCGTCGCGTAGCGCACCAGCGCCCCCACGCGTAACGTCGATCCCTCGACGCGGATCACGCGCAGTTCGGCGATGCCGTTCAGGTCAATCAGCGCGGCGGGCTGGACGAGCCGCATGTTGAGCATCGGCACGAGGCTCTGGCCTCCGGCGAGCACGCGCGCATCGCCGCCGTAGGACTGCAGGAGCGCGATCGCTTCGTCAACCCCGGCCGCGGCGACGTAGGCGAACGCGGGCGGCTTCACGCCGGCACCGTCGCGCAGCCGGCCACGCGACCCGGGGCCACCGGCACGATTCTCACGTGGGCAGGCCGCTCATCTTGGCAACGACGCGGTCCAGCGCGCTGACCCCGGGCGCCGCAGGGTTGTCCGCAGTCCGCTGGCTCCAAACGGTCTCGTCGCGGCTCTGAAGGATGTGAACGTGATCCTCGCTGGAGCGCCTCGCGCCCATCGCCCACTCGATGTCCTGGGGCCGCCCGTAGTGCCCTTCGATCTCCCGGGCGAACCGGACCAGCTCGATGAGTTCATCGTCGCTAATTGAGGGCTGTGCCCGGCGTTCGTCCGGGACGGGACAGGCCACGACTCCCCCCTCCTCGGCCGCGAAGCGGTACTCCGTCATCTTCTCGGCCACGTGGCTCTCGAGCACCCGCAGAGTGACCTTGTCGATGAGGTAGCGGTCGGGGTCGACCTCGCCCTTGACGATCCCCTCTCCCAGTCCCCAGCACGACTCCACCATGATCTTCGAGCGATCCCCGTTGATGGGGTTGAGCGTGAACATCACGCCCGCGCTGCGCGCGTCGACCATCTGCTGGACCGCCACGCTCATGAGGACCTGATCGTCGTCACGCCGGAACTGGTTCCGGTAGCTCAGCGCCTGCGGGGTGTACAAGCCGGCCCAGCACAGCTGGAGGTGGCGAATGACCTGGTCCGCGTCTCGAATCCATAGGAAAGTGTCCAGCTGGCCCGCGAAGGAGGCGTTGCGGTGATCCTCGGCCGTGGCGCTCGAGCGGACGGCGACGGGGCTCGCTCCGCCCGAGAGGTCCATCAGCTCCTCGTAGTGCGCGAGCACCACCTTCTGAACCGCGGAGGGAACCTCGCAGCCCTCGACGTAGGCCCGGATGCGCGAACTCGCCGCCTGGACCTCGACCACGTCGCCGTAGTCGAGGTCGCGGACCTCCTCTCCGACGACCTCCTCGATCCCGTGGTCGCGCAGGAAGGCGCCGTGCGCGTGGGTGGTCACCGCGAACCCGCTCGGGACCGGCACGCCCACTCGGCAGAGCTCCCCGAGGCTCGCGCACTTGCCGCCCACGAGGTCGACGGACTCCGCGCCAACCTCGGAGAACCACACGACGGGCGGCTCGTAGTGCAACGGCGTCGTCATGACAGGATGGTCACCTTGCCGGTGTTGCCGTCCACCCGGATGATCTGGCCGGTCTTGATCCGTTTGGTCGCGAATCCCGTGCCCACGACCGCCGGCAGTCCGTACTCGCGCGACACGATGGCCGCGTGGCACATGATCCCGCCGGCGTCGGAGACCGCGGCCTTGATCTTGGCGAAGATCGGCACCCACGACGGGGCCGTGATCGGGCAGACCAGGATCTCACCGGCCTGGACCTCGGAAAGCTGGTCGATGGCGACGATGACGCGCGCAGGGCCTTCGGCGACGCCGGGCGACGCCGCGAAGCCGTGCAACTCGGCCGTGGAGCCCTCGTCCTCGCCCGAAGCACCGAGCCACTTGTCGATCGTGTCGGTCGTGATGCCCCACAGCATGATGGTGAAGGGTTCGTTCATCGCCTCGGGCGGCACGCCCAGCGCGGGCGGGGGTGACCACTCGCGTAGCCGGGCCATGATGCGCTTGCGCTCGACGACCTCGCCCGGCCAGAAGTTGGCCCCGTAGGTCGGCAGGTCCGTCGCCCAGCCCGCCGCTAGGTCGTAGAGCGCGGAGTAGACCTCGTAGCGGTGGAGGTAGAAGATGTCCTCCTGGTCCTCGAGGACGCCGCGCTTCGCCATCACGGCGCCGAGCTCGCGGACCTTGTTCCAGAAGATCGAGTTGTGCCAGTGTTCCACGTAGAAGTTGTGGTTCTCGACGAAGGGATAGACGGTGCGCGCCAGGTTCATTAGGTCATCGAAGGCAGCCCGATCGTCGTCGGTCGCCAGCAGTGCCCGGTACTCGGTCGTCAGGCGGTCGCGCTCTGCGAAGATCGCCTCGAGCGGGCGGCGAATGTCCTCGCCTGCTTCGAGCAACTTGATGTAGTTGCGCATCGCCTGGAAGGGAATCGTGAGATCGTCGATCCAAGCCCGGTGCTGATGGCAGTAGCCCGGCCCGGTCGAGAACCAGAACCAGGGGTCCTTCGCGCCCTCAAACGCGGCGAGCCACCGGCCGCCGTTGGCGGCGCCAGCGAGCTCGGCGAGGATCTGCTCGGGCGTTAGGTCCTCGCGCTGAATGACGTCCGCCAACTGCTCGTCGATGGCCAGCTGGGCCAGTGCGCGCAGCTCGTCGTCCGGCCGGAAGAACAGTACGTCGATGCCCGACACCATCTTCGCGATCGTCTCGTCGCCGATGCCCGGGAATTGGCCGTCGCAGAAGTCCTTCAGCGTGAGGTACGCGCCGTAGCCCAGGCCCAGCATCTCGAAGTGCAGGTTGCCGATCTCGTGCAGGTTGTCGAGCAGGGCGCTGTAGTTGTGGATCAAGTCGTAGCTTGACATCACTCCCCGGCCCGAGGTGATGGACTCCATGGGCTCCATCTCAGCCAGGTCGCCGAATTTGAGGGCCACGAGGCGCCGGATGACGTCCTCGGCCTTGGTGATCCAGTTGGCGTAGAGCTCGTCCCAGTTCGAGTAGTAGTAGCCGGCCCGCTCGCGAAAATGCGCGACACGGCTTTCGATCAGTGCCAGGTCAGTCGTGGTGGTGGGGCTTATGTAGAGGTAGCCGTTGAGGACCCGGTGGTCTATGCCCTTCGGGGCGGGGGGAACAACCCAGACTCGAGTGGTGTACTGATTCAACGCCACCCACCAGGTCTCCGTCATGATCGTGTCGAACGGGTACATCGGCTCGGGGTTGTGCATTCCGTCGAAGAACCAGAACTTGCTCTCGTCCAACTCGCGTCGGTCCTCACCGAACCGGTAGTAGGGCGGGTACAACCGCTCCCAGCCCTTCGCCCCCGCCGGTGTTTCGACGTCGAACGGGCTCTCGAACCCTCGAGGTTTACCTGAAACCATTACTCACACCCCCAGAGCGATACCGCCTGCGCCACTCCCCTGCGGACAGTAGCATGTCACCTGCCACTACACAATCACCCGTCCCGGGACCGGAGAAGGTTCCACCGCGAGGGCCTGGACCGGGTTGCCGCCCACCCCTCCCGACCGATTCCATCACGGCCCATCGCCGTCACCTCAGAGAACTCGGGCCTCGTTCGAGATTGCTCCTCGTGCCCGCCAGGTCACCTGCACCCGGTCGTCGAATGGCCTGATCGACGAGCAGGTCTCGAGTGTGGCGAATGTGACTCTCCATTTCTGCTCGAGCCGCGTCGGCGTCTCCGGCCTCCACGGCCGCCAGAATCAATCGGTGCTCGCGAAGTACGTCCGTCAGGGCCCGTGAGTGTCCCACCGTCGACAGACCGAGACTCCTCACCTGATCCCGGAGCTCCAGGACGAACGCGGACAAGCGACGGTTTCCTGAATGATCAAGAATGATCTTGTGGAACATCCGATCGTGCGCCATGAATGTCGGCTCGTCGCCGACACTCCTCTCCATCGCCTCGAACTCCTGTCTCAACTCTGTCAGTACTTGAGTCCTTCTCTTGCCGAGAAATTGCACCATCCGGTAGGTCGCAGGAACCTCGAGCAGTATTCGCAGGTCGAAGATCTCTTCAACGTCAAACTGGTTCAGCACCAGGATCCGAACACCCCGGTTTCTTTCAAAACTGACCAGCCCTTCCGTTGCCAGGTTCGCCAGTGCTTCGCGAACGGGGCTGCGTGAGACCCCCAACGCCCCCGAAAGCATCGGCACCGATGTGAGTGACCCGGCCGCGAGGGACCCGCTGAGAATGGCCTCCTTGATCTGTTCGTAAGCGTGATCCTTCAACGTGCGGTAGCCGTTTCCAGCGTCCTGGAGCGGCATGTTGTCGGCGCCGTTACTCATCAACGCGACGTCACCTTCACTGTCGTGAACATTCCTTCACCTGACTTAGCAATCCATCGCTGTCCCGCGCAGGTTCATCGGCCCATCTCCGCTGACATTAGCAAGGCGCCCAGCGCCCGCAACAGCGCATTGTCCATGCCCCGTTACTCCCTCTGGTTGGCCGCGTGACGCCAACGGCGACCAGCACTAGCGTTGGAAAGGGTCAATGAGCAACGGATTCATGCCAACCAATCTCCTCGGCTTGCCTTGCTAGCCATGCCCACCTTCCCTTCTGGTCCTACCGCCTCTTGCCTCTCTGGCCCTACCCGCCTTCCCTTTTCGATCCAGCGACCCCATGCGTGTCATGCCGCCCTGGAGTGTTCGGTCGTGTTCGCTCGAGTTCGAAATAGCCTATGTTTCCAGGGCTTTCGTTCAGGCACGATCTCTTGTATCCACCTCGATTCAGCCCAATTGCTGAAGTATTTGCTGACTGTGAGAAGAATGTTGGTGTCGTTGGGTCGGGCCTGACTCTTTTGCTGACTGGCCGACATGTGCCTTGGAAATGATATGTCGACCCGACTCAACGACGTCACCA
>JBIOFE010000008.1:0-78744 GCA_044446745.1 Acidimicrobiales bacterium
CGCCCAGGCCGTGCGGGGAGCGGTCAAAGAGGACGACGACCTGCGTGGGGTTCGCGACCTGACCCGGGGCGACGAGCGCGAAGGCGTCGAGGAGGGACTGGGGGTTCTCCACGATCCCGACCACCTCGCGCGTCGTCGCCCCCAGCCCCCACGTGCCCCCGACGCGCAGGCCCAACTGGCTGGCGACGCCGCTGGTGACGGCGACCTCACCAGGACCCACGGGGTAGTGGCCCGAGACGAGCGACAGCATCGGCCCCGCGTAGAGGCCACGGGGGTTCTGCGAACGAAGGTCGTAGGTGTTGATGGACCCGGGGAATCTGAGTGCCTGGTTCTCGATGACCTGGTCCGGGCCGACGTGGGTGGAGATGGTCGATAGTGTCGCGGCGAGGTTGGTCGTGCTCGGCAGGATCAACTGGTACTTGGCGGTGCCAAAGCCCGCGTTGTTGGCCGGCGGGATGTTGGTCGCCGCGGCCGCACCCACGAGCGTGGTGGCGACGGCCAACGAGAGCAGGCCGATGATGAGGATCTGCTGGCGCCACTCACGGCGAAAGAGCCGCCAGGTCCAGCGCCGCACGGCGCGCCGCGCCGGGCGCCCGGGGTTCGAGGCCCCGTCCCTCATGCGGACACGCTCGACGCGGCGAGCGCGTCGGTGACACGACCGTCGAGGAGGTGGACGACGCGGTCGGCCATCGCGGCCAGGTGGGCATCGTGGGTGACCACCACCGCGGCCACGCCGCCGTGACAGGCGTCACGGATCATACGCATGACGGCCTCGGCGTTGGTGAGGTCGAGCGCGCCGGAGGGCTCGTCGGCCAAGAGGAGGTGGCGGCCGCCGACCACCGCTCGGGCGATGGCCACGCGCTGACGCTCGCCGCCGGAGAGCTGGTCGGGGAAGTGCCCGCCGCGCCCCTCGAGGCCCATGAGGGCCAGCGACGCGGTGGCCTCCTGGCGGGCCGGGCCCACGCTGACCCCGTCGAGCTCGAGGGGGAGCGACACGTTCTCGATGGCGGTGAGCCCGGCCAGGAGGTTGAAGTCCTGGAAGACGTAGCCGATGGTGCGCCGGCGCAGCCGGGCCGTGTCGTTCCGCGACAGGGTCGACACGTCGCCGCGGTCGATCCAGACCTCGCCCGAGGACGGCTGTTCCAGGGTGCCGGCGATGGTCAGCAGGGTCGACTTGCCCGATCCGCTCGGTCCCATCACGGCCACCATCTCGCCGCGCGCGATCGAGAAGTCGACGCCGGTGAGCGCGTGGACCTCGGTCTCTCCGGCGCCGTAGGTTTTGGAGACCTGGCGCATCTGCAGGACGGTGGTGGCGGGGGAGTCGGCGGTCATGTCGCCACGGTAACGAGGGCGCGCCGGTGCGCCTATTGGGGACATCCCCGACGCGTCCGCGCGGGGTCAGGGTTTACCCCGAGCGCTCAGCCGAGTCGTTCGATCACCGTGGCGTTGGCGAGCCCGCCGCCCTCGCACATGGTGAGCAGCCCGTAGCGGCCGCCGGTGCGCTCGAGCTCGTTGAGCAGCGTCGACATCAGCTTGCCGCCCGAGGCGCCCAGCGGGTGACCCAGCGCGATCGCGCCGCCGTTCACGTTGACCCGGGCCAGGTCGGCGTGGTGCTCCTTCTGCCAGGCCAGCACGACCGAGGCGAACGCCTCGTTGATCTCGACCAGGTCGATTTCGTCGAGCGTCAGTCCGGCTCGCTCCAGCACCTTGGCGGTCGCGGGGATCGGTCCGGTCAGCATCGTCACCGGGTCGACGCCGGCCAGCGCGAAGGCGTGGAAGCGAGCGCGCGGCGTGTACCCGAGCTGACGGGCCCGCTCTTCGCTCATCACCAGCACGGCCGACGCGCCGTCGGTGATCTGCGAGGAGTTGCCCGCGGTCACCTTGCCGTCCTCCTTGAACGCCGGCTTGAGCTTGGCCAGGGCCTCGATGGAGGAGTCCGCGCGGATGCCCTGGTCGGCGCTCATGACCTCGTCGGTCGCGTTCCCCTCGTCGTCGCGGATCGCGACCGGGACCAGCTCGCGGTCAAATCGACCCTCGGCCGTCGCGCGCGCGGCGCGCCGGTGGCTCTCGACCGAGAAGGCGTCGAGGTCCTCGCGGCTGATGCCCCACTGGTTGGCGATCATCTCGGCACCGAGGCCCTGGTTGCGCAGGCCGCCCACCGGTTCGTAGCGCTCGCGCACGCGCGGTCCGAAGGGGAAGCCGGTGTCCTTGCCGATCGAGCTGCCCATGGGGACCCGGGTCATCGCCTCCACGCCGGCCGCCACCACCACCTCGTAGGCGCCGGCCATCACCCCCTGGGCGGCGAAGTGCAGGGCCTGCTGGGAGGAGCCGCACTGGCGATCCACCGTCGTGGCCGGCACCGACTCGGGCCACCCGGCCGCCAGCACCAGGTTGCGCCCGACGTTGAACGTCTGCTCGCCGACCTGGCTGACGCAGCCGACGATGACGTCCTCGACCAGCGCCGGGTCCAGGTCGTTGCGCGCGGCCAGCGCGCCGAGGGCCTCGGATCCCAGGTCGACCGCGTGCCAGCCGCGGAGCTGGCCGTTGCGCTTCCCGCCCGGTGTGCGCACGGCGTCGACGATCACGGCGTCTCTCATCAGGTCCCCTTCGTAGTGGCTGTCACCGCGGAATCCTACGCGCGACGCCGGGAGTATGGTCACGGGCGTGACGCGGCGCAACATGGATCGCTGGCTCGGCGACGGCGGCATGGCCGTCATCGGCGCCATCGGCGGGGTGCTGCGCACCTACGGGGTGGACGGCGAAGACCTCGGGTGGGTGGAGGGCACCTTCGAGCCCACGCCGCTGGCCGCCAACCCTCACGGCACGGTCCAGGCTGGGGTGCACGCGGTCCTGCTGGACGCGGCGATGAACTTCGCCATCAACGCGGCCCTCACGGGCCGCGACCGCACCGCGGCGACCATTGAGCTCTCGACCGAGCTGCTGCGCCCGGCGTCCACGGCGGCGAAGTACCACCTGCGCGGCGAAGTGGTGCGACTGGCGTTCCAGGTGGCCCACGCCGAGGCCACGGTCACCGACGAGGCGGGCGAGCTGATCAGTCGCGCCTCGGGCACCTTCCTGGTGCACCGGGAGGACGCGCGCTAGATGTGGTCGGCGGGGATCTGGCCGAGCCGTCCCGCCTCGTAGTCCTCGAAGGCCTGGGCGAGCTCCGCGCGGGTGTTCATGACGAACGGTCCGTAGGCGGCGACCGGCTCGCGGATCGGCTCGCCGCCCAGCACCAGCACCTCGAAGGCGTGCGTGCGCGAGTCCTGGATCTCGTCGGCGGCCAGCACCAGGAAGTCGCCGTCGACGTGCACCGCCATCTGGCCCGTGGCCAACGCCGCCCCCTCCGGGCCCACGGTGCCCCGGCCGGCCAGCGCGTAGGTCAGCGCGTTGTAGCGCGGGTTCCACGGCAGGGCCAGGCGGGCCCCCGGCAGCAGCGAGACGTGCACCAGGGAGATGGGCGTGTGGGTCGTGCCGGGGCCGGGCTGGTCGCCGACGTCGCCGGCGATGACGCGGATCACCGCGTCGCCGTTCTCGTTGGTGAGCAGCGCGACGCGCCCGGCCTCGATGTCCTGGTAGCGCGGGTGGGTCATCTTGAGCTTGGCCGGCAGGTTCACCCAGAGCTGGACGCCGTGGAAGAGCCCCCCGGCGTCGATCAGGGCGTCCGGCGGCCGCTCGATGTGCAGGATGCCCGACCCGGCGGTCATCCACTGGGTGGCGCCGTTCTGGATCACGCCGCCGCCGCCGATGGAGTCCTGGTGCAGGAACGTCCCCTCCATCATGTAGGTGACCGTCTCGAAGCCCCGGTGCGGGTGCCACGGCGTGCCCCTGGGCTCGCCCGGACCGTAGTCGACCTCGCCCATCTGGTCCATGTGGACGAAGGGGTCGAGGTCGGCCAGGTCGACCCCGGCGAAGGCCCGCCGCACGGGGAACCCCTCGCCCTCGAGGCCCCGCGGCGCGGTGGTGACCGACGTGACGCGCCGGGCGCGGTCGGCGTCGCCCGGCGCGAGGACCCGGGGCAGCTCGAGCGGGTTGTCAACGGTCACGGCGGGCATGGCGGAATGGTACCCGGGGGCTAGCGGCGACGTGACCGCGCGACCGACGCCGCGCGGGGGGCCACGACGATCACGATCAGCGCGGTGATGGCCAGGGCCACCTTGCCGGCGCCGAGGTTGAGGCCGCCCACCGACCGGGCCTTGCCCAGGTAGTCCGCGATGGAGGCACCGACCGGGCGCGTGAGCACGTAGGCACCCCAGAAGCAGGCCACCGCGTGGCGGCGCCACCCGCGATAGGCCAGGGCCGGCACGGCGATCGCCGCGACGAAGAGGGCGAAGGATCTGAGGTAGCCCAGCGCGAACGTGTAGGCGGTGAGGTCCCCGACCGCCGTGCCCAGCGCGAAGGTGGCCACCACCGCGGCCCAGTAGAAGAGCTCGCGGCGCGCCGTGGTGACCGAGTGGATCGACGGCGTCCCCTCGACCCGGTACCAGGCGACGAAGACGGTGGCCAGGATGATCGCGAAGCCCGCGGCCGACACGTCGTAGGGGACGTGGAGCGCGACGTGGGTGACGTCGGCGCACATCGTGCCGAAGACCCCGACCAGCACGACCCCCCCAGTAGGCCGTGACCAGGTAGCACGGCGCGTAGAGCTGGTTGGCCAGCACCACCACGAACACCACCGCCCCGGCCGCCACGGCCAGCTCCGGGTTGAAGCGGTGCACCAGGTAGTCCGACGTCGATTCGCCCATCGCGGTCGGGAGCAGCTTGGCGGTCTAGAAGGTGGCGTCGACATCGGCCACCTTGCTCGCGCGGAAGCGCCGCGTGGTCCAGCGCGTCGCCATCAGCCCTCGACGGCGGCCTCGAGGAAGGTCGACGGGTCGACCTCAATAAAGAGGGCCTCGGCCTCGGCGACCACCTCGTCGTCGGCCACCACGGTCGCCAGGATGGTCAGCTTGCGGCCGTCGCGCCCGGCCAGCCAGGCCCGCGCGACGATCGGGACCCCGATCGGCGTCGGGGCGCGGAAGGTCAGCTCCAGCCGGGCGGTGAAGGCCAGCACGCCCTGGATCCCCATGACCAGGCCCATCGTCTCGTCGACCAGCGCCGCCACCACGCCGCCGTGGGAGCGCCCCGGCGCCCCCTCGAAGGCCGCGCCGAGCGTCACCTCCATGACCGCGGCCGACCCGTCGCGCCACAGGTGGGCGCCCAGCCCCATCGGGTTGGCCAGACCCGAGACCACCGAGTCGGCGAACAGCTGGTGTTTGACCAGGCGGCCCTCTTCCGGGACGGCCAGCGCGAACGCCTCGACCGAGGCGCGCGGCACGCGCCGCTGCCGTACCGGCGCGGCGCGCACCACCGCCAGCAGCTCGTCGACGCTCTCGCCCATCGCGGCCAGCGCCTCGTCGGAGAGGTCGCGCGCGACGAACTCGTGACCGAGGGCGCGCAGCCGCGTCGCCACCTCGACCCGGCGCGCCGGGTCCACTAGGCCCCCGAGTAGTGGTGGTCGACTGTGGTGAGGGCCCGGTCCAGCCGGGCCAGCCCCTCGTGGGCCTCGTCGGCGCTGATGACGCACGGCGGCACGACGTGGATCCGGTTGAAGTTGGAGAAGATCAGGATCCGCTCGGCCTTGCAGGCGGCCAGCAGCTCGGACATGGCCGGCGAGCTGGCGCCGTAGGGGGCCAGCGGCGCGCGCGTCGCGCGGTCGGATACCAGGTCGAGGGCGAAGAACACGCCCAGCCCGCGCACCTCGCCGATGATCGGGTGGCGCTCGGCGAGCTCCTCGAGCCCCGGGCGCAGCACCGTCTCGCCGATCTGTGCCGCGTGCTCGACGACGCGCTCGTCCTCCATGGCGGTGATGGCCGCGACGGCCGCGGCGCAGGCCAGCGGGTGGCCGGAGTAGGTGAGGCCGCCCGGGTAGACCCGGTCCGTGAAGGTCGCGCTGATGGCCTCGTTGATCACGACCCCGCCGAGGGGCACGTAGCCCGAGTTGACGCCCTTGGCGAAGGTGACCAGGTCGGGCTTGACGTCGAAGAGCTGGTAGGCGAACCACGCGCCGGCCCGACCGAAGCCGGCCATGACCTCGTCGAGGATCAGCACGATGCCGTAGCGGTCGCACAGCTCGCGTACGCCGGCCAGGTAGCCGGGGGGCGGAACCATGATGCCGGCGGTGCCGGGGATCGTCTCGAGGATGATCGCGGCGATGTTGACCGGGCCCTCGAAGAAGATGGTCTGCTCCAGGTGCTCGAGGGCCCGGGTGCACTCCTCGGCCTCGGTGGTTGCGTGGAAGGTCGAGCGGTAGAGGAACGGTCCGAAGAAGTGCGTCACGCCGGCCGCGCCCAGGTCGTTGGGCCACCGCCGCGGGTCGCCGGTCAGGTTGATGCTGGTCGACGTCGCGCCGTGGTAGCTGCGGTAGGTGGCCAGGATCTTGTGGCGCCCGGTGTGCAGTCGCGCCAGCCGCACGGCGTGCTCGTTCGACTCGGTGCCGCCGTTGGTGAAGAAGACCTTGGCCGCACCGGCGAACGAGTGGTCCAGGATCAGCTCGGCCGCCCGGTAGCGCGACTGGTAGCCGTGCTGGGGGGCGATGGTGCACAGCGTGGCCGCCTGGTCCGCGATGGCCTTCACCACGGCGGGGTGCTGGTGGCCGAGGTTGGTGTTGACCAGCTGAGAGGAGAGGTCCAGGTAGGTCGTGCCGTCCTCGGTGGTGACGTAGACGCCCTGGGCCCCCACCACCATCATCGGGTTGATCGAGCCCTGGGCCGACCAGGAGTGGAAGACCGACGCCCTCTCGCGCTCGTAGGGAGTCAACGTGGAGCGGTCAGTGGCCATGGCGGTCCCCTTCTCGACGAACAAACGCTAACGCACCCGCCGCGGCCCCTGATTAGACGGGCCGGCCCGGCCGTGTAAGTCTCGGGGGCGGGTGGACAGGACGACGTAAAGGAAGGATCGAGAGATGAAGACAGCCAAGACGTTGATCACGCTGGCCGCCGCGGTCGGCGGCCTGGTCGTGGGCGGAGGCGGTTCGGCCGCGTCGGCGAGCCCGACCCCGTCGTGCAAGCCCGCCCAGATGGTCGTCAGCCGGGGCGCCGCCCAGGGCACCGCCGGGACCATCTACTACCCGATCATCTTCACCAACACCGGGGGGACCTGCACGATCTTCGGTGTGCCCCACATCCAGCCGGTCGTGGGACCGATGCACCACGCGCTCGGACCGGCGGCCGGCAACGCCTCGATGGGTGAGATGCCCGCACTGCACCGCCTGGCCCGGGGCCAGTCGGTCTCGGTGGGCTACGGCGTCACCGAGTCGGGGAACTTCTCAGTCGCCAGCTGCCATCCCAAGACCGCCAACGGCATCCTGGTGTCACTGACGCCCTTCGTGAAGTCGACCTTCGTGAAGATGACCATCTCGGTCTGCACCTCGCGCGTCAGCACGCACTCGCGGCTGCTCTCCCCGGGCAAGCTGGGCTACTAGGACAGCGCGATCGCGACGCGGCGCCACGTGGCGCCGCCGTCGGCGGTGACCTCAAGGTACGAGAGGGTGTAAGCCGTGCAGACGGCCAGCCCGTGGTCGAGGTCGGTGAATCTCAGCCCGAGCAGGCTGGGGCAGACGAGCCGGCCAGCGGCGGTCACGTCACGCGCGCCGTTGGTCACGCGCAACAGCGTGTCGAAGGACGAGCCGCCGGCCAGGTAGGCCAGTGACGCCGAGACGGGGTCGAAGAAGCCGCCCCCGGTGCCGAAGACCGGCCGGGGGGTCACGACGTACGTCCACGACCGCGCGGCGTTGGCCGAGAACCAGAAGCTCTCCTGCAGGCCGGTGGGGCACTGGGCCCACAGGCTCGTGGCCGAGTCGGCGCTCAGGGTGCACCCGGTCACGCTGAGCAGCTGGGGTGCGGGTAGCAGCGTGAAGTGGTGACCCGCGTCGAGCGAGCGGGCCAGGTAGGCGCGCGAGCCGGTCTCGGTGACCCAGACCTCGTCGCC
The DNA here is from genome assembly GCA_044446745.1 of Acidimicrobiales bacterium. GTDB lineage: Bacteria > Actinomycetota > Acidimicrobiia > Acidimicrobiales > RAAP-2 > RAAP-2. The sequence continues at coordinate 7,969 of JBIOFE010000008.1, forward strand.
GTGGGCGGCGAGGGGGCCGAAGATGCTCCCCTGGGCGCTCGTGGCGCTGTCGGGTATCGCCGTGCTCGTCCAGTGGTCCGCCGTCAGGGGCGAGCGAGCGACGCGGAAATGGTCGCAGTAGGGGACGGTGACCGCGCAGAACGCGACCTCCAGGTACAGCGTGCGCGGCGTGGCGGCGATGGATTCGACGATCCCGGGCGTGGTGAGCTTCCACCGGCGCCAGGTTCGCGCACCGTCGAAGGTCGCGTAGAGCTTCGGCGTTCCCGTCGCGTCGAGCAGGGCGTAGCCGACCGTCGGGGAGGCGAAGACCAGGTGGTCCAGGGTGCCGGTGACGCTGCCGGACGCGGGCGCCACCGGAGGGAGTGTCAACTGCGTGAACGCCGTGGCCGCGACGGTGGTGCGGTAGAGACGAAGACAGAGGTTCTGGGGGCAGGTGACCGACCCCACGACGTAGAGCGTGGCCGTCCCCGGGACGCGAGCGATGAGCAGCGGTTGCGGGGCCATTGTGCCGGACGCCTCGATCGGCCCGCCCGCGACGGCGAGGCCCAGGACCATTAGCAACGCCACCGCGATGCGCGGACGCCGATGTCGCTCCGCGCCCAGCGCCGAGTGCGTCATGTCCCGTGACCGCCCGAAGTTTCGTGCGTCGTCACGGCGCGATGATAGGTCCGGCGCTGCGAGATACCGGTGAGGCCGGCGCGCGGATCGGGCGTCGTCGTGCCCGCTCCGTCGGACCGGGCGGATCATCTCGGACCACGTCGAGGCGTGAGGGGGACACGTGGTGCGGGCGCTGGGCCCGCTGGAGATCGCCCCCGGTGTCGGTGAATCGTTGGGGCCGCCCGGCCGACAGGAATGAGTTCGACCGCGCTCAGCCCGAGGCCGAGAGGAGTTGGTCGTAGAGGTCACGGGCTCTCGGGCCGGGCGCGATGCCCAGTTGGTCGCCCAGCGTGTCGCAGAGCGCGCCGTAGACGTGCAGGGCTTCGGCGACGTTACCCTCAGCCGCGAGTGCCTCCATGAGGTAGCAGTAGCCACTCTCGCGCAGCGGTGCCAGACGAACCAGCTGCCGCCCGGCGCGCACCGCGCCGGCCAGCTCGGCGCCGCCCACGCCGAGCTCGGCCGCGGCGTAGCACTCGAGGGCGCGGACACGCACATCCGCCAGTCGGTATCGCAGCTCGTCGATCCACGGCGCGCCTTCGCCCCCCAACACTTCACGTTCGGCAATGAAGAGGGCGACCTGGGACGGTCCCCAGGCGCGCACCCAATCTCCCTGGGCCACCGAGGACTCGGCCCGGTGAACCGCCTCCCCCGCCGCCTCGAGGTCCACCCACGCCCCGGGCAGGTTCAGGCGCACGGTCGACCGGCTCTCCAGTGACTCCCCACCGAGCGCGCCGCGCAGCTTGGAGAGCAGCGGATTGAGCACGGCGTCAACCCTCGGCGGTGGGTCGTCGGGCCACAGCGCCTCGGCCAATTCGTCCCGACTGACGGGACGGTCCCGACGGGTGACCAGATACGCGAACGCGAGACGGCCCTGGCGTCCGGGCAACCGGGCCTCGAGCCGGTGGCCACCGCGCTCGATGACGAGAGGACCGCAGATCTGGATGCGCGTCGCGAGGGCGCCCGCCAAGGTCACGCCAACATCATGGCAATAGGTTGGGCGTAGAACACGAGGGGGAGGTGGCCGGTGGCGAGAGTGATCAGTTGCGAGTGCGGGTTCGTGGCTCGGGGTGACACCGACGACGAGGTCGTGAACGCGATTCGCGACCATATGCGCAGCGACCATCCGGCCCTCCTCGACACCGTCAGCCGAGAGGATCTGCTCGGCTGGATCAAGGTCGAATAGCCACCGAGGGAGGATTCAATGGGTACCACGACAACCGGGTTCGACGCGGCCGCCTACAAGGCGACCACCCGTTCTCAATGGGAGAACGCGGCCGAGGCGTGGCATCGCTGGGGACCGACCCTCGAGGCCTGGCTCGGCGAAGCCACCGAGACCATGCTGGACCGGGCCGGGGTCGGTGAGGGATACAAGGTGCTGGACGTCGCGGCCGGTGCGGGGGGCCAGACCATCGCCGCCGCCCGACGGGTCGGCACCGGCGGAGCGGTGCTGGCGACCGACATCTCACCGGCCATCCTCAGCTTCGCCGAATCCGAGGCCCGGCGCTCGGGTGTGTCCAACGTGGCGGTTCGCGAGATGGACGGCGAGCACCTGGACGTCGACCCGGGCTTCTATGACGCCGCCATCAGCCGAGTGGGTTTGATCTACTTTCCCGACCAGCAGGCCGCACTCTCGGGGATCCTTCGGGCGCTGCGACCCGGTGGGAGATTCGCGACCGTGACCTACTCGACCCCGGCGAGCAATCCGTTCTTCTCGATTCCGGTCTCGATCATTCGTCAGCGGGCCGCGCTGCCGGCGCCGGTGCCGGGTCAGCCCGGGCCCTTCAGCCTCGGTGCTCCCGGCGTGCTGGAGGCAGTTCTGAGCCGCGCCGGATTCGTGGACGTCGAGGTCCTCACGATATCGGCGCCCCTTCGGCTGGCCTCGGCGGACGAGTGCGTCCGCTTCGAGCGCGAGAGCTTCGGGGCGCTCCACCAGATGCTGTCGGGACTCGACTCGGCCGAGCGTGAAGCGGCGTGGGTCGAGGTCGCCGCGCAGCTGCGCCAGTTCGAGGGAGCCACCGGCTTCGAGGGGCCCTGTGAACTGCTCGTCGGGGTCGGTCAACGGCCACCGCGATGAGCGTCGCGCGGGGTCTGACCGCCGACCACGAGGTGGGGTAGGCCGTGGAACCGGTTCGAGTGGCCGCCGTACAGGCGACCCCGGTGTGGTTGGATCGCGGAGCGACGATCGAGCGGGTCGTCGGCTTGGCCGAGGAGGCCGCGGCGAACGGCGCCGGCCTGGTGGTCTTCGGCGAGGCGTTCGTCCCCGGGTACCCCGACTGGGTGTGGCGCACGCGACCGTGGGACGCCAACGCCGGCGCGCTCTACGCCCGCCTGCTCGACCAGGCCCTCGTCGTCGGTTCTTCGGCCACCGACGTCCTGGCGGCGACGGCCCGACGATTGGGCGTCTGGCTGTCGATCGGCGCGGACGAGCTCGACACCGCGAGCACCACCATCTACAACTCGCTGTTGCACTTCGCGCCCGACGGCCGGCCGCCGGTTCGGCACCGCAAGTTGATGGCCACGGGCGGGGAGCGCCTCGTGTGGGGGATGGGCGACGGATCCACCCTGAAGGTGACGGAGACGCCGTTCGGTCGACTGGGCGGCCTCATCTGCTGGGAGAACTACATGCCACTCGCGCGAGCCAGTCTCTACGCCCAGGGGATCGACATCCTCCTGGCGCCGACGTGGGACAACTCTGACGTGTGGGTCTCCACCCTTCGTCACATCGCCAAGGAGGGCCGCGTGTACGTCGTCGGAGTGACCGCGTGCATCCGAAGTGGCGACCTCCCCCCGGATGTTCCAGGACACGATGAGCTGTACGCGGACCCCGACGAGTGGCTCTCCCGGGGCAACTCGACCATCGTCGGTCCCGAGGGCGACGTGCTCGCCGGACCACTGATCGGTGAGGCGGGCATCCTCTACGCCGACCTTGACGTGGGCCGGGCGCGGGCCCTGCGCCAACAGTTCGACCCCGTCGGTCACTACGGTCGCGGCGACGTCTTTAGCCTGCGGGTGAACACGTCAGCGAACACCGTGGTGACGTTCGGCGCCGCCGAGAGCTCAACCCTGGCTCCTCCGGTCGACCAGTGACGTTGGCCAGCGCGTGACGGCCACGCGGGCGTCCCATCGGGCTCGACCACGCGAGCGTGGTGGGGCTAGTAAGAATCGAACTTACGACCTCGTCATTATCAGTGACGCGCTCTAACCGACTGAGCTATAGCCCCGCAGGGGAACCAATCTACACCAGGGCCTAAATGACCTCAGGGGTGGTGGCTCTCGCGAAGTCGCGCGACGAAGGACTGGCTGGCCGTCGCCAGGAGGGTCCCGTTCTCGCTCCACAGGAAGGCCGTGCCCTGTCCGAACCCCTGGTGCAGCGCGTGCATGTGGATCTCGCAGAGCACCCACTCGGTCGCCTCGAGGGTGGCCACGCGCAGGGTGTTGTCCAGGCTGCGGCCCATGGTGCGCCGTCCCATCGGCTCCATCGCGCCGCCCGAGACGTAGTCGCCGAAGATGGCCAGCGTCGCCGCGGAGGGCTGGAGGTGACCTGGGAGGCGGACCCATAGCGCCGAGACCGGCGACCCGGGCGTTCCGTCGAGTTCGTCGGGCAGCCGGCCCCGCGCCGTGCGGCTCTCCACGTGCGCGAACAGGTTGGCGCCCATGGCGTGGGGCAGGTGTCGGCGTGGACAGTCGAGCGGGGGCGCCACGTCGGGCATCGTCTCCCACGGCGCGGTCGCCGAGAGCTCACCGGTCCCGAGGGCCGCGTTGACGGTGAGGATCTCGCGCTGCTCGACCGACGCCACGGCGCGGGCCTGGGTCACGTTACGCCCGACGACCGTTAGCTCGGTGGCGAGGGTGACGGTCGCGTTCGTCGGCGCGTGCGCCAGGTACTGCGCGCTGCCCCACACGGTCGGTCGACCGCTGGCCTCCTCCAGCGCCGCCAGTCCCGCCGCCAGACCCGCGCCCCCGTAGAGGAAGTGGCCGGGCGTGATCAGCCGCTCGGTCACGGGGAAGGACCACGTCCGCTCGTCCACGCGACGTAGCCCGAGGAAGTCGCGCAGGTCCACGAGCGCCGACCTTACCCGCGCCCCTCGACGCGGATGCGGGCAGACTGAAGGGGTGATCGATCCCCGGTTCGTGTACCTGGCGGCCGCGCTCGCGCTCTACGGGGTCTACGACTACGTACGCGCGACGCTGCGCGGGGACACGCTGCCCAACCGGGTCTCGTGGGGACTGTGGGGGCTGGAGGGCGTGCTGGCCTTCGTCGTCGAGGTCCAGCAGCACGTCGGTCTGGCCGCGGTGATGACGCTGATGTTCGGCGTCGTGCCGATCATCGTGGTAGTGGCCTCCTTCCGCGGTCACCACGGGGTGTGGCGCATCGACGCCTTCGACATCGCCTGCGGGATCATCTCGGTGCTCGGCGTCGTCTTCTGGGGCGTGGTCAATCAGGCGACCGTCGCCCTGGTGGCCTTCATCACCGCCGACCAGGTGGCGGCGCTGCCCACGCTGCGCAAGTCGTGGCTGGCCCCGGAGACCGAGTCCCCGAAGATCTTCGTGACCGGCGTGATCAACTGCGCGGTCACCCTCTTCACGCTCAAGCACTTCACGACCGGCGGGGTGATCTTCCCCGGCTGCATCCTGGTCTGCGACGCGATCATCTCGGTGCTGGTCGTCGGGCGCTTGGGCCCGCGGTGGCGCGCGGCGCACGCGGCGCGCCCGGTGCCGGTGGCGTGATGTCGGCGACCCTCGACGCGCGTCGCGCAGCGGGGCGACGCCTGCGCGCGGAGGTGCCCCGCCGGGCGCTGGCCGAGGTCGCGGACCGGCCCGACGGCTACGACCCGGTCCAGCGGCTGATGTGGCAGGGCGAGAGCCGCGTGGCCGCCCTGCTGCCCCTGCGCTACCAGCGCATGAGCGTGAACCCCCTCGCGTTCTATCGCGGCGCGGCGCTGTTGATGGCCGAGGACCTGGCTCTCGGGGAGTCGACGCCGTTGGAGGTCCAGATCTGTGGCGACGCGCACGCCGCCAACTTCGGCGTCTTCTCGTCGCCCGAGCGGCGCCTGGTCTTCGACCTCAACGACTTCGACGAGACCGATGTCGGTCCCTTCGAGTGGGACGTGAAGCGCCTGGCGACCTCGCTGGCGCTTGCGGCCGACCAGCTGGGGGCCGACGACGCGACGCGCACGGCCGTGGTCGAGGACGTGGCCGCGGCGTACCAGCGTTCGGTGGCGCTCTTCGCCGCCGCGACGCGCCTCGAGACGTGGTACGCGGCGCTGGACGTCGAGCTGGACCTGAGCGAGCTGCGCGGGTTCTTCACCGACGCCGCGGCGCGCGCGGTCGACGACGTGATCCGCCGGGCTAGGAACCGAGAGGCCAAGTCCTTCGCCGGGCTGGTGACCACGATCGACGGCGCTCCGAGGATTCGCGTCGACCCGCCCCTGGTCACGGCGATCGGCGCGGTCGTCGACCCCACCTTGCTGGACCGGCCGGGTGTCGAGGGCATCATCGCGGGCTACGCGGGGACCCTCAACAACGACCGGCGCGCGCTGCTCAGCCAGTTCACCCCCGTCGACGCCGCCCACATCGTGCGCGGGGTCGGCTCGGTGGGCACGCAGTGCTTCGCCGTCCTCCTGATCGGCCGCGACGAGGAGGACCTGATGTTCCTGCAGGTCAAGGAGGCGCAGCGCTCGGTGGTCGCCGTGGCCCGGGGTGCGAGCGAGCCGCGAGAGCCCGGCGACCGGGTGGTGGCCGGCCAGCAGATGATGCAGGCGACGCCGGACATACTGCTGGGGTGGTTCTCGGTCGAGGCCGATCGAGCCTCGCGGTCCTTCTACGTGCGCCAGCTCTACGACCAGCGGGCCGCGGTCGCCCTGGAGCGCCTCTCGGTGACCCAGCTGCGCGCCTACGGTCGAGCCTGCGCGTGGGTGCTCGCCCGGGCCCACGCCCGCTCCGGCCAGGCGGCCGAGATCGCCGGGTACGTGGGCGTGGGCCGCCAGTGGGCGCTCTGCATCGGCGCCTTCGCCGTGGCGTACCGCGACCGCACCCACCAGGACTTCCGGGCGTTCACCGACGCGCTGGCCCAGGGACGGGTGCGCGCCGCGACGTGACCCGGTGGCTGCCGTTCCACTGGCACCTCGTCGAGCTCCTCCTCGTCGTAGCCGCCGGTGCGGCCCACCACAGGGTCGTGCGCGCGCCGGCGCTGCGCCGGCGCGCCGAAGGGGCCCTGGTCGTGCTGGCGGCCGTCGTGGCCTGGCCGGTCGGAGACCTCGCGGCGTCGGTGTCGCTCACGGTGGCGACGCTCCAGCGCCTGGTGGTGATGCTGGCGGTCGTGCCCCTGCTGCTCGGTGCGACGCCCACCGAGGTCTTCGAGCGCCTGACCCGGCCCGCGCCGGTCGACCGGGTGGTGGCGTGGCTCTCGCACCCCGGGGCGGCGCTGGCGGCGGTGACCGTGGTGGGCACCGCGTCGCTCATCGTGCCGGTGGTGGACTGGGGCGCGCGATCGGCCCTCGGCCGCGACGTCGTCGTGGCCATGACGCTGGGCGCCGGCGGGCTGCTGTGGCTGCCGGTGCTGCACGTGGTGCCCGGGACGCGGGTCCTGTCGCCGATGGCCCGCGCGGGCTACGTCTTCGTGTCCTCGGTGGTGGTGACGAGCCTGTCGGTGGTGTGGATCTTCGCGCGCCACCCGCTCTACCCGGCGCTGCACTACCAGCACGAGCTCCTGCACCTGTCGCCCCTGCTGGACCAACAGGTCGCCGGCTTCGTGGCCAAGCTGGGCGCGTACGCGCCCATGTGGGCGATCGCCTTCGTGATCTTCGCGCGGGCCGACCGTGACGCCCTGCCGGTCGAGGAGCGTCCCCTGCACTGGGCGGACGTCGAACGCGAGCTGCTGCGCGCGGACCGCCAGCGCGCCCGGGCGCTGCGCCGACATCCCTCGGCCTGAGGGTCGATTGGTAGAGTGGTCTCCCGCGGGGACGTAGCTCAGTTGGTAGAGCGCGGGCTTTGCAAGTCTGAGGTCGTGGGTTCGATTCCCATCGTCTCCACGCACGCCGTGCGATGACACGAGTCCCCGATGGCCACCTACCCCTTGGCTGACTCGCCACCTCTCCCGATTCTCGCGGCGGGCCGACCCTAGACTCCCGGTGACTCGGAAGGGGAGAGACCGTGAGTGACCAGTCGCATCGATCGGCGATGTTCGCCTTCGCGGACCGCTACGTCGAAGCCGAAGCAGCGCGCGATCCGATGTTCGCGACCTACACCGGCATCCCCGGCTACGACGACCGTCTCAACGACTTCTCGATGGACGGCAATCGCGAGTCACTGGACGCCGTTCGCGCGGCGTTGCTGGACCTCGAGACGGTGCCGCTGACCGACGACCACGATCGGGTCGCCCACGCGGTGATGGTTGAACGCCTGGAGGCCGGACGCGGGCTGCTGGAGGGGTTCGAGTCGGTGGCGACGATCTCGGTCATCCACTCGCCGGTGGGCAGCGTGCGCCAGGTCTTCGAACTGATGGCGACCGGCACGCCGGAGGACGCGCAGACGATCCGGCGCCGCCTCGACGCGGTCGAGTCGGCGATGGCCTCGTGGCGCGACGGTTTGGAGGAGGCGGCCGACGCCGGGCACGCCGCGCCCCGGCGCCACGCCGTGGGCATCGCCCACCAGGCCGAGACCCACGCGCGCGGCGCGTACCTCACCTTCGCCCAGCGAGCGGCCGAGGGTTGCGGGGTGGACCCGCACGCGTCGGGGCTGGCCGACGCGGCGGCGGTGGCCCAGGACGCCCTGGCCGAGACCGCCCAGTGGCTGCGCGACGAGTACGCGCCGCGCTGTCCGGCGGCCGACGCCGCGGGACCGGACCGCTACGCGCTGTGGAGCACCTACTTCAGCGGCGTGGAGATCGACTTCGACGAGCTCTACGGGTGGGGCGTCGAGGAGCTGCGCCGGATCCACGACCGGATGGTGAGCCTCGGCGAGCGCCTGGCCCCCGGGGCGCCGTCGCTGGTGGCGGTGGCCGAGGTCCTCGACGCCGACGACGCCGGGGCGGTCGTCGGCGAGGACGCGCTGGTCGCGCGACTCCAGGCGTTCATCCAGGACGCCGTCACGTCGCTCAACGGCGTGCACTTCGACATCGACCCGCGGGTGCAGCGCTGCGACGCGCGCATCGCCCCCGCGGGTTCGGCCGCCGCGGCCTACTACATCGGGCCTAGCGAGGACCTGTCGCGCCCGGGCACCACGTGGTTCCCGACGCTGGGCGCCACGCGGTTCCCGTGGTGGCGCATCGCCTCGACCTGGTACCACGAGTCGGTGCCGGGCCACCACCTCCAGGACGCCACCATCGTCCTGCGGCGCGACCAGCTCAGCCGGTTCCAGCGCACCATGGCCTGGACCAGCGGGGTGGGCGAGGGGTGGGCCCTCTACGCCGAGCGCTTCATGGACGACCTGGGCGCGTTCAGCCCGGCCGACGAGTTCGGCTACCTCTCGGGCCAGGCCCTGCGTGCGGCGCGCGTCGTGGTCGACCTGGGCCTGCACCTCGGCTACCCGATCCCCCAGGGGTTCGACGAGGCGGTCGGCGAGTCGGGCGCGGCCGGCAAGCGCTGGACCGCCGCGCGCGCGGTGGCCCTCGTCGAGCGCTGGGCCATCGAGTCGCACGAGTACGCCGTCTCCGAGGTGGACCGCTACCTCGGGATGCCGGCCCAGGCGATCACCTACAAGCTGGGCGAGCGCACCTGGTTGGGCGTGCGCGAGGACGCTAAGAACCGTTTGGGTGAGCGGTTCTCGTTGAAGGACTTCCACGCCGCCGCGCTGGGTATCGGGCCGATGGGCCTGGCGCCCTTCGCCGAGCTCATGGGTCGCTGGTCGGGCGCCTGACCCCCCGGGTGGACCGCGAGCGCTGACCATCGTGAACGCCATCGAGGTCACCGGTCTGGTGCGCCGCTACGGCGAGTACACCGCCGTCGACCACTTCGACCTGGCCGTGGCCACCGGCGAGTGCGTCGCGATGCTCGGTCCCAACGGCGCCGGCAAGACCACCACGGTGGAAATCCTCGAGGGCTACCGGCACCGCGACGACGGCCGGGTGAGCGTGCTCGGGGAGGACCCGGCCCACGCCGACCGCGCCTGGCGCCAGCGCATCGGCATCGTGCTGCAGTCGACCGACGACCTGCTCGACGTGACCGTGACCGAGGCGCTCGAGCACTTCGCGCGCTTCTACGAGCACCCCCGCGCGGTCGCCGACGTGATCGCGCTGGTGGGTCTGACGGAGAAGGCCGACCAGCGCGCCGGCCACCTGTCGGGCGGCCAGCGACGACGCCTCGACGTGGCCCTCGGCGTCGTCGGCAACCCGGAGGTGCTGTTCCTGGACGAGCCCACGACCGGCTTCGACCCCGAGGCCCGGCGCGTCTTCTGGCAGCTGATCGAGCGGCTCAAGGGCGAGGGGGTGACGATCCTGCTCACCACCCACTACCTGGAGGAGGCCGACGCCCTGGCCGACCGGGTGGTGGTGATCACCCGGGGCAAGAAGGTGGCCGACACCACGCCGGCCGACCTGGGCAGCCGCAACGAGGGGCGCATCGTCGTGCGCTGGCGCGAGGGCGAGACGCTGCGCGAAGAGGTCACCGCGACCCCGGCGGCGCTGGTGGCGACGCTCAGCGCGCGCTTCGGCGGCGAGATCCCGGGCCTGGAGGTGCTGCGCCCGACCCTCGAGGAGGCCTACCTGGAACTGGTGGACGCCGCCTCGTGACGCGCCTGCCCGCTCTCTACTGGGACCGCGCGCGCTTCGAGGTGAGGCTGCTGCTGCGCGACCGGCGCACGGTCATGTTCTCGATGCTGCTGCCGGTCTTCCTGCTGGCCATCTTCGGCTCGGTCTTCAACAACCAGCAGCTGGCCGACGGGGTGAGCTTCGCGCAGTACTTCGTGGCCGGCATGCTGGCCTCGGGCCTGCTCTACAGCTCCTTTCAGCTGCTGGCCATCGCCATCCCCGAGGAGCGCACCAACGGCACGCTCAAGCGCCTGGTGGGCTCGCCCATCCCGCGCAGCGTGTACTTCGTCGGCAAGTTCGGGTCCTCGCTGTTCATCTACGTCTTCCAGGCCATAGTGCTGCTGGCCCTGGGCCACTTCGCCTACCACGTGCACCTGCCCACCGCGGGCGCGCGGTGGCTGGAGTTCGCCTGGATCAGCCTGCTGGGCCTGGTGGTGAGCTCGCTGCTGGGGATCGCCTTCTCCACGCTGGCGCGCGACGGCAAGTCGGCCTCGGCGATGGCCGCGCCGCTGGTGCTCTTCTTCCAGTTCACCTCGGGCGTCTACTTCGTCTACGCCAAGCTGCCGGCGTGGATGCAGCACGTCTCGGCGCTGTTCCCGCTCAAGTGGATGGCCCAGGCGATGCGCGGAGTGTTCCTGCCCCGGGCCTACGCCGGCGCCGAGGTCGCCCACAGCTTCGAGTTCGCCCGGGCCGCCGTGGTCTTGGGCCTTTGGACCGTCGCCGCGGCGCTGCTGTGCCGCTTCACCTTCCGCTGGATGCGCAAGGACGAGAGCTAGCCGCCGGCGCGCGCGGCGGCCACGGTCGCCGCGAGCACCTCGGGCCACGGGGTCGGCGCGAGGCGCAACTCGGCGCGCGTCGCCGCGTCGTCGATCACGAACGGCGCCGTGAATTGGTAGAGGGTGTGGCGCAGTTCGCGCACGGTGGGGTTCACCAGACCGACCAGACGCAGGGCCGCCGCGGGGATCGCCGACACCTTCGGGGGCGCCACGCCGGCGGCGTCGGCCAGGTCGCCCACGAGCTCGCGCTGGCTGCGCGGCGGGTTGGCCGGCGCGTGCCAGGCCCGGCCCCAGGCGACCGGCTGGTCGGCCGCGGCGATCAGGGTGGCGACGACGTCCTCGGTGTAGCTCCAGCTATGGGGGGCGTCGGGGTCGCCGAGCACGAGGCAGCGCCGGCCCGCGAGCAGGCGGGGCAGCACCTGGCTGGCCACGCTCGCCGCGTGGGGTCCGACGTAGTCCGAGGCGCGCACCTCGCTGGCCCGCAGCCGCCCGTCTCGCTGGGCGGCGAGGGCGTCGTGCCACATCCGGGCCCGTACCTGCGCCTTGGCGTAGCCGGCGCTGAGGGGATCGTCGGGGGACATCGGGCCGGTGGGGCGCCCGTAGGCGTAGAGGTTGGAGGTGGTGACCAGCACCGCGCCGCTGGACTGCGCGCCGGCCAGCAGCGCTGCGGCGATCGGCGGCCAGTCGCTGATCCACCGGTGGTACGCGGGGTTGGCGCAGTTGAAGATCGCCGTCGTCGCCCGGGCCAGCTCGGCCACGCGCGCCGCGTCGGCGGCGTCGGCGGCTACGCCGGCGACGCCGGGCAGCTGGGGGGCGCGGCCGCGCCGCGAGGCCACGGTGACCGCGTCGCCGCGCCGGGCCAGGGCCCGGGCCACGCCGGAGCCGATGGCCCCGGCGCCGATCACCAGGTAGCTAGCCACGCCGGCGCGACCGCCCGGGCCCGCGGCCAGCGGGGATCTCACCGCTCAGACGTGGCACAGCAGGCCTCCGTCGACGGTGAGGGTCGTGCCGGTGATGTAGGAGGCGTCGCTCGAGGCGAGGAACGCCACCGCGGCGGCCATCTCCTCGGGGAGCCCCTGGCGGCCCATCGGCACGGTGCGCGCGATCAGCTCCTCGATGTCCTGGGCGGACATCGCGTCGTGGACGAACTGGGGATCGTTGAACCCGGTGTCCACCCAGCCCGGGCAGACGCAGTTGACGCGGATGGCGAACGGGGCGAAGTCGATGGCGAGCGAGCGCGTGAGGTTGACCACCGCCGCCTTCGACGCCGTGTACACCGACAGCGCCGGCTCGCCGAACAGCCCGCTGATCGAGCCGGTGGTGACGATCGCGCCGCCCCCGTTCGCCCTCATGTGGGGCACGACCGCCCTCGCCATGAGGTACATGGAGGTGACGTTCACGCTCATCGTGAGATTCCACTCCGCCAGGTCGGTCTCGAGGATCGTGCCCGCCCGAAGCCGCCCGGCGTGCGAGTGCAGGACGTCGATGCCGCCGAGGTCGGCGACGACTCGTCCGACGCACGAGTCCACCTCCCCGGGGTCCGACACGTCGGCTCGATAGGCGTGGCCCTCACCGTCCGTACGGTCGCACTCCGCCGCGACGTCGCCGACGTCCTCGCGGACGTCGAGGAGGGCCACGACGGCACCCTCCGACGCAAAGCGCAGCGCGCTGGCTCGGCCGATGCCGTGCGCGGCTCCGGTTACCACGACTCGTTTGCCCTGAAACCTGGACACGGCGTCTCCTCCCATTCGGACCCACCAGTTCTACCGCGACGGACGCTGATCGCGAGTTCGCGGACGGCGTGACGCGGCGTGACCCCCCGCGATCCGCCGCTCGTGAGTGGCCCCCATGGTGGCCCGAGGTTCTCGACCTCTCGGACGTGTCGCGGGTGCCACTTCGTGAGCTCGGTGGAGCAGGGCGACGACCGGCGCGTCAGGCCCACCTGGGTGCCGAAGACGCACGGGAGGCCTAGGCCGATGATGGCCACCGGGGCCACCACGAGGGTCCGCGCCGTCGGCGCGGTCGGTCTAGCTCGTCAGGACGACGTTGACGGGCGCGTCGCCGCACGCCAGGCGGTCGATCTGGAGACGCAACAGCCGCGCCATCCGCGGCAGCATGGCGCTGGTCATCCCCCCGACGTGCGGCGAGATCAGCACGCCGGGCAGCGTCCAGAGCGGATGATCCGCCGGCAGCGGTTCGGGGTCCGTGACGTCCAGGGCGAGGCGCACCCGTCCGCTGGAGGCGTGCGTGACCAGGGCGGCGGTATCGGCGACGGCCCCCCGCGACACGTTGACGACCAGCGCGCCGTCGCGCACGCGCGAGAGGAAGTCGTCGTCGATGAGGTGGACCGTCGCCTCGCTCAGGGGCACCGCCACGATGACGACGTCGGCCCGCGGCAGGAGGTCGGGGAGCTCGCGCGCGGCGTGGACCGATCCGCGCTCGTCCGAGCGGGCCGTGCGAGCGACCCGGGTCACCGCTACCTCGAAGGGCCGCAGGCGGGCCTCGATCGCCGACCCGACGCCGCCGGCGCCGATCAACAGGACGGCGCGGTCGGCCAGGCCCGGCTGCCAGGCCGAGCGCCACTGGCCGAGGTCGGCGTGGCGGACCACGTCGGGCAGTCCGCGCTGGGAGGCCAAGACGAGGGCGAGGGTCAGTTCGGCGGTCGCGGTCTCGTGGACGGTGGCCGCGTTGGCGAAGACGTGGCCCGGCGGCAGGGCGTCGCTGACGCCGTCGTAGCCGACGGACTGGCTCTGCACGAGTTGGGTGGTGACCGAGGCCAGGCGCGCGAGCAGGCTCAGGGAGCCCATGTAGGGCGGCACCACGATGTCGATGTGCTCGAACGGCGCGTCGACCAACATGTCCCACACCAGCGGGCGCAGGCCGGGCGGAGCTTCGCCCAGGGCGTCGAGGAGCGCGGTGGTCGGAACACTGACGAGCAGGGGCACGGCGGTCACGAGCTCGGCCGATCGACGACCGGCGCGAAGGACGTTGCGAGGGCGATCGGGCGGGGCAGGGAGCGAAAGTCTGGCACCCGGTCTCCCGCGGCGTCAAGGGATGGGCGGGTCATCGTCATCGCCCCCCGGTCGCCGGCGGACCCACGCACGCGACGTACAGGTCGCAGAGGTTCCAACCCGTGGGCGCGCCGTCGAACAGCTGACCGAGCGCGGCGAGTGGCGCGTGGCTGTCGTGGCGCTCGAGAACGTCCGACCAGTCGAAGCCCGCGTCTCGGGCCCGAGTGAGCGTGGTCGGGTCGACCCAGGCGCCACCGACGCCGGCCAGGAAGTCCCGACCGTCCGACGCCCGGGCCGCGAACACGCAGTCGCGGGTCATGGGGCCCAAGATCGGAGCCATCGACCAGGCGAGCTCCTGGCAGCGTCCGCCGAGCCCGTCGCCGTGAACACTCACGGTGACCTCCCCCACACCGATCACGCAACACGCGTCGCCGTGACGGGCCTCGCGATCAATCGCGGCGGCGAAGAGGTGGGCGACGTCGGCGACGTCGCCGTGCAGGTTGCCACCCACGGAGACGACGCGGTAGCCGCACCGGCGCGCCTCCTCGCTCGCCGCCGACAGGAGCACGGCCGGTTCGGCGACGACGCGGTTCTGGTGGCGAACTCTCGCGGGCCTCTCGACCAGGGCGTTGTGATGGTCGGACGCGCGCAGGACCGCCGCGCCGACGTCGGTGTCGAGCAGGCCGACCCGGTCCAGCAGGGACCGCACCTCGGCAGCGTCGGGCCGGTAGTCGTAGGTGAGGCCGGAGGCCACCCACCGGGCACCGGAGATCACGTTGTCCACCATGATCAGGCTGAGCGAGCGATCGGTGCGGACGTGGCGCAGCACGGCGCCGCCGGCGAGCGCCGAAACGGACGCCCGGAGACGGTTGAGGACGGTGATGTCCACCCCCGTCGTCAGGGCGGCGGCCCAGACGCTGGCGAGGTCGGCCAGGTCGAGCGGCGGCGCGGGCAGGGCGCAGAGGCTCGACGCGCCGCCGGAGATCATGAACACCGTGCACGCGGCCGTGGTCGGCCCGTCGAGGAAGTCGATCAGGCGCTCGGCGGCCCGCAGGCTGCCCGGGCCGGGTACGGGGTGCTCGGCGACGAGCACGGCGTCGTCGTCGCTTCCTCGCGCCTCGTCCACGATGACGAGGCGGCGCCGCAGCCGGGATCCGAAGGCGGCCGCCGCGGCCGCGGCCATCTCCCGCGCCGCCTTGCCCACCGCCACGAGGTCGACGGTCAGGTCGAGGTCGCCCGACTCGCCCAACTCGGTCGCGACCATCCGTGCCAGGTTCAGGTCGTCGCGCCACGCGTCGACGATTCGCTGAACGTCGTTCGTGGGTCGCGGCGTCGTCACGAAGCGCCGGGGCCGTCGGCGTCCCCGTCATCCCGGCGCCGAGCCACGGGCGCCGCAGAATTGTAGGGTGCCGCCGGCGTCGTGCTCCCGCGGGCGCTCGACGCGTCGCTCACGCCGCGGCGTGGAGGCCGTAGGCGGTCATCGAGACCGACCCCATGGTGCAGCCCTCGACCAGCACCTCCGGCGGGGCGCCGGCGGCCTCGGCGAGGCCCGCGACGTAGGCCAGGGGCAGGAAGTGGTCGGTGGTCGGCACGCACCGCCGGTACTCGTCGTGGTCGCTCAGGTCGGCGAAGCGCCCGGGCTGGTCGGTCATCAGATCGCGCACGTCGGCGTCGAAGCGCTCGGCCCAATCGAAAGCGCTGTCGGGCCTGTCCCAGGTCATGGCCCGCAGGTTGTGCACCACGTTGCCGCTGGCCAGGATGAGGACCCCCTCGTCGCGCAGCGGCGCCAGGCGTCGGCCCAGGTCGACGTGGTACTCCACCGGCTTGGCGGCGTCGATCGAGAGCTGGACGACCGGCACGTCGGCGGCCGGGAACATGTGGGCCAGCACCGACCAGGTGCCGTGGTCGATGCCCCAGGAGTCCTCGTCGAGGCCGACCCATACCGGATCGACCACCGCGGCGACGCGCCGGGCGAGCTCCGGCGAGCCGGGGGCCGGGTAGGTGAAGTCGAAGAGGGGGCGCGGGAAGCCGTAGAAATCGTGGATGACCCGCGGGTTCGCGGACGACGTCACCGCGGTGGCGTTGACGAACCAGTGGGCGGAGATCGCCAGGATCGCGGTGGGCTGGGCGATGGCGCGACCGTACTCGGCCCAGGCGTCGGTGTAGCGGTTGGTCTCGAGCGCGTTCATTGGACTGCCGTGTCCGAAGAACGCGGCGGGCATCGTCGTCATGGTCAACCTCGTGGTGGCTCGGTATCACCGTAGTGGTGGGACCCCGGCGCGGGCGCGGGTCGACGCGAGGGTGAGCGCGATCGCCACGCGGGGGCGGGCCCCACCGCCGATCGACGACGTCGAGCCCCGCGGCGTGTAACGCGCTTCCGTCGGGCTTGGCCGACGCGGGATTCCAGGAGCGGATTCCTCGCTCGGTGAGACGAAGAATGCGCCCAGCCCCTGTTAAAATCCTCTCAGCGAGAGCGGGGCGAGATTGTCATGAGCAATCAGCTTTCCGATGCACCGGGCCACGAGACCACTCCGGTCACCCCCATCCGCCGGCCCGCCTCGGGTCCGTGCAAGTGCACGCGGCGCACCTGTTGGCACCAGCACGACTGTCGCGCCAGCGGGGTCGTGCGCATCCTCAGGGCGGTCGACCCGAAGAAGAAGACCCCGTCGTCGGTCGTGCTGTGCCGCGAGTGCGCGATTCCCACGCGGCGCAACCGCGTGGCGTAACTCAACCGCCGATCGGTGAGCCGACGTCGAACCACCGATCGTGGCGCGGTCGCCGCATCACAAGAGCTACTGCGCCGGCCCGCGGTTCCTGCGCGGTCGACGCATCCGTCAATCGGTGACGGCGCTAGGTCTGGTCCTGGTAGTGCTCGCGCCAGATGAACCGGTAGACCTTCGACTTGCGCGGGATCGCGCGCAGCCCCGGGATGAAGGGCACCAGCAGGAGCAGGACCGAGAGCACCATCATCGTGCCCCACACCAGCGCGTCGGCGTTGGTGCTGGTCGAGAAGGGCTTGATCTGGTACCAGAAGGTGTAGAGCCACAGCCAGGCCTGGCCCGGGTAGCTTCCGGTCTCGTTCATCATGCCCCACTGGGTCCCCAGCAGGTGCTGGTTCGCCGCCTGGTTGGCCAGGTAGGTGCCGTTGGAGAGGAAGAGCAGCACCTTGGTGAAGTCGGTCGCGTAGAAGCCGTGCCCGGTGACCAACGCCTGGTCGAGCGCGCCGGAGCGGGCCATCTGGGTCAGCGAGTCGATCATCACCGGGACCGGTCCGTCACTGGCGGTGGGCACCACGACGTGGCCGCCGGTGAAGGCCATCTTCGCGGCGACCTTGGTGTAGGCGCCGACCCACGCGGCTTGCTGAGCCGGGGTGGCCGCGTTCCACGCGGCCAGGCTCGACGACAGGGGCTGGCTGGGCGGGAGCGACTCCAGGGGGTTGACCACGAAGTCGCGGGTCGTGTTGAGCGGGATGCGCACACCGATCCACTGAGCCAGGTGGAGGAACCCAATGGTCTGGCCGGTCGACGCGTGGTTGTACGGCGGGCCGTAGGCGGCCGTCCCGCTGGTGTTGTTGAGCTCGCTCAGCGCGGTGGTGGCGAAGTCCACCGGGGCGGTGTTCGACCAGGTCTTGATGGTGACCTGGGGATCGTCGGGCGAGCCGAAGACCGTGGCCAGGACGATGACCAGCAGCGAGACCACCACCAGGGCGATGGTCCCTTCCTTGATGATGTCGTAGGGCGCGTAGCGGCCCTTGTACTCCGGAGCGTCGACGTCGGGGCGGAACCGCTTCATGACGACACCTCCGCGGCGGCGTTCTCCTCGAAGGGGGGCACGACGCCCTTGACGCGCACCAGCACCACGTGCAGGCCGGTCAGGGCCACCGCCACCAGGGGCAGCAGGACGATGTGCCACATCAGCATCTGGCCGAGGTTGAGCACGTTGAAGTAGGCCCCGGCGCCGGTGGCGTTGATGCCGTCCTTGGCCTGGGTCGAGATCCACTGCGAGTCGAAGTTGGTCTGGGAGACGTAGCCGGTGAAGGCCGTGGCGATGGAGGTCAGGAAGAGCACCACGCCGGTCATCCAGGTCAGGGAACGCCCCCCGCGCCACGCGGCCATGAAGTACTTACCCCACAGGTGGATGACCATGGCGAAGAAGAAGACCTCCACGCTCCACAGGTGCAGCGAGTTCACGAAGTGGCCGACGTAGGACTGGTGCCACCACTGCGGCCCGCGCAGGGCCAGCAGGCACCCGGTGGCGATGACCACCGCGAGCGCGGCCAGGGTGGTCACGCCGAAGACGTAGATCCACGAGGCCACGTAGGCCGGCTGGGTGTCGGGGAGCATCTTCTCCGGCGGCAGCTTGCCGGCGACGCGGTGGCGCAGCCGCGTGGTCCACTGGCGTTCGATCTGCTCGGTGCTCATCGGCCCCCCTTGCGCGAACGCCGGCCCGGGAATGGCGCGAAGATCGCGGCCCAGAACACGACGATCATCAGGCAGATGACGACGAAGTTGGCCACGCTGAGGTAGAACCAGCCCCAGTGGATGTAGTGGCCCAGCTGGTCCAATGGCGCGAAAGCCGCGAGATACAGAAACGCCCCCACACTCTCCCCTTCCGTCTCGTAGCCCGACAGTACATTTTCACGGCTCCCGGAGGCGGCACTAGGGCCTAAAGGCCTACCACCGGGTCCGACGGCGCCGCGCGGCGGGTCCCGGGCTCGCGATCGTGGGCGGTCTGGCGCAGGTGGAACTGCGTGACGCCGATGGTCAGCGACACCGCCCCGGCCACGTGCAGCTCGACCAGGGCGGCGGGCAGGTGGGTGAGGTACTGGGTGAGGCCGATGGCCGCCTGGACCAGGGCGATCACCACCAAGCGCCGCACCCCGAAGCGCAGGGCGTCGGGCACGCCGGCGCGCCAGATGGCCACCAGCAGCCCGCTCACCAGGCCGATGAAGAGCACCGCTGCGGCCGAGTGGATCCAGGTGGCGTCGATCAGCGCGATCGGCAGGCGTCGCGCGGTGAGCTGGCCCTGGCGGGACCCGGCGTGGGGCCCGGCGCCGGTGGTCACCGTGCCCGCGACCAGCAGGGCCACGAAGGGGATCCACAGCAGCCGCGCGATCAGGCGGAAGTGCGCGTCGCGAACGTCGGCGCGCGCGCCGGGCCCGTAGAGGTACTTGGAACGGTGGTAGAGGACGGCGCCCACGACCACCATGGCCAGGGAGAGCAGCAGGTGCAGCGAGACCAGCCACGGGTTGAGCTTGGAGTACACCACGAAGGCGCCGAGCACCGCGTCGGCCAGCACCCCGGCGATCAGCAGGCCCGCGCAGACGAGCAGGTCGCGCCGGCGCGGCGCGCGCCACCAGGCGGCCAGGAACGTCGCGACGGCGACCCCGACCAGCAGCACCGTGACCACCCGGTTGGTGTACTCGATCAGCGGGTGGATCGACCAGGAGCCGGTGAGGCGGTGGCGAAAGCAGGTCGGCCAGTCCGGACAGCCGAGGCCCGAACCGGTGAGGCGCACCGCCGCTCCGGTGAGGACGATCACGATCATCGAGACGAAGGAGGCCAGCGCGAACCAGCGAAAGACCGGGGCGGACACGGTTCGGCGCGGCGCGGGCACCCCCGCAGCCTACGGAATCGCCCAACTCATAGAATTCGCCCGTGACGATCACGGCCGCTGAGCACCGCGCGCTCGCCGACGTCCTGCGCGGCTACGTCGCGCTCACCAAGCCCCGGATCATCGAACTGCTGCTCGTGACCACGATCCCCACGATGATCGTCGCGGCCAAGGGCATCCCCGGCCTCTGGCTGGTCGTGGCCACGCTGGTGGGCGGCACCCTGGCCGCCGGCGGGGCCAACGCCTTCAACATGGTGATCGACCGGGACATCGACGCGGTCATGCGCCGCACCCATCGCCGCCCCCTGGTCACCGGCGTCATGACGCCGCGCGCGGCGACCCTCTTCGCCTTCGTGCTCGAGGCGGTGGCCGTCGCCACCCTGGCGATCTTCGTGAACGCGCTCTCGGCGGCCCTGGCCCTGTCGGCGACGCTCTTCTACGTCTTCGTGTACAGCCTGTGGCTCAAGCGCCGCTCGCGCCAGAACATCGTGATCGGCGGCGCGGCGGGCGCGGTGCCGGTGCTGGTGGGCTGGGCCGCGGTCACCAACTCGCTGAGCTGGACCCCGGTGCTGCTATTCCTGGTCATCTTCCTGTGGACTCCGCCGCACTTCTGGGCGTTGGCCGTGCGCTACCGCGACGACTACGCGGCCGTCAACGTGCCGATGATGCCGGTGGTGGCGTCGCTGCGGCGCACGACGCTGGAGATCCTCGTGTACGCGGTGGTGCTGTGGGCCCTGACCATCTTCATCGGACCGACGGCCCACCTGGGCTGGGTCTACGCGGTGTCGGCCACCGTGCTGGGAGCGCTCTTCGTCCTCCACGCGTGGCGCCTGCACCGCCACGCGGTCACCGACCGGGCCGACGTCGGCGAGGCAATGCGCCTCTTCCACTTCTCGATCACCTACCTCACCGCCCTCTTCGTGCTGATGGCGGTCGACGTCCTTGTCCGCTACCACTGAGGCGCCCCGGGCCGGACCCTCGCGCCGGGCCCGATGGACGATCGGCGTCGCGGCGGTGCTGGCCGCCGTCCTGATCGCCGTCCTCTCGGTCCTGACTGGCGCGCCGGTGACCAGCACCACCACGCCCACCAGCGCGCTGGTCGGCCGCCACGTGGCGGCCTTCGCGGAGGCGGGTCTCACCGGCGGCACCGTGCACGCGCCGTGGTCGCGCCACCACGCCGGCGTGGTGATCTTCTTCGCGAGCTGGTGCGGCCCCTGCCAGCGCGAGATGCCCCAGGTCGCGGCGTACCTGCGAACGCACTCGTTCGGGAGCGTCCAGGTGGTCGGGGTCGACGCGCTGGACGCGAGGGGCTCGGCGCAACGCTTCGTCACCCGCGACGCGGTGCTGTTCCCCGTGTCCTTCGACCCCAACGGTTCCGTCACGACCGGCGTGTTCGGATTCGCGACCCTGCCCGAAACGGTCTTCGTGAACGCCCGCGGGGTCGTCACCGACGTCTACTACGGGGCCATCCCGACGGGCCGCCTGGTGGCCGGAGTCGCGCAGTTGGCCGCGGGTTAGTCGAAGGAGAACACCCGCGCCGCCACGAGCGGCGCGGCGAGGGCCCACAGGCCCAGGCAGACCCAGTCGCCACCGGTGGGCGCGGCGCCCGAGCCGAAGAGGCGGTGCAGCCCCTCGGCGAGGGCCCCCGAGGGCAGCGCGGTCGCGACGCGCTGGATCACGGGGGGCAGCGAGCTGGCCGGCACGACGATGCCCGAGAAGAGCAGCAGGAGCAGGTAGAGGCCGTTGGCCGCGGCCAGGTTGACCTCGGCGCGCAGCCGCCCGGCCAGGGCCAGGCCGATGCCGGCGCAGCCCGCGGATCCCAGTACCAGCACTGCCAGGGCCTCGATCGCGGCGCGCGCGCCCCCGAGGGGGTGCCAGCCGAGAGTCGCCGCGACCCCGGCCAGGACCCCCACCTGCAGGATCTCGGTCGCGCCGACGCCGGCCATCTTGGCGGCGACCAGGCGCCGGCGTCCGAGCGGGGTGACGTGCAGTCGGCGAAGCACGCCGTAGGAGCGCTCGTAGCCGGTGGTGATCGACAGCGCCACCAGCGAGGTCGACAGGACGCACAGCGCCAGGATCCCCGGCGCGACGAAGTCGACCCGGTGGGCGGTCGGGGTGGACGTGACGCGCACCGCGGTGAAGAAGAGCAGCAGGACGACCGGGATGCCGATCGTGAGCAGCAGCGTCTCGCCGCGGCGCAGCGTCATCGTCACCTCGGCGCGGGTCTGGGCCCACCACGCCCTCATCGCGCCGCCTCGGCTTCGGCGACCAGGTCGAGGTAGCGCTCCTCCAACGAGGCCCGCGTGCGCAGCGCGATCATCGTCACGCCGAGCGACGCCAGGTGGGCGGTGACCACCCCGACCCGCTCGGGGGTCGCGGCGACCGCGCAGCGCAGCCGCCTCGGCCCGTCGAGGATCACCACGGCGCCCAACCGAGCGGCGAGCGCGGCGGGATCCACCGGCGCGGCGACCTCGATGATCATCTCCGGCTCGCCGGCCAGTTCGTCGAGGGTGCCCTCGGCCACCACCCGCCCGCGATTCATCACGACGAGACGGTCGGCCATGCGCTCGGCCTCGGCCAGCTCGTGGGTGGTGATGAGCAGCGCGCACCCGCGGTCGCGCTCCTCGGCCACCAGCGCGCGCACGACCTGGCGGCCCTCGGCGTCCACGCCGGTGGTGGGCTCATCGAGCACGAGCACCTTGGGCCGGCCCACCAGGGCCAGCGCGAGGAGGGTCCGCTGCTGCTCGCCGCCGCTGAGTCGCCGCCAGGGCGTCGCGGCGCAGCGCCCGAGGTCGAGGGCCGCCACCAGTTCCTCGGTCTCGCGCGGGGCGGTGTAGTAGCTCGCGGTGAGGCGCAGCACCTGGCGCGGGGTCATCGGGAACCACACGCCGCCGCGCTGGAGCAGCGCCCCGGTGCGCGCGGTGACCTCGGCGTGGGCGCGGCGCGGGTCGAGTCCGTGCAGGCGCACGGTCCCGGCGCTCGGCGCGCGAAATCCCAGCAGCGTCTCGACGAGGGTGGTCTTGCCCGCGCCGTTGGGTCCGAGCAACGTCACGACCTCGCCGTGGTCGACGCTGAGGCTCGCGTCGTCGACGGCGAGGACCTCGGGGAACGCGACGCGCAGAGCGGTGACCTCGACGGCGTGACTCACGACCCCCGAACCTACCGGCTCACTCGGGTGGCCCAAGGGGGCCTCGGTAGGCTGGGTCGCGTGATCGACCTGGTTCAGCTGCGCCGCGACACCGACGAGGTGAGGGCCGCGCTGGTGCGCCGCGGCGTGCCGGCGGGCGACGTCGACGAGGCGGTGGCGCTGGACGTCGAGCACCGTCACCTGCTCCAGGAGTCCGAGGGGCTGCGCGCCCAGGTCAAGGAGCTCTCGCGGGCGGTGGCCGAGGCGCGCCGGGCCGGCGACGACGAGACGGTGGCCCGGCTCTCCGAGCGCAGCCGGGTGCTGGGCGACGAGGAGGGCGCCGCCCGCGAGGCGACCGAGCACATCGCGGCGCGCTTGCGCGAGCGGCTGCTGATGATCCCCAACGTGCCCTCACCCGAGGCGCCCGACGGCCTCGACGAGGGCGACAACGTCGAGCTGCGCCGCTGGTGGCCGGGCGCCGACGAGGGTGCGCCCGCGCCGACCTACGCCGACCACCAGCGCGTCGCGCACTGGGATATCGGCGCGGCGCTGGGGATCCTGGACCTCGAGGCCGGCGTGCGCATCGCCGGGTCGATGTTCCCCCTCTACCGCGGCGACGGCGCGCGCCTGGTGCGCGCGCTGAGCTCGCTCTCGCTGGACCGCCAGCGCGACGCCTACGAGGAGATCCGCCCGCCGAGCTTCGCGCTGACCGAGACCATGATGTCGACCGGACATCTGCCCAAGTCCAGCGACGACATGTACGCCATCGAGCGCGACGACCTCTGGGCGATCCCCACCGCCGAGGTGCCGCTCACGTCGATGAACCGCGGCGAGATCCTCGACGAGTCGCGACTGCCGATGCGCTTCACCGCCTACACCCCGTGCTTCCGGCGCGAGGCCGGCGCGGCGGGCCGCGACACCCGGGGACTGCTGCGCGTGCACGAGTTCGACAAGGTCGAGCTCTTCGCCTACTGCACGCCCGACCAGAAGGACGCGGCCTTCGACGACATCCTGGCCCGGGCCGAGGCGCTGCTGCGCGAGCTGGGTCTCACCTACCGGCTGGTGGACCTGTGCTGCGGCGACCTGGGGACCTCGTCGGCGCGCACCATCGACCTGGACGTCTACAGCCCCGGAGTGGACCGGTGGCTGGAGGTCTCCTCGGTCAGCTGGTTCCGCGACTACCAGGCCCGGCGGGCCAACGTGCGCTACCGGGCGGCCGACGGGTCGACCGCGCTGGTGCACACGGTGAACGGATCGGCGCTGGGCTTCGCCCGGGTCTGGGCGGCCCTCGTCGAGACCTACCACACGCCCGAGGGCACCGTGGAGCTGCCCGCGGTGCTGGCCCCCTACCTGGGCGGCAGCGCCACGCTCACGCGTCGCTCCGCGTGAGCTCGAAGCGGTAACCCACGCCGCGCACCGTCGTGATCAGGGTGGGCGTCTTGGGGTCGTCCTCGATCAGGGCCCGGAGCCGCTTGATGTGCACGTCGAGGGTCTTGGTGTCGCCGACGTAGTCGTTGCCCCACACCCGGTCGATCAGGACCTCGCGGGTGAGCACCCGGCCGGGGTTCTCGAGCAGCTGGCGCAGGAGCGCGAACTCCTTCTTGCGCAGCTTGATCTCGCGGTTGCCCACGTAGCATCGCCGCGCGTCGACGTCCAGGCGGACCCGGCCCTGCTCGAGCCGCTCCTCGTCGGCCGTGTAGTCGTGGCCCTCGCGCCGGCGCAGCACCGCGCGGATCCGCGCGACGAGCTCGCGCAGGCGGTAGGGCTTGGTGACGTAGTCGTCGGCGCCGAGCTCGAGCATGAGCACGGTGTCGACCTCCTCGCCCTTGGCGCTGACCACGATGATGGGCACGTCGCTGTGGGCGCGGATCGACCGGCAGACGTCCAGGCCCGAGACCTTGGGCAGCATCAGATCGAGCAGGACGACGTCGTAGCGGCCCTGGGCGAAGAGGCTCACGGCCTCCGCGCCGTCGCGCGCGACGGCCAGGTCGAAGCCCTCGCGCTCGAGCCCGACGCTCAGCGCGTCGACGAAGGACTCCTCGTCCTCCACCACCAGGACGTTGACCCGGCGCTCCTCGCTCTTGGTCACGTGAGCGGCATCGGCAGCTGGAGGGTGAAGACCGATCCCTCGCCCTCGCGGGACTCGACCAGGACCGTCCCGCCGTGGTTCTGGGCCACGTGGCGCACGATGGACAGGCCCAGCCCGGTCCCGCCGGTCTCGCGGGCCCGGCCCGGGTCGACGCGGTAGAAGCGCTCGAAGATCCGCTCCAGGTCCTTGGCCGGGATGCCGACGCCCTGGTCGGCGATGGCGATCTCCACGAACGGGCCCTGCGCCTCGCCGTCCTCGCCGGCTCGCTCGGCGGCGCGCTGGACCGTCACCGTCACCTTGCCGCCCTCGGGCGAGTAGACGACCGCGTTCTCCAAGAGCGCGTGCACCGCCGAGATCAGCTGGCGCCGGTCGCCCACGATGACCAGGCTGTCCTCGGGCTCGGCGAAGTCCAGGGTCACCCGGCGTTGCTCGGCGGCGGTGCGGATCCGCTCGAGGGCGTCGGCCACGATGAGGGTGACCGGGACCGGCTCGCGCAGCAGCACGCCCTGGCCCTCGATGCGCGACAGGTCGAGCAGGTCCTCGATGATGCGGTTCACCCGGAAGGCCTCGGAGTTGATGCGACCGGCCAGGCGCTGGGCCACCGCGGGGTCCCGCTCGAACTGCAGGGTCTCGGCCAGCAGGCCCAGCGCCCCCATCGGCGTCTTGAGCTCGTGGCTGACGTTGGCGATGAAGTCGCGCCGGACGTCCTCGAGGCGCCGCCGCTCCGAGACGTCCTCGATCACGGCCAGCACCCCGAGGGGCCGGCGCCCGTCGTCGATGACCGACGCGCGGATGGTCAGGGTGCGCCGCGGCGGCCCGTAGATGTCGATGGTCTTCTCGGCGGCGCCGCTCTGCCAGCCCTCGGCCAGGATGTCGGTGACCGCCTGGGCGGCGATGGCGTCGCCGTAGCGGCTGGCCATGAGCGTCTCGGCCTGGGCGTTGCGGAAGAGCACGCCGCCGGCTTCGTCGCACAGGACCAGTCCCAGGGGCAGCGCGTCCATCGAGCGGCGCAGGCGCGTCGCCTCGGCGCTGGACTCGCCGACCGTCGCCGCGGCGACCCCGGTCACCTCCTCGAGGTAGGTCAGCGCGCTCTCCACGCGGCCGCCGTCGGACAGCGGGTCGACGCCGAGGCGCGACCCCAGGGCGCCGAGGCGCTGGGCGATGGCGCGGTGGCCGCGCCATCGCTTGAGCAGCACGCCGAAGACGACGCCCACGACGAGGACGCCCCCGCCGGCGAGGTACACGTCGACGGTCGACCAGTGGACGAGCGGGTTGAGGGCGCCGGGCACGGGTTCAGTCTCGCAGACGCAGCCTCGCGCGCGACGACGGCGACCGTTGCGTGGCCCCACACGGAAAGCGGGCCCCCATGCTGGTCGCCGGTGTCACCCTCACTCCATCGACGAACGCGCTGCCCGGCAGCGCCGCGCTGCAGCAGCTGGCCGACGGCATTGCCTCCTGGGCGCTCATCGGCGCGCTCGTCGCCCTGCTCGTCGGGGCGGCCCTGTGGGCGGTGGGCAGCCACACCCAGAACCTCCATCACTCGATGGCCGGGCGCCGCGCCGTCCTCACCTCGCTGGTGGCCGCCGTGCTCATCGGCGGCGCCCCGAGCCTGATCAACTTCTTCTTCAACACCGGCCAGTCCATCCACTAGTCGCTCCGTGGGCCGCCTCCTCTGCGTCTTCTCGCCGATCACCTGCGCCGCCAAGACGGTCGCCAAGGCGACCCTGGGCGACCTCTTCAACGCGTTGACCGGCTGGATCCTGAGCAGCGTCCAGTGGCTCCTCGACGCGGCCGGCCACGTCCTGGCGTCGGCCGGCGACCCGGAGACCGTCGTGCACGCGGCGTCGGGGGAGTACACCACACTGATCGTCCTGGCGGCCCCCCTCATGCTGATCGGCCTGCTGGTGACGACGCTCGCCTCGCTGCGCCACGGCGACGCCGCGGGGCTGTGGCGGGTCTACCTCGGCGTGGCCCCGGCGTGCGTGCTGGCCATCGTCGTGGCCCGGCCCCTGGCGACGCTCATCCTCACGGCGGTCGACCAGCTGTCGTCGTCGGCCGCGGTGGCCGTCGCGGCGCGCGAATCCAATCTGGCCAAGGACCTCCTCGCCCTGCCCTCGACGACCCCGGGCTTCGGCCTGTTCCTCCTCGCCGGGGCCGTGGTCGTGGGGTGCGCGCTCCTGTGGTGCGAGCTCGTCCTGCGCACCGTGGTGTTGGCGGTCCTGCTGGTCATGGTTCCGGTGATCGCGCCGCTCTCGACGTTTCCGGCGTTGCGCCGGATCGGGTGGCGCTTCGCGGAGACGTTCCTGGCCGTGGCGTCGAGCAAGTTCGTCATCGTGCTCGTGCTCGTGCTCGGGTTGAACGAGCTGACCGGCGGCAGCGCGTCCCAGGTGGTCACCGGCGCGGTGACCCTGCTGTTGGCCACGGCCACCCCCTTCGTCGTGCTGCGCGTCGTGCCCTTCGTCGAGCAGTCGGCGCTCCACCAGCTGGAGGGCCTGCGCCAGCGGGGCTCACGGGCCGTGCAGGCGCTGCCCTCGTCGCCCGTCGTGGCCGCGGCCCGGGCGCTGGCCCCCGAGGTGGAGCCGCCCGGCCCCCCGGAGCGGCCCGAGGACCTCGGCCTGGCGACCTTCGAGGGCGACGGCGACCTCCCGCTGCCGCCGCTGGAGGGCGACCCGCCGCCGCCGCCGGTCGGCCAGCCTCGCGTGCGCGGCGGCCACGTCGCCTATCGCACCGACGAGGACGGGCCGATTGTCGGATGGCACTTTGACGAGTGAGGTCGTCGGCCTCGGCGCGAGTGACGCCGACGCCCGTTGGATTGGCGTGCGCCGCCATCAGGCGCTGCTCGTGGTCGCCGGGTTGGCCCTGGTGGGCGACGGCGTGGTGCGCGCGCGAGCCCCGCGAGCCGAGCTCGTGATCGGGCTCGTCCTCTGGGTGCTGGCCGCTCCGTGGAGCGACGGTCGCACCGTGGGCGAAACGGCGGTGGCGGCGGCCCGCTTCGCCCTGCGGTCGCGCTGGTGCGCGCTGGTCGTGGCGGACGACCCCCGCGGAGCTCGCGTGGAGGCGCGCGGACGCGCGACGGTCCGCGCCTACGGTCTCGACCACGTGGGGCGCCTGGACTTGGCCGGACGCGACCTCGACGCGGCCGAGGCCCTGGCGGGATTCGTGGACGCCCTGGCCGCGTCCGGCCACGACGCGCACCTCGCGCTTCACGTGCGCAGCGCGCCCGCCGGCGCGCTGACCGTCCTCTCGCTGGACGGCGACGCCGTTCCGCCCGTCGGGTGGTCGCGCGACGACACGCTGGTTCGCTCCGTGGCCGACGCGCCGGGTCGCCCGGCGTGGCTCCTCGAGCGCTGGAACTACGTGCGAACCCGCGAGGGCCCGCGGGCTGTCCTGCGCGTCCGCGACTTCTCCGCGGCCCCGGGCGGCCACGCGGCGCTGGCGCGCGCGCAGCTGGTCAGCGACCAGAGCTGCCTCGCCGTGCACGCCGGCGTCGTGGCCGCCTCGCGGGGCCGGCGCCTGGCGGAACGGGCCGTTCACCGGCACCGCAGCGACGGCGCAACCAACGCCGCGGCGGGCTTCCGGCGCACCGCCCGCCTCGAGCAGTCCTTCGCGCGGCTGCGCGAACGCGAGGCCCAGGTCGCGACGGGCCGGGCCCTGATCCACCTGGCCGTCTACGTGACCGTGCGCGCCGAGTCGCTCCTCGAGCTCACCGGCGAGGTGCGACGGGTCCGGCGCGCCCTGCTCGAGTCGGGATTGACGGGCGAGTGGGGCCGGGGCCGCCAGGCCGAATGGTTCTGCCGCCAACTGCCCGGCGGGCCCGGCTGGTGACGCGGGCGTGGACCCACTGGGCCACGTCGTCGGACCTGGCGGTCCTGCGGGTGCCGGCCCACGACGCCGGCACGGGCCTCACCGGTCGGCGCCTCGGCGTGGCCCAGCACGGCGGCTCCTTCGTCCTCGATCCCTTCGACGCGTACGCCGCCGGCCTGGTGTCGAACCCCAACGTCGTCGTCGCCGGCTCGATCGGGGCCGGCAAGAGCACGGCGGTCAAGATGACGGTCGATCGGGCCCTCGAGCGTGGTCGGCGCGTGGTGGTCGTCGACCCCAAGGGCGAGTACGCGGACCTCGCCCGGGCGTACGGCGTGACGCCGGTGGCGCTCGGGCGCGACGGCTGGTGCGACCCCTTCGCCGACGATAACGCCGACGCCGCCGGGCTGGTGCGGGCCCTGGTCGCCAGCGCGCAGGGCGCACCGCTCAGCGCCGAGGAGCTGTACGTGCTCGACGAGCGGTGGCGCGCGCTGGCGCGGCCCCGGCCGGTCCGCGTCTTGCGGGCGCTGTACGAGGGGCTGGCGCCCGCCCTGCGCGACCACCGGTCCTCGGTGTCTCGGTCGCTCGCCCTCACCCTGCACCGGTTCACCGAAGGCGATCTGGCCGGACTGTTCGACGGGGCCGGTGAACCGCGCGCCCTGGCCACCCCGGTGGTGGTGCTCGACCTCGCGGCGCAGTGGTCGGCCAGCTCGCTGTCGGTGGCCGCGCTGTCGGCCGTGGCGGCGGCCCAGCGGGTCGCCGCCACGGGCAGCCCGCTCGGCTACCTCGTCCTCGACGAGGCCTGGGCGCTCCTCGGCGATCCCCACGCGACGCGGTGGCTGCAGGGATCCTGGAAGCTCGCGCGGGCGCGCGGACTGAGCCACCTGATCGTGCTGCACCGGTTCTCGGACGTGGCGGCAGCCGGCGACGAGGGCAGCGCCCAGCGCGAGCGGGCCCGCGGGCTGCTGCGCGAGTGCGAGACCGCCTGGCTCTTTCGCCAGCCGCCCGACGAGGCCCGCGAGATGGCGGTCACCCTCGGACTCAGCGCACTCGAGGAGCGCTACCTGCGCGCGCTGCCCAAGGGGAGTGCGCTGGTGCGCTACGGGCCGTACCGATCGATCGTGCGCGTCACGCCGGACGCGCGCGACGCGACCTTCATCGACACCGACGCCGCCATGCGCGAGGCGCGAGGGTGAGCGGGCGCGATCGGCCGGTGCTCGGTCGGCGCACCTGGCACGGGATCTCCCTCGGCGTCGACCTGGTGCTCGATCAACGCTGCTCGCTTCTGGTCGTGGGACCTACGCAGACCGGCAAGACCTCGTCGCTGGTCGTCCCGGCCCTCCTGCGCTGGAGCGGGCCCGCCGTCGTGACGAGCGTCAAGCGCGACGTGGTGGCCGCCACGGCCCGGTGGCGCGGGTCGCTGGGGTCGGTTCAGGTCCTCGAGCCCGGCCGGGCCGACGGCCTCACCTGGGATCCCCTCGAGGGGGTCACCACGATGCGCCACGCGCTGCGCGTGGCGCGCGACCTGACCTCTCCATCGGCGAGCCGGGGTGACACCGAGTTCTGGAACGCCCTGGCGGCCAAGCTGGTGGCCGCCCTGCTCCTCGGCGCGGCCCAGACGGGCCGCACGGTCTTCGACGTGGCGGCGGTCGTCGAGGACCGGGCGTTCGTCGCGTGGCGCGAGCTCGGCAACGAGCCCGGCGAGGTCGTTCGGTCGTTCCTCACCCACGAGGTCAAGACCCTCGACGGCGTGCTCACCACCGCCGAGACGATGCTCCTACCGTGGCGCTTCCGCCAGCCGGTGGCCGAGGTGCGCCCGGTGGTCCGCGCCGACCACACCCTCTACCTCTGCGCGCCGCGCGACGAACTGCGCCACTACGAGCCGCTCTTCCGGGGGGCTCTGCGCACCGTGCTGGAGGAGCAGCAGCGCCTCTTCGACGAGGGACAGCACCGCCCCCTGCTGCTCTTGCTCGACGAGGCGGCCACGGTGGCGCCGCTCGAGGACCTCGACCAGCTGGCCGCGACCCTGAGCGGCGTCGACGTGACGCTGGTCACCGTCGTTCAGGACTTCGCGCAGCTGGCGGCCCGGTGGGGACCGCGGGCCGCCACCATCGTGAACAATCACGGCGCGCGCGTGATCCTGTCGGGCTTGGCCGACCCCACCGTGCGGACCTACCTGCCCGAGCTGATCGACGCGCCGAGCGGGCCGGCGGTCCCGCTGCGCCGGGGCCCGCCGGGCCCGGCCCGGGTGGTCGCCGGTCACCGGCCGGTCGCCACCGTGCGCCTGCGGCCGTGGTGGCGGCGCCGGCGACTCCGCCACCGTGGCGAGCGCGTGGGGTAAGTACGATTCCCCAATGGCCGAGTGGCACGACCAGAACGCGGCGACGATCCTGGCTCTCGACGTCGGCGCCACGACGATCAAGTACTGCCCCGTTGACCAGGAGGGACACCTCCTCGACACCCCGCGACGGCGCCCAACGCCGTACCCGTGCACGCCCGGGCGGCTGGTGGAGGCCCTGGTCGCGCGCGTCGAGGAGACCGACTGGCACCGGGTCGGGGTGGGCTTCCCCGGCGAGTTCGCCAACGGTCACGTCGTTCGCCCGGGCAACCTCAACCGCCCCGGGGGCGTGACCACCGAGGTCGATCCCGAGCTGACCCGCGAGTGGAGCGGCTACCCACTCCAGGACATCCTGTGCCAGGCAACCGGCCGCGACGTGCGCGTGGTGAACGATGCGACGCTCGCGGCGCTGGGGTGCTGCGAGGGCCGCGGCGTCGAGGTCGTGGTGACGCTGGGCACCGGGGTCGGGCTGGCGCTGGAGCGCGACGGACAGCCGGTGCGGGTGCGCGACGTCGGCGCCGCGCAGTTCCGCGACGGTCGCACCTACGATCAGTCCCTGGGCGAGCGGACGCGCTCGGAGGACCCCGACCGCTGGTACGAGCTGCTCGAGGAGGCCCTGCGCGGCTTCGCCGAGGAGTTCTCGGCGACGGCGATCCACCTGGCCGGGGGCAACGCGAAGCGGGTGGTCGCGTCGCGCTTCACGACCCTGCCGTGCCCGGTGACGGTCCACGGCAACGAGGCGCCGCTGCACGGCGCGGCGCGCCTCTTCTACCGCTGAGCCAGGTCGACCGCGGCGGCGCTGAGGACGCCGGCCATCACGGCCAGCGCGCCGTCGTCGACCGCGAAGTCCGGCGAGTGGTGCATGCCGCTCGTGCCGTCGCCCAGCGCGCCGCCGACGAAGAGGTAGCAGCCCGGGATCCGCGCGAGGAACTCGGCGACGTCGTCGCTGGGCGCCACCGGGGGGACGGTCAGGACCTGGGCGTCGCCGACGACCGCGCGGGCCTGAGCGAGGACGAGCTCCACGACGCCGGGGTCGTTGAGCACCACCGGGACGTTCTCGTGGAGGCTCAGGGTGGTGGCGACGGCGAAGTCCCGCTCGATCTCGGCCAACAGCGCCGCCAGGCGCTCCAGGGCGAGTGCGCGCTGATCGGCGGTGAAGGTGCGCAGGGTGCCCTCCAAGACGGCCCGACGCGGCACGACGTTGTTCTTGGTGCCCGCGCGAAGGACACCGATCGAGCAGGCGCACGCGGTCCCGTCGAAGACGAGGCCGCGAACGACCTCCGCGACGCGCGGCGCCAGAGCGCTGGCCGCCAGCACAACGTTGCCCACCGCGGTCGACATCGCACCGTGACCTCCCGTACCCAAGATCTCAACCGTCAACGAGTCGGCCTCGCTCATAAAAGTGCCGGGCCGCGTCGCCACGACGCCGACCGGCGCCAGCGACGTGACGTGCGCGCCCACCAGGTAGTCGGCCGGGTGGGCGTTGAGCAATCCGCCGGCGATCATCGCCTTGGCTCCGCCCAGCGCCTCCTCGGCCGGTTGGAAGACCAGGGTGAACTCGCCCGCGAGGTCGTCGCGCCGGCGCGCCAGGATCTCCGCCACGCCGAGCAGGCCGGCGGTGTGCACGTCGTGGCCGCAGGCGTGCATGACGCCCTCGACGAGCGAGCGGTACGCCAACTCGCGTTCCTCGGAGACCGGGAGCGCGTCGATGTCGGCGCGCAGCATGACCCGCTTGCCGGGACGGGTCCCGCGCAGCGAGGCGACCGCGCCAGTCTCGGTGGGGCAGGGCGCGAGGGTCCAGCCCAACGCCGTCAAGCGGCTCCGGATGACCTCCGTGGTGCGGTACTCCTCGAAGGAGAGCTCGGGGTGGGCGTGAAGATCATGGCGCAGCGCGACCATGTGCCGCGTCGCGTCGTCGACCTGCGACGGCAGGTCGTCGATGAACGGACGGGACACGCCGTCATGGTAGGTGGCCCGAAGGTGCCGCGAGGGCGTGGGCTAGGATGGACCACCAGCATCGCGCGGCTGTAGCTCAGCGGATTAGAGCATCGGTCTACGGAACCGAGGGTCGGGGGTTCGAATCCCTCCAGCCGCACTGACCACATCTTCAACTAGGGCCTAGAAAGTGGAGGCTCCTAGTGGCTGCAACCCTGCTCGATCGATCAGGTGAATGTACCTATCGATGTACTTATGCGAGGCGTCAAGCCACTGACCGATCCTCGATCCCGCGTTGCGGGTGGAGTCTCGGTCGCGTTTGTGTGGCACGAAACGTGAAATCTTGCACGTCCATAAACGCGCGTGCGTGCGCACGCTCGGTATCATGGGCCTCAGTCATTGGAGGACAAGAGTCGAGGTTGCGGCTTGCCGCAAAGGAGATTGTCCTTTCGATGACAGAGAAGTGTTTCGAGACCAGAACGTTGGATCGACTCCTCTATTCGGTCGCCGATGCGGCCGTATTGTTGTCGTGCTCGAAGAACACGGTCTACTCGCTGATCAGATCCGGTGAGATTCTTCCCATATACCCAACTTCGAAAGCTCGGATAACGAGAGCGGCGTTGGAGCGCTTCGTGGAGAAGAAGGAAGCCGAGGCTCGCGCCGAGCGGCAAACGCAAAGGTCGATGACCCGGTGAAGCGCGGCACTAAAGGAAATGGTTCCGTGACGCAACTGTCCAACGGTAGATGGCTCGTGAAGATGCCCATTGCCAAGTACGCCAATGGCAGTCCACGCTATCGACACAAGACGTGTGCGACAAAGTCCGAAGCTCTTCGGGTGCAGAGGTCATTGCTCGCCCAACGCGAGAGTCAAACGCTCGTCGCGGGGCCGCGGCAAACGCTTCGCCAGTTCGCGACCGAAGTCCTGCTCGACGTCAATGACCGTATTGCGGACCGCACACGAGACGGCTACTTTCGCAACTTGCGCAAGCATGTCTTCCCTGTGCTGGGGTCTCGAGTACTGACAGAAATCAAGTCACAGGAATTGGAAAGGCTCTTCAGCGATCTTCGTCGTCAGAACCTCTCCGCCAGCACAGTCAACAATGTCCGAGTGGCGCTCAGCAAGGTATATTCGGTGGCGCTCCGACACGAACTTGTGCTGTCGAATCCAGTCGCGCGAACCCAAAAGGCGCGGCGCGGCGAGTTCGAGAGGACGCAGGTGTATCTTCCGTGGTCACAAGACGAGGCTCGGCAGGTGTTGAAGGCGGCACGAGATACTCCTTTGGAGACGTTTCTTACCCTCAAACTCGGAACGGGAATGAGACTCGGTGAGGTCTTAGGTCTTCGGTGGAGCGACATCGATTTCGAAGCAGGATCGGTGTCAATCGAGCGTACGATACATCGCGAGTCCATCACTCAGCCCGACGGAGCAAGATTGTGCGGCGTCGTCGTGTCTCCTCCCAAGACTGCGAGCAGTCGCAGGGTCAACCAACTTTCAGAGCCGATACTCGACGTGCTTCGTCGCCACCAAGTGGAGCAGGATCTCGCTCGAGATGTTGCCGGAACCTCATGGACGGAATCGGGCTATGTCTTCACCAATGACCTGGGCGGATCACTCGACGATTCGAAGCTTCGAAAGCGGTACCGGAAGTTTCTTGCGGTGCACGGAATCCGGTACATTCGAATCCACGACATTCGCCACACGTTTGCGACAATCGTTATCGAAGACGACAGCCGTCAACTCGCTTCCGTTTCAAGGGCTCTAGGGCATTCATCGTACGGAATCACGATGGACATCTATGCCAAGACTGCACGAATTGAAACTCGCGCCACGAGTCGAATGACCGAGATCATGTTCCCGGATCGAGGCAAGGTAGATCCAATAGAAGTTCGCGCACCCAGAATGGTCAGTTCGATTCCACCGGGTCGGCACCGTGCAACATAAGGAGAGGTGTAAGACACGCCAAGCTTTCGAAGGACCTCGACGACCGCGAAGGCTGTGCTTGTGAATAGGGCTGCTGTAACTCCACCGAGCCGAAAGCGCACGCGGGCAAAGGACATCCCGCCCGACAAGGTGGGCAAGGGTGGCAATCCGACGCTGTTGACGGCGGCGCTCGCCGATCGACTCGTTGGAACAGTCATGACGGGTGTACCACTTGACGTAGCAATCGCCCACTGTGGCATTCATCGCGAGACCCTACGACGGTGGCGAAAGCGTGGCGACGTGGCTCTCGAGCTGAAGGCCAGCGTGCGCAACCCGACTGAGCGTCGCTACGCCGACTTCGTACAGCGCCTTGACGCAGCGATGGCTGAGACAACCATTCTGGCCCAAGCGGGACTGCGCCAGTTCATGATGCCTCCTCGCGAAGGCCAAGACATGAGCGACACCGACAAGCGCCTACGAGTTGACGCGATCAAGTTCTACTTAAGTCGACGCGAACGCAAGCACTACGGCGCAACCGTACGGACTGAACTCAGCAGACCGAACGGAGGACCGATCCTGAGTGCTGATATGAGCGGCGAAGAGGCATGGGAGGCGTTCATAGAGATCTTTGGTGAGCCGAACGGCGTTGACGATGACTGACCTAACCATCCGCAGCCCCAAAGTCATCCAGAGACCCCTTGGGTGGCGTTTTGGCGGTTCTAGACTGGTTTCTGGCTTCTTGGTCAGGGGTAAACCCTAAGACGCAACCAAGTGCCTCTCCTTGGAGGACCAGTTAGTCACCTTGTCTATACCAAATGGTCATCATTGACTCTACGGGGGTCGCAAAGTTGACGGCGAGTCTTATCAGTGCGGGAAAGACGGTGCCGGCGGAGAGGCACCGGGAAAACCTTGTTGCACTTCGGGATGAGGTGAGCGAGATTCCTTAGGTGCCAAACGTGACTCCTTCGTCCCCGAATCCTCGGACTGCGTCCACCCTGATTGGGGTCGGAGGGTGCCTTCTGGCACTCTGCGTCTTCCTTCCCTGGGTCCACGTGGTCTTCTTTGGAAACTTCTCCCTTATGAGCTTGGCTCAGGCGGATCACCACGCAGTCCTCGCTGTCGTCGTAGTCGTGGCGGGAGTCCTGCTGGCCATCGGGGGCTTCTCCTCAACTGTTGTTGGGAGTGGGCTCGCGGTTTCGGCCATCGTTGCGGCCGTCATCAGTGGTCTCGGGGCATTTCAGTTCTCGAACGAGGTATCCAAGTATGAGCCTTACGTCTCACTGACGACCGGGAGCTACGCGGCGATCACCGCTGTTGTACTGCTCTTCGTTGGCGCGGTGCTCGCTCTGCGTAGTCCCGGCCAGGGTGTGCCCGCTCAGTCAAGTGAGGCGCCTGCCAAGGTGAGTCCGTCCTCATGGCCCGCTCTTACTGTGGCGGGACTCGTCCTCCTCATCGCAATCGTCGCCTACGCCATCGACAGCTCGGGAACGCCTTCCCCGGGCCAAGCGACCCAGCCACCGGGTCAGTCGACCTCCTCGCCCCCTAACACATACCCGCCGACGAGCAGTCCGGCGCAGATCGCGGCCGCCAATGAAGCGGCGGCTGTGAATCAGGCAGACCAGCAATTGCTTACTGACTTCGGATCACTTCAGACCGACATCTCAAATCTTCAGGTCGACTACTCAAATTTGCAGGGTGATCTTTCGAACCTCAGGACCGACGTGCAGACAACTCAGTCTGACGCCGCCTACGTTAACCAGGACGTGAACACTCAGGATGGCTCAGCCTGCGGCGACGCGGAGTCGGTCCAGGGTGACGCGCAATCAACACAGGGAGACTTCCAAAGTCTCCAGGGAGACGAGTCGAGTTCCAGCTTCGACAAGTCGAGTCTCAGCTCAACGGTTACCCAGGTTCAAAGCGACTGGTCCGCATATCAAGCGACCCTGTCCGCGGCCCAGGACATCACCGTGACCTCTCTAGTGACGTCTGGTCAGGAAACGACGGCCGTGTCGGCGGGCCAGCAGGAGTACCGACTCTTCTCGAGTCAGGAGAGCAATGCAACATCGGTTGGAAAGTCGCTCGTCGATCAGGCCCAGCAGATTGCTAACAATTCGCTTGCCGCTGCAAACTCCGGCACTCCGGGAGGCTGCTAGTGAAGCATCAGGTCCGGCAACGTGCGGGGGCGATCCTCGCCATTGTTCTGGTCGTCGGCACGTGCGCGGCGATGCTTGCTTCGCGGGGCCCTGCGGTGGCGAGCAGCTATTCGGGCCAAGTTCTCAACGCCTGCGAGGCCGACGGAGCGACCGTTAGAACGGCAATGTCGGCGTTCATCGCCCAGAACCCAGGTCTTACTGTTACGGCCACCGACCTCGTGTCAAAGTCCCACAGTGGGCCGTACATCGAGGACTGGCCCAGCAACCTCGACTTCTATGACTACACCATCGAGCACGGCAAGCTTTATCTCATGGCCGCGGGGAGCAGTCCTCCTTGGACTCACTACATTGGGCCGACGTCGTGTGCCAGGGCCGGCGTGGGCAATTCCAAGAATTGGCTTCCGATCAACGTGCGCTCGGTTCTCCAGTCCTGCCAGGCCGATGGCGCCACAGTGAGAGTGGCGATGGAAGCGTTCGTTGCCCAGAACCCTGGTGTTGCTCCGACGCCTTTCAAGTTGACCGGGCATGCCTATGGCGGACCGTACATCCAGTCCTGGCCCCACGCGGCCTTCTATACCTACTGGATTAAGCGCGGTGTGCTCTACGTGCAGGGAGCCAGCACAGGTACGCCTTTCATCAGCTTCACCGGACCATCGTCGTGTCGCGTCGTCGGGCTATAGCAATGGAAGATTCTGCGAGAACAGACACCGTGCACCCCAGAGTCAGACGCTCGGACGATCGGCCTGATGATGGGTCTTGCCCCCCAATTGCCCTGACGGGCGGACTGGACCATTCCTTCCGGGGGCCGGACACGTCGATAATTTCAACAGACAATAATCGATCTCGTTCGACAGATTCAGGACCCGTAAACATAGAACCTGTTGATGGAGGAAGCCCGTAATGAGCATGGAAACGATCGAGCATCGCTACACCTCAATGTCAGGCGACGAGCCGATTGTATTATTTTCGGGTCAATTGAAACTAACTTGGGATGGACAATCGTTCGAGGGAGCTGGTGAGATTCGATTTGATTGGCGACCTTACCAACGCATATATTTCAAAGTATTAGTTCCAAACGAGCTTGGGCTTCTTCACATAAATCCGACAGACAGTGTACTCGTCGAGATCAATGGTGGAGAAGGTAAAGGGTCTGGGCACGTTTGGGGAAGTCAAATTTCTGGACCCTCATTAGTGAATGAGATGTTTGGAAGCATTGAGGGGCACTTTGTAGTCGGCAATCCAGCAGCGACGGATATCGTTCGATTTCATCTACCAAACTTTCCAAATTATGTTGGTGCAGTCACAACGTTGGGTGGTGACGTCTCTGCGTCACGCCTTGTCGCCCGAACCGAACGTTGGCAGATTGATATAGATGCTGTCTCTGACGCCTTCGACATCTACTCGACCCTGACAACGACAGCTGGATTTGGAATCACCAACGTCGGGATCGCCCGAAAGGTCGACGGTTCCGCAGTGAGATTCGAGGATGTGGAGCGGCTCTTGCCTGCACTTTACTGGTGGCTATCCCTCTTAAGGGGAGAACGGACCGGACCTATGTTGCTTTCGGGTGAACATGAGGGCAAAGTCGTGTGGGAAATCTGGAATGCGCCGAACGTGGCGCGCTGGTCGGGTCGTAATTCTTGGTTACCAGTAAATCTAGTGAACATCCCTGGTGACATTCCGGACACAACCAGCCCGGTGTTCGATTACTTAATGAGTTCTCCGCCTGAAGAGCGCGCCGCCATTGTCAGAGTGATCAGTTGGTACACGCAGTCGATTGAGAATTCGTACCTAGAGACAACGGTGATTCTGGCACAAGCTGGTCTGGAACTCATAGCTTGGTTGAAGTTGATTGAAGTCGGAATCGATGAAGGAACAATCAACAGTTGGAATGCAGCCGATGAATTTCGCCTTGTCTTGACCTTCGCAAACATTCCCCTCGATATCCCGCCGAAGCTAACGCAACTGTTGAGTGGGGCAAGGGGGATGTCCGCTTCGGACACTCTCGACGGTCCAGGTTCAGTTGCCAGCATCAGAAACGGCGCGGTTCACCCGAAGGCGTCTTCACGATTTATGGATGATCAAGCGAAACTTGAGGGCTCCATCCTTGCCATTCGGTACTTAGAGTTGCTGATTCTCAATCGATGCCGATACCTTGGTACCCTCAAAGACCGGACAGACTTCATGGCAGACGAGTCGCCAGTCCCTTGGACGCAGGTACCTCAAGGAGATCCCACCGCTTGGCGGCGCCGGGCCAAGCTTGAATCGGCCTGAGGCCGCTTGCGGACGTTTCACGCGTCCTTATCACCTATCCCCAGAAGTTCGGGTGGGGATAGGTGATAAGGACGCGTGAAACGTCCACTCACCATGTTTGGACTTCGCCGCGGGGACCAGCTAACGGGGGCGAGCTGCGACCCTCCGCGCCAGGCACTCCCTTGGGTAGGGTGCGGTCATGTCACAAGCATGGATCGACCAATTCCTGGCCGCAGCGCAGGCGGAGACGGGCGGAATAGTACGACGAAATCGGTACTGGGTCGAGCGGTATGCGTCGGTCGACGCAGTTGTCACCAGGGCCCGTAGCCTTGGTTTTCACGTTATCGAGACAGGTGACCAGATCGTTGTCTTGTGCCACCCGGGGGACATCATCATTCACTGCTAGCTGGAGTGGGACTTTGTCGCTCTACCGGGGCTCCGCGACACCCATTTTCCAGATCGAGAAGCCACGGTGCGTGCTACACCCCCGTTTGGTGGCGAGCGGGGCGCAGCAGGTCGTACTATAGATTTTGTCCCCTCAGATGTGGTACGTTTATCTATAGTCATTCCGCTGGAGGCACGATGCAGGACGAGTTCTCACTACCTGGAACCCGTCTCTACATCGACACGTATCAGGTGGATGTGCGGCTTCGGCGTCTCGGGGGATTGCGTCGCGAATACCTGATCGAGTCCGCACTTCACGGTGACCGGGTACGGCGCAGCACCCATCATCTGGAGTTCCCCGGTGCTCCTGCGTACCGGGCGGCTTCCTCGGGCCTAATGGCGCTCCGGGTTAGCACCGCCGAATCCTTGGGTTGGCACCACGGCGATTACCTTGGAATCCCGGTTGCCTATAGCCCGGATGAGGTGGTGGCGATTGCCGTAACTGAGGGTAACGAGAACGTGGGTCTCCTCACCGACCAGGACCCCCGAACGAGAGCTCTCAAGGGTGGCAATACCGTCAAGGCCACTGACACGAATCGACTGTTCGATGACCCAGAAGTGTCATTCTGGTACTTATTGACATACTCGAGTGAGGAGGGGTTGTTCGTTGAGCTCTCTAGCCCTTCTCAGAGCGAGAGTGGTCACGTGGTCGGGTGGGACGAGCGGATACTCGTGGGAGAGGTCAGGGGCGGCGCCACCGCCGCGCGGATCGCACCACCCAGCTCAATGTCACCCGCTCCTGCCATTGTTGAAGTCCACCGCAAGCAAGCGTAAAGGTCCAGCAAATTGAAGTTTCGTTCAGAGCAGCTGGTCTTGGCACGCCTGAGAAGGAAGCTCAACAAGTCCTCACTTGCTGCTGCAATCGGGGTGACGGCACTGACTGTCACGAACTACGAGAAGGGCGTCCACGACCCAAAGCCGGAGATGATCGACAGGTTGTCCGCCGTCCTCGGCTTTCCCAAGTCCTTCTTCTTCAGGGATTTGGGTTCTGAACCCATTCCAGTGAACGCTGCAAGCTTTCGCGCGCTTTCACGTATGAGTGCTTCAGTGCGAGACGCGGCGTTAGCGGGCGGTGAGTTATGTGTGGCATTCAATCAATGGACAGAAGGACTATTTGATCTTCCCGCTATCGATTTACCTGAACTAGACCCAGGAATCATTGAACCAGAAGGAGCTTCGTTGATGGTTCGCAGTCTCTGGGGTCTGGGCAATCTGCCAATTCAAAATGTTCTACACGAACTTGAAGCACACGGTGTTCGCGTGTTCTCGCTGGGACAGCAGTGTCATGAACTTGATGCATTTTCGTTTTGGCGGAACAATGTTCCCTATATCTTGCTCGGAGTGCACAAGGCTCCTGAGCGTGCAATCTTTGACCTTGCGCACGAACTTGGCCACTTGATACTTCACAGAAATCTTGTAAGACCTTCCGGCCGACAGGAAGAGAATGAGGCCAATGCGTTTGCTTCAAACTTCTTGATGCCACGTGCCGACATTGAGGCTCAAGGGTTCCGGTACCCAACTCTCACTCAACTTATTGACGCAAAAGGGAGATGGAAAGTCTCGACGGCAGCGTTGGCCTATCGACTGCACGATCTGAAACATATTTCAGATTGGGAATACAGAGAAATGTTCAAGGACATCGCAGTCTTTCTTAAGAAGTCGGAGCCCAAGTCTTTGCCAAGAGAGCACTCTGTAATCCTTTCTACAGTCATGTCCACAATGCGCTCAGAGGGCATGAGACGTGCAGATATTGCTGAGGCAGCCCTCAGCACATACCCTGCAGACCTCGAGGAGTTTCTTACAGAACTCACCGTTTCATCGCTTGAGGGCGGTGGCGAGGCGACTGAAACTGCACGGCCAATTCTTCGCCTTGTTCAGTAGTGCGGGGAACTTCTAACTGTGAGGAAGCAGCTCCATAGAAGACGGCGCGTTACATCTCAACTTCTCTAATTGTCGGAAACATGAGACAGTGCCTCTATTCGTTTTCCGTGAATTCATCCCATGGCGGAAAGGCCAAGTGCTCTCTACGTTCGTCCCCTAAACTCTATTGTACGCCGACTAAGTGATTCTTCAATTGGTGTTAGGCAGTGGTTAGCCGCGCAGTGTCGACGCAAAATTATCAAATATGATCAGCAGTAGTATTTGGGATTGATCGGGATCACAGCCAATGTCGCAACTTCTACGTTGTGCGGATTGTAAACAATATTGAGATTTGAATTGATATATTGCAATTCAACGCCGATCACACCTTGTGGATCTCCAATCTTTGGGTTCGACAGGACCTTTTTGAGCGTCGGACTCACAATGTTAAGGAGCCCGCAGCTCCCACCTACGTGGCCAATCGTTATTTTGCCCACCCTGGAATCCTTCGGGAGCCATCGCAAGACTTGCGCAACTGCAGCTGAGGCACTGGTCCCGCGAACAAAATTCTGGTCATAGCCCGCAATCAGACCGCCGGCCACTGATACGGCCGTGAATTGATATGTTCTCCCGCTCTCGTCATTGTAAAGCGCGGTCCCAAAGCAAGAGTGGGCTGCACTGCACAGGGCACCGGGACCGCGCGCTACTCCATGCGTTGATGTCATTTGAGCGACCGTCGAACCAATTCCTCCGGTCGCGACTGACTTCAGGGCTGAATTCTCATGTATCGAAGCCCCAACAGGTCCGATTGCCGAGACCAGGGCCACCACACTCGCTGCAGTGACGAGAGTCAATAAGTGCTTTCTCATCGAGAGACTGCCTTCCCTTCATCTATGAACCCAGGTTCTGGATTCAGTAAGGCTCCCACCGAAGTCCGTCGTTGTTTCGACACACAATTCTCTTGCCGTCGCCAGCTATCCCCCTCTTGCCCCGGTCAGAGTGACGACAGAACTCCCCTGGTTCATAGCAATGCCCGCTATTTGTGAGCGGGTGACAGGCAAGACGAGCCGCGGCAACGGGCAATGTCGTTACGCCAACGCTCAAGCCAGAAAGCAGAACTGCGAGAGCCACGGCAGTGAACAGCCGAGATGAATTTGAAAGAAGTCGAGCCATACGCGGAATGTAACACCGTGCCGAGGTCGGTGGTCATTGAAGCCCGTCAAGGGTCTCTCTCTAGGGTCCTCTTCCTGATACTGAGATAGAACTTCAGTTGGTGGGACGTCCGGGATCTGCTCCTATGAGGCACACAACCGGATCAGCACTGTGAGCTCAGTGATAGGATTTTGCGTTCTAGGGCCGTTGGCGCAGTCTGGTAGCGCACTTGCATGACACGCAAGGGGTCGCAGGTTCAAGTCCTGCACGGCCCACCAGAAGAAGCCAGAAAACCTCCTGAGGTCCCCGACTCGCAAGGATTCCTAGATCACAGTAATTCGATGTGTATTTAACATCGCTTCAGTGATCTTGTACCGCGGCCGAGGTCCGTTTGGCTTAAGTTTGTTTTCGTGTGGACAGCGGTCGCCGCGCTAATCGGAGCAGTGGTAGGTACCGTCGGAAGTCAGGTTGTTCGTTACTGGCTATCTGAGCGGTCTTTGTCTCGCCAGGATGAACGAAAGATCGTAGAAAAACATCTCTTGACCTTGCAGGATGCAGTCGCATCTCTGTGGTTCCGAATTACGAACATCCAGTCCAGATACGGGATGTCTATTATGTCTTGGAATTACTACCGCGCCACCACGATGTATGCGCTTGGCACCGTGTTTGCTATCAAGCGCTCGTTCTTGTTGGATGGAATCTATGGACGCCTTCAAAGTTTAGAGCGAGAGCGCACCACTCCTTTGTCGGCTCGCCTCCGCCATTCTCGGAGTGAGCATCTCTCTTACGCTGAGATGCTGTGGAATGCACTCGAACAATTCGAGGGCATGCTCGATCGTCAGACTTTTCATCGCTACGAGCGATTGGCGCTCGGCGAAGCAACGATGGAGATTACTCCGCAAGGTTGGCGCTTAGCTAAGTACACCGATTTCTGTGAGAGATTAGAAGAGGCCTCCGCTAGTGGCGCCTATGAGGGGGTGGACGAACTACTCCGCATCATTGGTACGACCGACTCTGATCCAGCAGCCAGTCAGACGGAACTTAGAGGGGCGCAAACATTCCGCTCAGCGCTTCTGACGAGTCTTGACACTCTTGGTAAGACCCTCTCGTCCGTTACAGGGATGGCTTGGAAGCCCACTAACAAGGCGAGGCCTACTGAGAAAGTAGTCGAGTAACACCTATTCATTGGTGCGCAGATTTCGACTCAGATTACTGAATAGCGGTGGTTCAGTATGAATCGATGGGCTTAAGCCTGGTCGCGTGCTCAATACGGCTCCCAACGCCATCCATTGTTGTTTCGACACAGGATGCGTTCTCCGTCACCCGCAACGCCGGTGACGCCGTGATCCGAATCCCGGCAATACTCGCCGGGTTCGTAACAATTCCCACCATTAGTCAGTGGATAACACTGTCCCCCTGAAACACCTCCACCAGAACTTCCTCCGCCCGAACCTCCAGAGGTGGTTGGTGGCGGAGCAGGTGGATTCCTCACGGTCAAGATGACGTTGGGCGAAGGCTCAGAAGCAAAGTACTTACTCCCGAGATAGAAGGCAGCAATTGAATGCCTTCCTGCCTTCAGGGCAGAGGACGAGAGCGTGCAGGCTGCACGCGATCCCCCAAACGGGGCCACGGTGAGCGATGCAACACACAGTGTTGCTGATCCGCTGCGTATGGCAACCTTGCCGAGCGGTATTCCTCCACCGGTAGCTGCCAAGATCTGCACTACAAATCTGACGTTGCTCTCCTTCCCGAAAACAGTTGTCTTACGAGACTCCGTGAACATGACTGTGTCGAGTCGCCTCTTTGAAGGCAATACGACGTCGAAGCCAATCGAGCGGGAGTACACGGATTCGTAATTGGCGTCTCCGGAATAAGTTGGCGTGGCACTGTACGTACCAACGGCGAGCTCATAAGGGGAGAGTGCGCAGAAGTTGTTTGGCGACCCCAGCGTGATGGTGCAAAGCGTCCTCGAACCACTCTTGATGGCAACCGAACCTGTCGGGTCTAGTCCGCTCAAGGTGCCCAGGAGGGGAGCCGTAAACACCAAGTCACCTTCGCTCCCCCTGGCAACGACTCCTGTTGACTCTTCGATGTTCGGATCAGGTTGGATCAAGTTCGG
Organism: Acidimicrobiales bacterium; assembly: GCA_044446745.1. Classification (GTDB taxonomy): domain Bacteria; phylum Actinomycetota; class Acidimicrobiia; order Acidimicrobiales; family RAAP-2; genus RAAP-2. The sequence goes on from JBIOFE010000008.1 coordinate 52,963, forward strand.
CGAAGACGCGTCCCAATAGATTGGGGTCGAGCCACCGTATCCGTTGTATGCAACTACCGAAAGTACTTGGAACTGACTGCCATCTGCGGGAAGATTCAATTCACAAGAATTGGCGGGTGCAGATACTGCGCAGCTGACCTTTCCAGGCAGAGCTGTCACGGTGTAGCCAGATATGGGCGAACCACCATCATCAGTGGGCGGTGACCACCCTACCGATTCCGACGTATCCAGAGGAGTTACGGAGATGTTCTCCGGTGGAGATGGTGCACCAACCGGAGTGATCACGTTCGAAGGCTCTGAGGCGAAGGATGCACCACTGCGCATTTCGGACCAAACCTTGAACGTGTATGAAATGTTCCCCGGCACGTCATTGAAAGTTGCGCTTTCTTTCGACGCGGTATTCAAATTCAATGACAAACCAGGGGGCGAAGACTCGACATCGTATGTATTGACGATGCCTGTCGGTTTGCTCGGACTCGACCAAGAAACCGTTACCACGCCGCTAGACGCAACCGCCGTTACGTTTTGGACGGCGTCCTGTGAGTCGACCGCGAGGACTGAGTTCGAGCGTGCCGACGCCCTCTCACCGGAAGAGTCCACGGCGGTGACAATGAAGGAGTAGTACTCACCCAATGCGGAATCGCCCAACTTTGTAGTGTTGGTGACGTAACTTCTCGCACTTGGCCCGACCAGCACATTGCCGTAGTAGATGAGGTTGACATTGGAAGCACCATTTATCAACGTCTCAATCTCGAAATGAGTGACCCCGCTCCCAATCCCATCGGGTGAACTCCAAGACAAGGAAACGGTCCCGTCACTGGCGATCGCGACGACACTTTGAGGTGCGGACAAACCACTGGCGCTCGCCCGCGCCGGGGCCGTTAGACCAGCGACAACAAGAACAAGAGAAGCTGCGATGAATGCCGAGACTCTCAGCGCCTTCATTGCGACACTGGCTTCAGAGAATCCATTTGGAGTTGAACGACGGTACTCAACATATTCGGCATTCTCCCCCAGACAAGAACAGAGTAGATCACGAGTTGAGACGCCGTAATGCGCTATTCAATCTCATTGTGCGGAATGTCCTTTGCGGCGTAATCACTATCGTCCGAGTGCCATCTGATCCGATCTCTCCGAACACTCCGCCGTAAACAATTCGCATTTACACATCCTGCTCTTCAACTAGTCGCTGAATGAACTCATCCAAACCCGCGCGTAACACCAAGCGTCGTCTCCCAATCTTGATGCTGCGAATCGCTCCCCCCATTACCAAACCATACGTTTGTGTTCTACCAATTCGAAGGAGCTGGGCGGCCTCTTCAATTGTCAATAGTGGTGAAACTCCGATCGGTGAATTTGAATAGTCCGTCATATCCAACCTTGTAGTTAATGGTGCGAGCTCAACGCCTAGGAATATGCAACGTGATCACGATGGTAGTGAAGGTTGGTCGCATCGACGTGATGTCCGGGCGCCTGACGAAGAGAACCAAGCACTTCCTTCGTGACAGCGGATACGACCTCCATTGATTCTTCGTTGACGTAGAGTCCGCCGTGATCAAAGAGGGTGTGGCAGTTGGGGCATAGGCAGAGCATGTTCTCGACAGTGTCCGCACCATCGTGTGGTGCGCCCAGTGGTCTTATGTGAGCCCCCTCCGCGTATGCGCTGGCTGGGGTCTTAAGCCGCGTCGCACAAATCTGACAGGTAAAGTCATGGGTCCTCTTGACCCATCGAGTGATCTTGGTATCTCGTATCACTCGGATTGTCGATTTCGAGGCTCCTTTGGGGGGCTTCTCCGTACCTGAGGGAGCCGGTCCCGGTGGTGTTGCTGTGCCGGGTGCTTCGGTTGTCCAGGTTTGTCCCTCGTCATCAGGGAGCTTCCGCAATCGATATCGATAGATCTTCTTTCCATACTGCGAGACGTCTTCCCACCCGTCCTCAACTTCGAAGAGGCCGTCATACCGATAGCCGGCTGGTGGGCTGAACCTCTTGTTCCCCCCTGATCCCCTTATAACTCTCACCGGGATGCCCTGGTCCCGGTTCTTCATTAGGGCGAGGTTGCCACGATGGAGGATCTGATCCGTCGCAGGCTCGCTCGCAGTTCGTCGTCCGCCTTGGCCCGTATAGGTGATGGCGTCACCATCATCAACATCGTCCACGTAGCCACCTGAGATTACGATCGCATCGGCAGGTCCATTCGGCGGGTACGAGATCCCCCCCATCTCCTGGCGGTGCAGGCCCGCGATTCTCAACGCGCTCCTATCGTCAAAGTGGGACCCCTCCGGAAACCCGGGGATCTCTCCATAACTTTCTTCGACGCGCGCCGACGGTTCGTCGAAGGGGTTTCGCACCGAGGTCCAGTCATTGCCGTGAACGCGTTCTTGTTCTCTCGGCACATCGACCGGACTCACGATGCTGCCAAGTCCGGGGAACCCCGTCGACGCGTTTACCACGAGCACGGTGAGTGGAGGCAACCCCGCCTTCAGACAATGATCCTGTATCCGAGACAAAGGCCTTTGGACCGTCCGTCGATGAATACCAACGAGCGATCCAAGTTCGGCGTAGGTGGTGGTTTCTCCCTTAGATGCGAGGTCTACGAGTATTCTCCAGCATTCCGATGCTTCGCTTATCTGCCTTTCTGAAGATCGACGGACATTCGACGTCTTACTCTTGGGCGCTACCCAATCCGGCGGCTCTGCCTCCGGTAATCCTTGAATAAGGGCGATGACTTGGTTCCTGGATTCGAATTGCGGCACCGAAAGACCTTGCACGTCATTTCCAGGGGCGTAGCCCAAGATGGAGTTGACTTGCTCGACGGGAATCGATACGTAGCGTGAGTTGATGACGGCGTACATGTACTCCCATGTACGACCCTCTTGGTCGCGTGCCCACAACCGTTCAGCGAGACTCTCATTGTGAAATAGGGCACCCACTGATCCAGTAAAGAATCCACTCTTCTGTGCCGTGAACAAGACACAGTCTCCGACTCGAATCTTCTCGTACTGTCGTACGCTTCTTCCCGGCGTGATGCCCCACAGTTCGACCCGTCCTGATGGTGAGATCTCGCGAAGAGATTCCGCAACGTCACCAAGCAGGTCAAGGTGGTCGGAAATCAAGACGGGACGGGCGATTGTGTTCCGGAAGTGCTCCTTTGGATTCGGGGACGCTCATGGTTGAAGAACGAGCTGAGTCACTTGTCGAACTCGGTGTACTTGACCGCCTTGCCCTTGGCGAGTTCGATTGGATACTTTGACTCGTTCGCGTCAATCTTGCGACCTATTGCATCAGCCAAGTCAATGCCTGCCTGTTGTGCGATCCTCAGCACGTAGACAGCGATGTCGGCGACCTCCTCCTCGATTTTCTTCTTGGTGTCCGAGTTCTCGAGGAGTACATCGATTTCGCCATCACTCTTCCACTGCAGGATCTCCACGAGTTCACCCACTTCACCTGTGAGTGCCATCGACAGATTCTTCAATGAGTGAAATCTCTGCCAATCCCGGGCGACAGCGAATCCTTGAATCCGCAACGCTGCGTCAGTCAGGTCAAAGCTCATGTCCGTCTTTCTACTCCCAATCCTTCAGATCATGACGAGAGCTTCACGACCCCACTAAGGCATCGGGAGGGAGACCCACTAAGGCATCAAGCGTCGGTTCTGTCGAGTTACTCTCACGGTAAGCCAACTTGCGAGAGTCGACATGCCAGGAGTCATTGAGAGCCCGTTCAATACAGATTTCTATGTCGTCGCCGCGACGGTAATTCCGATCTTCTTTCTCACGATCTTGCTCCCAAACGGTTTCATGTTTGAACACTGGCGCCGAGTCGAAACTCGGTACCTGAAACAAAAGAAGGACAGTTCGCTCCGTGGACTAACGGGAGCTGGAAGGCACTTGACCTATGTTGTCCAAGTCTTCTTCCCTATGTTCGTCATCGCGGCAGGCGGCATCGCCGAAACGTGCGCGATACTCGCCCTTTATAGCGGGCACGCTTCATTCTTCGAGCGTGACACGGTTCTCGTCTTCTTCACAGCTTTGCCTGGGGTAACCGTGTTCTCCGTCATGGTTCTCGTCATTACGGGGAGCATGAAAGATGCTGAGTCGTGAGAGCGCAACCCACTCGCAAGCGTTGTCGGCGAACGCGTTGGGGGCTACCCCGGCCTTCCGGTGCGGGGTCTAGTTGTGGCGGCTGTCCTCCCTGGGGGTAAGTGTTGCCGGGGGAGCGGTTGGCACCCTCGTTGCACAGGCGTTGATGGCTTACTTGTCTGGACCGCGGGAACACCGTGCTAGTCGTTTGGGAAGCGCGCTTCAATTGTGGCCCGTTCTTGCGGGTAAGCCTTACTTGGGGATGCTGGTTGGAGCTAGTTGTTTCGAAGTTAAGTACTAGTTGTAGCTAGTGGATTGGCTCTATTTTCACTAGTCGTAACTAGTAAAGCGTCCACCGATCCACTAGTTACAGCTAGTGGGTCAGCTTCGATGTTACTAGTCGTGACTAGTAAACTATCGATCAATCTACTAGCTGTAGCTAGTATCTATACTTGAAACTACTAGCTACAGCTAGTAGAATAGCAGTATGGCAACTACCGACAGGACACAAGCTCGCAGGCAGCTCGATAGACGACTCAAGAAATTCAAGCCCCTCATCAACGAGCCAAGGCCTCATCAAGGCTGGATAAGAGCTATACGGAGCGCGCTCGGAATGACGTCCAGAGACCTGGCAGACCGAATGGGAATCATTCAGCAGGCGATTCGAGAACTTGAACGGAGCGAACTGTTTGAGACAATAAAGCTGGACACGCTACAACGAGCTGCAAATGCTCTCGAATGTGATCTCGTGTATGCGTTCGTCCCCCGGACGAGCCTTGATGCAATGGTGAAGGAACAGGCATACAAAAAGGCGACTGAGCTGCTCTCGGGAGTGGCTCACCACAGCAGACTCGAGGACCAAGAAGTCATGGGAGATGATGCCGCCGAGCAAGTCAAAGAGATCATGACTCAAATGATCGATCGGAGAGGACTTTGGCGCCTGGCGCCGACATCGAATGAGCTATGAAATACTTCCGGATGGCGACGGACATACGAAGCTCTCCGAAGAAGATCGAAAAGGTCTGAAACCGGCGTACATTGCGACGCGCGGCGAACTCTATGAGGCTGAGCAAAGAAACATTGCATCGGCTCTCCTTAAGGCCTCTCCCGGCGTTCCTCAGCTATTGGATGATTCGTACCTTCGAAGATTGCACAAATCGATGTTCGAAGACGTCTGGGCATGGGCGGGCACCTATCGAAGAAGAGAGACCAATCTCGGCATCGATCCACTTGAGATAGCAGTCTCGGTAAAGAACCTCTTAGAAGACACTCGGGTCTGGGTGGATGAGTCCGTGTTCGAGGCGGATGAGCTCGCAATCCAGTTCCACCATCGTTTGGTTTTGATTCACCCTTTTCCCAATGGAAACGGACGTCATGGCCGAATCGCCGCGGACTTTCTGATTGCGGCAATAGGTAGTGCCAAGTTCTCTTGGGGTTCTGGGCTCGGATTGGACACTCAAGCTCTACGGGAGGCGTATCTGCGGGCCCTGCGTTTAGCCGACCAAGGCGAAATCGCAGAATTGGTCACTTTTGCTAGATCGTGATCCTCGGTGTTCGCCTTGACATGAGCACAAACTGAGCGATAGCGATTTGCAACTTCGAGCTGAGAGTTCTTGTCGACCTCAGGATTCTGATGTCCTGTTTGTTAGCCGACGGCAAGGGCATGGGGTTTCAGCGGCTGTACTTATCGATGTACTTATCGTGCTGAACACCCATGAACATCGGTGAGCATCCTCTGAGAGAATTGCGGTATATTCGCTGGGAAATCCCCTAGTTGATGTCTGTGGAATGTACCTACGGAACCGAGGGTCGGGGGTTCGAATCCCTCCAGCCGCACTGAAATGGGGATAGGTGATTAGGGCCGCCAAAAACGTTCCCATTAACCATCCCCATCAACTATCTCCACCAACCACATTCCGGCTAGCTGATGTGGCAAGGCTGAGTGCCCGAACACATCGAGCGACCGTCCGGGCATCCGATAATCGGGTCAGCGAACTGCTGCGAGTTCGCTGCTCGGACTATGGGGTGAGTCGCGAGCCACGTTCGGGACTGGAATGAGGGGCATTCCATCCAATCTCGACCCACACCAACGGGGTGGGAGACCGAGTCGCGTTTGGGCGCAACTCGGGGGATCACATGTCGAGGCCGCCGTTGACCGGAATAACTGCACCGGTGATGTACGCCGACCGATCGTCCAGAAGCACCATGACGGCGTGGGCGATCTCCTCGGGGGTGCCCAGGCGACGGATCGGTATGCGCTCGACGATCTGGGCGAGCACGTCGGCGGGCACCGACGTCATCATGTCGGTGTCGATGAATCCCGGCGCGACGCAGTTCACGGTGATGCCCTTACCCGCGAGTTCGAGGGCCAGGGTCTTGGTGAGCCCGAACATGCCCGACTTGGCCGTCGCGTAGTTGGCCTGGCCGACGTTGCCGGTTTGCCCGATGATGGAGCTGATGTTGACGATTCGTCCTGTTTGGCGCGAGATCATGTGCTCGATCACGGCCTTCACCATGTAGAAGCAGCCGGAGATGTTGACGCGCATCACGGTGTGCCACTCATCGACGGTCATCCGGCGCACCGTCCGGTCGATGTTGATTCCCGCGTTGTTGATCAGGTAGTCGACCTGTCCGTACTCCTCGATGACGTCGCGGATGAGCTGGACGCATTCGTCGGGTTCGCCAACGTCCATTTGGTGCAGGCTGATCGATGAGCCCAGGGCCTCGGCCTGGGCGAGCGTCTCACGGGCCGCCGCGTCGTTGGCCTGGTAACTCGCGCAGACGTGCGCTCCGCTCGTCGCCAGCGCCAGGGTGATCGCCCGCCCGATCCCTCGGGTTCCCCCGGTCACCACCGCTACCTTCTCGTCGGCCATTCCGATCACCCCCTGGCGTCACCCTATCCACAGCACACGGGAGCACCCTTGGGAATCCCTACCGTCCGTCGATCGCGGAGTGCGGGCGCCGGTGTCTCCTCGACACCGGCGCCTAGGGGGTCTCGGCCAGCGCCTCGGCGATGATGGACGCCTCGCTGTCGAGGGACGAGGGCTCGTGGTAGCGGTGGACGTCCACCTCGTCGATGAGCGAGAGCTGGGCCATGATGGCCTCGGGCGTGTTCTCCGAGAGCACCACGCCGTGCGTCTCGGCCACGAAGATCCGCGCGATGCGCCCGCCGGCCACCGAGTAGATGTTCCCGCTGACCGAGCACTCCTCGTGCGCGAGATACGCCACCAGGGGGCTCACGGAGTCGGCGGACACCTTGAGCGCGAGCCCGCCGAGGATCCCCTCGGTCATCCGGGTGAGCGCAATGGGGGCGATCGCGTTGACCTTGATGTCGTGGCGGGCTCCCTCGAGGGCCAGGACGCGCGTCAGCCCGGCCAGTCCGGCCTTGGCCGCGCCGTAGTTGGACTGCCCGAAGTTCCCGAACAGCCCCGACGCCGAGCTCGTATTGACGATGCGGCCGTAGCCCTGCTCGCGCATCAGGCGGAACGCCGGCTGGCTGACGTAGAGCGCCCCCTTGAGGTGCACGTCGATCACCTGGTCGATCATCGACGCGTCCATCTTGTGGAAGACCTTGTCGCGCAGGATGCCCGCGTTGTTGACCAGCACGTCGACGCGACCGAAGGCGTCGAGGGCGGCCTGGACGATCGCCTGGCCGCCCTCCGTCGTCGCCACGCTGTCGCGGTTCGCCACGGCCACGCCACCGAGTTCGACGATTTCGTCGACCACCCGCTGCGCCGCGTTGGACGACGAGCCGCTGCCGTCGAGGGCTCCGCCGAGGTCGTTGACCAGCACGTGGGCCCCGCGCCTGGCGAGTTCGAGCGCGTGCGAGCGCCCGAGGCCTCCCCCGGCTCCGGTGATGACGGCCACCCGCCCGTCAAAGCGAAGGTCTGTCATGGTTGGTACCGCCCTCTCAGTCTCGACGCGGGTCTTCGAGCTCGCCGACCCACGCCGTGGCGTCAGCGGTGGTTGTGGCCAGCGGATCGGCGAGGAACGACTCGACGATGCGTGCTAGTGACGCCGCGGCGTCGGGGCGCTGCAGGTCGTGGCCCCCGGGCAGCAGGGCCAGGGTGGCGTGGGGGATGCGGGTGGCCAGCGTGCGGCTGTTGGCGGGCGGCGTGACGATGTCCTCGGTGCCGCAAACCACGAGCGTCGGCGTCGTGAGGGACCCGAGGTACGGGATGCTGGACCAGCTGGCGAGGGCCAGCGCGTTGCCGAGGGCCCGCAGGACGGCGGTCCCGGAGACGCCGGCGAGGGCCCTGGCGACGTTGGCGAACCCGCCCCAGCCACCGGGCGTCGATCCCAGGCCGCACGACGTGGACACGAGCACCAGCCGGCGCACCCGGTCGGGATGGCGCCACGCCATCTCTTGGGCGACGGCGCCCCCGTGGGAGTAGCCGAGCACGTCGGCCCGGTCCACGGCGAGCTCGCCGAGCACCGCCGCGGCGAGGTCCGCCAGACGGCGGATCGAGAGGGGCAGGACGGGCCCGGGACCACCGACGCCCGGCGAGTCCAGCACCACGACCGTGCGGCCCGGCAGCGCGGCCACGAACGGTTCCCAACTCCCCGGGGACCGATTGATGCCATTGAGCAGGAGGAGCGGGTCGCCCTCGCCCACGACGCTGATGTGGGCCTCGATGCCGCGCACGCTGATCGTCCGCCGGCCGGCCAACTCTTCAAGGGACAGACTCACGAGCGCGCGAGGACGTAGGTACCGGGCGCCGCGCCCAGAGCGGGGTGTTGCGGACTGCCGGCCCGCGGTGGCGGCGCCACGAGCGCGCCCCCGTGGCCGGCGATCCAGGTCGCCCAATCCGTCCACCACGTGTCGTCGACGAGCGTCGCGCCGTCCTTCCACTGCTGGGGGTCGGCCGGTCGCGCGTCGTTCGTCCAGTACTTGGCCTTGGGGCTCGGCGGATTGACCACCCCGGCGATGTGTCCGGAGGTGCTCAGGATGAACCGGCTCCGCCCGCCGAAGATCTGCGCCGTCCGGTAGCCCGAGATCCACGGGACGATGTGGTCGTTGATCGCCGACACGACGTAGGTGTCGATCGCGACCGCCTTGGGGTCGAGCGGGCGGCCGTCGATCTTGAACACGCCGCGGGCGAACTCGTTGTGCAGGTAGCACGACCGCAGGTACTCCGAGTGCATCCGGGCCGGCATGCGCGTGCTGTCGTTGTTCCACACCAGGAGGTCGAAGGCCGGCGGAGCCTTGCCGAGCAGCCAGTTGTTGCCGACGTACTGGAAGATGAGGTCGTTGGCCCTCAGGGAGTCGAACACGTGCGCCATCGTGTCGGCCTCCAGAAAGCCCTCCTGTTCCATCTGCTGCTCGAGATCGGCGATGGTCGCCTCGTCGGTGAAGAGTCCGAGCGCGCCGGGCACGCTGAAATCGGTGTTCGTGTTGAGGAACGTGGCCGATCTCACCGACGGGTCGCCCAGCGACGCGTCGTCGGCCAGCTCCAGGGCGCTGAGGGTGCCGCCCAGGCACAGCGACACGGTGTTGACCTGGGGCGCCCCCGTGATCTCGCGAATGACGCGCACGGCCTCCTGGGGCCCCCTGCGGAGGTAGTCGACCAGCCCGAGGTCGCGCATGCTGGCGTCCGGATTGCGGTAGCTGATCGCGAAGCAGGTGTGGCCGTGGCGCACCGCCCACTCGATCAGGCTCTTCCCGGGGGCCAGGTCCATGATGTAGTACTTGTTGATCCACGGCGGGCAGAAGAGGAGCGGGATCTCGTAGACCTGCTCGGTCTGCGCCCCGTACTGGAGCAGCTCGATCAGGTCGTTGCGGTAGACCACGTCGCCGGGAGTGGCGGCCAGGTTGACGCCGACCTCGAACCCGGTGCTGTCGACCTGGGTGGGCCACCCGTCGTTGTCGCGCAGGTCGTTCAGCATGTTCTGCGCCCCGCGCACCAGGCTTTCGCCGCGGGTGTCGAAGGCCTCGCGCAGCGCCGCGGGATTGCCCAGCAGGGTGTTGGTGGGCGCCAGGGCGTCGAGGAGGAACGTCGCCGCGAACCGGGCCTTGGCGTCCTGCGCGGCGTCGAGCTGCGCCGCGTCGAGCAGTTCGGAGACGTACTGGCAGCCCAGGAGGTACTCCTGCTCCAGCAGGAAGAAGAGCGGGTTCTGGGAGTACGCCGGATCGTCGAAGCGCTTGTCGCCGGTCGGCGGCGCCACCGGTGCCGTGGGTGTCTTGCCGTGGGCGCACTCCACCGTCGCGCGCACGGCGGCGTCGAGGCCGATGGCCAGCCGGGCGTTGGCCGCGGCGACCTCGGTCGGCTTGCCCAGCAGTGCGCCCTGGGCCGTCTTGAGTGCGCCGAAGAACGAGACCGGGTCCGCTCCGGTGAGCGCGTCGGTCATGAACTGCTGTTGGGAGTCGGCCAGCTGGTGGGCGAACTCGAGGAGCCGGCCGGGTTCGGGCAGGGGGCTCGGCGTGGCCCTCGTGGTCATCTCGGCCATCTTGGTGACGAGTTCGGCCGCGCCGTCGAACCAGGCGCTCACGAACTGGAGGGTCGCCTCCTGGGTGACCTGGATCGCCGCCAGGAACTGCTCGGGTAGCCCGGGGGTGTCGGGCGACTCGGGCGGGACCTCACTGTTTTCGTCAACCATGGTGGGTCCCCGTCGAAGGGCCGACGCGCGCGGCCTGGTCCACTCTACCTACCACGCGCTTGGCATCGCAAGCACCAGGAGCGCCCCGGTGACGGACCGGGCGCGACTGGGGTGAGCGGGCTAGGCGTCACCGCGATTGGCGTCGACGAAGCTCCGGTAGACGCCCAGCAGCGCGTGGCGCTGCGCCTCGGTGAGGCGCTCGTCGGTTCGGATGGCCGACTCGGTGTCCTCGTCGCCCGGCTTGTCGGTCGGGTTGATCAGGCCCGCCTGCTCGAAGAGGATCTCGGACGACAGGTTCAGCGCGTCGGCGATCGACTTGAGCACGCGGATCGACGGCTCGTGCAGCCCGCGCTCGATCTGACTCAGGTAGGGATTGGATATTTCGGTGAGCGCCGACAGCTGACGCAGCGACAGATTCGCCATCTGCCGCTGCATCCGGATGAAGTCACCCAGCACGTGCCGGGGATCACCCACTTTGGCTGTCTGTTCGTCCACCGTGCTGGGCATCGTAGCGGACATCAATTCGGTGCTACGAGCCGGGCCACTACTTGGTGACGAGCACGTCCGCCAGCTGCAGGGCGAACTCGCGCTGCGCATTGATCAGGTCGGTGGCGACGTCGAAGACGTAGGTCGTCGCGTCCTTGCCGTCCACCGCGGTGGGCAGCTTGGCGACGGGCAGCGCCGAGACGGCCTTGACCCAGTTCTGGGTGGCGTTGAGGGAGAACTGCTGGTACTGCTTCAGCGCCGAGACGAACTCGTCACGAAACTGCTGGGCAAACTCGGTCACTTCGGGTGCGGTGGGGGCTTTGGCTGTCGCCATCGTCGGCTCCTTGGGGGCTGGATCGTGTCGGATCTTCCGGCACGAGCACACTATACACCTCGACTGCTAGGTATGTCAAGCGCAGGCTGGGCGACCGGATTCCGGACGCCGACGGTTGCTGATGGCGCCGTGGCGCCGCCGCGTCGCCCCCCGTGGGAGGGGGCGCGGATATCGAATGCTCAGGTGCGGGGCTTTTCCGGCCCCGGCAGCGCCGACAGCAGCTTCGTGACGAACTCCTGCTGCGCGGCCATCAGCTGCTGAGCGAAGGCGAAGAACTGGTCTGACAGGTCGCCGGGCTGGGGAAGCGCGTCCACCAACGGCAGCTGCGGCAGGGCGGGCAACTGGCTCGTCACCTTGGCCACGCTCTCGGACCAGGCGTCCACGATCTGGAGGGCCGCGTCCTGCGTCCGCTTGATCGTGTCGAGGATCTGCTCCTGAACGCGCGCGGTCTCGCTGGCGACACTCTCGTCGCTGGCCTGGGCGGTCGCGGTCTCGTCGGATTCCATGGGGGCTCCTTGCTGTTGCCCGGCGCGCCCGGTATCGCGGGGGCGCGTACAGCATAGGTATCTGTCGCTTGATATGTCAAGCGTCCACTAGCCGCCACTGACCCGGCGGGGCCGGCGCTCCACTCGGGGTGGGTCGGCGGTCGCCGGACCGCAAGGGATCACCGGAGCGTTACCGAGTCAGTGACGCCGAGCGCTCCCACAACGCGCGCGCGAGCTCGGCGTCGTTGGCTTGAGCCGACGTCCGGGAGATCCGTCGATCCTTGTAGTACTGGCCGGCGAGCCAGCCATCGCTGGTGGCGAGCCACACCAACGTGTCGGCCCCCCGGGCGGGCGATCGAAAGAAGTGGCGCGCCACGGAGGTGAAGCCCAGGTGGAGCAGGCCGCCGTACTCGGACGAGAAGTTGGTGTTCACCACGCCCGGGTGGAACGCCGCCGCGGTGATGCCGTCGGCGCCGAACCTTCGCTGCAGCTCCCGGGTGAAGAGGATGTTCATCAGCTTGGCGGCGGAGTAGGCGCGGCCCGGCGTGTGGCGGCGCGACATCGTCAGGTCGTCGAGGTCGAGCGTCTCCGCTGGCTTGTGCGCGGTGCTGGAGGTCGTGATCACTCGGGCCGTGGAGGCCGTGAGCCGGTCCAGCAGAAGGTTCGTCAGCAGGAACGGCGCGAGGTGATTCACCTGGATGGTCACTTCATTGCCGTCGACCGTCAGCTCCCGGGGCCCCATGATGCCGCCCGCGTTGTTCGCCAGCACGTCGATGCGCGGGAGATCGGTCAGGAGCCGGTCGGAGAGGGCCCGCACGTCGTCGAGGATCTTGAAGTCGGCGAGATAGAAGGGCGCCCCGATCTCATTGGCCACCCGCTCGGTCTTGGCCGGTGATCGGCCCACCACGACGACGCGATGCCCTTGTGCGCTCAGTGACCGCGCGGCGGCGGCCCCGATGCCGTCGCTCGCACCAGTGATGACAATGACGAGGACCGCCATGACAGGGTTCTACCGGGAAACGGCGATGCGCCCAGCCCGCCGCCGCCGATCCGCATGCCGAACTCGCCCTAGGGATCCGGGGCGGGCCGCGACCAATCGGGCGATCCGTCCGGTAGCGGCCACGAGCCCGCGACCGCCGCGGCCGCTACGGCCGGTACGGCCGCGCAAGGCTAGAAGTCCCCGGTCGCGAATTGGCGACAGCGCAGACACGACACGTCACCCCGGTCGACCGACGCGGTGACCTTGAGACCGCAGAGGGTGGCGTCCATCCGTTCTCGGCGTCGGTAGTGAACGTCGTCGTAGAAGTCGTTCGCCGCCTTCACCTTGACCAGGTCCCCCACTCGGCCGACCTTACTCACCGGCTCCGGCGTCTCATCGGGGCGTCCGAGGAGCCCCTTCGATTCGCGCGGCGCCCGACCCGACGCGCGAGCCGCGGCCGCGGTCCGTCACCGACCCCGCGCCGCGCCGGGTCCTCGCCGTAGGGTGGCGGCGCGGGCGCGAATCGCCGAAGGGGCGAGGATCGAAGGAGGTACCCATGGCGTACGGATTCGAGGTCTCGGGCGTGGTGGCGGCGCCCCCCGAGGAGGTCTTCCGCGCGTGGCTGTCGAGCGAGTCGCACGGCGCGATGACCGGTGGCGCGGCGCAGATCGACCCGGCGGTGGGCGGCGCCTTCACCGCGTGGGACGGGTACATCAACGGCGTGACCCTCGAGCTCGAGCCCTACTCGCGCATCGTGCAGTCCTGGCGCACGACCGAGTTCACCCCCGACGACCCGGACTCGATGATCGAGGTCACCCTCGAGCCGGTGGATGGCGGCACCCTGGTCACGGTGCACCACTCCGGCGTTCCTGACACCCACCTCGGCTACGAGAACGGCGGGTGGAAGAAGAGCTACCTCGATCCGATGGCCGCCTACTTCTCGTCGCGCTGACCCGGCGCGCCCCGGCCTCGGGCTACGAGGAGGTGGTCTGGCGCCCGAGCCACCGCTCCAGCGCCGCGCCCAGCGCGGGGAGGGGCACCGGCCCCGAGGTCAGCACCGCGTCGTGGAACGCCCGGACGTCGAAGCGCTCGCCGAGGCGCTGCGCGGCGACGCGTCGCTGGGCCTCGAGCTCGAGGCGACCGACCATGTAGGCGAGCGCCTGGCCCGGCATGACGACGTAGCGGTCCACCTCGGACTCGATCTCGAGGGGGCTCATCGGCACGTGCGCCCCCATCCAGTCGATCGCGTGCTGGCGTGACCACCCCAGGGCGTGCAGCCCGGTGTCGAGCACCAGCCGGGCGGCGCGCCAGGCGTCCGTGCTCACCATGCCCAACCGCGTGAGGTCGCCGCTGTAGAGGCCCATCTCGTCGGCCAGGCGCTCGGCGTAGAGGCCCCAGCCCTCGGCGGTCGCCACGTCGCCGAACACCGAGTGGACCAGGTGGTGGCCCTCGACCTCCTGGGCGATCGTCAGCTGGAAGTGGTGGCCGGGCACCGCCTCGTGGAAGGCGACGGCCTCGGCCAGCTGGCGGAACCGCTTGTTGGGCTGGGTGGTGTTGATGAAGTAGGTGCCCGCCCGGGAGCCGTCGAGGGCGCCGGTGAAGTAGTACGCCGGCGGCGAGCCCTCGGCGAGGGCCTCGGGGATCGGCTCGATCGCGCACGGCGTGGAGGGGATCAGCCCGAACCACTGGGGCGCGGCCGCCTCGGCGCGGCGCACCGCGTGCTCGGCGGCGGCCAGGATCTCCTCGCCGCTCTCGTAGCGCAGGGCGGGGTCGCTGCGCAGTCGCTCCTGGATCTGCGCCACGTCACTGGTGCCCCAGAGGCGCGACCCCAGCGCGGCGAACTCCTCGTTCAGTTGTTCGAAGAGCGCCAGCCCGGTGGCGTGCAGGTCGTCGGGCGTGCGCTCGGTCGAGGTGGAGACCTGGACCAGGCGCCGGTACATCTCCTCGCCGTCGGGCAGCCAGCAGAGCCCGGGGTTCTCGTCGGAGCGCCCGGAGGGCAGGATCTCGCGTTCGAGGACGTCGCGGAACCGGCGGATCGCCGGCACGACGCGGTCGTCGAGCACTCCATCCTGGGCCGACGTGAACTGCGCGGACCCCTGGTCGACCGGCCGGCGCAATCCGCTGAGGCGCGGGTCACCGGTCACGGTGTCGAGTTGGGCCATCGCGGCGCGCACCCCGCGCGCCGTCGCGGTTCGTCCCGCCGCGGTGCCCTCGCGCGCCCGCTGTGCCGCTTGCTCGAGGAAGCCCGGTATCGTCGCCAAGCGGGCGAGCTGGTCGTCGTGGCGCTCCGGGGTGTCCAGGGGCAGCATCGGCAGGACCGCCACCAACCCCGGGAACGGGGCGTTGAAGAGGTCGGTCACCGTGAACTCCAGCATCGGCACCTCTTCGGCCATCGCCGCCGCGGCGGCGCTGAAGCGAAGGAGGTCCACCGTCAAGAGGTCGGCCTCGTCGTGGTCGGCGCCGTCGGCGCGAAGCCGCGCCGAGAGGCCCTCGGCGGCGGTGGCCAGAGCGCCGTAGGCGGCGCGGATCTCGTCCTGAGCGGACGACGTGAGATTGCCCAGTTCGCCGCGGTGGTCGCTCAATCCGAGGAGGGCGGCCTCCAAGGGATCTTGACGGAATTTGAGGGCCACCAGCTGGTCGGCCAGGGATTCGAGGTCAGATTGCATCGCCTAACCCTAACGAGGATCGACCAACGTCGCGGGCCGCAACTACGCAGAGAAGATGGGCAGCTTGGTCGTCCACCCGGGGATGATCTGGTCGACCGGGGCGCCGAGCAGGTCCTCCAGAATGGCCCCGTAGACGTCGCGGAAGTCGGTGGTCACCGCGAGGTTGCCGTTGGGGTCGAGCTGGGAGAGGGACGGCTCGTCGCCTACGAAGCCGCCGGCGCCGGCGCGGCCGGCCAGGAACACCGGGCCGGCCGAGCCGTGGTCGGTGCCCAGCGAGGCGTTGGCCTTCACCCGTCGGCCGAACTCGCTGTACACCAGGACGGTCACGTCGTTGGCGTACGCCGTGCCGGCGATCTGGGCCAGGAACCGGTTGACCGAGCCGGCCACCCCGCCGACGAGCGCCGTCTGGGCGGTGACCTCATCGGCGTGGGTGTCGAAGCCGCCGATCGAGACCTCCCACACGCGCGTCGGCGCGTTGGTCGCGATGAGCGTGGCCACGACGTCGAGCTGCTGGCTCAGGCTCGGCAGCCCCACGTTGGCGGTGCTGAGGTTGGCGGGCGTGGGCGCCGGCGTGGCCAGCGCGCTCTGGACGCTGCGCGACAGGGAGAAGAGGTCCTCCACGGCCACCGCGGCGTAACCCTGCAGCGCGCTGTCACCGCCGGAGCGCTGGCCCAGCGACTCGAAGAGGTTGCCCGAGGTGCCGGTCGGCAGGACCAGCCCGCCGAGGGGCAGCACCGAGCCGCTCTGCTTGACGCCGGCCAGCAACGGGGGCAACACGGAGCCGATGGCGATGGCCAGCATGGGGTTGTGGGGCTGGGTGTCGAGCCACCGGCCGATCCAGCCGCTGCTCACCGCCTCCAGCGGCGAGGCGCTCTGCCAGATGGCCATCGACGCGAAGTGCGAGAGGTTGGGGCTGGGGTAGCTCACGCCGCGCACGATGGTCAGGTTGCCGCTGGCCCACAGCGACTGGAAGCCGGTCATCGAGCCGTTGAGCCCGAGGCCGTCGGCCAGGGGCAGCACCGAGCCCTGGGCGACGGAGATCCCGGGGCGCGACGAGTAGTAGACGGGGTCCTCGTAGGGCACCACGGTGTTGAGCCCGTCGTTGCCGCCGTAGAGCGTCACCAGCACGACGATGGGCTGGCCCGGCGTGCGCGGGGCGAGCGCTCCGGCGCGCACCACGTCGGCCACCGTGAGCGGCAGCGCGCCGGCCAGCGCGCCCGCGCCGGTCAGCTTGAGGAAGTCACGCCGGGAGAGGTTCTCGCAGATCATCGGTTCACCACGTACTCCGGGGCGTTGACGGCCAGCCAGGTCAGGCGGAACGGGTCGGTGCGCACCTGGGACAGGAGGTCGCGGGTCGACTTGCCCCACTCGGGCACGCCCAGCCACATCGCCAGTCCCTCGACCCGATCGCGGGGACTCAGTTGGGCGATCGGGGAGAGGTCCCCGTGCTGGATCAGGTAGGACGAGAGCGCGATGCGCTGCTCGGCCGCCGCGGCGGTCAACCAAAACTGGTCGGCCGGCCAGCCGCCCACGTTGGGCGGGTTGAAGGGGATCTGGCCCAGGTTGCCCAGTCCGTTGAGGACCGTCTTGGGCAGCGCCAGGGTGGAGGGCTGCACGGCCAGGGCGCGGCACACGCTCACGAACCACTCGACCGGCGACTTGGCCTGGGAGTGGGCGGGATTGGCCAGGGCGCGGTGGTGGATCAGCGCGCGCACCGCCGCGGTGATGTCGCGCGAGGCGAACGCGTCGGTGACCGTCGAGTCGGGCTGGGGCGCCGAAGAGTCGAAGAAGCGGAACCACAGCCGGTCGGCGATGAACTGCTGGTTGGCGTAGAGCGACGTGAGGTAGCCCACGACCTGGGGGCCGGTGAAGGAGCTGGTCGATCCGAGGATCGTCACGATCGAGTTGTCGTGCAGCGTCGGGTAGTAGGCCACCTGGCCCGCCGCCAGCTGCACGCGGTAGCCGGTCAGGGCCTGGGCGACCGCCTGGACGTCGGCCTGGGTGTAGTTGCCGATGCCCAGCGTGAAGAGCTCCATGAGTTCGCGCGCGAGGTTCTCGTTGGGCGCCTTGGCGCTGTTGAGCTCGGCGTCCAACCAGTAGAGCAGCGCGCAGTCGGTGATCATGTTCTCGCTCATCGTGGAGAAGTCCCCGAGGGCGCTGGCGCGCAGCGTCTGGTTCTGCTGGAGCATCGGGATCGGGTAGATCACCTTGCTCACCGCGGTGGCCCAGTGGCCGTGCCAGAACCACGTCATGCGCTCGGGCAGCGCGTTGTCGCTGAGCACCATCCGGTCGAGCCACCAGAACAGGAGCTGGTTGTTCTCGGCCGCCAGCAGCGCGCGCGTCACCCCGCCGGGCAGGATGCCCGTGGGGCTGAAGGTCGGCGTGACTACCGGGGCCAGTCCCGCGTCGACCGCCGGCACCGACAGGATCTCGCGCTGGGTCTTGGTCAGGCCCGCCCGCAACAGCTTCTCGAACTGTCCCGGCTTGGGCCCGAAGCCGAAGCGGTGGATGAGCCGCGAGATCTGGGCTTGCTCGGAGAGGGCGGCCACGGCCAGAACCTAGGGTCGCACTCTGGGAGTCGGCTGCGCTTTTCCTGCGAGTACCGTGAGAGCGATTCCGAGCCCGCGCGCCCCTCGGTTGGAACAACCGGGATGGGCGAGGGTCATGGACACTCCGAGTTGGCCCGGGCGCGCTCACCCGGTGACGGGTGGGCCTCGACCGGGCGGGACAGTTCAACCAACTGGTGTCTAGTCTGCCCTCTGTTCACTCGGGCGAAAGGTTGGCCGGTCGTCCGCCGACAATCCGACGTTCAATCTCGAGACGCTGGGCCGCGCCGCTGCGTGGACGGCGCCGCCCAGGGAGTCAGAGCGCGACGGATAAGGTTCCGGCGTGCGACGGGCTCTGGCCGCGGTGCTGCTGGTACTGACCGGCTCTGGGCTGGCCGCCACGACGTCACCGGCCGACACGACCTCGACGGTGCCGAGCACGACGACGACCGTGCGCCCCGGCCCGACCGCGCCGCTGACCGGACTGCCCGACCCCACGCGGGTCACGGCCCGCCGGCCCGCGGTCACGGTGAAGATCGACAACACCACCGAGGCCCACCCCCAGTACGGGATCCGCCAGGCCGACGTCGTCTACGAGGAGATCGTCGAGGGCGGCATCACCCGGTTGGCGGCGGTCTTTAGCTCCGCGGCCCCGGCGCGCGTCGGCCCGGTGCGCTCGGTGCGGCGCACCGACCGCGAGGTCGTGTACCCCCTCGGGGGGATCTTCGCCTTCTCCGGCGGCGCGCAGTACGCGCTCCAGAGCATCGCGACCGCCCCGGTCCGGCTCTTCGACGAATCCACCAGCGGGCCGATGATGTACCGCGACGACCGGCGGCCCGCCCCGCACAACCTCTTCGCCAACGTGTCGCTGCTGATACGCCAGCGCGCCGCGCCGCGTCCGCCCCGGGCGCTCTTCACCTACTCGACGTCGCGGCCGGCGCTCTCGGCGCCGGCGCGCGCCTTCACCGTGGGCTTCGCCAACGGCTACGCCGTCTCGTACGCCTGGGACCCCCGGACCGCGTCGTGGGACCGCTCCATCTTCGGCGCCCCCGATCGCGACGCCACCGGCAAGCGGGTCTCGCCCCAGAACGTCATCGTGATGTACGTGCACTACCGCGGCGGCGTGGGCGCGCTCGGCGCGGAGGCCGTGCTGCTCGGCTCGGGCGTGGCGCGCGTGTTCACCCGGCACGCGACCGTGCTGGGCCGCTGGTCGCGGGGCTCGCTGAAGCGTCCCATCCGCTACACCAACCACGCCGGCCAGGTCATCGCCCTGACTCCCGGTCGCACCTGGGTCGAGTTGCTCGACGTCTCCGAGAGCGTGTCGGTCGTCCGCTGATCCCGCGCGGCGCAGGTAGTAGAAACGAAGGCGGGCCGTTGATCCGGGGGTGAGGCCGTTGGTCGCAGGAATCGGGGTCGGGTCGCGCGCCGAGGGCCTCCCCTCGTGAGCTCGCCGGCCACCGACCCGGCGCTCGACCACCTGAGCGAGGTCGCCGTCGAGCGCGCCCGCCGTCTGTTGAAGGACGCGTCGGCCCTCATGGGCCGCCGCGAGCGCGCCGCGCGCCGCCGCTTCGCGCGCCTGCTGCGCGAACCGACCGCCCTCGCCGTGACGGTCACGCTGACCGACGAGGTCATGCGCTTCACCTCGCCCCCACGCGCAGCCGCCACGCTGCGGGCCGCGGTGGCCCGCGCGTCGGTCTCGGGCTTCGGGTGGTGGAACGTCGTGGGACTGCGACTGGCCGCCGCGGCGTCGCGCGTCGCCCCGGGGGCGGTCCTGGTCGGCGTCCAGTGGCGGATCCGCGCCCTCACCAGAGACCTGATCCTGGACGCCGATCCGGCACGACTGCGCCAGCACCTGAAGCGCCGCCGCGACCAGGGGCTGTGGGCCAACGTCAACGTGCTGGGCGAAGCCGTGCTCGGCGAGGCCGAGGCCGCCGACCGCCTGGACCGCGTGGTGGAGATGATGGCGCGCCCGGAGGTCACCTACGTGTCGGTGAAGCTCTCATCGGTCGTGAGTCAGCTGGTGACGATCGACCTCGACGGATCGCTGGCGCGCGTCGGCGATCAGCTGCGTCGCCTCTACCGCGCGGCGGCCCGCGGAGGGGTCTTCGTCAACCTGGACATGGAGGAGTTCCGCGACCTGCACCTGACGGTCGCGGCCTTCACCATGGTGCTGTCCGAGCCGGAGTTCGCCCGCTTGGCGGCCGGCGTCGTGCTCCAGGCGTACCTACCCGACGCCCACGCGGCGCTCGACTCGCTGCTCGAGTGGGCCGAGGACCGCGTCGCGCGCGGCGGCGCGCCGATCAAGATCCGCCTCGTCAAGGGGGCCAACCTGGCCATGGAGCACGCCGAGGCCGAGCTGCACGGCTGGACGGCGGCGCCCTATTCCTCGAAGGCCGAGGTCGACGCCAGCTTCGCCCGGATGCTCGACGTCGCGCTGCGGCCCCGCTGGACGGGTGCGGCGCGGGTCGGCGTGGCCAGCCACAACCTCTTCCACCTCGCCTGGGCGCTCGAGGTGGCACACCTCCGAGGCGTGTCAACCTCGCTCGACGTCGAGATGCTCGAGGGGATGGCCAACGCCGAGGCCCTGGCCCTGGCGCGCGCCGGCGAGACCGTCCTGCTCTACACGCCGGCCACGCGGCGCGACGACTTCGCCGCCGCCGTCGCCTACCTGGTGCGTCGCCTGGACGAGAACACCGCGCCGGAGAACTACCTGAGCGCGGCGTTCGCCATCGGGCGCGATCGCGCGGTCTTCGAGGAGCAGCGGCGGCGCTTCGTCGACTCGGTCGCCGCGCGCCACGACCTGTCGGTGCTCTCGCGGCGCCTCCACCCGCCGGCCCAGGACTTCGCGACCTTCGTGAACGCGCGCGACGGCGACCCGGTCGACCCGGCCTACGTCGAGGCGTTGGTCGAGGCCCTCGGCGAGCGGCCCGCGGCGCCGGCGTGGGTGGGCGACCCCGGTCCCGACGCCGAGGCGGGCCGCGACCCCAGCGCCGGCGGCGCCGTGGCGTACCGCTACGCGGTCGCCGACCGCGATCGGGTCGACCGGGCCGTGGCGAGCGCGGCCGCGGCCGGTGCGCAGTGGGAGGCGCGGGGACCGGCCTCGCGCGCGGCGACCCTGGGCCGGGCCGCCCAGTCGATAGCGGCGCGGCGCTCGCGCTACCTGGCCGTGATGGCCCGCGACGCCGGCAAGACCGCCGCCGAAGCCGACCCCGAGGTCAGCGAGGCGATCGACTTCCTCCACTACTACGCCGAGCGCGGTCGCGAACTGGGCGACTCCTCGCCGCTCGGGGTGGTCGTCGTCGTGCCGCCGTGGAACTTCCCCTTCGCGATCCCGACGGGCGGGGTGGCCGCGGCGCTCAGCGCGGGCAACGCGGTGATCCTCAAGCCGGCCCCGGAGTCGGTGGCGACCGCCTGGGAGATCGCCTCGGCCCTGTGGGACGCGGGCGTGCCCCGAGACGTGCTGCAGTTCGTCGCGACCCGCGACGACGAGGTGGGCCGGCACCTGGTCACTCACGACGGCGTCGACGGGGTCGTGCTCACCGGATCCTTCGAGACGGCCGAGCTCTTCACCACCTGGCGCCCCGACCTCCACCTGATGGCCGAGACCAGCGGGAAGAACGCGATCGTGGTCACCGCGTGCGCCGACGTCGACCTGGCGGTGCGCGACCTCGCGCACGCGGCGTTCGGCCACGCCGGCCAGAAGTGCAGCGCGGCCAGCCTGGCCATCGTGGAGTCGTCGCTGCTGGCCGACGGCGCGTTCCGGCGACAGCTGCGCGACGCGGTGACCAGCCTGCGCGTGGGCCCGGCGTACGAGGTAGCCACGATGGTCGGTCCCGTCATCCGTCCGGCCGAGGGCGCGCTGCGCCGCGCGCTGACCACCCTGGACGAGGGCGAGAGCTGGCTGGTCGAGCCCGTGCCGCTCGACGGGGGCTTCCTCTGGCGCCCCGGGGTCAAGCTGGGGGTTCGTCCCGGCTCGTGGAGCCACCGCCACGAGTGGTTCGGCCCGGTGCTCGGCGTGATGGCCGCGCCGGACCTGGCGACGGCCACCAGCTGGCAGAACGGGGTCGACTACGGGCTCACGGCCGGCCTGCACTCGCTCAACGAGGCCGAGTGCGAGTACTGGCTGGACCACGTCGCGGCGGGCAACCTCTACGTCAACCGGTCCACGACCGGGGCGGTCGTCCACCGCCAGCCCTTCGGGGGGTGGAAGCGCAGCTCGGTGGGACCCACGGCCAAGGCCGGCGGGCCGCACTACGTGGCCGCGCTGCGACGCTGGCCGCGGGTGGTCGACGTCGGCGCGGCCGTGGCCGGCCTGCGCGCGTGGTGGGAGGCGGCGGGCGGCGCGGCCCTCGACCCGGCCGGCCTGCGCGTGGAGCGCAACGTCCACCGCTACCGGCGCCCGGCGACGGCGGTCTGCGTGCGCGTCGACGAGGGTTTCACGGCCGCCGACGGGTCGTACCTGAACGCCATCTCTTCGGTCACCGGGGTGGCGCTCGAGGTCAGCGCCGATCCCCGCGCCGACGTGGCGGACGTCGACGTGCGCGAGTCGATCGACCAGCTGGTGTCGCGCGCCGCCCCGGGGAATCGGGTGCGGTGGCTGAGTGCCGAGACCGCCCCGGCGCCGCGCCTGCTGGCCCGCGGCGTGTCGCTCGACCGTCGCGCGTTGGCCCAGGCCGGTGGCGTCGAGGGACCGCGCTGGCTGCTCGAGCAGAGCGTCGCCGTGACCAATCACCGCTACGGCAACGTGGGCGTCGGTCCGCGACCGCGCGTGCCCGGCCTCGCCGAAGAGTAGGGAGACGCACGAGGCTCAAGGGAGGTGACGCGGGACCTTTGGTAGGGTGTACACCGGCCCGACGCCCCCACCTCGCCTCGCCGGCGCCGCGGGCGCCGGAGAGCGAAGGAGTCGACGGTGAAGATCCTGGTACTGGGCGGTGACGGCTTCTGCGGATGGCCCACCTCGCTGCACCTCTCGGACGTCGGCCACGAGGTCACCATCGTCGACAACCTGAGCCGCCGCGAGATCGACCTCGAGCTGGAGGTCGACTCCCTGACCCCCATCCGGCCGATCGGGGAGCGGATCCGGGTCTGGCACCAGCTGACCGGCAAGGAGATCGGGTTCGTCCACCTCGACCTGGCCGAGGAATTCGACCGCTTCGAGTCGCTGCTGCGCGAGGCGCGCCCCGACGCGATCGTCCACTTCGGCGAGCAGCGCGCCGCGCCCTACTCCATGCGTCACACGATCGCCAAGCGCTACACCATCGACAACAACGTTCGCGCGACCCACAACGTGCTGGCGGCGATCGTCGCCACCGGCCTGGACATCGCGCTGGTGCACCTGGGCACGATGGGCGTTTACGGCTACGGCTGGTCCGGCTCGGCCCCGATCCCCGAGGGCTACCTCACGGTGAAGGTCCCCACGCCCGACGGCGAGATCGACCGCGAGATCCTGCACCCGGCCAACCCGGGCTCGATCTACCACCTGACCAAGACCCTCGACCAGCTGCTCTTCGCCTTCTACGCGGCCAACGACCAGCTGCGCATCACCGACCTGCACCAGGGGATCGTGTGGGGGACCCAGACGCCCCAGACGGTGCTCGACGAGCGGCTCATCAACCGCTTCGACTACGACGGCGACTACGGCACGGTGCTCAACCGCTTCCTGATGCAGGCGGCGATCGAGCACCCGCTGACCGTGCACGGCACCGGGGGACAGACCCGGGCGTTCATCCACATCCGCGACACGGTGCGCTGCGTGCAGATCGCCCTGGAGAACCCGCCGGCGGCCGGCGACAAGGTGAGCGTCTTCAACCAGGTGACCGAGACCTACCGGGTGCGCGACCTGGCCGAGCTGATCTCCAAGCTCACCGGGGCCAAGGTCGCGAACCTGCCCAACCCGCGCCGCGAGGCCGTCGAGAACGACCTCAACGTGAGCCGCGACCGGTTCATGTCCCTGGGCCTCAACCCGACGGTCCTCTCCGAGGGGCTGATGGAGGAGGTCCGCGACGTGGCCGAGAAGTACCGGGACCGCGCCGACGTGACCAAGATCATCGCCCGCTCGGTGTGGCGCAAGGGCATGGAGACATCCCCGGACCTCGTCGAGGGCTGACAGAGTCCCCGCTTCATCGATCGCGGGGTGTGAAAATCACCCCATGCCCACCATTTACGAGTACCACCGCCACCCGCGCGCGGCCGAACTCCACGAGAGCAAGCCGATCAAGACGCAGGACATGCGCAAGACGGATCACCCCAATCCGATCGTGCGCTTCAACAACCGGATCGGGCTGCGCACCACGCTCATCGTCGGCACCATGTGGGCCGCCTACATCTTCACGGTGCTGGCGCTGCTGGCGCTGCCCTCGGCGATCAAGCAGGGCACGTACTACATCGTGGTCTGGATGTCGAGCAGCTTCCTGCAGCTGGTGCTGCTGCCCATCATCATCGTGGGCCAGAACATCCAGGCGGCCGCGGCCGACAAGCGCGCCGAGGAAACCTACAAGGACGCCGAGGCCGTGCTGAAGGAGGCCGAGGAGATCCAGAACCACCTCCTCGCCCAGGACCAGGCGATCTCGGACATCGTGACGCGCATGGAGCGCCTGATGCCGCCCGGGGCCGGGGCAACCGACTGACCCAACGACAAGAATGGCCGCACCATGGCCACCTCACCGGCGTTGCTCGCGCTGCTCGCGTCCGACGTCCACGCGGGCAGTCCCCTGCCGGCCGCGCGCGCCGTCGTCATCGGCGTGCCGGCCCTGCTGCTGCTCGTCTACTGGTGGGTGACCCACCGGCGAGACGGCCGATGAGCGGGCCGATCGACTACGTCCCGCTGGACGAGCGCGGGTGGCGCCTGGCCGTGGGCCTGCGCCCCCTGGAGATCGAGCACTGGCTCGAGGTCGACGACCGGCGCGCCGAGGAGCTCGAGCTGAAGGACCGGCTGCTGCGCGAGCGCCGCGACGTGGTGGTGGCCACGCGCACCGGCGGCGACGCGCCGAGCGCCGAGCTGCTCGCCGAGGTCGTCGCCTGGCTCGGCGCCTACCGCCCGGAGCTCGCGCGAGAGGTCGACCCCGCCGAGCACCCCATCGTGGCGGCGAGCCGACTGGTGCAGGAGGACCTGTGCGTGCTCGTGCGCAGCGACGCGTGGCGACTCGAGGCGGCCAGCGTGTGCTTCCCGTCGCGGTGGCGCCTGGCGAACAAGATCGGCACGACCCTGGACGAGATCCACGGGCCGGTGCCGGGCTTCCAGGAAGAGTTGAGCCGACCCACCACCTCGGTCTTCGACCGGCTGCGGCCCGAGCGCTCCTTCTGGCGGCTCAACTGGACGCTCCTGGATCACCCCGACCTTCACCAACCCGAGGGCGCGCGCGACACCGTCGAGGGCCCGGTGACGGACTGGTCCTTCCGCGTCGAGCGCCAGACCCTGCGTTGCCTTCCGCACACCGGGGCGGTCGTCTTCACGATCCGCACCTACGTGCAGACCCTGGCCGGCGTGATGTCACGCCACGACGACTTCGCGTCGAACCTGCTGCGGGCGCTGGACCAGGCGCCCGAGCCGATGCGCGCCTACAAGGGGTGGCGCGGGGTGGCCCAGCGGCTGCGCGAGGCGGGTGTGGGGTGA
>JBIOFE010000009.1:0-76620 GCA_044446745.1 Acidimicrobiales bacterium
CGTCGGTCCTGCGCGCCCCACTCCCACGGCGCCCACCCGCCACCCGGTCCGATCGCCACCGCGGTGACGCCCGACCACGCCGGTGAGCCACCGGCGTCGGCGACGCAGACCCCGGCCGGAACATCGTCAACCGCGACGGGCTCGGCGACGACGAGGCCGTAGGTGCGCCGACACTGGCCGGCCGCCTCGCCGGCCACCCGGCGCCAGCGCGCCAGCGTCTTGGCGCGCGCCTCGCCGCTGAAGCGCCGCGCGGTGCGGCGTGCGAGGAGCGGCACGACCGTGGCGATCCCCAGCTCGGTGACCTTGGCCAGCGCCCACTCCGCCCGGTCCCCCTTCACGGGGCTCAGGTAGAGCGCGGTCTCCGGCGGCGCCGGGTCGGCGCCCACCACGGTGGGCGCCGCGAGGCCCGCGTCGCTCACGGCGCAGATCGACCAGCGACCGCGCCCGTCGGTCACCACGATCTCCTCTCCGGGTCGCGCGCGCAGGACCCGGCGCAGGTGCCGGTCGTCGGCGCCGCTCAGCGTCGGCGCGGTCGGGTCGGCGACCTGGAACTGGGCCAGCGCGGCGACGCGCCGGGGCCACTCGTCGAGGGTCACTTCTTGGCGCCGCGCCGCGAGAAGAGCCGGGGGGCGTGCTCGCGCACCGCCTCGCCGCGGTGCGAGGCCAACTGGCGCAGCAGGTCGGCCGAGGTTTCGTCGAGTTCCGTGGGCACGTCGACCACCAGGTGGACGTAGAGGTCGCCGCGGCCGCGCCCGTGCAGGTGCGCCACCCCCTCGTGGCGCAATCGGTGCACGGTGCCGTGCGCGCTGCCCGGCTCCACCTCCACGGTGGCGGTCTCGCGCAGGGTCGGGACCTCGATCGTCGCCCCGAGCGCCGCCTGGGTGAAGGTGACGTGGGCCTCGTGGTGCAGGTCGTCGCCCACGCGCTCGAAGCGCGGGTCCGGCCGCACCCGCAGGTGCACGAAGAGGCGCCCGGCGGGGCCGCCGCGCGGACCGACCGGGCCGCGCTCGGCCAGGCGCATCGTCGAGCCGTCCTCCACGCCGACCGGGATCTGCACCGTGAAGGTCGAGGTGGCCGTGATCCGCCCGTCGCCGCGACACGCCGCGCACGGCGTCTCGATGCGCTGGCCGGTCGCCGTACAGCGCGCGCACGGCGCGGCGGTGACCATCTGGCCGAGGATCGAGTTGCGCACGCGGCGCACCTCACCGGTGCCGCCGCACTCCTCGCAGGTGACCGGCGAAGTCCCCGGCGCGCAGCCCGAGCCCGCGCAGGTGGCGCAGCGTTGGGGCAGGGTGACCGTCACCTCGCGCGACGCGCCGAAGGCCGCGTCGTCCAGCGAGATCTCCACCGACACCTCGGCGTCGGGCCCCGGCTGGGGGCCCCGGCGCTGGGGGCGACCGCCCAGCCCGCCGAAGAACATGTCGAAGATGTCCTGGACCGACCCGGCGCCGAAGGGATTGCCCGCGCCGACATCGGCGCCGAAGCGGTCGTAGTTGGCGCGCCGCTCGGGGTCCGAGAGGATCTCGTAGGCCTGGGAGACCTCCTTGAAGCGGGCCTCGGCGGCCGGGTCGCCGGGGTTGGCGTCGGGGTGGTACTGGCGCGCCAGGCGCCGGTAGGCGCGCTTGAGGTCGTCGGCGCTGGCGTCGTGGCCGACCTCCAAGACGGCGTACAGGTCGGTGCTAGCCACGCTCGTCCTCGCCGGCGAAGTGGTGCGAGAGGTGCTGGGAGACCACGCGCGCCGCGGCCAGCGCCTCGCGGTACTTCATGCGGGTCGGGCCTAGCAATCCCACCGCCCCGGCCGGCTCGCCCTCGACGGTCACCGGCGCGACGATCACCGCGCAGGTGCTCAGCAGCTCGTAGCCGTGCTCGGCGCCGATCGCCACCGAGAGGCCTCGGTCGAGCATGTCCTGGACCAGGGTCACCACCAGGAGCTCCTGTTCGAGGATGGAGAGGACCTGGCGCACCGTCTCGACGCCGTCGAAGACCTCGGCGACCTTCGAGGAGCCGCCGATGAAGACCTGCTCGCCGTCGGTGGTCGGCCGCTCGGCGTGCAGCGCGCTCACCGACTCGCGCACCAGGGTGGCCACGTGGTCGTGGCGCGAGGGCACCTGGACGCGCGCGGCGAGCGTCGTGCCCACCAGCAGGGCGTTGAGCTGGCGCGACGCCTCGACGACGTCGCCGTAGGTCGCGTCGAAGACGGAGAAGACGCTGTGCTTGACCACCGACCCGTCGGAGAAGATCGTCACCAGCAGGTGGTGGCGAGCGTCGAGGTTGACCAGCTGGACCGAGATCACGGTGGCGTTGGAGTGGCCCGCCCCCACCACCACCGAGGTGTAGCTGGTGAGCTGGGTCAGCAGGGTGGCCGTGCGCTCTAGGACGTCCTCCACCTCGCCGCGCACGTTGGCGAAGAAGTCGCGCACCTTGGTCTGCTGGGCCGGGCCCAGGGTCCCGGTCTTGAGGTGGTCGACGAAGTAGCGGTAGCCCTTGTCGGTCGGCACCCGGCCGGCCGAGGTGTGGGGCTGGGCGAGGTAGCCCTCGCGCTCCAGCGCGACCATCTCGGAACGTACGGTGGCCGGCGAGACCGCCAGGTCGGCATTGGAGGCGACCGAGGAGGAGCCCACCGGCTGGGCGGTGTCGACGTGCTCGATGACCACCGCCTCGAGGATCGTGGCCTTGCGCGCGTCGAGGTCGGTGCTCGACGTCTGGGGCTGGGGCGCGCGACGGGCCATGACTCCTCCTGCTAGCACTCGATTCTACCGAGTGCCAACCGGCGCGGCCCCCCGCGTCGCGCGTGGCCGGCGCCCCGGCGCTTCGTTAGCCTGCGCCGATGGACCGGATCGAACGCCGCGAGCGCCCCGCCCCGCTCAACGCGGGCCCCGAGCGGGCCCAGCTCGAATCGTGGCTGGAGTTCCACCGCGCCACCCTGCTCGTCAAGTGCGCCGATCTGACGCTCGAGCAGTTGTGCCAGCGGCCCGTGGCCTCCTCGGCGCTCAGCCTGCTCGGGCTGGTGCGCCACATGACCTTCGTCGAGCAGGTGTGGTTCCAGACCATTTTCGCCGGGCGCGAGGTGGCCGACTACTACAAGACGCCCGACGACCGCGACGCCGACTTCCACGACCTGGACAGCGCCACCCTCCACGAGGTCGTCGCGCTCTACGACGCGACCTGCGCCACGTCGCGCGAGCTGGCGGCGGGCCACGACCTCGACGAGATGGCCGCGGTGGCGCGGCGCCACCGCCACGTCGACCTGCGCTGGATCTACGTCCACATGATCGAGGAGTACGCGCGCCACAACGGGCACGCCGACCTGCTGCGCGAGCTGATCGACGGCGAGACCGGGTACTAGTCGTCCTCGAGGCGCAGCGCGGCGACGAAGGCCTCCTGGGGGACCTCCACGCGCCCGAGGTTCTTCATGCGCTTCTTGCCCTCCTTCTGCTTCTCGAGGAGCTTGCGCTTGCGCGTGATGTCGCCGCCGTAGCACTTGGCCAGCACGTCCTTGCGGCGGGCCTTGACCGTCTCGCGCGCGATCACCCGACCGCCGATGGCCGCCTGGATCGGGACGTCGAACATCTGGCGCGGGATCAGCTCGCGCAGCCGCTCGGCCATGCGCCGTCCGTAGAGGTCGGCGTTGGCGCGGTGCACGATCGTCGAAAAGGCGTCGACCGGCTCGTGGTTGATCAGCAGGTCGACGCGCACCAGGGGGCTGGTCACGTAGCCGCCCGGCTCGTAGTCGAGGCTGGCGTAGCCCTTGGTGCGGCTCTTGAGCGCGTCGAAGAAGTCGATCACCACCTCGGCCAGCGGGATGGTGTAGCGCAGCTCCACCCTCTCGGTGGAGAGATACTCCATCTTGCGCATCTCGGCACGCCGCGTCTGGCACAGGTCCATCACCAGGCCGAGGTACTCGGCCGGGGTGATGACGGTGATCTCGAGCAGCGGCTCGTCGACGTGGTCGAGCCGGCTGGGGTCGGGCAGGTCGGTGGGGTTGTCGATGTCGACTTCGGTGCCGTCGGTGAGGAAGGCCCGGTAGGCGACCGAGGGCGCGGTGGCGATGAGGTCGAGGGAGAACTCGCGCTCCAGGCGCTCGCGCACGATCTCCATGTGCAGCAGGCCCAGGAACCCGCACCGGAAGCCGAAGCCCAACGCGTGGCTGGTCTCGGGCTCGTAGGTGATCGACGCGTCGTTGAGCTTGAGCTTGTCGAGGGCGTCGCGCTGGTTGCCCAGGTCGTCGCCGTCGATCGGGTAGATCCCGCAGAAGACCATGGGCTTGGGGTCCAGGTATCCCTCCAGCGCGGCGGCGGCCGGCCGGGCGGCCTCGGTGATCGTCTCGCCCGAGCGGGCCCCGCCGACGTCCTTGATCCCGGCCACCAGGTAGCCGACCTCGCCGGGGCCGAGGGCGTCGACCACCACCATGTCCGGGGTGCGCACGCCGAGCTCCTCGATCTCGTGGTTGGTGCCGGCCTGCAGCAGGCGGATCCGGGCGTGGTGGCGCAGCGTGCCGTCCATCACGCGAATCGAGCTGATCACCCCGCGGTACTGGTCGTAGATCGAGTCGAAGACCAGCGCCCGCAGCGGCGCGGTGGGGTCGCCGCTCGGCGCGGGGATCCGCGCGATCACCGCGTCCAGGAGGTCGCGCACGCCCTGGCCGGTCTTGGCCGAGATCTCCAGCACCTCGCTGGCCGCCAGGCCCAGCACCCGCTCGAGCTCCTCCTTACACCGCGCGGGGTCGGCCGCCGGCAGGTCGATCTTGTTGAGCACGGCGACGATCTCCAGGTTGTGCTCGAGCGCCTGGTAGCAGTTGGCCAGGGTCTGGGCCTGGATGCCCTGGCTGGCGTCGACCAGCAGGACCGCCCCCTCGCAGGCGGCCAGGGACCGGCTGACCTCGTAGCCGAAGTCGACGTGGCCGGGCGTGTCGATGAGTTGGAGCACGTAGTCGCGGTAGTGAACCCGGACGTTCTGGGCCTTGATGGTGATGCCGCGCTCGCGCTCGATGTCCATCGAGTCCAGGTACTGGGCGCGCATGAGTCGCGGGTCCACGGCCCCGGTGATCTCCAGGATGCGGTCTGAGAGCGTGGACTTGCCGTGGTCGACGTGCGAAATGATGGAAAAGTTCCGGATTCGGTCCGGCGTCACGGACGACGAGGAAGTGGCCACGGTCCACTCAGGCTACCCGCGGTCGTTCGCGGGCCGCCTCGTCCGGAGCGCCGCGGGCCGACTGCTAACCTTGTTCAGCCCGCCGCCGTCGCGGCCCGACTGACGAGGATCCCGTGGCCAACATCAAGAGCCAGATCAAGCGCAACAAGCAGAACGTCGTCGCGCGTGATCGCAACAAGGCCGTCAAGTCCGAGCTGCGCACCCGCACCAAGAACGCCCTCGCCGCGGCGGGGACCGAGGACGAGGGCACCGCGTTGCGTGCCGCGATCAAGCGCATCGACAAGGCCGCCGCCAAGGGCGTCATCCACAGGAATCAGGCCGCTAACAAGAAGAGCGGCCTGACGCGCCGGGTGAACGAGCTGCGCGAGAACGCCTAGCGGCGCCGCGCGCCCTCGGTCAGCTTGGCCAGGCGCGCCACCAGCACCTCGACCACGGTGAGGTCGGTCGGGTCGGCGTCGGCGTCCGGGTCGCGCCCCCCGTAGCTGACCCCGCCCTTCAGGTCGACGTCGGCGTTGGTGACCCAGCGCACAGCGGTGGCGATCCGCTCGGCCCCCAGACGCTGGCTAGTGCGCAGGATCTTCTCCGCCGGGAAGCCCTTGATACCCAGGACCACCGACGCCTCGTCGCGGTCGCGCGAGCCGCTACCCTCCAGGCGCGCCATCGCCAAGTAGTGGCGCTGGAGGAGATTCACGATCTGCAGTCCCGCGCGGTCCTGGGAGTCCAGCATGCGTCGGGCGGTCACGATGGCGCCCGTCGCGTCGCCTCGGTCGATCGCGTCGGTCAGGTCCCAGGCCGGCACGCCGCCGGCGTCGCCGACGTAGGCCTCGACGTGGTGGACCTTGAGCGGCGCCGAGCCGTAGATCGAGCGCAGGGAGCGAGCCAGCGCGTCGACGCGCGCCACGTCGTCACCGACCCGGTCGGCCACGAACTCGACGACCGCCGGCTCGGCCGACACGTGGTACTGGCGGAACTTCTCCCCGACGAAGTCGGCGCGCACCCGGGCGCCCGAGCCGACGTTGACCTCGCGCACGTCGCCGGCCGCCTTGACCAACCGGTGGCTCTTGGCCCCGACCACCGCCACCACCAGCGTCGTGGCCGGGCCCGGGCTCCCCATCCAGGCGAGCAGGGAAGTCGCCTCGTCGGTGGTGAGTAGTTGCGCGTCGCGCACCACCACGACGCGCCGGTCCACCAGCAAGGGCGGCGTGTTGAGGGCCTCTAAGACGCGCGGCGCCACCGACTCGCCCCCGCCGGTGACGTCCTTGGCCGTGAAGTCCTCGAGGGCCACCGACGGGTCGAGGTCGCCGAGCGCCTCGGTGACCGCGTTGTGCACCGCGTCGTAGACCATCGTGGCGTCGGTGCCGACGACCGCGACGACCGCGGCGGTCACGTCGCCTCCAGCACGGCGGCCAGCGCGTCGCGGAGCCGCACCGTCCCGGCGACGTCGTGGGCGCGCACCACCCGGCACCCCGCCGCGACGCCCAGCGCCGTCGCGGCGAGTGACGCGTCGCCGCGCTCGAGGACCGGAAGGTCGAACACGACGCCCAGGAACGTCTTGTTCGACACGGAGAGCAGCAGCGGCGAGCCCAGGTCGGCCAGCTCGTCCGACGCGCGCAGAAGGGCGAGTGACTGCGCCGCGGTCTTGCCCAGATCCAGTCCGGCGTCGAGGATCACCTGGGAGAAGGCGAGGCCGGCGTCGATGGCGCGGTCGCGCCGATTGATCAGGAAGTCGCGCACGCTCGCCACGACGTCGTCGTAGCGCGGGTCGGGGTCGGCGACGCGCGGGGCCAGCCGGATGTGCGTCGCCACGACCGACGCGTCGGCGCTGGCCGCGACCTTGAGGTACTCGGGATCGGCGAAGCCGCTGATGTCGTTGCCCAGGACGGCGCCGGCGGCGAAGCCGGCCGCCGCGACCCCCGATCGCCACGTGTCGACGCTGAGGGGCACGTCGAATCGCCGGCGCAACTCCTCGATTACCGGCACCACCCGGTCGAGCTCCTCGGCCTCGCTGACCTCGGGGCCCGGACCCGCCCGGACCCCGCCGACGTCGAGCAGGTCCGCGCCGTCGGCCACCAACTGCCCGGCCCGGCGCAGGAGGTCGTCGAGGTGGAAGGTCGCGGCGGGCTCGTAGAAGGAGTCAGGCGTGCGGTTGAGGATGCCCATGACCAGCGCCCGCGTCGTCACGTCGAAGGAGCGCGGCCCGAGGGTCAGCGACAGCGGCGCGGCGGGCCGGAAGGCGCGCACTAGTAGAGGCGACTGGCGAGACGTCGACGATACGAAACGTAGCGGGGGTCGTCGGGGCCCAGGGCGTCGAGCACCTCGAGGAGGTTGGCCCGGGCTCCGTCGTCGGAGCCGGACTGCTCGAGCAGGTGGTCCAAGGTGAGGTCGAGGTCCGCGTTGAGCGAGACGCCGCTGCGCTGGAGCCGCACGCGGGCCAGCACCGTCTTGGCCGCCACGACCGACGCGAAGGGCGTCATCACGGCCTCGGCCTCGTCGAGGCGCCCGTCCTCGAACAGGAACTCGCCGAGGGCGACCGCGGCCTCGGCGTTGGCGGGGTCGACCTCGAGGGCTTGGCGCAGCGACGCCTCGTCGCCGGCCGCCACCAGCTGGTCCACGACGCTGGCCCCCGGCGCCAAGCGCTCGACGAAGTCGCGCACCGCGTGCTCGGGCAGGGCGCCGACGAACTGGTCGACGACCTGGCCGTCGCGCAGGCCGAACACCGCCGGGATCGACTGGACGGCGAAGGCCTGCGCCACGCGGGGGTTGGCGTCGACGTCGACCTTGGCCAGCTCCACCGCCCCGTTGGTCTCGCCGACGACTCGTTCGATGATCGGCCCGAGCGTCCGGCACGGCCCGCACCACTCCGCCCACAGGTCGACCACCACCGGAACGCTCTTGGAGCGCTCGATGACGTCGACGGCGAACGTCGCGTCGGTCACGTCCTTCACGCGGTCAGCCTAACGGCGTGGTCGTCAGAACGGAGAGGCCCGGAAGCACTGTTAGTCTCAGCGCCTATGGGGGCGCCCGCGGGTATCGACGAGGCGCGCGTCACCGAGTGGATGGCCGATCGGGTCGGTGCGAGCGCGCCGTTGCGCTTCGAGCTCATCGCCGGCGGGCGCTCCAATCTCACCTTCGCCGTCACCGACGCGACCGGGCAGCGCTTCGCGCTGCGCCGGCCCCCGGCGAGCCACGTCCTGCCCACGGCCCACGACATGGTCCGCGAGTACACCGTGATGTCCGCCCTCTACCCGACGGGGGTCCCGGTGCCCCGGACGCTGGGCCTGTGCACCGACGACGCGGTCAACGAGCGACCCTTCTACGTCATGGAGTTCGTCGACGGGGCGATCCTGCGCGACCACGACCAGGCCGTGGCCACCTTCGACGAGGCGACGCGCGCCGGTATCGGCGACCACCTGGCCACGACGCTGGCCGGGCTCCACGACGTGGACGTGGTCGGCGTGGGACTGGGCGACCTGGCCCGCCACGAGGGCTACGTCGAGCGCCAGCTGCGGCGCTGGCGCACGCAGTTCGACCAGATGCAGGTCGCGGGTGTCGACGACGAAGGGATCGTGGCCGCGGTCGGGGACCAGCTGGCCGCGCACGTGCCCCGTCAGCAGCGCGTTGCGGTCGTGCACGGCGACTACCGACTGGACAACACGGTGCTGGGCGCTGACGGCGCGGTGCGCGCGATCCTGGACTGGGAGATCTGCACGCTCGGCGACCCGTTGGCCGACGTCGGCATGCTGCTCGTGTACTGGGCCGAGCCCACAGACCCGACGTCGGCCGTGCTCCTCGCCAGCCCGACCACCGCGCCGGGCTTCGCCAGCCGCGACCAGGTGCTCGAGGCGTACGCGCGTCACTCGAAATTGGACCTGACTGACATCGCCTACTATCGAGCGTTCGGCTACTGGAAGTTGGCCTGCATCCTCCAGGGGGTGTTCGCGCGCTACCGCGCGGGCGCCACCGCCGGGGACCAGGGCAGCGTCACCGAGTACCCGGCGCACATCGCCACTTTGGCGCGGACCGCCCAAGAGACCCTGGAGCAGACCTGATGGACGACGAGATCTACGACCGCATCATCTTCCTTGCGGATCCGGATCTCCACGAGCCCGTCCTGGTGGTGTCTCTGGAGGGGTGGATCGACGCCGGACTGGGCGCGGGCACCGCCCTGGGCGCGTTGCTCAACTCGATCCCGACCGAGGTCCTGGCGACCTTCGACACCGAGTACTTCATCGACCAGCGCGCCCGGCGCCCGATCGCGCGGATCGTCGACGGGGTCACGACGGAGCTGACCTGGCCCGAGATCCAGCTGCGCTACGGGCGCGACGGCGACGGCGCGGACATGATCTTCCTCATCGGCCCGGAGCCGGACTTCCACTGGAGCGACTTC
The DNA here is from genome assembly GCA_044446745.1 of Acidimicrobiales bacterium. GTDB lineage: Bacteria > Actinomycetota > Acidimicrobiia > Acidimicrobiales > RAAP-2 > RAAP-2. The sequence goes on from JBIOFE010000009.1 coordinate 9,539, forward strand.
ATCGACGTGGTCACCGACGCCGCCGGGCGCTTCGACGTGCGCCTGGTGGTCGGCCTGGGCGCCTTCCCCGCCCCGACGCCCCACACCCGCCCGGTCCGCGTGATCGGCACGGTGCCCAAGGCCAGCCGCCACCTGCTCGACACCGTGGGCAGCGTCAGCGGAGAGCTCGAGGTGCCCGCCGGGATCAGCGCCGCACTGGAGCTGGGCTTCGCCGAGGCCGACGTGGACGTCATCACTCTGTGGGCCCGCGTGCCCCACTACGTCGCCTCGATGCCCTACCCCCAGGCCGCCGCCGCGCTCGTCGAGACGCTCTCGCGCGTGGCCGGGCTGACCCTGGACGGCAGCGCGCTGCGGCCCTCCGCCGACGAGGCCCGGCGTCGCGTCGACGAGCTCGTCACCAACAACCCCGAGCACTCCTCGATGGTCCAGCAGCTGGAGGAGGCCGCCGACCAGACCGAAGGCACCTCCCTGGGCCAGGCGCTGCCCAGCGGGGACGAGCTGGCCGCTGAGCTCGAGCGGTTCCTGCGCGGCGAGGCCAGCTGAGTCAGGGGTCGACGTCGCCGGCCTCGATGGCCAGGCCCAGCCCCAGTGCGTAGCCGTCGAGGTAGACCGCCGACTCGCCCTGGCGCGGATGACGGTTGGCCAGGTCGTAGAACTCCGGCGAGTGGTCGGCCTCGTGCAGGTGGGCCAACTCGTGGACCAGCACGGCGTCGATCACCCACTCGGGGCACTGGCGCAGGCGCGTCGAGACCCGGATCTCGCGCGACGCCGGCGAGCACGACGCCCACCGGGCGCGCTGGTTGGCGACCCAGCGAACGGTGGCCGGGGCCACGCCCTCGTTGTACAGGTCGGCCAGCACCCGGGCGCGCTCCTCCAGGGCGGCGTCCCCGGCCAGGACCTGGGGACGCTGGGTGAGCAGCCGCTCGACCAGGTCGTCGACGAAGACCGTGCGCTCGCGGCCCTTCAGGCGCGCGGGGATCTGCACGACGATGCGGCTGCCCGACCAGTGCGCCGCCCCGGTCTTCTTGCGCCGGGTCGACGCACGGATCTCGACCTCGGGACGGTCGAAGCGCGGGGGCTCGATGAGGACCGAGGTGTCGCCCGCCGGGGCCGCGCGCCGGGCCATCACACGATGATGTTGACGAGGCGGGGGGGCCGCGACACCACGCGCGTCGGGGTGCGCCCGTCGAGCGCCACGACGACGCGCGGGTCGTCCAGCGCCCGCTGCGCCGCGACGTCCTCGGTGGTGTCCGGAGCAATCTCCAGACGCGTCCTCACCTTGCCGTTCACCTGCACGACCATAGTGACGGTGGCCTCACGGACGAGGTCGGCGTCAGCGACGGGCCAGGTCTGGTGGTGCACGGTCTCGCGCTCCGGGTGGCGGATCTCCCAGAGCTCGGCGCTGACGTGCGGCGCCATCGGCGCCAGCAGCAAGAGCATCGTGTCCACGGCCTCGTCGAAGACGGCCCGCTCGGCTCCCTGGTCGGCCCGGGCCCACTTGGACAGCGTGTTCATTAGCTCCATCAACGCGGCCACCGCGGTGTTGAAGTTCCAGCGCTCCACGTCGCGGGTGACCTTGTCGATCGTGCGGTGCAGCGCCCGGCGCACCGCCAGGTCGCGGTCGTCGGCGATGTCGTGGTAGTACACCTCGTCCTCGTGGACCAGGCGCCACACGCGGTCGATGAAGCGACCGCAGCCCTCGATGACGTCCTCGGACTGGTCGATCCAGTCCACGTCTTCGGCCGGCGGGCCGACGAAGAGGTGAAAGAGCCGCAGGCCGTCGGCCCCGACGGTCTCGTAGTAGGCCTCGGGGGCGACCAGGTTGCCCTTGGACTTGCTCATCTTGATCCCGTAGAGGCGGATCATCCCCTGGGTGAAGAGCCGCGCGAAGGGCTCACGCGGTATCCCCGAGGCCAGGCCGGTGTCGTCGAGGGCCTTGACGTAGAAGCGCGCGTACAACAGGTGCAGGATCGCGTGCTCGATGCCGCCGATGTACTGGTCAACCGGCAGCCACCGCGCCGCCTGATCCGGGTCGAATGGCCGGTCGGGCGTGAAGGGATCGGCGAATCGCAGGAAGTACCACGACGAGTCGCAGAACGTGTCCATCGTGTCGGTCTCGCGGCGCGCGACCCCGCCGCAGACGGGGCAGGCCACGGTATTCCAGGCCTCGTCGGTGGCCAGGGGCGACTGTCCCGTGCGGCCGATGGTCACGTCATCGGGCAGCAGGACGGGCAGCTGGTCCTCGGGCACCGGCACCATACCGCACCGCGCGCAGTAGATGACGGGAATCGGACAGCCCCAAAAGCGCTGACGCGACACCAGCCAGTCGCGCAGTCGGTAGTTGACCTTTCTCACGCCGGCCGCGTGCTCGGCCAGGTAGGCCGCGGCGGCCACCTTCGCGTCGGCGACGTCGAGGCCGTTGAGGAATCCCGAGTTGACGTGACGTCCGTCGCCGGTGTAGGCACCCTCGTGGCCCGCGGGCGCCTCGACGGTGCGCACGACGGGCAGACCGTGAACCCTCGCGAAGGCGTCGTCGCGTTCGTCTTCGCCGGGTACCGCCATGATCGCGCCGGTCCCGTAGGTCCCCAGGACGTAGTCGGCCACGTAGACCGGGACCGACTCGCGCGTGAACGGGTTGACCACGTGGCTGCCGGTGAACGCGCCGCGCTTCGCCAAGTCGACGCCGGCCTCGAGCGACATCGAGCGCTCGACCTCGCTCTCGCCCAGGGCCCGGTCGACCAGCGCGCGCACCCGCGGTCGCTCGGCGTCGGTGGTCAGCTCGTCGAGGAGCGGGTGCTCGGGCGCCACCACCGCGTAGGTGACCCCGAACCCGGTGTCGGGGCGAGTGGTGAACACCCGCAGGGCGCGCGAGGGATCCGCGGCCAGGGGTAAGCTGAACTCCACGCCCTCGGAGCGGCCGATCCAGTTGCGCTGCATCGTCTTGACCCGCTCGGGCCACTCGAGGCCGTCGAGGTCGGCCAGGAGCTCGTCGGCGTAGTCGGTGATCCGGAAGAACCATTGCTCGAGGTTGCGCCGCTCCACCCGGTCGCCGGAGCGCTCACAGGTGCCGTCGGCGAGCACCTGCTCGTTGGCCAGGACGGTCTGGCAGCCGGGGCACCAGTTGACCGGAGCCTCGGCGCGGTAGGCCAGTCCCGACTTCAGGAACGTGAGGAAGATGAGCTGGGAGTACCTCATGTACACCGGGTCGTGGACCACGACCTCGCGGCGCCAGTCGTACACCGCGCCCAGGCGCAGGATGGACGACTTGAGCTCGGCCATCCGGGCCTCGGTGAAGAGCCGGGGGTGGCTGCCCGCCTTGATGGCCGCGTTCTCGGCCGGCAAGCCGAAGGAGTCGAAGCCGAACGGCGAGAGGACTGCCTTGCCGCGCATCGTCTGGTAGCGCACGATCAGGTCCCCGAACGTGTAGTTGCGCACGTGGCCCTGATGGGCCGCCCCGCTGGGGTACGGGTACATGCACAGCGCGTAGTAGCGCTCCCGCGGGTCGTCGTTGTCGACCTCGTACGTGCCGAACTCCGCCCAGTACGTCTGCCACTTCGCCTCGACGGCGGCCACGTTGAACGGTCGGCCCATTGTGACAGTCTAGGAAAGTCCGCGCCGGCGACCCCGACGAGCGACCGAGGAGACCATGGAACGACCGACCTACGTCCTGGTGCACGGCGCGTGGCACGGCGCGTGGTGCTGGCGCGACCTCGGCGCCGAGCTCGACCGCCGCGGTGTCGCGTGGCGGGCCCTCGATCTGCCGAGCGCCCACGACGACCGGGACGGCTCGGCCAACCTCGTCGACGACGCGGCCGCGGTGACGGCGGCGGCCCGCGACGCGGGACCGGTGATCCTGGTCGGTCACAGCTACGCCGGCGCGGTGGTGAGCGAGGCGGCGACCGCCCTCCCCGACCTTCGCGGACTCATCTTCGTCGCCGCGCTGATCCCGGGCCCCGGCCAGAGCGCCACGGACGCTTCGCACGAGGTGCGCGTGCGCACGGCCATGGACGACACGGTGGAGGCCGACGGACCGTGGATCCGCGTGCGGCCCGAGGGCGCCGCGCTGGCCTTCTACGGCGAGTGCCCGGCGCCGGTCCAGGCCTGGGCGATCGAGAGAGTCGGGCGACACACGACGGCCAGCTTTCGCCAGGCCCGCCAATCCCCCGACGCGGACGCGGCCCGCCGTTACGTTCTGTGCGAGCACGATCGCGCGATCGACCCGTCGTTGCAGGAGGTGATGGCGAGGCGGTGTGACGACGTCGTTCGCCTCGGGAGCGACCACTCGCCGTTCCTGTCGCACCCCGGCGACTTGGCCGACGCCATCCTGGGCTGAGCGACGCGCCCGCCGCTCGGATCGCTGGTGAGCGCGGCTCGCCCGACCTCGGCCCTCGCGGGCCCGGCTAGTGCCCGGCGGCGCCCGCCTGGGTGGCCCGATGGTGCACGCGCGTGCGCCAGAGGCTCCACATCGCGAGCAGCGACCCCGCCACCGCGAGCCACGCCCACCCGCTGCCCCGGGCCACCAGGATGGCAGAGATCAGGACGACCTCGACGGTGATGACGGCCACCATGGCCAGGGCGAAGGGACCGTACTCGCGCGCGGCGCGGTTCACCTTGTCCGACTCGTCCACGTGCCCCGTCCAGAACGTCCGCAGCACGGCGCGCTTCTCGCGGAAGGTGCAGCTCTGATAGGTGACCAGTCCCACGTGGCCCATGGTACGTGCGGCGCTCGGCTAGGCCATCACGACGACACTGCGCAGGACCTCGCCCCGGCGCATGCGGTCGAAGGCGGCCTCGACCTCGCCGATCCCGATGGTCTCCGAGACGATGTCGTCCAGGGGCAGGCGGCCCTGTCGGTACAGCTCGACCAGGAGTGGGAAGTCCCTCGCCGGCAGGCAGTCGCCGTACCACGACGGCCGGAGGGACCCACCGCGCCCGAAGAACTCGATCATCGGGATGGGGGGCATCATGGCGGTGGGCGCGGGCACGCCGACCTGCACCACGACGCCCGCGTGATCGCGCGCGAAGAAGGCCTGCTCGAGTACTTCCGGGAGACCCACGGCCTCGATGGCGACGTCGGCTCCGAAGGATGACGTCGCCGAGCGCACCGCCGCGATCGGGTCCTCGCGGCTCGAGTTCACCGTGTGGGTCGCCCCCAGCGACCGGGCCCACTCGAGCTTGCGGTCGTCCACGTCAATGGCCACGATCGTCGTCGCCCCCGCGAGACGAGCCCCGATAATCGCGGCGTCACCCACGCCGCCGCAGCCGAACACCGCCACGCTGTCACCCGGGCCGACTGCGCCGGTGTAGAGGACTGCCCCAATGCCCGTCATGATCCCGCACCCCAGGAGCCCCGCGACCTCGGGGCGGATTCGCGGGACCGGTGTGCACTGCCCGGCCGCCACCAACGTCATCTCCGCGAAGGCCCCGATCCCGAGGGCCGCCGACAGCGGGGTGCCGTCGGCGAGCGTCATCGGCTGCGTCGCGTTCAGGGTGGAGAAGCAGTACTGGGCCCGTCCCCGACGACAGGAGCGACACGTGCCGCAGACCGCTCGCCAGTTGAGGATTACGAAGGTGCCGGGGAGGAGACCCTCCACGTCGGGGCCCACCTTGCAGACCTCTCCCGCCGCTTCGTGTCCCAACAGGAACGGAAACTGGGGTGAAACTCCGCCCTCGCGGTAGTGCAGGTCGGTGTGACAGACACCGCAGGCCTCAATTCGTACCAGTGCCTCGCCGGGTCCCGGGTCGGGAACCAAGATCGCCTGGAGTGACACTGGGGCGCCTCGCTCGAGGGCGACAACCCCTTGGATCTCGTGGACCATGTTGGCGCCTCCCGTCGTCCCGGCGGAGTCCTGGACGACCCCACGCCGGCCACGACACTGTTGTTCGCGACGCCGACTCCGGCTCGAGCGCCGTCACGTCTCGCCTCGTCGGTCCCGCCGTCTCGACAGCGAGCCTAACGTCGCCCGAATTGAGTGGGCCGGCGCGATCACACTCACCGACGGCCAAGGGCCAATCCCGGCCGCGCGGGCTGACGCGATGGCGACCGGCCTCCGGGACCGGACTACTGGCCGACGCGACCGTCGATTCGCTCGCGCAGCAGATCGGCGTGGCCCAGGTGGCGCGCGTACTCCTCGACCATATGGATGACGACATCGCGCACCTCGACCCGCATGTCGGTGTCGGGCGGGAAGGCCACCGTCGCCCCGAGGTCGTCAGCGCCGGCCAGGAATCCCTCGGCGAATGCGACTTCGCCGCGCCACACCTCCCAGGCGTGATCGACGCAAGCCTGGTCGCCGGTCGCCTCGACGAAGTCAGCGTCGGGCGTCTCCTCAGTGCGAAACAATGGGGCCCGGTCGCCTTGGGCCAGCACCTCGCGGAACCAGAACCGCTCGACGTCAGCCAGGTGGCGCACTAGGCCGAGCAGCGAGAGGTCCGAGGGCGGCACCGAGCGCGCGGCCAACGCCGCGGGGTCGAGCCCAGCGCACTTGAGCTCCAGCGTCGTGCGGTAGCTGCCCAGGTAGCCCGTGAGGGCTTCGCGCTCGCCGACGTAGTTGACGCGGGGCCGCGGGTCCTCCTCTGGCGACACGAACATGTTGGAGAAGCCGAACACCCGCTCGGTTGGGACCTCGCTCACGCAACCTCCTCGACCACCCGCACCGTAGGCGCTGCGCGCGCCGCGCGCCACGGGAGCCCGCGGGGCCAACTGATAAGATTGCGTGTCCCTGGGGGTATAGCTCAGTTGGTAGAGCGCTTGACTGGCAGTCAAGAGGTCAGGGGTTCAAATCCCCTTACCTCCACCAAGCAAACAAAGGCCTTTCGAGGCTTCCGCGTCAGACTCCGAGGCGGGCTGTTAGCAGTTTGTTAGCAGTTCGAAAATTCTGCTTTCGCCGATCACTGGTTCCCACGTCACTACTCTGAGTGACCGGGTGAGCAGTCCCGAGGTTTCGCAAGACTCCCCCAGGTTGCACGAGTGCTCGCGTCCCGGTGTTCACTTAATTGCATGGCACGAACTGGCCGAACGGCGCGGTGGTAACCGACCCGTAGAGGTCAAGCTCCACCGCCTGCGCAATTGGCGCTTGAACCATGACGAGTGACTTCGGCTGGACCTCTCCTGTTCTGCTTATGACAAAGTTGGCAACGGGCTGTCCCGGAGATGGCCGTCTCCTGCTGACCCAGTCGATGTACACACGATGACCGGCGTTGTCTCGGCCCATGCCGCTGATCGCGACCCGCAGGGCGGCCGCACCGGAGTCCGAAACGAAATTGATCACACCTTTGAGCGGCGCCACCGCGCAGAAGTATTCAGGGCCCGCGAACGCATGTCCGATCGTTGGTCCTTTAGCAAACACCGACGTCGTGAAGTCCGACGGGCAGGCGGCTTCAAGCGCCCCGTAATGCGAGGCGAAGGCTCCAATAGCCGAAGAGGTTCCCGCTGGCGAAGCGGCTTCAATCAGCCGCTCAGAGAACAGCCGCAGATCCGCGGCCAGGGCGCTCGAGGCGGCGGTCGAGTAGCTGGAGATTAGATCACGTACGAGGGAGGCCACTCCCCTTTGAACGCGACTCGAGATGTTCGCGGGAAGACGGCCATTCACGTGCAGGGCGGTCAGAATGTTCGTCTCGTCCGTGCCCACGACTCGTGTCGCGGTCTCGCAGAATGAAGCGTGACGCGCTGAACGTGCGGAGCCCTTTGAGCCGATCACCGTCACGAGGCCAGACCACCCGGGCATTGCTAAGTTGCTCGCCGGCGTAACCGTTCCTGAAACGAAGGTGGTGCCCACACCGCGTGAGGCGACGAGCACGGTGAGACGCCCACCACCGGTCGTTATCACCGAGCACTGGACGTGGACGACGGCAGGGTCTGAGATCGTGAGTTCGGTAGCCTGGCCCCAACCCCGTTTGGGCTCGACGACAGCGAACCGTATTCCGGCTCGCACCACGAAGCCAACCGTCGGGAGCTTGTCACCAAGGGTGAAGTGTGGCAAGGGGCTCGTCGTAGGGCAGGCACTTATCGCTCCCGCGCGGTCCCCGCCAACTATGAAGCCACCTTGGGTGGTGAGTCCGGCTGCCCCCAGCAGCGCTACCGCGATGGTGATGCCCGCGAGAAGCGCTCTCAAGGTTCTGTTCATCGCCATCGAGCGAGGCTCCCCGGTCACGTGGGCCATCTTGACGTAGTTACTGGACAGGGGGAAGATCACCTGACAATTGGCCGTTTGAATCGAACACCCCGATGATGGGCGGTCGGTCTCAGAGGGAATCGAGATAACTGCCGAGCGTTATCAAAGCGGCCGACTTCGTGTCTTTGGTGACGCGAGCGTAGATGAGAGTCGTGCGGGCGTCCGTGTGGCCCAGAACGGCGCCGATCGTTGACAGCGGTACCGACTGATTAAGCATCAGGGTCGCGGCCGTGTGGCGCAACCGGTGCGGCGACACGTGGATTCCGATGGACCGTCCCACCTTCGCCAGCCAGCCCGTGAAGTTCGACGGATCTATGGGTGAACCGTCGAACTGGGCAACCACGAAGTCATCGGGCGCCGAGGGCGTCATCTCACTCTCGCGCAGCGATTTCAATCTCTCGAGGAGTGCGTCGTCGGCCACCAGAGTCCGGACCGACCCCTGAGTCTTGAGAGCCACGCGGTCGAGGTGAGTTCCGCCGGGAAAGTCAGGGCTCGGAATCCGCTGGAGCTGTTGCTGAATGCGGATCTCACCCGTCTCAAAATTGACGTCCCCCCAAAGGAGCCCCAGCGCCTCCCCTCGGCGAAGACCAAGGCGCAGCATGAGGTGGACCGCAAGGCCGCCGATCTCTCCCGATTCGTCGACCAAAGCCACGAGCTTCTTGACGTCGTCTACCACCAGGTACTTGGGTTCGGGGCGAGGTATCTTCGGTCGCTTAACCGAGTGCATCGGATTGACGCCCAGCACGCCAGCTTCGACGGCGTCGCCTAGTGAGGTCCTTAACAGCGAGTGACACAGCCGCACCGTGTGCGGCCTCCCCGTTGGGGGGTTCTCCGTCTTGAACCGGGCCTCCAGCGACTCGAAGAAGTGGCGCAGCACCATGGGGGTCAGCTTGTCGATCGACGTGTTCGCAAGGGTTGAGAAGTACCTCCCGTAGTGGATCCGCTCGATCTCCATGGTCGAGAAGGAACGAACCCGAAGACTCCGCCACTTGGTCATCCACTCATCCAGCGTCATCGACTTCCTCGTGGCGAGCCGGCCCGTCCGTAGGCGTTGGAGCTGCTCGACCACCCATTCCTCGGCGGCCCTCTTTGTCGAGAGTTGCTTGCTCAGCCGTCTGCCACCGGGCAGTGAGATCTGGCCGCGCCACCCCCGTCGATCGGGCAGCTTCATAACTGAACCCTGACCGGGAGATCGAGTCTGTTGTCGCCGGGTTGCCACTCCTCGCTTCTTGGTCAGTCGGGACGACGGCGCTCGCATCCCTGGTGACAACGGTCGGGCGGTGTCTCTCCCAGTGCAGGGAATTCTCCCGCCCTCGTGGCTTCGGCTGTAGTCGCCCGGAGGTAGGCGAGGAGAGCGCTCTCTCGAACGACGGTGCGGCGCGGAGACACCCGCTGGTACGAAATCTTGTTCTCGAGGAGGAGCCGGCGAGCCGTCGCGTAGCTCACTCCGAGGACCTGAGCGGCCTCTCGAATGGTCATGGCGCGATCGAACCCCGTGGGTCCCGAACGGTTGGCGCGCACGCCGCCACCTCGGCGAGGCGTTCGTTGAGCTGCTTCCCCCTCCCGTCCTGTTTCACGAGAATTCGTAAACGACACGAACTCGTCATCGAGAACATCTAAGTCAGTGAACTGATCGTCAAATCGCATGATCCTGGAGCCCCCTTCGGAGGGGCGAAAAATTCGCCCTCTACTTATAAACCCCACGAAAAGGGCCAAAACCGAACATCAATTTTCGTTGAGAGTCAAGATTTGATTTTCGAACCCAATGATTTCAAGGAACTTAAGATTCACTCAGTACGCCCGTCGGGCCGTCCGGCGCTGCCCGCCGGCCGGCCCCGGGCATCGGACAATGGTTAAGAATCGTGATTCTTCTGAAAGGTGTGTCTAACTCTTCTTTACATTAAACAAGAGCTGAAGGTTCACTTTGGCGCATCCCCGATGGCCATTCAACTTCGGCAGTGTCCGATTGCACAGAACGGAGTTTTTGGAATTCAATCTTGGCGGAGAACGAGTACCTTTCGCTCATGGCCCTGATACCTCCGCTCTTCCTAAACGCTGTTGTAACGATTGGAGACCGGGACCCAGAAGGCATTGTCTCTTGGGTCGCGACCGGTTTCTTTATCGGCACGCCTGCACCCGACGAGCCGGGCAGGTATGGAACTTGGCTCGTTACTAATCGACACGTAGTCGAGGGACTAACCAATCCCGTAATCAGGTTGAATCCAATTGGATCCGACCCTGCGCAGGAAATGAACCTCCGAATCAATGATGAGACCGGGAATCCACTTTGGACGTTTCATGCCAGCGAAGACATCGACGTTGCAATAACAGCCATCCCGTTAGGCCACGAGTCTCTGACTGGCTTCGAAAGGAACTTCTTTGAGCTCGACAATCACGCACTCAATATCGCGCAGCTGAAGGAGTCCGGCATCAGCGAGGGTTCGCACGTTGTTGTAATGGGCTTTCCCATGCAGATCATTGGCGCCGTGCGAAAGGCAGTCTTGGTGCGATCAGGGTCAATCGCGCAAATCAGTGATCTGCTAAGTGGCTATCTTCCAACATTCCTTGTCGACGCGACGGTGTTGCCCGGTAACAGCGGTGGACCCGTCGTCAATCTCCCGGAGATGATTGCCATCCAAGGCACAAAGAATCAGGCGACTTCAAATCTCATCGGAATCATTTCGGCTTATCTGCCGTACCAGGAAGTTGCTGTGAGTCCGCAGACGGGCCGAACACGGGTTGTCTTTGAGGAAAACTCTGGACTCGGCATTGTTTACCCCGTTGATGCGATTCTTCAAACAATTGAACTAGCTCGGGTGCGTGCTGCCTCGGCCGAATGAGTGGATTCCCGTAAGCTGAGAGCCCTACGAGATCAGCTAGACGCGATTTACGACCCTCGGCGTCTCTCGCTTCCCTTCGACGGCGTACTGATCCTTGTTTGGTAGCCCTCTGACGACAAGACTGGCTTCTGACTTACACATATAATTGAACCTCAACCCAGGATTCTCCAGTCGGAGATTGTGGAAGTCGGACCTCCGACACTGAGCCTAGAGACGTGCAACTTGCTAGGGGCCTCGCCGCTTCGTAAACCAGCCATGAGGACTCGATAGCTTCGCTTCAGGGTTGGTCCTTCCGAGGAGAATCCAGACGTCGTCCTGCTCGCCGGGAGGAGGTTTATAGAGGATCGCTCCACTGACCGCCCTAACTCGCATTGGAGCGGCCCGCCACCAATCAGTGATGACGAACGGGCGCACCGTCCTCAGTTCACCGGGAGGAATATGCAGAGTTCGTCTCCGTTTGATTAGATTGATCGAACCGTCATCGAAGGCCTCCAGTCTCCTCGCCGGACCTAGGGTCAGCATCAGACCTTCGGCTATCCAAACGACGCCGATGATGATTCCGAACGCGAACACGTCGGGCTGGGCGAACACTTGGCTCATCGCAAAGGCGATGACGACTGGTCCCGCCATGATCAAGAGGGAGCCGATCAAATCGCTTCCAGTAAGTCTCGGGGTCGTCCACACCTTGACTGGTCTCGGTACGGTCTGCGTTCCCTCTTCCACGTTGTCAGGGTAGGTCCCACCATCGCCTCAGTTGGAATCCGAGGCCGTCGCATTGAAGTCGCCAGTGATTGGAAGCAGATCTGTCGCGTCGGGCCTCCGACACGCACGTTCTCCGGCCCCTCGGGGCCAATCTTTCTGACTAGGGGACGTTGAGCTCTGGAGCTCCGGCAACCGTTATCCCCTGGTGGTCCCGGAATACCGTGATGCCGTTCAACAACTCCTCGAAGTGTGGACGCCCAAAAAACGGTGAAGGCTGCAGCGTCGAACTACACACCGTTTGCTGTCACCCAAGGTGATGCGCAATACTCATGTCCCACACTAAAGGGGGATGGATATGGCTTATCGAGTTCGACAAATCGCAATCATCAAGTACGGCCAATTCGGTGAATACCTCAAGATCTGCAAGAAGCTCGAAGAGATCTCCCGGGCGCGGGGATGGGCGGAGTCGCGGATGTTCTACCCCTTGGCAGGAGCGGGAAACGAGCTCGTCATCGAGTGGGACTATCCAGACCTGGCAACCTTCACGAAGGAGCAAGAGTCCTTTTACGCCGACGAGGAAGCGTTCCAGCTGTTCCGATCCGGCGCGCAGCACGTCGTAGAAGGGTCGTTCCGAAACGAGCTCCTCGAGGACATCCCCATGGACTTCCCTGGCAGCGACTGACCAGTGCGGGGACGGCTCACAAGCGTCCCCGAACGCCGGGCAGGCGGCGTTGTTCCAGAACCGAGGACTAACCGCTGGGGTATTCGGGAGGCGCTGGGTTGCCGACAACGTACCCGTGACCTTGCAACTGACCTCCGACAACTTGCTCATCTCCCTGGGGGCTGTCAAGCCGCCAGTGGATGGTTGCAAAATTGTGACGTCGGGCCTCCGACACGAACCCCGTCAACTGGGCAGCGGCCAGTGGCTGGTAGCAGACCTGTTTCGTCGGATCCCAGACCAATACCCGCACAGGCGAGTCAGAGTTTGAAGGCCCGCAGCAACTTCGGTAGGTCGCGACCCGGTGTAATGGGCAATCTCATCGGATTCGCGGTGCTCGCCGGCCAGGACGCCGGACAATCCACTTTCTAACCCACTTGATGAATGTGCTGGGTGGAGGCTCTTCAACCTGGAGTTCCTCTCTCGATATTTCGTCGTCGGCCTCGGCACGAAGAGCTCTCTCGGTCTGCCACCAACCCATGTAACTCAACAAGACCTCCCCGCTACCTTTCCTAAATTTAGGCGGCCGACGGCCCGAGCAAGGAAGATCTCTCGAGAATCGACGTGTGATGCAGGGCCCGAATTGGCTTCAGGCCCGCAATGAGCGGGCGCGCTCCACGAGGTGTCGGAATGTACTCCTTATGGAAGCCGCCAATGACCGGTAGCAGACCCATCACGTCGGGCCGCAGACCGGAACCCACACGGACTAGCCAAGTCGCCAGTGGCTGGTAGCAGACCTGTTACGTCGGGCCTCCGACACTAACAATCTCCGACCCCATCAGACCTACCTCTCCGTAAAGGACATTGAGAGCCGGAGCCCCGGCCACAATGACCTCCAGATGGTCCGGGAACACGGTCACCCACTCGATCAACTCTTCGACCAGGACGCGCCTCTCAGAGTCTTGGGCGGCCCTCCAGACGGCCTCTACGTCCAGGTTCGTCAAAATGCGAGCCACCTCTTCGAAACGGCGCTCTAAGTCGCTGCGCGTTTGTGCTGCGGCGCTCTCCTCGGCGGCCAGCCCTCGGGCAGACTCGATCTCGGCGAGCAGCCGATCCTCCTCCTCCTTGAAGCCCTCGCCACTGATCTGGCCCGCGTACACGAGCTCCAAGAGCTTTCGTCGCTGACTGGAGAGGGTTCCGAGCGCCCCAGCCGAAGTCGCCGGGCGCGTCCGGCGGGCCCCTCCCGGGTCCGTCCGGTCCGCGCCGGCCAACCTCCGGCGAATGGCGGCCTGGAGCCCCTCGTCGGAGCCGAGGAGCGACATCCCCAAGACCGCTGCCCGCGACAGCCCCCTCGTACTCCTCGCGGGTTGATCGCATCCCTGACCCCGGTGCCTGCACTTGTAGAAGGTCGACCCCTTGCCGTTTTGTGCGAGGGCCATCCGCTTGCCGCATAGACCGCACCGAACCCGACTGCGCAGCACGTCGTGTCCCGGCTGGACACTCTTGCCGAACCCTCGGTGCGCCGCGTGCCACTCCTCTTCGGTCACGATGGCCTCGTGATGCCCCGGATACCACTCTTCGTTGTAGAGGACCTCACCCAGGTAGATGCGCGAGTCGAGGATGGCCTTCACCGTCGAGAACTTGACGCCCGTGTGCACCTCAATGCTCCGGTAACTCTCACCCTTGGCACGAAGGACAAACATCTCGCGGACCCTCACCGCGTCGCCGTTCGCCACCAACTCACCAGCGACCATGTCGTAGCCAGTCTTTGGACGATTCAGCCACTTGCCATCACGCGCCGCGCGTTCGTTTCCCATGCGCACGTTCTCAGAGAGTTGTTCACGGAAGTACTGCGCGAAGGTCCCCAGGATGTTGTAAAACATCCGACCCGACGCCGAAGACAGATCCAGATTCTCCGACACCGAGTGAATGGCGACGCCCAGTTCGCCGAAGCGATCCGCCAACAGGATCAGATCGCCTAGGTTGCGCGAGAGCCGGTCCAAACGCCACACCAGGACGTGTGACACATGACCTGCTTCCACCGCCGCCAAGAGCTGTTGCAGCCCCGGTCTCTTCATATCCTTGCCCGACCGCCCCGGATCCTCGATCACGACGACCTCGCCAAGACCGCGCAACGTCGAGTACGCGCGCAGCTTGTCGGCCTGCCCCTCGATTGAATACCCCTCCTCGGCCTGCTCCTCAGTCGAGACTCGGCAATACGCCAGCGTTAGCACCGGACCCCTCTTCCTCGTCGCCCTCATCATGCACCGCCAGACGCAGCGCAACGCGAATGAGCACATCAGCCACGCGGTCCAGGTCCGGTTGAACGCTCACGGAAGGCCAAACCTTCGGCGCCGCTCCGCGATCCGTTCACTCAGAGCGACCCCCGTATCGCGCTCGCGCTGGGCGAGGAACTCTCTCAGGTCCGGCAGCATGTCCTCAAAGGTCGACGCCTCGGCGTAGGCCCCGAAACTCGCCAGGTAGCCCTCCAGCATCGGCATGAGATTGGCGGCCCCGCCTCGACGCTTGCCCAAGTACATCCGGTTGATCCCGAAGTCGCTCATGCCGACACGCGCTCGTTGCACGGCCTCCCACGTTGGTGACGCTGTCCACCGAGACCGCGTTTGATCCTTCGTGGGAACCCGGTGGGTCAGCCACCCATGAGTCAGCGACTGCCACAGGGCCCCGGTTACCGCCAACACGTCCTCGGGGTCGCTCACTCGATAGTCGCGCAGCCCGTTTCGTCCAATCTCAAACTCGACGCGAATGACCGACCGCTCCGGATCGAAACGCTCACCCCAGATCATCGGCCAGTAGCCCGAGCCGGTCTTCGCCGACTGAATGGTCTTGTCGTAGATGCGCGCCAACACCGTGCCGGTCTTCCGCTGCCCGAAGATCAGTCCATTGAATACCCCGTCGTCTTCGTAGAGGTGTCTTGACTTGGCCCGACAGACGAACTCGTCGCGCGCTTCACCTGAGAGATCCCACCCCTGGAAATCACCGAAGAGGTCGAGGCGATGAACACCGAACAGAACCGGCCCACACTCGCTCTCCAGAACGTCGCGGACCCACTGAACCGCGCTGCGAGGTCCATAGCCCTGGAGAAACTCCGTGCGTGGCTGGACGTAGATCGCCGGAAGGAACGAACTCTCCGTGAAACCGATGCGGGCGTACGGGTGCTCGAGCGAGAAGTGATACTTGTTGAAGCCGTGCCAGGCCACTTGGAACTCTTCACCACCAAGCACCAGAGGGACCGCCTGGCGAAACAGCACGGCCTCGCTCCGGGCCTCGTCAAGGGGATTCAGCAGACTTGCCGGAAGAGCGGCTCGCCCGGTCAAGTAGAGCGCGTCGACGCCTGAGGCCAGCTCGACGACAGGCGATGGCAGAGATTGGAAAGGGGGGCCGAACTCGACCTCGACTGTCATAACTTGGCAGTTTACTTGACCCTGCCACTCTTTGACAGTAGGATTTCAACCGGTCAAGACGCGCATGGGGGGAGCTGAGATGCCGAAGAGTCGTGAACCGCGCCGCGTGACTTGGATGGAGGTCGCGGTTCGCCACGCCGGTCTCCGTAAGGGTCAAACGGCTCTCGTCTGGGCCCTTTCATGGGCCGTCACCAGGGAATCACTTGGCCGGGACCCCTCAGCGGAAGAGGTAGCCGCCTGGTGGAAAGAGTCGGCCAGAACGGCCTACAGGGAGAAGGCAGCCTTTCACGAGGCATTTCCCATGCTCGTTACTCCCGCACCGATCTTCGAAGATCCCGATGCACGCGCAAAGGTCTCCAAAATTGCTCGGGCCGGGGACGAATTGCAGGCCCAGAAGAAGACGCGGAAGATAGCCCCAGACCTAACGATCCTGGAGCTTGGACTCAAGACGGCCACCATCTAGTCCGAATTCGGACCTTCTCGAATCCTCAATGCAGTTTGCGGGTGCTGTGATACAGGGAGCGCACCCGAAGCGATCTGGGCGCCTCTATTCGTCCTCGCCCTCGGCGATATTGGGTTCGAGTCGTTTCAAGGCCGAGGTAACTGCCTTTTCGGATCGGGCGAGTGACCTTTGTGCATCATCATTTTGCGGATCATCCCCAATTCGCTGTTCCGTCTCCACAATGGCGGTCAGAGCCTCATGAAGGCGAGCAAGAATGTACGCAGTCAGTTCCTCTTCCATAACCACGGATCGTACTTCAACACCACCGAAAGTGTGGCTGCCAATCTTCACGCTTGCATGATGTTGTGGCACAATTAGGTTCCGTGATTGAATCCCGTGTTCTTCTCTTTCTAGCCGTAATCTGCCTTGGTTTCGCGGCCTGGAATGTTCATCTTCACCCAGTTACCTCGTACAACGCGTCTTCCGAGTTCAGTACCCAATCGGGACTGCACAGTGAGTCCTGTCCGAGCGTCTGGAATCGCTGGATCGATGATTTGCCGCCCGCTCCATACCAGCCGCCCCAGGATCAGATCAACGAGTTCGGGCCAACCCTCGCAATGATCAAGCATTCCGCTTGCGACGCATCCATAGTTGGCCGTGAACACGTGTCCGAAATTTGGCTTGCCGGAGCCGCTTTGGCGCTTGCCGCCTCCTTTGCATTTTGGCGGAACACCGAGCAGTGACGATGGCCGAGTAAGCAGCCTCAAGATTTCCATGGGTGCAGTCTCCAGTCGGAGATTGTTGCAGTCGGCCCCAGTTCATATCTGATAGGAAGGCAACATTGTGAGAGTAAGTGATGTTCTTGAGATAGTGCAAGAGGCCCACGTCGATCCCAGTTACTACAGCTTTGACTCAGAACGGCACGAAGCGCTCTGCCTTCTCCCCTGTGGCCAGACCTGGCAAGTCTTCATAAGCGAACGTGGTCTACGCCGCCAAGAGAACTCCTTTTCCAATGAGAACGATGCGTGCGAATACTTCTTGAAACGGATCTTCGAACTGTGGCGTCCAGACTCAGCAGTATGAGGGCCGACACGAGTGCCAACCCCCGGCTTCGGATCATGGCCAATCCTGAATCCTCCAGTCGGAGATTGTGGACGTCCCGCTGACAACGACGTTTCGCGCGTTGATTCTGAGTGGTCCCGCGTCAGAGCGCTGTTACCAGTCCGGGCTCCTCTTGGCCTTCCGAAGACTGTTGTCGCCAAGAACAAGTCGCTGTACACGCCAGATTGCTCGCTGAAATCGATTGATTTCGGGCCGCTTAGGTGGGCGGAATCGATATCGCAGGCGGCGCAATCGCTGTTCTCTCTTCGAAGTCGGCCCATGCCACTCGATTGATCCCCGACTCACTGGGAAGGCCAACGAACGGAGCTCACTCTTGGTACCGTATCGAATAGGCGGCACCGCCCTGAGTCGAGGAGTTGGGAGTCCGGTCGTCGAGGCGCCACCCATCAGTATTGGGCGGAGTCATGCCGCCAGTGTCTGGTGGCAGAACGATGACGTCGGGCCTCCGACACTTGACTTCTCATCCCCACGGAAAGTTGATTTGAGATCTAGCTCCAACGCCACGAACGCTCGGCTTGAAGTGCTGTACTTCGGTCGCGCGACAATGTCGAGGAGGAGAAGGTCACGATGTAGAGGTGCAACTTGTGCCTCAAATAAAGTTGCAAGCCATATGCCCATTGGGGGGCCAATGTTTTTGGCAAGGAATACGTCGCTTGAAGTTCCTTACCGAATGGAAGATCCACGGTCGAAGTCTTCACGTTCGTCATTCCGAAACCCGTAAGGCTGATCTTGACCTCCACTCCAGCCTGATCAAAATAGGAAGAACCTGAAGATGGTCCGGACGCTGCCTCCACGATGACATTTATGTTCGACGCGAAGTTATGCGAGATGGGACCGAACGCGAAGTCCTTGATGCCTTGCTTCGCTGCTTGCTTGACCTCGTTTGTCAAAGCACCCTTCATCGTCGGGTCTGACTTGGTGAGCAAGTCCAGTAATCCCGAGATGTCTCCTCCAGTGAGTGGAATTTTCTGCCATCCTGGCGGAATCGAGAACGAGAATCCATACTTGGAATCTGTCAACTTGGATCCTGCAGCTCCTACCGGATATGCCATAGATGCAATTGTGGTGACAATCGCAGCTGCGGAAAACACACAGCGCCAAAGTGCACGTTGAACCTCAACGGCAGCGACGACCCCGTTTTGAACTCTGCCCAACATTGTGGACCTGACCTTACTTCTGTACACCTCTGGGTGGTTGGCAAGACAGCTTCCTTCAAGGTCTCCAACAGTCAAATTCTCTGGACGCACTCAAGAAGAGAGCCTCCAGTGCCTGGTAGCAGATGTGTTACGTCGGGCCACCAAGAGAGGCAGAACCTGGCTGGAACTTTTGACTTGGAGTTTGACGTACCTGCCCACAACTATTCTCCGGGCGTGGGCTCGAAAGAGAACTTGAACGGCCTTCCATTCGCTGTCGGCGACCGGGTGCTCGTGACGGGTGGATACAATCGGGACCCCGACTGGCTTCAAGGTGGCCAAGGCTACAACGGGACGATTCGAAAGCTTCAGGACAAGTTCGCGGTGGTGGAGCTTGACTCAGAGTTGGTTCTTTCGTCCATCGACAGGAGGGATCCTGCATGGCGAATATGGGGTCGCCCACAGAACGATCCTGAGCGGATTCCCAGTCCACGGGGTAACTGGCTACTTCTGCGTCAAGGATGGGTTGGTTCGGTGTGGAACGAGCCAACGGATCGCTTACACGTCATCTTGTGCGACGAAGAGCCGAACTCTTCAGCCTCAGAGGAGAGCCGAATCAAGGGCGCCTGGGTCGAGAGTCACGCCGTGATGCGACACGTTTCGGTGTCGTAGACGGCGCGATCTTGTTGGTCTCCCAGTGCCTCAGCCTCCAGTCGGAGATTGTGTAAGTCGGCCCTCCGACACGAACCCCGACGGGTCATTCGAGACGCCAGTGCTTGATAGCAGATCGCGCACGTCGGGCCTCCGACACCTTGGTCTCTGGCGGCCAACTACAAGTCCCGACACGCGCTTCGCTTCGCGCGTTTCATGGGGCGACTCCTCTCATCGGGTGTGACTTACGATTAGCGGACGTACTTGTCGCGACCGAATCGAACTGAGGGTGAACACTGTGTCGTCGATTTCAGCGCAACTCACATCTGGCAATTTTGGCTCGATTAGCTGGGTGGTGATTGGCGTCTTGGTGGCAATCGTTATCGCGGGGATCTTGGCCTTTCGAGCAAGAGGGTGATCGCGGAAAGTGCCTAGGGCGAGCTGAAGTGTTGGAGAGCGGCCGTACGGATTCTCGCTTCCGACGTCGATCATGGCTCCATTGCTGAGAGTCGCCAGTGCAAGGTTGCAGAACTGATGCGTCGGCCCCCCGACCTCGACAATCTTCACACCTATCGAGGCACGTCGAGCGCCGCGCCTCAGCCGCTCTGGGACTTGGTGTAGACGCCCCATCCCGAGCCGGAAGCCTTGATGACAGTGACCTGAGAGATCGGGCCTGTGGGTTCGTGGACGTAGCGCAGGCGCCGCGCCGTGGCCGGGGCTAGCCGCTCGGGGACATCGAAGGGGATCGTGGTCATCCGGCAGTTGTTCACTGTCTGTTCGGGGATCTGGGCGTCGTAGTAGAAGTCGAAGGTGCCCTTTACGAGACCGACGAAGTCTTGATAGTTGCCACTGGCACATGCCGGAACGGCGATGCGAAGGTGGACTCCGTGGGTGTCGGCCGGTTTAGCGACTGTCCAGGACTCCGAGACAACCTCGGCCGGCCACTGCACTGAGGTGACCCATCGCGGAGACGAACAGGACCCCCCGCTGGGTCGATAGTTCACCAGGTCAGCGGCCCGGTTAGGCGCATCGCTCAACACGACGACCGCCTCCAAGTAGCGAGGGTGCAGTGGAGAGGCAGGGCAGTGGGAGGGAATCAGGGACCGGGCGACGGCGACCCACGCAGGCAGGTGGTGAATCGATTGGGCGATGCCGGTGGGGACGGTGATCGTGGCGATTCCAAAGCCGACCACCACCTTCACCTTTCCCTGTAGTCCGAACGTCGCCCAGAGTTCGGCGGTAGCCCCGCGCGCTGAACGATGAGGAACGGTGTTCGAGCTGGCGGGGGTCACGAGCACGGCCCCGCCCTCAAGGACGACCGGGGCGGTGAAGCGACCGTGGAGGACCGTGGACGGAAGCTGAGAGAGCGGTGTGGACGACGGAGCCGAGGCGGCCGATGGGAGCGCGAGCGCCCCCGTCGCAGCAAGCGCTCCGGCAAAGAGCACCATCGTCAGTCGGCGGTGGTCCGTCACATGGGCCTCACCGAACCGACTGTATCGAGTCGGTGAGGACTCGGCCGAGCGACGATGCAAGTTCAGAACGTCACTAGGGAAGATGAACGATTCCGATGTCGCGGCTATCGCCCAGTATCGTCCCAATCGTGGAAGATGCCGTCGACATCCATCTAAGGGATCTGGCGAGCGACTCCGCTCGGTGGAAGCGACTTGGTCGCTACGGCACGTCTTCCTTCGTCGACGGCCTGCTCAGCGGTTTGACCGGTGTCGGAGTGGTCTCGAGCGATGAGGCTGCAACGTGGAGAAGCGTGTTCCTTTCTCACTTCGGCAATGCCTTGGCACGATTCCACTTCGCTGATGATGTGCCCATGACTGATCGGGCGCTAACGCCTGGGGCCTTCGCTCAATTCGTTGAACTAGTGCCGGCCAATCAACCCGCAAAGGAAATACCCAACGTCTGCAGTTTTCAGATTCTCGGCTTTGAGCGCTATGACGTAAAGGGGGCGGTGATCTGGCGCATGGTTCCCCTCGCGGGACATGCGGATGCCAACGACGCCGTCAATGGGGCATCTTTCGGAACTGGTCCAGAACCTCAGTCAATGCAGTTGTCTGACGACCGAGGAACCTCGTATCAAATGATGGGTGGCTCCAGTGGAGGGCGAATTGACCGAGTCGGTCGATGCGAATTCAGGCCCGCCCCGCCAGATGATGTGACGATTCTCAAGGTCCAATGGGAAGAACTACTCTTCGAGATCCAAATGGGTTCCAATCCTTGAGTGTTTGAGAGCTCGACTTCGGTTAACGCCGTGATCGCAGATGCAGGATCGGCGAAGCGTCCGTTCGCCACATTCGACGATTGACCATCTGGAACGCTGCAATCGGGCTCTCTCCAAACCATTCAGGCATCCATCAGGTTCAGTCGACGGTGCGATGTGGCAGAACTGTCAAGTCGGGCCGCCGAACGAAACCTCGTTCGCCGGTTGCAAAGCCTTCTCCATGACGTATCGTGAGGACACAGTGGACGAAGAGCCCTATGCAACTAGGCCAATGAGTCAGTCGCGACGACCTCCCTGGGCGGTGCGCACTCGGTATCCGCGCAATCGGCTTCTCCGGTCCGTCTCTTGGATCTGGAGCAATCCGATCACGATCGCCATTCCGAGTCAGATTGAGAACCGTCGGAACGACATTCGCCGCATCCTCGGGCATCTTCGGCAGCGTTTCTAGACAATGGGACGCCAGTGGGTGGTGACTCCTTACGCCGAGCCTCCGAAGATGGCCAATTTCTGAACCCGATCTCAGAGGGCGCGTGAGAGAGTTGTGCGATGCAAGAACATCCTCTGAACCGCGCCCAACGCATTGTGATCGTGATCGGTCTTGGTCTGGCTCTCTACACCTTTGGCGATTGGTTGACGGCATTGGGCTCCCATCCGCTAATCGGATGGACCGGATACGCGCCTCTCAGCACCGTGAACGAGTTTGGGGGAATCCATCCTTGGCTGCGTCTCTTGATCTGGCTCTTGTTGATTGCGCTGTGGGTTGGGAGTGCGCTCCGACTTCTCCGTCGGGGATCGTCCACTCCTAGAGACTGAGTAAATGGATGATCAGTCAAGCGGCCAATGCTTGGTTGAAGATCTGTTACGTCGGACCCGTGCGTTGATGCGTTCGTTGGGAATCTGGCGAAGTAGATCGAAGTCAAGATCTCAGTACGACATCTGACAGGCTCTAAGACCAATCCGGGTTCCAGAAGCCGCCTTGACCGGGAAGAAGGAGGCGATCAGTCGGTCCAGTGGGCAGGACCGGCCGTTGAGAAGGACGCGTCCCAATTGACTTGACACGGTCACTGTGCCCGGGCACTCGTCAGCGATCGCTGACCAGAAGACCCTTCCGCTGGCGGTAGACACAACCGAGATCTTGTAGAGCAGCGAGTCTTCCATGCACAGCCCGCCCGGAGAGTTCCGGAGATCCTCAAGGGCGCTCCTCAGTTTCGCCACCTCAGTGGACGTCAACGTGACTTGCACCGGCCCGCTCGACTGATTCATGAGAGAGATTCGCTGGTAGCCGGTAATCGTTACAACGCCTGTCGTAGGAAGGTGCACAACCTGGACGGGCAACCAAATGACGGCAACGTCAATCCGCAACTCCATGCCTCGCCCAGCCAGTTCCTGTGCACTGTACGTGGCACCGCAGAAGGCGGCGTGTCGATCAGGGCAGAGTGACATGATCAAGAAACTGTCCGAGGTGTGGTAGCCACCGTCACTTGTGGATCCGGTGCCCTGCCAGTCACTGCGTGGGAAGCGGGACTCGGCAAACGCGCTCACACCGAACCACTTGGGCAGAAGGTAGTAATTCGTGACGTCAACTGTCTCGCGGTATCCGAGCGACCCCGTTACTGGATGGATTGGCTGGATGGGCGTCTCAAGCTGCGTCGCGCCCTGAGGCACGGGAATCTTCGAGAGAAGTCGCATGGCGTAGACGTATCCCTCTCCGGACATCTGACTCTTCATCGGGGAAGTGGCGCTCGAACGCGGTCCAGATGTTTGTGCGGCTCCAACGGTAGCGCTGGCGATCAGTACGGTAGCGAGTGCAACAGACACTAAAGTCGTCCCTCGCTGCAACACCGACGAACTCCTCATAAACCGGAGTGAGCCCTAGAAATCTTCATCGGCGAAAATCCGCTCACACTCGGACTATGTCACGGAGGGGCGGTATATGACCATGCGGCAGCAAGAATCTGAACACCATTCATACTGCACCTGACGAGAGGAGGTCTGTGCATTCCAATTTGACTCCTCTCCGCTCCAGCATTGCGCTGCGGGAAGCAACCATCCAAATGGCACGCCGGCATACGCCGCACATGCCGTCCAACTTGACCCGCAACCAGTGCGGACTCCGTTCTCAGTAGAGTCCGCGACATGGGACCTTCCCGTGAGAGCGACCGGACACCACCGGGATCGATCACTTACTCCGGACCTGTCTCCAAGAGCGAGCAGAGAAGACGGCGCCTACGGTATCGATTCCTGCCACCAATCAGGCCAGAATTCAACCGATTACAAAGGTTCATCTGGCGCGTTCAGCGCTTGCTTCTCGGTGACAACGGCCGTCGAAAGTCCAAGAGACAGGATCGTCGACGTTCGGGACGCAAACATGGGTAAAGTTTCCCTTGCATATCAAATATCTCATAGGTCCGATCATTCGCGACGATCCTTGATGGTCCGGGGCCGACAAGGATCAGCTCGAGCAGTACTCCTAACGGTCATCCTCTCCGCGATCACCTCGTTGTGCGTTCCAGCGATCGCCGTCCAGGCATCGGCCACCAGTTTCCCCATATGGCCAGCCACAGCGCATGCGCTCGTGATTACGTCCGAAGGACAAGGCAATCCCGCACCGATGAAGTACGGAACTGCCCTGACCGATGCCCAGATACGGGAGATTCACTCGGCCGGCCTGCCCTTTTCAGTTTCGCTGGTTGGAAGGGTCGGTTTCGCGCTGGGAATCATCAGTGGATTCCAGTATCCGCTCATCACCAATGATGGCGGCAGTTCGTGGGCGATCGGCGGGCCGTACCTATGGTTCTCGGGGCACGCCGATGACGGGGCGTCCATCATCAAGGCCCTCAACGGGTTCGTCGCCGTGGCCTACGGCAACAGGTTCGTCTATCTCACGACGAACGCGGGCAGATCCTGGTCGCAGGTTGGCTGGCCGGGTACCGCTCTCAGCGCGAGTGTCGTCAAGGGAGTCTCCGCGAGTGAACCGAACTTCACGGCGGACGTGGCATGGCCATACCAAGCATCGGGTCATTCCATGGATGTCGTTCGGCAGTATCGATCCGTTGACGGCGGCCGGACGTGGACGCTGGTCTCCCTGCCGCCGACGTGGCCGAAGAGATCCACAAGCGTCTTGAAGTCGGCCGGTTCCTACGCGAATCCGGCGAAGCTTGGAGACAGCCTCTCCGCGTCGGACTTGAAGGCGTGGCCGATCAATTCCGAGTCGTTCATCGGAACGGTGGGGTACGGCCTGGGTGGAGTCAACGGATTCCAGTATCCCATCAAGTCGGTCGACGACGGCGGGAGCTGGCGGATTGCCGGGATGTGGTTTGCGGGTCCCTTCGCCGACGGAGCGTCCTTCGCGATGGACATCACGGCACTATCTACGACAGCCGCCGATGCCAGGACCCAGAGCTTCTTCTACACGACCGTCGACGGAGGCCGTCACTGGTACCAAACAACAGTTCTTGGTGACCCAGAGACCTGTTCGCTGCTGCGGCCCCGTCGCGGGGGGCTGGCGGCAGTCATGTCCTGCTCCTTCGCCTCTCTCCAAGACCAAGGTTCGGCGCTCTACCTCTCGGACGACGGGGGGCAAGAGTGGCACCTGATCGCTGGACAGCCGTCGACGGCCACCGGAGATCCCGGTGGCCGTGTGTTGACCCAACTCCTCCCCATAGTTTCAGCCTTGTCCGGATTAACTTCTGCGAATTATGTGTGGAAGATGGAGCCCCACCAGGACAGCTGTGACGGCATCCCCTCAACGCGTGGCTGGTCTCAAGTCGTCCTTCAGATGGGCTTTACCTGGCGTCAGTCGCCGGGCGCTTTGTTCACCGCCATGAACAGCCGGCTCACAAAGATTGGTTGGGTCAATGGCCAGTCGCAACACAGTTCCCCTCCGGGCTACCGATGGACGAGACAGCTGGCGAGCAGCAAGAAGGCGGATCTCGAGGTGAATCAGGAGTATCCATCCAGCCAATGGCAGCTCGATGCCTTGGCGCCGCCAGTTGGCAAGCCTGTAAGTGGATGCTGACCTTTCACGTTTGGCGAGTCGTGGATCGGATGAAGATCACAACTCCTGCGGCCAGAGCCACCACTCCTGCGACGCCCCAGAGCCAGGGATTTGACTCATCCGTGCAGCTCAGAGTCGCGCCGCTCCGCGTGCAAACCGTCCCCGGTCCACCGCGGTTCAGGTACGCGATGTAGAGCAGCGGAAGTCCCAGACCCGATATGAGGCCAGTCCGAGCACGCGCCGAGGATTCCAACTTCACCGTGAAGACGGTTCCAGCCACGGCTAAGAGAACGAGGAGGATGCCGAAGGAGGGGAGAGCTAGGACACCCAACGAATAGGCCGCCCCAATGATGGTCCACAGAGCGAACGCAATCCAAGGCCGCCGGTGAACCGAATCGCCTCGACCCAGTACATCAGAGAACCAATCTTGGGACATGTGGCCACGGTACTTCTGAGGCTCCAAGTCGCCTGTGCTTGGGAACAGACCGATAACGTCGAACCCGCTCACTACAACGAGGGCAGTCGAGGTCTGTTAGCAGTTCGTTAGCAGTTCTCGTGAAGACTGCTGAAACTCCTGGCTCGAGTGAAAGCTAACTCTCCTGATGAGAGGTTGCGGTTGGTCTCCGTGGCTCCCGATATTGATGCCCAAGCGCACCTGGCAGTCAAGAGGTCAGGGGTTCAAATCCCCTTACCTCCACCACGCAGGCATCTGGTGCGCGCATCGGTGTTGACCAAGTGCACTACACCCGCACGCCTTGCCAAGGAGCTTTTCGGCCATCCGGCAGAGCCAGGCACTCGGCGCAAGAAGGTCCGTTGCCGTATCGGGTCCATGGCACCAGGATCAAGCACATGCGGTGTCTGAGGACACGTGCCAGCAATGAACTCGCGGCGAACGTCGAAGGAGTCCGGCGGGTCCCCCGATGCCTGGCGAATCCGGCGCGCTCGCGATCGCCGCTCGGGATTGGCTCGCGCACATTCGTCGAAGAGACCCGCCCGACGTACCGGGCAGATCGACGGCATCGCAAGGACGCAGTACAGGTGGGCGAATCCTGGCGAGTCGCGACGCTCATCGAGCCGCAGTTCGCACAATCCGGTGGGGGCCGCCTCGAACTTAGAACCGCTCGTTGCTTCCCTCATGCCAAGACTGTTAAGAGGGATCTTCTAGTCGCCAGCCAGGAGTCGGCGCGCGATGAGAGTCTTCATGATCTCAGCGGTACCTCCACCGATCTGCATGAGTTTCGCGTCTCGCATGTACCTCTCGACGGGGTATTCGTCGATGTATCCGTAGCCACCGAGAACCTGTACGGCCGAGATGGTCGCGCGCATGCAAACCTCAGCCGCGAGGTACTTGCACGACGCCGCCATCAAAGTTAGGTCGTCCGAGCTACCGCGGTCGACGAGGGCGGCGGCTCGGTACGTCAGAGCGGACACCGATATCAGGTCCGTGTACATGTCGGCGATCTTCTCCTGAATGAGTTGGAACTCCCCGATCGCTCGACCGAACTGTCGACGGGTCTTCGCGTAAGCGGTCGCGGCGTCGAGCGCGCCCCGCGCCAGACCGAAGGACTCTGCCGCCATGACGATGCGTTCGCTGTTGAGTCCCGCGAAGAGGATCTCGCGTCCCTGACCCGCGTCACCGATTACGTTCCCCGATGGGACAAAGCAGTCTTGGAAGAAGAGTTCTCCGGTTGGGGATGCCCGCCAGCCCATCTTGGTGAAGCTCTTGCCCCTCGAGAACCCTGGGGTGTCCTTGTCCACCAGGAAGAGCCCCAGGCTCCGGTCGGTTCCCGCCATCTTGGCGTAGACGAGGGCCAGGTCGGCGACCGGCCCGTTGGTGATGAAGGTCTTCGACCCGCTGAGGACGTATCCGCCGTCGACGGGTGTGGCCGTTGTCTGCATCGACATCGCGTCGGACCCAGAGTCGGGCTCGGTGATTGCGAGGCAGCCGATCACGGTCCCGGTGCACAACTGCGGGAGCCACCTCGCCTTCTGTTCTTCGCTGCCGTGGCGGACGAAGCGTCCGATGACAAGGTCCGCCTGGTGCAGGAGCGTCGCCGCCGTTGAGACGCATACGGCGGCGAGCTCTTCACCGACGATGCACATCTCGGTCAGCCCCAATCCCGCACCGCCGTACTCCACGGGCGCGCTGAGTCCGAGGATCCCGATCTCGGCCCCCTTCGCCCATGCCTCGGACGGGAAGCGCTGGTCCCGGTCAATCTCGCGGGCCAACGGGGCGAGCACCGACTGCGCGAAGGCCTTCGTCGTCTCGCGCAGCATGCGTTGTTCATCGGTGAAGTCCGCCACTTCGGCACGGCTCACTGGGTCCCTCCTCGGTGCCTGTTCTCGACCGCCCAACGTCGACGGCGTCGGGGTCATCTACCAATCTCTCAATGCATCGTCTGTCCACCGGTGACGTTCAGCGCCTCGCCGGTGATGTAGGCGGCGTCGGCCGACGCCAGGAAGGCCACGGCGCCGGCCACGTCCTCGGGGGTCTCGAAGCGCCGCAACGGGATGGAGCGTATGAGCCGACGCTGGTATTGCTCGAGGTCCATGCCCGTCATCTTCGTGTAGACGTCGAAGATACCGCCCTTCACGCCGAGCAGTGGCGTCGCCACAGTGCCAGGGCACACGGCGTTCACGGTAATGCCGTACTCGCCCACCTCGTGGGCGAGGGACTGGGTGAACCCGATGGCGGCGAACTTGGCGGCGCAGTAAGCGGAGAGCCACGCTGTCCCGAGTTTGCCCGCCTGGGACGCCACGGTGATCACGCGCCCACCCTCCCCTTGGGCGATCATGCGCCGCACCGCGCCGCGGGAGCAGAGGAAGACGCCGGTCGCCATGACATCGAGGTTGACCTGCCAGTCGCTCAACGTGAGCTCGGCCACCGGCCCTAATCCGATCGCAATGCCAGCGTTGTTCACCATGACGTCAAGGCGGCCGAACTGCGCCAGCGCGACGTCCAACAGAGTCTCGACCTGCGCCTCGTCGCGCACGTCGCATCCCACGCCGACCACCCGCGGTGCACCGCCCAGGTTCTCAACGCACTCGTCGAGCTCGTTGGCGCCCGAGCCCTCGTAGTCGGGGTGAGATTCCATCGGCCGCACGAGGTCCGAGACAACGACCCGGTAGCCGTCAACGAGTAGGCGCCGAGCGATCGCCCGTCCGATCCCGCCTTTGCGGGCGGCCCCGGTCACGATCGCGACCTTCTCCAACTGGCTGTCAGCCATTTTCTTCACCTTTCACGACGGTACGGGCGTCATTTCACCCCCGATGCCACGACCTGGCGCAACGTCGCTTTCACCACCTTGCCGTTGGCGGTAACCGGCAGCTCGTCGAGAAACACGACCTGGGTTGGGCACTTAAAGTGGGCCAACCTCTCGCGACAGTAGGCAATGATCTGCTCGGCGGAGACGTCGGTTTCGGGCTGTCGGACGACGACGGCGCACGGCGTTTCGCCCCACCGCGGGTGCGGCACCCCAATCACCGACACCTGGGCCACGTCGGGGTAGCCGAGAATCACCTGTTCAATCTCGATCGATCCGATGTTCTCTCCGCCCGAGATAATGATGTCTTTCTTGCGGTCGACGATCCAGATGTAGCCCTGCTCGTCGTGGCGCCCCACGTCCCCGGTGCGGAACCACCCCTCCCCGTCGAAGGTCGACGCGCTTTCCTCGGGCTTGTTCCAGTAGCCCGCGCAGATGTTGCGGCCCCGAAGCTGAATCTCCCCCACTTCGCCGGACTCTGTCACCTCGCCGTCGTCCGTCACGATCCGCGCTTCGACGAATAGGAACGGCCGTCCAATCGAGCCCCGATGAGTCGCCTGCGCCTCGGGCACCATGGTGGTCGCCGATGACGTCGTCTCGCTTAGGCCGTATCCCTGTCGGTACGGGATTCCCAGCTCCTCGATCCGGGTCATGAGCGGGCCTGGGCAGGCGGCGCCGCCCGACCCGATAAAGCGAAGTCCTCGACGATCCCAGGACGCGAACTCCGGCACGTCGAAGATCATCTGCCAGGCCGTCGGGATCGCGAACCAGACGGTCACGCCCTCCACCTGGGCCAAGTGAAGCGCAGTCGCTGCGTCGAAGTCCTCCATCAGGATGACTCGGCCCCCCTTGTACAGCAGTGGGACGCACAGGATGTACAGCACGACGTGAAAGATCGGGTTGACAACGATCGTGACGTCGTCACGACGAAGGTCCCACTCGAATAGATAGTTGTGGATGTTGGTCATCGCGCCCTCGTGGGTGAGGAGGGCCCCCTTCGGCGGCCCCGTCGTGCCCGAGGTGTAGATGATCGACAGCGGGTGGCTCGGGTCCACCAGCTCGCAGTCCCTGGGCTCGGCGGCGTCGCGCCACGGCGCGTACGTCGCGCCCTCTCCGTCAACGCACACGAGCTCGGGTTGGCGCGTCAGTGCGCCCAACGCCTCTCGCACGGTGGCGTCGGTCACTGCCTGGGTGACCACCAGCGTGGAGCCCGAGTCCTCTAACGCGTACGCGACCTGCTCCGCGGCCAGGCGGTAGTTGAGAGGAACGAAGACCGCGCCGATGCGCGCGCACCCAAAGAGGACCTCGAGGAACTCAACCCGGTTCTTGAGCGACACAGCGACGCGATCGCGTGGGCGAATCCCGGCCGACCACAAGGCACCCGACACACGGGCAGCGTTTCGGGCCAGCACGTCATAGGTGGTGCGCCGGTCGAGCTCGACGACAGCCTCGCGCTCCGCGTCACGCGATGCCCGCACTTCCAACCAGTACGCAAAGTTATCGCTGGCGTAGCGCATCGGGCTCCCTACTGCTGTGAACGTCTGTGACATATCTTCCAAGTATTCCCGCGGTATCTTGGCTATTATCAACATGAACTACTTGTAAAACAACCGATTGGGTGTGGAACTTTTCGATCACCTTGAGAGCATGAAACTTCTCGACATGTACATCAATTCGGCGATACAGTCGGGGCGTCCGGCGTCGCCGAATGTGAGGAGGGCCCCAATGCACCACGAACCTCGGACCTTCGATGAGATCGTCCATTCCACACCGACGTGCCGCTTCTACCGAAGCGACCCAGTTGCCGACGACCAGCTCGTGCGCATCCTCGACGCCGCGCGCTTCGCGCCCCAGGGGGGAAACCGCCAGCCCGTCCACTTCGTCGTCGTCGCCGAGCGCGCGACCAAGGAGACTCTGCGCGACTGGTACCTCGAACCGTGGCGCACGTACATGGCCAACGTCGAGTCGGGCGCCCAGACGGTCGGCGGCGAGAAGGCGCGGCAGTCGGTGCTCGACGCCGACCACATGGCCCGCCACCTGGCCGACGCGCCCATCCTCATTGTGGTGTGCGCGGACCTGGCAGCCCTGCACGCCACCGACACCAACCTGGACCGGCTCAGCATTGTCGGCGGGGCCTCGGTCTATCCGGCCGTCCAGAACCTCCTGTTGGCCGCGCGCGCCGAGGGCCTGGGCGCCGCGCTGACCACACTTCTCGCCGCGTACGAACCCCAAATCAAGGCATTGCTCGGGATCCCCGACGGCATCGCGGTCGCGGCGGTGGTGGTACTTGGTCACCCGGAACGGCCCCTGCCCACAAAGCTCTCGCGGCGCCCGCTCACCGAGACGGCCTTCGGCGAGCGCTGGGGCCGTCCCCTCGACGCACTCACCCATGGGAACGCCGATCAGAACCAAGCGTCAGAGTCGTGAGGCTCACGCCCCCGTCCACCGGGATCGAGGCGCCGGTCAGGTAACTTGCTCCCGGCGAGCACAGGTAGACGACGAGGGAGGCGACCTCCTCGGGTCGTGCGAAACGTGCCATCGGGACGTAGCCGAGCGCGCGATCGCGCACCTCGTGGGGCATCGCGAGCACCTTCTCGGTCTCAACCATCCCGGGCAGCACGGCGTTGACCGTCACGCCGACCGGCGCAAGCTCGACGGCGAGAGTGCGCACCAGCCCCAACAGACCGGCCTTCGACGCCGTGTACGCCGCTTGTCCCGCGAGGCCATCGACGGCCGACGTCGAGGAGATCACCACGACGCGCCCGGCGCCGCGACGGCGCATCCCTTCGAGCGCCGCCTGGATCGTGAGGAAGGCCCCGGTGAGATTGATGTCGATCTCGCGGCGCCACGCCTCTGGCGTGATCCGCTCGGCCGGGGCGATTCGGTCGACAACCGCGGCATTGGCAACGACCGCCCCTACCGGACCGAGCCGATCCTCGATCTCCCCGTACGCGCGAGCCAACGCCGAGTCGTCGGTGACATCGACGACCCACCCGGCCGACGCGAGGCCATCGGCGCGCAGCCCGTCGGCCACGTCCGTGACGCATTCATCGCAGTCGAGCAACGCGACGGGCCAGCCGACGCGCCCCAACTCCGTTGCGATGGCCCGCCCGATGCCGCGGGCGGCGCCCGTCACGACGGCACAGGCGGGGAACGTCATCCGTCAGGCTTGGTGGCGCCGTAGCGCTCCCAGAACCGGCTCGGGATATCCGCCGGGTCCTTGTACCAGTACCAGACGCACGGGTCGTGGTCGAAGTCTGCGGGTGGCTCGGAGGGGTAGAGCGGCAGGCCGTACCACTTGATGGGCAGCGACTCGTTCATGAACGTGCAGTGCGTGCAGTAGAGCGGGTAGCCGGCCCGGCCGTAGGACCAGTCATGGGCCTTGATCGTCACGCCGAAGGCGTTCTCGCCCCGGTAGGCGCCATTGCGCCACAGGCGCTGCCCGCTGCCACACGGGTTCATCCGGAAGGTGAACTTCTCGGCGTCCTCCTCGACAGTGAAGGCCCCCGGGTTCGGCCCGGTGCCGCTTCCCGAGTGGGCCCGCCACGTCGCGGCTAGGGCCTCGACGATCTCGCGCCGGTCGCGCTCAATGATTTTGCCGGTGTCGCGCCGCCAGCCTTTCGAGAGGGCCCTCGTCCAGGCTTCGGCGACGCTGTCCTCGCCGAAGCGTTCCTGAATGTACGACACCAGGCCGGTCATCGACTCAGCCATCACGTCGTGCAGGTACCGCCACTCGTAGCGCATCGCGTCACAGAGCTCGCGGGCCTCGGCGACGTCACCCCGGTCGATGGCCTCGATTGCGCGGTCCATCGTGGGCCGCGACATGTTGGCGAGCTCCCCGTCGGTGTACCACCGCTCGCCCGCCGCCACTTGCGCCCGCTATCTCAACTCGAACTCGCGGAACGAGGCGCCACCGGGGTAGGCGACCTCTGCGGTGAGGCGCACCCCGCACCCCGGGCAGCAGTAGTCGCGCCAGACGACCTCGTCGTCGACGTAGTCGGTCGGCGGGTGCCAGCCCGGGTTGAGGTCCTCGACGGGGCGTTCGGCCACCGCCATGGAGCGCTTGGGATCGGCGTCGAGATCCCCGAGGGCCGTCCCGCAGCGGAAGCACGCGAAGGTGCCTTGCGCGTGGTCGATCAGGTAGACGTCGCCGATGGACCCCTCGCCCGCGTGGGGGGCGCGGGGGGCCGCTAGCGCCGAGACGGGGCGACCCGCCGCGCGCAGACGCTCCAGGAAGCGGAAGGTGCGCAGCAGCTCAGTCGCCTCCACTTCGGGCGCGCCGTCGGGTCCGAGCACGACCGCGTAGACACGCTCGGCATCCGCGAGGCTCACGTTGCCCTCGTCGACGTCGCGTGCGACCATCTCGGAGTCGCGGGTCATGGGGTCGCCGTAACCCGAGGGGCTCAGCCAGTTCCAGTAGACGACGTCGTCCTCGGCCAGCTCGGTGCCGAGGCCCTTGTTGGAGAGCAGCTCGTCCTCGCCACCGACCAGGTCGATGTCGGTGGGGATCTCACCGGACGCGAAAATCTCGCGGATCCGCGTGCCCTTGAGCACCCGGGTCTTGCAGATGGCGCCGGGGTCCCCGCCGAGCATGCCCATGGTCTTGGGGATGGCCTCGGTCGTGTAGACCCCGAGCCCGGCCGTGCCGCGGTGCACCAGGTAGGCGATCTCGCCGCCGTTGCCCGAGCGAAAGCGCCCCGCGCCCCCCGAGCCGACGTACTCTCGCCGGTAGAGGTAGAGGATGGGCCAGTCGCTCTCGTAGCGCTCGATGTTGGGACCACGGCCCTCGGGAATCCAGAAGTGCCCGTCGGCGAAGTCGCCGTCGCGCCGCCACGTGGCCGCGCCCGCGCCCAGCATGTTGTCACCCATGCCGGCCACGTAGTAGTGGCCGCGCTGATTGGTGCCCGCCAGGAAGTGCGCGCCCCACTGGGCGCCGTCAGTAACGAGGGCCCCGTCGCGGAGGCGCTGGTCGGACGACGCCAGCATCATCTTGGTGACGACAGCGTTGCTGAGCGACACCGCGACCTCGGTCGCGTACATGCCGGCCGGGCTCACGGCCGCCCCCCAGTCGGGTGCAGTGATGGTCCCGGGGTGCGGCTCGAAGCGGCACAGCCGCGTCGCCCCGCCCACGCAGCCCATCTGGTCGGGCAGCATCAGGATGTTGATGGCCCCGAGGATGGCGCCACGCCACCCGGCGAAGCCGACGTTGATGGCCCCCACCTGTTTGTGGGTGCCGTGGTTGTCGAAGACCAGTTCGCGCCCGCGCTTGGTGACCGTCGTGCGCACCGGGTAGGTGCCGCGGTCCCCGGTCATCGAGGCCTCCTGGATCAGTTGCTCGGAGTAGACGCCGTCGGGGATGGTGTCGAGCACCGCCTCGAAGGCGCGCTGGCTGGCGTCCAGGACCCGGCGCATGACGCCCTTGACGACCGCCGCGCCGTACTTGTCGGTGAGCGAGATGATCCGCGCGCGCGCCGCGCGGTTGCCGGCGATCGAGGCGCGCAGGTCCAGCGAGAGGTTCTCCGGCGTGCGGCTGCAGCGCCGGTAGAGCGACTCCATGTCGGGCACGATCTCGCCGTGCTCGACGATGCGGAAGGGCGGGAATGACGGCGGGTCCCAGAAGGCGTCGGCCGCGTTGGAGCAGAAGGACCCCGGAACCGTGCCGCCGATGTCGTTCTGGTGCACGATGTTCGACACCCAGCAGAACAGTTCGCCATCGATGAACACCGGGCACATCAGACCGACGTCGGGCTGGTGGGCGGTGCCCACGATCGGGTCGTTGCACAGCCACATGTCCCCGTCGGCCACTCGCTCGCCGCGGTTCTCCATCACGTAGCGCACCATCACGTCGAGCGAGCCCGACATGTACTGCAGGCAGGGACCGAAGTAGAGGAGCTCGGCGGTCTCGGTGAGGATGCAGGGCTGGAAGTCGCGGATCTCGACGGCGATGGGTGACACCGCCAGGTTCTCGATCACGCGCACGTGCTCGGCGTTGGCGTTCCACAGGCCATAGCGAATGACCTCGAAAGTGATCGGATCGATGTCGGTGACGGCCTCGGTGTGCAGGCGCAGGCTCGCTGGGAACCTCACCTCGCGCGATGGGATATAGGTGTGCTGGTCCCCGTCCCAGAAGTCCTCGGGGCGCGCCAACGTGCTCGCCTCGTGGGTCTCCACAATGTCCAGTGCCATCAGTACCCCCTGTGTCGTTGAGCTTCGTGGAGTCAGCGGTTGAACTCCGGGACCGTCGTCGTGAGTGCGTTGCCGCCTTTCGACTACCCCCAATCGCCGCAGACTCTGCCTCGCTCACCCCCCCGTCAGACGCCCCACCGATCGCGCGTCCTTGGCACCTTTATATCACAGACGAATGGGCATTCGCTTGGCAAATTGGGGTCTAGAAGTACTCCCAGAGCTGGTGGACGCTCTCGATCTCGTTCGGGGCGAACTCCCGGAAGATCTTGCCACCCTTGAGAACGGCCACCCGGTCGGCCACGCGGAGCGCGGCCCGCACGTTTTGCTCGACCAGCAGCACTCCGATCCCGAAGGAGTCGACGATCCGGCGCAGGGCCGACATCGCGTCGGCGACCAGCGCCGGGGCCAGTCCCACCGAGGGCTCGTCGAGGAGAAGCAGGCGCGGCTCCCTCATCAGGGACATCGCGATTGCCAGCATCTGGCGTTCGCCCCCCGAGAGGTCGGCCGCCGGTTGGGCGAGGTGGCGGTAGATGGGCGGGAAGAGAGCCTGCACCGTCTCCTCGGACACCTCGAGCCCGCCCGAGGCGAGGTCGCGCGCCAACTTGAGGTTCTCGCCCACCGTCAGGGTCCCGAAGACCGCGCCGCGCCCCGCGTCGGGCACCAGGCCGAGACCGAGGCGAGCTCGACGGGACACGTCGAGCCGATTGAGCGACTGGTCGCCGAGGTGGATCGTTCCGCCCGAAATGGGAACGAGTCCGCCCGCCGCGCGGACGAGCGTTGTCTTGCCCGCTCCGTTGTGTCCCACGAGGGCCACCAGTTCGCCGGGGTTCACGACCAGCGAGCACTCGGCGAGAACTGTGCGGGCCCCGTAGTTGACGCGCACATCGGCGAGGCGTAGAGCGCTCGGGGCGAGGGTCTCAGGCACCGAAGTACAGCTCCGCAAGATCGGACTGGGCGAGGACCTCGGCTGGCGTCCCCTCGGCAAGAATCTTCCCCCGGTCGAGGAACAGCACCTTCTGGCAGACCTCCTGGACGACGTCGATGTTGTGCTCGATCAGCAGTATGGTGCGCCCTTCGCGGGCGAGTTGGCGGATCACTCCCAGCAGGGTTTCAACTCCCCGGCGATCAAGGCCCGAGGCAGGCTCGTCCAGGAGGAAGGTGTGCGACCCGATCGCGAGCAAGCGCGCGATCGCTAGCAGCTTCTGCTCGGCGTAGGAGAGCGCCCCGGCGGGAACGTCGGCCATCGAGGAGAGACCCACGTAGTCCACCGCCTCGCGCGCGATGGCGAGAGCCTTGCCCGAGTGGCGCCACGTGGAGCGCGGCAGGAAGAGCGTGCGCACCAGGGAGCCCTCCTCCACGCGTTGGGAGTAGAGGGCGCAGTTCTCGACGCACGTGAGCGTCGGGAAGACCCGCACGTCCTGGAAGGAGCGACCGAGGCCGAGGCGGCTCACGCGATGCAGGGACTTGCCCGTGACGTCGAAACCCGCCAACAGGACGCGCCCGGCGTCGGGCTTGAGGGCTCCCGAGAGGAGGTTGAAGATCGTCGTTTTTCCCGCCCCGTTGGGCCCCACGAGGCCCGTCACGATGCCGTGCGTGAGCTCGTGGGAGAACCCGGCGACCACTTCAAGCCCTCCGAAGGACTTGGTGAGCCCCTCGGCCACGAGAGGCGCGGGTGTGACCTCGATTCTCTCCAGGTCGGCGAATCGCTCGTCGGCCATTCCGGGCCCACCCTCACTGGTCACGGGTCGGCTCCGTGACGTCCATCGCAGGAGGATTCGACGCCAACCGGCGACGCCGCCCCACCCGGGCTAGGCCGGCGAAGCCTTCGGGAAGGAAGAAGGCGACCCCGAGGAGCAGCGCCCCGATGATCGTGCCGGTCATGTAGACGGACCAGTGCACCAAGTTGAGCCAGTAAGGCAAGCTCGACAGCAGCAACGCCCCGATGAAGGGCCCGAACAACGACCTGGCCCCGCCGACCAGAACCATCGAGACCATCGCAATCGACGCGGCCACGCTGAAGTCGCCGGGCGACGCCACGTCAATGAACGACCCGTAGAGGACGCCGCCGACCGCGGCCAGGGTCCCGGCCAGCACGAACACGCTGACCTTCACGGCGTCGGCGCGGACCCCTCCCGCTTCCATGGCGACTTCGTCGTCGGCCATCGCGACCAGGGCGCGTCCGTAGGGCATTCGCCGGATCCAGAGCAGAGCGCCGAACGCTCCCACCATGATCGGAACGAGCAGCAGGATGAAGTCGAGGTTCGACACCACGTGCCAGCCGAGCACCGTCGGACCGGGGAAGGCGTAGAGCCCGGGCGGGCCGCCCGAGAGCGTGTACCAGTTGATCAGGCCCTGGATGATCACGTACTGGAAGGTGAGCGATGCCACGATGTAGTAGTCGCCGCCGAGGCGGAAGAGCGGTAGACCGGTGATCAGGGATATCGCGCCGCCTATGACCATCGCCACCGGGATGACCACCAACATGTCAGTCGAGATGTTGCGACCCGACATCACCGCGTAGGTGAACGCGCCAACGCCAAAGATCGCGGCTTGACTCAGGACGAAGATCTGCGCGTAGCCCACGACCAGGGAAAGCCCCATGACCGCCACGCTGTACATCAGGCTGTAGATGAGAATGGTCTCGATGATGGAGGTCACAGGATCCTCTTCGACGATGAGCTGATGAGGCCGACTGGGCGAATCAGGATCAGGACCATGAACGCCCCGTAGACGATGACGGTGGCCCAGTCGGCGCTGACCCAGTGAGTGATGCCGTCCTGGAGGATTCCGAACGCCAGCGCGACGAGGTATGAACCGAGCAGGCTCCCCGCGCCGCCGCCCAGCACGATGATCGCGGCAACCAGTGTGTAGCTCACGTCGATGACCGGCGTGACCGAGCTACCCATGGTCTGTATCGTCATGCCGAGCAGGCCGATGGCGGTCCCGAAAGCGAACACCGTCGTCAGGAGACCGACACGGCGGATGCCCATGACGCTGCCGAGCTCGGTGTTTGACGTGACCGCGCGAAGCTGGCGGCCGAAGGACGTCACGCGCAAGATCGTCCAGAAACCCACTGAGAGGACCAGCGCGAGGACGACCGCCACGATGGACACCGGACTCACGACGATCCCGGCGACGGTGTTGACCTGCGTCAGCGCCGGCACGAAGAACGAAAGGGGCTGGGGGCCAAAGATCCAGGGGAGGACGGCCTCGACCATGGTCGCGAGGCCGAGCGACGCGACGAACACGGTGGTCCGGCTCCGTCCCAGGCGCTCCAGGGGCAGGTACAACGCGAGGTATACCAGGGCGCCAAGGACCAGCGCGGAGAGTAGGCCGACCACCAGCCCCCAGTAGAACGTCGGGGCCGCTAGCGAAATGGTGGTCATGAAATAGAGCGCGATCATGATCACTGAGCCGTACGCGACGTGGAAGATCTTCGTCGTGCCGTAGATCATGTTGAACCCGAGCGCGGCCAGCCCGTAGATACTGCCGCTCACAATCCCGTTGACCAACAACTGCACGTACGTCATTCCTCACCATGCACGATCACTTGGTACAACGCCCCGTAGGTGGCTCCCTCCGACCTCGCCAGTGCGGGCTCGCGTCGGCACCGCCGACGTGTCGCCACGCCCGTGGAGCGGCCGCGCAGGGTCACGCGACCGCCTCGTCGCCGGGGCGCTGGATGACGATCTCTGGCACGACGGCCCATCGCGAGAGGCGCAGCAAGGCCCGCACCATCTCGGCCACGTCCTCGGGCCGGATCATCTCGGCACCGGGGATCTCGCTCTTCTTAAACTCGGCGAGGTCGGTGTCGACATACCCGGGGCAGATGGCGCACGACTTGATGCCCTTCGCGGCCAGCTCCCGGTTCATGGCCTGGGTAAAGCCGACGATTCCATGTTTGGCCGCCGAGTAGACCGACAGCAGCTCAGTTCCGACCTTCCCGGTGATGGACGCCACGTTGACCACGAGCGCGCCACCCTCAACTCCCGCACTCTCGAGCATCGCCATGGCGGCGCGGTAGACGAGGATCGTCGAGCGCAGGTCGACCGCGAGCATCCGGTCGATCGTGGATGTCGACAAGTCGCCGATCGGGGCGGCGATGCCGAATCCGGCGTTGTTCACCAGGACGTCGAGGCGGCCGAACCGTCTCTCGTGAGCCGCGACGGCCGCCGTGATCTGATCCTCGTGCTGAAGGTCAGCGACGACCGCCTGGCAGTCAACACCCCGAATCGCGAACTGCGCCGCGACAGCCTCCAGGCGCTCGGCGCGGCGCGAGACCAGCGTCAACGCGTAGCCCTCGCCAGCGAGAAGCTGCGCGATGGCGAGTCCGATCCCCCGCGACCCGCCGGTCACGAGTGCGGCCCGCGACACCGTTGCCCCAGCGGTCATATCTTGATCAGCTCGCGCAGCGCGCGGGCGATGCCCTCGACTTGGGGCACGCACAGTTGTTCGAGTTCAGGGTCCTGGGGGATGGGGCTGTCGATCGCGCCGAGTCGCCATACCGGCGCCTCCAACGCGAAGAACAACTCCTCGTGGATTCGGCTGGCGATCTCGGCACCCGCTCCCCCAGTGCGCACGGCCTCGTGGACGACCATCGCCCGGCCGGTGCGCTGAACCGACGCGAGAATCGTCGCCATGTCAAGGGGCACGAGAGTCCGCGGGTCGATGACCTCAACCTCGTGGCCCTCGCGAGCCAGGATCTCTGCGGCGGCCAACGCCCGGTCCACCATGAGGCCGGTGGCGACCACCGTCGCCGCATCGCCCGTGCGCCGCACCGCGGCCTCCCCGAAGGGCACCAAGAATTCCGGGTCGTCGGGGACCTCGCCCTTCACGCGATACAGGCCCTTGTGCTCGAAGAAGACGACCGGGTTGGGATCGCGGATCGCGGTCTTGAGGAGGCCCTTCGCGTCGGCCGGGTTGGACGGCAGCACGACCTTGAGGCCGGGTGTGTGCATGCACATGGCCTCGAGGCTCTGAGAGTGCTCGGCGCCGACACCGCCCATGATGCCAGTGGGCGCTCGCAGTACCGCCGGGACCGACAGCCGCCCGCCGTGCATGTAACGCCACTTGGCGAGCTTGTCGAACACTTCGTCGCCCGCCACGAGCAGGAAGTCGGCGAACTGGACCTCGGCGATTGGCACGGTGCCGGCTATGGCCGCTCCGACCGCGGCGCCCACGATCAGGGTCTCGTTGATCGCGGTGTCGCGCACGCGCAGCGGCCCGAACTCGTCGTAGAGTCCGCGCGAGACGCCGAACACCCCGCCCATCTTCCCAACGTCCTGGCCGAGCAGCCAGACCAGGGGGTCACGGCGCATCTCCTCGGCCATCGCGTGATTGATGGCCGTCGCATAGTTGATCACCGACACACCTGGCGCGCTCTCGACAGTCGTGGGTTGGTTCACGTCCACACATCCCGGTAGATGATCGACGGGTCGGGACGCGGCGCCGCGAGGACCGCCTCGAGCGCGGCGTCCACCTCCTGGCGCGCGGCCTCGTCGAGGCGGTCGGCCACGTCCGCCGGAACCACCTCGCGCAGCAGGTGGATCGGGTCGCGCGGCACCTCGTTGCCCAACGTGAGGTCATCCCGGTACTTCTGGCGGTCGCCCTCGTAGTGGCCCCGAATGCGCAGTGTCTTCGCCTCGATCAACGAGGGCCCCTCGCCGGCGCGCGCACGGGCCACGGCCTCGGCCACCGCCTCGTGGACGGCGAGAGCGTCCTGCCCGTCGACGATGATCCCGGGCACCCCATAGGCCGACGCCCGGTCGGCCACGTTGGGCGTGGGACTCTGGTCGGCGAAGCGCGCCGAGAGCGCCCACCCGTTGTTCTCGCAGATCCACACGATGGGCAGTTTCCAGACCGACGCCTGGATCGCTGCTTCGTGCCAGGTCCCGCGCGACGAGGCACCGTCGCCGAAGAAGATCGCGCACACCCGGTCGGTGCCCAGCATCTGGCCGGCGATTGCGGTCCCGACGCCGAGGACGAAGTTGGAGCCGAGGCTCCCGCCCTGGCCCATCACCCCGAGGTCTGGGTCGACGAAGTGGACCGTCCCGCCGCCCTTACCGCCGGTCGAGCCGGTGGTGCGGCCGAAGAGGTCGGCCAGAAGCGTCTCGAGCTTCATACCCTTGGCAAGGGCGTACCCGAGTCCCCGGTGGGCATAGTAGAGGTAGTCGTCAGAGCGCAGCGCCGCGACGGCACCGGCCTGGATGGCTTCCTGGCCGAGCCCAGGATGCCAAAAGCCGCCGAATCCATGGTCGGCGATGTACTGCTGGAGACGCAACTCCGTAGCGCGGATGCGCGAGACCATGGCGTAAAGGTCGACCGGCGACGCACCATGGACTGCTTCGACGTTGCCGACTCGCCGTCGACGGTCCTCGCTCGCCATGGCCTAGTGATCCCTCCGGGTTCCGCATTCCGCCATCACCAGTGGAAGATATCTCAAGTCAGGCGAATCGACATTCGCCTCGTGCAACATTTCGCCCGCCCGGCACTCCGCCGGCGGACGCGGCCGTCGCGAAGACTCAGTTCAGAGCGGAGGGACCCTCCACGAGAGGCGCGAGCCCCCCGCTCCGAACTCGAATCCTTCGGGGCGTTTCTTAGGCGCCCGCCGCCTTCAACTCTGCGGCCACCTGGGCCGGCGTGAGCGTCTGGATCGTTGAGATCGTGCCCTTGCCGTCCGTTGAGATGCCCTGCACCTGGTATCCGAGACTCACGACGTGGGTCGACAGCATCTGGAAGGTCAGACCGGCGCCAGCGATCTTCGCGCCCGACTTACAGAAGCCGGCGATCGCCGAGTTGATGTTCTTGCCGGTCACCTTGCCGCCCGCCTTCAGGATCGCGTTGATCGCGTCAGCAACGAGGTAGGTGCCATTAGCAGAGAACTCGTGGTACACGTTGGCCGGGGACTTCGATGCCTTCAGCACCGCGGCGTTCAGCCACGGGGCCGGTGGCTGAACCGCGACGCCGGCGAAGGCGCCGGCCCACGCCGGCTGCGTGACAATGTTCGACGGCGTGGAGAGCATCCCGCTGATGCCGCCTACCTTCTGCGTCATCTTGAGGTTGGTCATCTCTTGGGCGATCGATAGCGTCAGCGTGCCGGACGACATCGGGCTGATCAGGTCTGGCTTCGCCGCCTGCAACTGCTGGAGTTGGGTCGTGAAGTCGTTCTGGGTGGCGTCGATCGTGACGGCGGTGACGTTCGAAGCACCGAAGATGTTGGCGGCGAACTTGTTGAAGGCACTGATGTCGTAGGTCGTGTAGTTGTTCGCGTTAAGGATGCCGACGCTCTTCAGTCCGAGCTTCTGCTTCGCGTACGTGAACGCCACCACCTCTTCACCGGTGAAGATCGAGGCCGTGCTGTAGAGGTTCGGGTGGTTCGGGATGGCCGGGTCGTTACCGCCCACATTGATCACCGGAACGCCGAGCTGCACGCCGACCTTGTACTGGGCCAGCGGCGGGTCGTTGTAGGCCGTAAGGATGGCAACCGCGTGGTTCACGTTGACCAGCTGCTTCATCGCAATCACCGACGGGCCCGCGAGGCCCTGGTCGTCCGCCGAGACGATCTTGACCTTCCCGTGCGCCGATCCGAGACCACCGTGGCCATTGATGTAGGTGGCCGCCTGCTGCATGGCGAACAGGAACAACTGCCCGTATGGAGCGCCCGACCCGGTCAGCGGCAGCGTCGCTCCGATGACGTACGTCGGTGCACCGGCTGCATTGGCGACCGGTGCGGTTACGGCGAAGCCCCCCAC
The DNA here is from genome assembly GCA_044446745.1 of Acidimicrobiales bacterium. GTDB lineage: Bacteria > Actinomycetota > Acidimicrobiia > Acidimicrobiales > RAAP-2 > RAAP-2. Next base: position 52,113 of record JBIOFE010000009.1, read on the forward strand.
CGAGAGAGCTGCGGCCGCGATCACCGCTGACGACTTTCTCATCGCCCACCTTCTTGACAACATAACTTCCCCCTTGATGGTGAGACTCCACGCGCGCCTTACGAATGGAGATTCGTACTTCAATTTAACACAAGTTAGCACCGTCGCCACCGCCGCGGGGGGTCGGCCCGTCCAGCTTTCCCCGTATTTGGGCTTACAATTTCCACCACTGCGATGTTGTAAATCCTCACTCAAGGGCGCCCGAAACCGGATCGTCGTCCCGGGGACGACGGTCGCGCACCACCCGCTCACTACGCACCTAGCGGGTGGCCTGTGAGGTCCCGCCGCCTTTCGCGAACTCCTCGCGGAGTACGAACTTTTGGATCTTGCCCGATGGAGTCATCGGGAACTCGTCGACGCAGCGAAGCTGGCTCGGGATCTTGTAGCGGGCTATGAGTGACCGGAGGCGCTCGATCATCTCCTCGCTAGTCAGGGTCTCTCCCGGGACGAGTCGGACGAACGCGACCGATTCCTCGCCGTAGCGCTCTGAGGGCACGCCAATGACGGCCGCATCGAGGACCTCGGGCAGCTCGCGCAGCACGTTTTCGACCTCCGCGGGGTAGATGTTCTCTCCCCCCCGGATGATCATCTCCTTCGCCCGACCCGTGATGGAGACGTAACCGCTGGAGGCCATCCGAGCGAGGTCCCCAGTGCGCAAGAATCCGTCCGGCGAGATGGCAGCGGCCGTCGCATCGGGGTTGTCCCAGTACCCTTTCATCACCGGCCAGCCGCGCACGCGCAGCTCACCCTGCTCCCCGATAGGGAGCCGGTGCAGCGTCGCCGGGTCGACGATGTCGATCTCCACGCCGGGCAGGGCGACGCCGCAGGTCCCGATCTGCAGGTCGATCGGGTCGTCGGGCGACGTCTGGGTGATCACGGGTGACGTCTCGGTGAGCCCGTACGTGATGGAAAAGAGCGTGCCGAACCGCGTGAACCAACGATCGGCGAGCGCCGGAGGTACCGGCGAGCCGCCCGTGACGACGACGTCCAGCGAGGTCAGGTTGCCGCCACTGCGCTCCAGCGCCTCCTCGATCGCAATCATCATGGTGGGCACCAGGGAGACCGAGGTCGCGGACTCGCTGTCGATCGTGCGGATCACGCGCTCGGCGTCGAAGGTGATGATCGGTAGTTGGGTGCCCCCGACGGCGATCGGCCCCAGGGTTGCCATGATCGACCCGCCGCAATGGAAATATGGCATCGGATTGACATGCCGGCCGCCCGCGACCATCTTCGCCCGACGGGCGAAGAGGCTTGCGTCATTGACGACCCCGTGGTGGCTCAACTCCACGCCCTTGGGCGTGCCGGTCGTGCCGGAAGTGAATTGGATCTGGGCCGTGTCCGAAGACACAACCCCGTGAGATCTCGCCGCGAGCTCGGCGTCGCCCACCTCGGCCCCCCGTTCGAGCCAATCCTCGAGCCCTAGAGCCCCTTGGTCGGGGGCCCCGACCATGACGATCCGGGTCACGGGCTGTGGGACCCCGCCCACGGCATCGGCCAACTGCGCGCGCAAGTCGGCGCCCCGGTGCTCCGGGACGACCACGCACGCGACGGCCCCCGACTTGGCGAGAACAAATTCGACCTCGCGGGACTTGAAGAGCGGGTTCATTGGAACGATGATGACGCCCACGTACGCGGCGCCGAATTGCAATTCCAGCCACTGCGGAAGGTTCGGCGCCCAGATCGCCAGGCGTTCCCCGTGCCCGATGCCCGCGGCGATGATCGCCTTCGCGGCGCGGAGCGCCCGGCTGCGGAACTCCCGGTAGGTCCAGCGCAACGAGATGCCGAGGTCGTCGTACGCCGAGTAGACGATGGCCTCGCGGTCCGGGTGACGCGCGACGGCGGCGTCGAGCAACTTGCCGATCGTGAGGTCTACCAGGAGGCGCTTGTCAGCCGGGTCCGGCGTCCAGTGCGACTCCGCCGAATCGTTCACACCCATCGCTGCCCGCTATCTCAACTAGAAGTCGCGGAACGAGCCGCCGCCGGGTTGAGGTCCTCGGCGGGACACGCCAGCGTGCTCGCCTCGTGGGTCTCCACAATGTCCAGCGCCATCGGTACCCCCTTCATCGTTGATGTCGGTGAGGTCAGCGGTTGATCGAAATGACGAAGTCGCCGGTCGAGAGACGCTCGCAGACGGACGCCGGCGGCAGGACGATGCCGGTAATCGCCAGGTCGATGACGGCGGGCCCTTCGATGACCAGTCCGACGGGCAGGTAATCCCCGTCATAGATGGCGGTCTCAATTGCGCCCGCGCCGCGCGTGAACCACACGGGACGCGTTCCCTTGCGATACTCGCCCTCCCGGGCCTCAAGGCGATCCAGTCTCTCCGAGCCCATTGGAATCGCGGCCTCGAGACGGAGCGACTGGATCTCCAGAAGCGCTCCGGGAAGGAGAGCGACCTGCCCGTAGCGCTCGGCGTACATCGCGACGAAGTCGCGGCACACCTGATCCATCACCTCGTCGGTGAGCTGACCGCCGGGGACCGCGATCTCCAGCTCGTGGAGCTGCCACTGGAACTGCATCCGTGCGTAGCGGCGATAGACAACCGACTGCTCCTGGCCGCTCTCAGCCATGGCCGCCCGAGCGCGTTCCTGGAGACCGTCGTAGACGGCCTGAATCGCCGACGCCGTGAACGGCTGGACCATCGGAGCCCCCGCCTCGTACTGGTAGCGGATGTCCGCCTGGGAGATCCCGAAGGCCGACCACACCGACGCGGCCTCGCCCGGCACCACGATCGTCTCGATGCCGAGGGGCTGTGCGTAGCCGACCGCGTGGAACGGTCCGGCACCCCCGTAGGACATCAAGGTGAAGTCGCGCGGATCGAAGCCCCGACCGAGGATCTCGTTCTCGAGGGCGTTGGCCATCTTGGAGTTGGCCACCTCCACGATGCCGAGTGCGGCATCCTCCACGGACAAGCCGAGCGGCTCGGCGATGTACTCGCGGATGGCCCTCACCGCCAGCTCGCGGTTCGGCGTGAACCCGCCGCCGTCCCCCTTTGTTCCGAAGGTCGCCTCGGGCGCGATGTAGCCGAGGACGAGATCAGCGTCGGTCACAGTGGGCTCAAGGCCCCCGCGGTCGTAACACGCCGGACCGGGGTACGATGACGCGCTGTGGGGACCGACTCGCAGTCCGCCGCTGTGCCTGTCGACCCACGCGATGGAGCCGCCTCCGGCACCGATCGAGACGACCTCTAGGGCTGGGATTCGGTAGCGGAACTTCCCGAGCAAGGTGTCGGAGGCGGCGAGAGGTGAGCCATCCCTAATGATGCCGATGTCGAACGACGTCCCGCCCATGTCCGAGGCGATGATGTCGCGAGTGCCGAGGTCGTCGCACACTCGAGCGCACCCGATCAGGCCGCCGACCGGTCCGGAGCCGATGGTGAAGACCGGACGCTCGGCACCCAGCGAGATGGGCACCATGCCACCGTGGCACTGCATGATGTGCAACTCGCCAGCGAAGCCAATCTGGTCCAGGCGGCCCTGGATCTCGTGGAGATAGCGGCTCGTGACCGGGCCGACGTACGCATTGATGAGCGTGGCGATGACGCGCTCGTATTCCCCGACCGCCTTGGAGATTTCCGACGAGATCGTCACGAATGCCTTCGGAGCGTGGCGCTTGACGATCTCCAGGGCTCGCTCCTCGTGCGCGGAGTTGCGAATCGACCAGAGGAACGCAATGGCGATGGCGTCCACGCCGCGGCTCGCCAGCTCCTCGGCCGCTGCGGCGACGCCGGCCTCGTCGAGGGCCACGACCTCGCCACCGAGGGAGTCGATGCGCTCAGAGATTCCGAACACGTCCTCGCGCGCGACGAGGGGCTCGGGCTTGCGGGTCTCCGCAACGCGGAAGATGTTCTCCGGGGACTCGCCGGTCGGACGTCCGAGTCCCCTCATTATGCGGATCGTGTCCTCGAAGCCTCGTGTCGTGATGAGACCGATACGCGCGCCCTTGCGCTCCACCACGATGTTGGTGGCAACGGTTGAGCCGTGGGAGATCAGCTTATCCATTCGGTGGTAGACGTCGTCGCCCGTCAATCCGAACTGGGCGGCGGCCGCCTCGATCGAACCAAAGAATCCGGAGCGAAACGAGTCGGTCGGTGACGAAAGCGCCTTGCCCAGTGCCACCTTCCCCTCGTCGCTCACCAGTACGCAGTCGGTGAACGTTCCACCGATGTCCACCCCGCACACGAATCCGGCCATCAGATCCACCCCCAATCGCGCAGCCCGGCGATACGATGCACGCCCACCCCGAAAACTGCGTCGCTAGATTTATAGCACAGACGAATGAGGATTCGCCAGGAATTTCAAGGGGTTGGGCCGGCCCTTCGGACCACCACGGCGCCACCTCGGTGAGCTTCGAGGAACGAGAGCCACACCCGCCGACCGCCGAGGGATCGACCCCGTTAAGCGCCCGACGAAACCGGGCTCAGGTGTAGGCGCCGATCTCCCACGTCTCGAGTCCGCCCCCAACCTCGACCAGGAACCGGGTGGCGTCGGCGCCGTCGATGGCCCGGTGATCGAAGGTGACCGCGAGGCGCAGGATGAGCCGGATGGAGATCGCGTCGACATCTTCCTCGGTCGTCACAACCCACGGTCGCTTGACGATGACTGGGACGCCCAGAATGGCGACCTGGGGTTGGTTGATAATGGCCGGCGCGGAGACCGCACCAACCGATCCGGGATTCGAGATGGTGAAGGTCCCGGCCCTCAGGTCGTCGGGCACGAGCTTCCTCGCGCGTGCGCGCTCAGCGAGGCTCGTGATTCGGTCGGCGAGCTGCCCGACATCGAGTCGCTCGGCTGAGCGGATCACGGGCACCACGAGTCCCGCCGGCGTGTCCACCGCAACGCCGAGGTTGACTTCGCTCCAGTGAATGGACCGCTCGTGCTGGAATGTCGCGTTGATGTCGGGGAAGTTCGCGAGCGACAACGTCGCGGCCTTGGCGATGAAGGCGAGGTAGGAGACGCGCCCGAGACCCGAGGCCTCTCGCTCAGCGTTCACCATCTGGCGGACCCGAGACACCTTCGTCATGTCGACGTCGACCTCGGTTGTCATGTGGGCCGACGTCATCCGTGACCGGCGCATATGCTCGGATATCGCCCGTCGGTGCGGGCTCGTGGTGACAATCTCGTGGGGCACGTCCTCATATCCGACTGGGAACGCCGTCGAGTCAACGTGCTGCGTCGATGCCGAACGGGGCGTGCCGGCAGAGACCCTCGACCGGGACGCCGCCAACACGTCGTGGATCTGTACCCGGCCGTGCCGGCCGGTGCCCCTCACGGAGGTGAGATCGATGCCGAGGTCCTTGGCCCTTCGCCGGGCCATCGGGGAGGCGGCGGGCTGCGACCTGGTCGGGAGATGCTCTAGCAGCGCGTCGGCGGCGCCCACGGCGTCAATGACGGCTCCTGACAGCATCTGGGCAACCGCCCGACGAGACCGCCACACGGCGACCGAGTCGGTGCCGTCGGAAAGCGTCCCGACCCCGGGCACGGCCCCCGCACCGACCAACTGCGGCACCTCCACGCTCACCGGGGTCGCCGGCAGTGCCGAGTGCTCCTCTTCGACCCTCGGCGTCACCGTCGCGGGCGCGTCGGCGGGCGCCTCGCCCTTCGCCGCCGTGGGGGCGTCGTTTGACATCCGGCCGATGGGCTCACCGATCGCGACGACGTCGCCGTCACGGGCGAGGATTTCCAGGACTACGCCATCGGCGGGCGCCAGGACCTCCGCGTCGGTCTTGTCGGTCGTGATGTCGCAGACGACCTGCTCGCATGTCACGCGCTCCCCCAACGATACACGCCATCCAATGATCGTGCCCTCGGTGACCGAGAGTCCCATCTGGGGCATCAGGATGTCCGTCATTGGCCTCCGATCACGAAGCGACGGGTTCGACGAGGACCTTGATCTCGTCGCCGGGATCTAGGGAAAGTTGTTCGAACACCTCGGGCGCGTCCGCGAGCGACACCTTCCGGGTGATCAGCCCCTTTGCGTCGAGGACGCCGGCGTCGATCATGCGGGCGATTCGCGGCAGATCGTGGACGTAGCCCAACGACGCGACGACACTGCGCTCGTAGAGCACGAGTTTCCCGGCGTCCAACGAGGGCGGGGTCTTGGGGAGCCCGACCAGCACGACGACGCCACCGCGCACGGTCATGTCGGGGGCCATCGTCGTCACCTCGGGCACACCAGTGCAGTCGACAGCCAGATTGGCGCCGCCGTCGGTGAGGAGCCTCAACTCGCGCGTGATGTCCCTCGGTTCGCCGTCCGGGGCGTGGGTGGCGAACCCGAGGGCCGCCGCCCGCGCACGCCGCCCGTGGTGAGGCTCCGACACGAGGATTGACAGACCCCGAGCTCGTCCCACGACCGCCGCCGCCGCGCCGATGGGTCCGAAGCCCAGCACGATCGCGGTGTCGCCCGCCCGAGCGCCGCCGCGGTCCAGAGCGTGCATCGCGACGGCCAAGGGCTCGAGGAGGGCTCCTTCGTCGTCCGTTACGCCGTCCGGAAGGGGCACGACGCAGTACGAAGGTATCCGGACCCGCTCCGCGAACGCACCGTCGGACGCCAGGCCGATCGATCCTCCAGAGGGGCAGAGGTTGTACAGGCCGGAGCGACACGCGTCACAGTTCCCGCACCGCCAACACGCGTCAGCGGCGACGCGGTCGCCCACCTTGAGTCCCGTGTTTGCCCTGCCGAGAGCGACGACGCGCCCCGAGAACTCGTGACCGAGCGTCACGGGCGGCGCCTGGCCGGTGAGTACGTGGGGCCGGTGCTTGATGGCGAAGGGCCCCACCTTGTACTCGCTCAGGTCGCTGCCGCAGATGCCGCACGCGGTGACCTCAATCTCGACGCGGTCAGGCTCTAGGGACAACGTCAGCTCCACTTCCTCCAGCCGGAGGTCCCGTCGTCCGTGCCACCGTAGAGCCAGCATGCTGGGCGATTATACACAGATAGACGTCTACAACCCTTGTAAATCAAGATGAATGGTCATTCACCCGCCGTTGCTCCTGCGCCCCCGGGGGGTTGCGGCCCGGTCAGACCAAGCGTCGCGATTCCCCGAAGCGCGTGCGGCGGCTGGTCGCCTTCGCCGAACTCGCCCGTGGCGGTCGGGGACCGTCGAGGTCCGGGGTGGGCACACTCACTCCCGAGGGAGCGCCGGACGCCGTCAACCCCGACCACGGGGGCCCTTGCTAACATCCCGACCACTATCGAGTCGGGCGTTCGCCGTGACGAGGGATGGAGGTCGGGTGGGAATCCGACGAGTAGTGACCGGCCACAGCGACGAGGGAGCCTCGATGTTCGTGCGCGACGAGGTTGTCGAGAGTGACCGGTTCGACCTACTACCTGGTTGGGAATTTTACGACATCTGGGCCGGCGATCGGATACCCGCGTTCCCGGATCGCGGCGACATGGCGACATCGACGTCGTACTTCCCCCCGGTCGGCGGATTCCGCTTCAGCTTCTCGGTCGTTCCTCCGATGGACACGCCCGCCGCCGAAGGGCTCGACCTCGACGTGGCCCTCGCGGAGGTCGACGCCGTGATGCCTGGCATGATGGCCCTGATCGAGCCCGACGGCATGCACACGACAGACACCATCGATTTCGAGGTCATAGTCCGCGGCCAGGTACTTCTGGAGCTGACCGACGGGACCTCGAAACTCCTCGGACCAGGCGACACGGTCGTCCAGAACGGCACGCGCCACGTATGGCGGAATCCGGGTCCCGAGTCGTGCCTCATGGCGGTCTTCATGACCGGTGCCGTGCGGAGACCGACGCCGTAGTTTGATCGCAATCAGGGGCTACACCGGACGTGGGAAGGCCGCCGACCAGTCGTCATTGCGCCCGTACGCATAGGGGAGGAAGGTCGCCGCGGGGATAGTGGCCACGGCCTTGGCGAACGTCGAGTGGTCTCCCTCGTAGTAGTTCACCCGCTTGACCCGCTTGATGACCAGTTCACCCAACGGGTCGTGGACCGTGGATCGCAGCGCGATCGAGCCCTCGCACACCTGGTTCACCCGCAGCCGCGTCTCGAATCGAGTTTGGGTTAGGACGGCGTCCGCCTCGAGTCCCTCGCCGTCCGCGGCGGTCCACGACTTGACGTTGAACGCGTAACTGGTTGACGACACCGGTCCCGCGTCGACGCCGAGGTCGGCGGCTGCCGAGATCAGCTCGACTCCGTGGCGCCGCACCGAGGCTGACACCGATCGTGACCCGTACGAGAAGTTCACGGAGGCCAACTTCTTGGGCTCGCCGAACGTCTCACGGCCGAAGATGACGGCGGCGTCTGTGTCCATGAACATCGTCAGCACGTAGACGCCCGTGACGTCACCGAACCGCGCAGGCAGGTAGATGCCAGCACCCGCGAAGTCGCCGACGCAGTTGCTCCGATACTGGCCGATTCGCACGAGGACGTCGAGGGGATCGGTCGCCTCAAGGGGCGGCGGCACGAGTGATCGGGCGAAGCCGGCGTTCGTCTCGAACTGGATTTGCAGGACCCGAGCGTCGAGGAACTGCGGATTGCGCAAGCGACTCTCGATCGCCGCGATCTCGGCGCTCGTCTTAACGAAGCCCATCTCTGCCTCCCGCCGTCGCCCCCCGCCGGCTCGCCCCCGGCACCGCCGAAGATACCCGGTCCACCCGACCCGGCCGCGCGGTCTGGAGCTAACGCGGTCGCGCGACGACGATCCATCGGTGCCTCCCGACGACCAAGCGAGGATCGCGGCGCGACGGTGGCATACTGGCGACGCCGGATGCCCAGCGAGTACATCGCGCGGGGCGTTATCTGGTGACGGGCAGCCAACCATCTGATTCGGGGGCACCTCATGACAATCCTCATCGCCGGCGGGTCGACCGGGATCGGACGGGCCATCGCCGAGCACTTCGGCGCTACGGGCCATGACGTGCTGATCAACTACCACGCCGATGACCAGGCCGCAGAGGAGTGCGTCGCGACCATTACGGCCCGCGGCGGACGCGCCGCCGCGTGCAAGGCCGACCTGGGGACGCCCGACGGCGTCGTCAGCCTGGCCGCCTGGGTCAAGAATCGGACCGACCGGCTCGATCAAATGGTCTACGGATCAGTCACCGCGCTCTCTGGACAACTGCTATCGATCGACGCGGAGGAGATGCGCCGGTGCCTGGAGGTCAACCCGCTGGGCATGATCTGGCTGACGCGCGAGCTGCTCCCGATCCTGGGCGAAGGCAGCACGTTGTTCTATCTCTCCAGCCAGGGAGCCCTCGTCGTCTTGCCCGACTACGGACCGCTCGGCATCTCCAAGGCCCTGGGCGAACACATCCTGCGCTATCTGGCGGTTGAGCTCGCGCCGCGCGGCGTTCGCGCCCTCACGATCTCGGCGGGGACCGTGGACACGCCGGCCCTGCGCGCCGTCTTCCCCGACTCCTACAAGCGACGGTTGCGGGCCGCGGCGGAGCGCAACCTCGCCGGCCGGCCCCTCGCCGGAGCCGACATCGCGCGAGCCATCGAGCAACTGAGCCGCCCGGAGTTCTCCATGACGACCGGCGAAAGGATCCGGGTCGACGGCGGCGTCACCCTGTGAGGGGCCGCGGCTCTTGACAGCGCAGGAGCGACCTAGCCGGATGGAGTGAGCTCGTCGGTCTCGTCAACCGCGATGAGTGACGGGCCCACGGGGCTGTCGGATCCGAAGATGACTTCGTCGGCCAGGGCGATCTTGGCCTCGATGTCGGCCAGACCCAGCATTGAGATCCGCTGGGCCTGAGGCGAGCCGGCCCCGTGCATTGCCTCGACCATCGTCGTCACGCTCGTCATGTTTTCGATGTAGCGCCCGACGCGCACGCGCTCCATCGCGTCGTACTCGGGATTGGCCGTGTGGTACTTGCGCAGCCAGGGGCCGATCTCGGGGTGGTCGAACGATTGAGAGTCGGGCATGGTGGCGAGGAAGCCGCCCGCAAGGTCGTGACTCAAGCGGCCAATCTCGTACACGTTGCGCGTGATGTTTTGTTTCACCGTGTTCGCGAGCATTGGGTCGACCATGAACGATCCACAGGGCAACCGATACCCCAGGGCGCTGCTGCCGATCGCCGACGCGTACGTAGTTTCGTTGCGGTGGATCATTTCGATCAGCTTGTCCTTCACGATGGCGCTGCGGTCGGTGCCCAGCATCCGCGTCATCTTGGCCGTCGCCCCAATGAGCACGTCGGCGTTTCCGCCCTTGCATCCCCCGTAGTTTGCCCGGTGCCACGTCGCGAAATAGTTAACGAGCGTGGCGCAGGCGCCGACTTCGCCGTTGAGGAACACGCGCTCGTTCGGAACGAAGACGTCGTCGAAAACGACCATCGCCTCACCGCCGACCACGCCGAAGCGCGTGTTGCCGATGTCGCAGCCCGCCTCGAGCTTGCGGGAATCGTTCGACTGGCGCCCGAAGATGAAGACGACGCCTTCGGCGTCCGAGGGCACGGCGCACGCGATGGCGTAGTCCTCCTCGCCCGGCGACAGGCCCGTACCAGGCAAGACGAGGATCTCGTGCGAGTTGATGCCGCCGGTGTTGTGGAGTTTGGCGCCGCGGATGACCACACCGTGTGGCCGGCGCTCCACGACGTGGACGAACTGGTCCGGGTCGGCCTGCTCGGAGGGCCTATTCATCCGATGGCCCTTCGGGTCAGTCATCGCGCCGGCGACCATCAGGTCCTCACGTTGGATGTATCGCAGGTAGTCGCGGACACGCTCGTGGTAGGGGGTCTGGTGCTCCTCGTCAACCTCATAGGACACCGCATAGATGGCGTTGATGGCGTCCAGTCCGACGCAGCGCTGAAAGCACGTCCCGGTGGCCTGCCCAAGGAGGCGCAGCATCTGGATCTTCTTGATCAGGTCATCGGGACCCTGAAAGATGTGCGTGTAGCGGTGGATGGTCTCGCCCGTCAGGTGGCTGGTCGCGGTCATGACGCCGGCATACTCGGGTACGTGAGCCAACTCGTAGGTCTTCGACACGGTATTGACGTGCGGCCAGACGGCTGGGTGGTCGACCACGCTCTTCACCAGTTCGCCACCCACGTAGGCGCGGATCGAGATAGCCCGCAGGCTGTCGATGTACTCCCCGGGGGTCTTCAGTGGCACGGCCGACTCCTCCCCGTCGTTCCGGGGCGACGCGACGCGTGGCCCCGTCGAACGGCGATAACCATCGTAGCGTATGACCATTCGCCAATAGTTACAAGGGTTTCTTGGCAGATTTGACCCTTCAGGGTCCGCCAATACAGGCACCCTTCGCGAAGGAGGGATGCACGACAAGGGTCGGTCGCTCGCCGTCCTCGTCGCGGCGGTCGTGCGCCGGGTCAGGCTCCAAGGCCGAGCAGGTGGACCGCCATGTCCCCGTAGACGCCCGCAATGTGGTCGAGGGAAAGCGATCCCTCGGCCCGGTACCACAGCGAGACGCCGATGCCCATCTCTAAGAGGGCGTAGGTCGCCAGTTGGGCCGACGGCGTCCGAAAGACCCCCAAGTTCTCCCCGGCTTCGATCAAGTCCTGCCACATTCGCGCGTACTGACTTCGTAGGCCGACTACCAGGCTGCGCGAGGGTTCTTCGAGGCTCAAGATCTCCCCGTTGCCGACCCTCACGTCGGGTTGGTGGAGGGCGTGGTAGCGGACGTGCGCCTCCATCGCTTGGCGCAGTTTGGCAACCAGGTCCCCGGTGCGAGTCGCCTTCTCGAAATCCGCGATGAGGTCCTCCATCGTGGCGATCATGATCTCGACGAGCAGTTGCTGCTTCGAATCGATGTGGTTGTAGAGACTGGAGGCCCGGACGCCGACCCGCCGAGCGATGGCCTCCATGCTCGTCCCTTGGTAGCCCCGCTCGGCGAAGAGGTTTAGGGCCGCTTCTCTGATCTGGGTGCGTCGGCTGAAGTGATCGGGCAAAGGTCCGCTGTCGATCAACGCCCCGTTCTCAGAGACCTGATCATCATTCGTCCCGATCGCGGTGCCGTGCACCCCTCCATACTGCCATCTCGCCGCGCATGACGATGACGTGAAGCCGATCCCGCAAGGCGGTCATGTCCAAAGCCACGGAGCAGGGTTGGGCGGCGCCGGGGAGAGCGAAGTTCACGTAGGCCCAACCGGCCGCCAATAGGACGGCCTCGCAGGTCCCGCTCATCATCAGGGTATTTAGATCATCGGGGCGCCGGACGCAGCCACCGAGGTTGCTCCCTGGCGCCATTAGCTCGATCTCGGGACACCGCCCCCTAGGTCCGTCTCACCCACCTACGGCCGCCGTCGGGAACCCAGCAGAAGTGCGTCGACAGAGCAGGAGTGCTCCGACGCGATGACACCAGACGGCTTCATAGCCGCCAAGCATTGGGCCAGTGGAGGGATTCCCCTCGACGATCCTCGCGGGTACTTCGCGGTGCATACCCGATTCCTCAATCTCCACTCCACCCTTCGGACGATCCAGACCACGGTCACGAACACGGCAGTCCGGACCCGGTCAAGAACGGCGTCGACTAGAAGGTGCTTGCCCTCCGACACCGGGAGATCCCTGACCCTTCACGGATCTTCTCCATCGCCCTGGGGAGACCGGCCGCGCCGTGGGATCCTTGGAGCCGGCTCCTCGGGGATGATGTAGCCTCCCCCGAACTGGCGCGCGTGCGCTTTGCCAACGAGGGGAGGACTCCAATGACGAGTCCTGGAAACTACAACACCAACACGTCGGACATGTTCGCGGTCCATCGCGCGATTCTCGGCGCCCTCGACGCAGCGCCCAGATTGGTGGGCGGGACGAGCGCCGACGCCGACCGGGGCGAGACGATCGGTTCGTTCTACGAAAACGTTCTCGAATTCCTGCACGTGCACCACAGTGGCGAGGACGAGCTCCTCTACCCACTGCTCGAGGCGCGCTGCGGGGACAGGCTCGCCGAGCTGACGCGCATCGACGACCAACACAAGACGTTGTACGAACCGATGGACATGGGGCGCGCGGCGATCGCCGCGTGGCGCGCCGCGCCGTCAGCCGAGAGCGCCCAGCCGGTCGTCGACGCCATCGCCGCGATCGACGAGACCCTCCGGCCCCATTTGGCCGACGAGGAGGAGACGGTCGTGCCCTTGTGCAGCCTGTGGCTGAGTCCCGAGGAGTGGGCTCAACTGCCGGCACACTCGATGATGTCGTTCCGAGCTGACAAGCCGTGGCTGATGGTGGGCCTCGTCGCCGAACAGCTCACCCCGGAACAGCGCGACGGCATGATCGCCGGAATGCCGCCGGAGCTACAGACGATGATGACCGAGCAGTGGCTGCCGGCGTTCGACCAGTTCATCTCCAAGGTTCGCGGTTAGAGAACGGAGTCAGTGTTTCGCGCCCCGGGGAAACTCGCCCATCGAATGACCGGGCGTCGCGACCCCTCCCCTCGCACGGGTGCGACAGATGCGTCGCGCGTCGCGCCATCTCCTTGTCAGGGGTCCCGGACGACGTTGCGGCGGCCTAGTTGCCGGTGATCACGATCCAGCGCACGCCGAAGCGGTCCTGGCAGCTCCCCCAGTAGCCGAAGAACTCCTGGCGCATGCCCGGCACGTCGGGGTCGCCCACCGAGAGCGCGTCGTAGAGGCGGTCGGCCTCCTCCTTCGTGTCAACCTCGAGGTTGATCGACACGTTGTTGCCCGGCCGTACCGACCCCATCGAGGAGATGAGGTCGGTGGCCATCAGCACGAAGCCGTTCAGGATCGGCAGCTCCGCGTGCATGACCAGGTCCAGCTCCTCGTCGGGCAGCGGCGGCATCTCGACGTTCGCGGGCATGTCGCGGAAGCGAGCGATCGGGCCCGTGAGCTCGGTCCCGAACAGCTGGGCGTAGAAGGCGAAGGCCTCCTCGGCGTTGCCGTTGAAGTTGAGGTAGTTGCTGACGCGACTCATCGGGGTCTCCTCGTCGGGTTGATGTCCGGTCGGCGTCACTTTATAGTCACCGGGTGTGACGAGCCTCTACCCGTTCCTCTGGTTCGACGAAGCGGCGGAGGAGGCCCTGGAGTTCTACCAACGGGTCTTCGATGATTCCGAGGTCGTTTCGCTCTCACGCGTGCCCTTCGCCGACCTACCCGGCGGGCGACTGGTCATTGGCACGCTGAGGATTCTCAATCTCGAAGTCATGGTGTTCAACGGTGGCCCCCACCACCCCTTCACCGAGGCCGTCTCACTCTTCGTGAGCTGCGACGACCAGGCCGAGGTCGACCGTTACTGGGACGCCCTGCTCGAGGGCGGTCGGGCCGACCGGTGCGGATGGCTCAAGGACCGCTTCGGCGTCTCGTGGCAGATCATTCCCAAGCTGCTCGGCGAACTGATGAGCCACCCCGACGGCGAGCGGGCCGCCCGGGTGCGCGACGCGATGATGACCATGGTCAAGCTCGACTGCGCCGGACTGCAGGCGGCCTTCGACGGCTGAGTCAGATGGCGGGCGACAACCCGCCGTCGAGGGCCACGCCAACCCCGGTCACGTAGCTCGCGCGCTCCGACAGAAGGTAGCTCGCGAGATCGGCGAACTCCTCCGGGCGTCCGAAACGGCCCAGCGGAATCGGGGTCGCGCGCGCCGTCGCGGCGTAAAACTCCTCGACGGTGGTGCCGTTGGCCTCGGCCCGGCGGGTCCACTGGCCCGATTCGATGAGGCCGATGAGGATGGCGTTGGCCCGGATCCCGCGAGGACCGACCTCGTTGGCCAGGGCCTTGGTCAGCGCCAGGCCGGCGGCGCGCGTCGCCGAGCTGGGCGTCGAGTTGGCCGGCGGCGTCCGGGCGAGGAACGCCAGGATGTTCAGCACCGATCCCCGGCTGTCGGCCAGAGCGGGCAGGGCCCGGCGCACCAGGTGGAGGGCGGAGACGACCTTCAGCTCAAAGTCGTCGCGCCACTCGTCGTCCCGGGAACCCGCCACTGACGTGCCGGCCGAGCGACCCGCGTTGTTGACGACGCCGTCGAGACGGTGGAATCGGCCCAGCGCGGTGTCGAGGAACTCGTCGAGTTGCGCCACGTCGGTCACGTCGGCCTCGAAGGAGAGGGCGTCGCCACCGAGGCGGCCCTGCGCCCGACCCAGGCGCTCCACATCGCGCCCGCACACGGCCACGCGCGCGCCCTCGGCGACCAATCGCTCGGCCAGCGCCAGGCCCAGCCCGTCCGTGCCACCGGTGATCAGGAACGCCTTGGCCGTCAATTCGAGGTCCACGCCGTCATCCTAGGAACGGGTCCACGGTTCGCCCGGGATGAAAAGCGACGTCGACGCGAGTCGTGTGCATCGCGTGCGGATCGGCGCAGTGGGACCCGGGAAGTGCAGTCGGCCAGGGCTATAGTGCCAGCGTTCGCCCGCGCGACGGCGCCCGGTGATCTGGGAGCACCGTGAACTACTGCCCGCGCTGTGGAACACGCGTCACCGGTAGGTTCTGCGCCGTGTGCGGCCGTCCGACGTCGGACAACGCATCGCTCGCCGACGAGTCACCGGCGCCGGCGCTGCTCGCGATTGAGCCACAGAATCCGATGACGGCCGCCGAGCCGACGGCCACCGCGACCGCGGCGCTTCACGTACGCCGGTGGCGATTCGCTTCCCGGGCGGCGCCCCCCGACGTCACCGTGCTGCCCGAGGGCCACGCCCGGCGAATGCTGGCGTGGGAGACGCGCCTCGTGATGTTCGCGTTCCTGGTGTCGGGCGTCATCAGCGCGGTGCTCGTCCTGGCCGCGCACGTCACCGGCGTCGCGGACATCGCGCGCTTCCCCGTCATCGTCCATTCCCACCCGGTGCTCAACATGCTGTTGGGCATGCTGGCCTACGTCCCAGTGCTGTCGGTGGTGCCCCTGGCGCTCTTCCTCCTGGCGCGCACCGGCCAGACCCCGTCCGTCCTGGGTCTCGGCGTGCGCCACGTCCCACGGGACCTCCTCCCCGCGCTGGGCATCGGCGCGGCGGCCTTCGGGCTCGAGGTGGCGATGCTGCTGCCCTTCGCCGGCCTGCTGGTGCACCACCACGGGTGGATCACCTCGGTGTCGGTGTCCCACGAACCCAAGTACTACGTCATCGAGGGCGTCTTCATCTCCGCGGTGACGGCGGTGACCGAGGAGGTGCTCGTCAACGGGTACCTCGTCACGCGGCTCGGGCAACTCGGGTGGACCCCCCGCAGTTCGCTGCTCCTGAGCCTGACGCTGCGCACGAGCTACCACCTCTACTACGGCCTCGGCTTCCTGCTGACGATCCCGTTCGGCTTCCTGGTGACGCGCTCGTTCCAGAAGCATCACCGTCTGACGCGGCCGATCCTGGCCCACTTCCTCTTCGACGCCGTGCTCATCACGATCGCGATCCTGGCGTAGGTTCTGACGTGACAGCGCGCCGACACGACGAGAGGGGATTCGGTGGCCTACTGCACCAACTGCGGGACTGAGGAGGTGCCCGGCCAGCAGTTCTGCCCCCACTGCGGCACGGCGACCTCGGGGGGCTTCGCGGAGCCGGGCACCCTGCCGTACTTCCCGATGGACCCGCCCCGGGTCGCCGGCCCGCCGCTGGCCGGCTACTGGTGGCGCGTGCTGGGCTTCCTCATCGACAACATCATCCTGGGCCTGGCGATCAACCTCCCCCTGCGCTCGACCAGTCTCAGCTTCTACACGTTGTCGCTGATCAACGTCGCCGTGGTCTTCGCCTACGCCACGTTCCTTCTCTCGCGGATGAGGGGCCAGACCTTCGGGATGATGGTGGCGCGCGTCCGGTGCGTCAACGCCGGCGACCTGCAGCCGGTGACCCTGGCCCAGGCCGCCCAGCGCACCGCGCTCTACTGCGTCGTCGACCTGGTGGCGACGATCTACCACTACACGCGGTACCTGCACCCCAACGCGGCCCAGACGGCCCAGAACACCCACCACGCGGTCGTCGCGTTCCTGTTCTTCATCCCGCTGCTGGTGGACCTCCTGTGGCCCGCCTGGGACAAGCGCAACCAGACGCTGCACGACAAGATCGCCGGCACGCTGGTCCTGCGCCCGCCGGTGACCGAGGTCCGTTAAGCCCGCGCGGCCGATCCGGCCTCGCGATCGGCGCCCTCGCCCCGTCGACGCCAGCGGATCACGTCGCCGATCAGCTCCCAGCGCGCGGGGAACCACGGGTCGCCCAGCGACCCGAAGACGTCCCAACGCGCGATGAATCGTTCGATGTCCGCCGGCGGCGTCAGGCGACCGCGCGACGAGCTCTCGGCGTGCACCAGCCTCACCGAGGCGACGTAGACGACGCGGTGGCCCAGTCGCTGGGCCCGCAGGCAGAAATCGGTGTCGTTGTGGACCACCGCGAGGGTCTCGTCCAAGCCGCCCAGCTCCTCGAACAGCGACCGGCGCACCATCTGACAGGCGCCGGTGACCGCGCTGACCTCCCGGGTGGCCCCCAGGAACGCGTCGGGCACCACGTAGTTGCGGTCGCGGCGAAGGTGCTGGGGGTAGGGGGCGATCGCGACGCCCTCGTGCAGGGAGTGGCCCGCCGGGTCCTCCAGGTAGACGCCGACGATCCCGACGCCGGGCAGCGACGCCACGCCCACCATCTGTTCGAGCCAGTCGTCGGTGGTGATCGTGACGTCGTTGTTGAGCGTGACCACCACGTCGCCGGTGCTGGCCGCGACGCCGCGGTTGATGACCCGCGCGTAGTTGAACTCCCCCGGCGCGGCCACCACGCGGTGGCGGGTCTCGGTGAAGAAGCGCTTCGTCGCCGATTCGCGCGAGTCGTTGTCGACGATGACGACCTCGTAGTCGGGGTAGGTCGTTCGCGTCTCGAGCTCCGCGAGGCACGGCGCCAGCAGGTCCAGGCGGTCGCGCGTGGGGATCACGATCGACACCCTCGGCCAGGACGAGGGCGGGTCGACGCGCCAGCGCACCAGTCCCGGCGTCACGTCGTCCAGCTCGGCCCGGCCCCCGCCGGCGCACCGGCGCAGCGCGGCCGCCGTGACCCCCGGCAGCGCCGCGGCGTAGCGGGGGTCCTCGGGGGCGGCCACGACGACGGCCTCGGCCACCGAGCCCACGGTGGCCCCCGCCTCGACCAGGCGCACGACGGCGTCGTGACGAAACGCCCAGCCCGCCGCCGGGTCGAAGCCTCCCACGCCGCGCAGCGCCGCCCGCGAGAAGAGAAGCGCGCGACCGGTGGCGTCGTAACTGAGCAGTGACACCCACCCGGCCGAGCGTGGCCGGGCTACCGCCGTAACCGAACCCGACGGATCGAGCGTGCGCTGGTCGCCAAAGACGACGTGCGCGTCGTAGCGCGCGCCAGTGAAGGCCATAAGGTTGAGGGCCCCCGCCAGGAGCCGGTCACCGGCGTCGAGCACGAGGAGCCACCCGTCCCCGGCGACCAGATCGTTGGCCCGCGCGATCGCCGACGTCGGATCGTCGCCGTCGATGACCAGTGTCGCCACGTCGTTGACGGCGGCCTCGAGTCGCGGGACGGACGCGGGCGGCTCCGCCCCCAGGGGAAAGGACCGCGCGGTCGTCGGCGCGTTCCCGGATGCGCGCAGACGGCGGCGCAGCGCCAGCAGCGGACCAGCCACGCCCGTCACGACACGAAAGGCCGGCGACCCCGGCCGCAGTCGACGCAGCAGCGCCACGCGACCGCGCTGGCCGCGGACCTCGGCCAACGTCAGCCAGACCTCGGCGCGGAAGCGGATCCAGCGACGCCGCGCCTCGGCGATGGAGACGGCGTCGGGCGGCGCCCCGGGCGGGCCTTCGCGCGGCGCGTCGCCGCGCCCGCCCTCAGCCATCTACTCGATGCCCGTGTACCACGGCGAGACCCGCGGGGGGTAGGCCAGCTCGAAGAGCCGGTGGCCGCGCGCCAGGTTGGGGTTGTAGTAGGGGTCGTGGAGGATCTGGAGCCCCCAGCGATCGCGCATCCACAGCACCTCGCGCATGAAGCGCGCGAAGTTGGGGCCGGACTGGTCGTCGCCGCGCGAGGCCGACTCGTGGTGGACCAGCTCGGCGCGCGGCGTGTAGGTGACCCGCTCACCGCCCGCCTGGACGCGCAGGCAGAAGTCGATGTCATTGAAGGCCACCCGGAGGCTCTCGTCCAGCCCGCCGAGGCGGTCCCAAGTCGCCCGGCGCACCGCCAGGCAGGCCGCGGTCACCGCCTGGAACTCCGAGGCCAGGGCCATGCGCCCGAAGTAGCCCTTGTCGTGGCGCGACTGGAACTGCCCGACGTGCCCAGCCAGCGCGTTGGGTCCGAGGAGCACCCCGGCGTGCTGGACGCGCCCGTCGGGGTAGACCAACTTCGCGCCGACCGCCCCGACCCCCGGCTGGAGCAGCTGGGCCACCATCGCCGCCAGCCACTCGCCCTCGAGGACCTCGGTGTCGTCGTTAAGCAGCAGCAGGACCTCGCCGGTCGTCTGGGGCACCGCGTGGTTGTGCAGCGCCGAGTAGTTGAAGGGCCGGTCGTCGCGCAGCACGCGCACCCGCTCGCCCAGGCGCGCCAGGTACCGGTCGGTGGAGCGCTCCACCGAACCGTTGTCGATGATCACCAGCTCGTAGTCGGGGTAGGTCGTGCGCTCGAGCACGGAGTCGACGCAGCGCTCGAGCAGCCGGCCGTCGCGCGTCGGGATCAGGATCGAGACGCGCGGCGCCGGGTCGGGCAGGGCGAAGCGCACCTCGGCGAAGCCGGTGCCCTCCACCTCGAACACCTCGCCAGCGACCCCTCGGCGCGCCAGCGCCGCGGCGACCGCGCGCCGGCCGGCGTCCAGGGCCCAGGGCTTGGCGTCGGAGGTCTTGGAGGTCGAGCCCTCGTGGCTGCGCCAGTGGTAGAGGACCAGCGGGATGTGCACCACGTCACGGCGCTCGATGGCCTCGTCCACGCGCAGCACCAGGTCCCAGTCCTGGGCGCCGTCAAACTCGCTGCGCAGGCCGCCCAGGCGCTCGACCAGCCCGCGGCGCACCGTCGTGAGGTGGCAGACGTAGTTCTGGCCCAGCAACAGCAACGGGTCGAAGTCGCTCTTGAAGTACGGCATGAAGAGCCGCCCGCGCTCGCGCAGCTTGTCCTCGTCGGAGTAGAGCAGCTGCGCCGACGGGTTCGACTCGATGGCCAGGGCCACGTGCAGCAGGGCCCACGGCGTCAGGGTGTCGTCGTGGTCCATGAAGACCAGCCACTCCCCGGTGGCCGCGGCGATCGCCGAGTTGGACGCGGCCGAGATCCCGCCGTTCTCCTCGCGCGTGACCAGGCGCACCCGCGCGTCGCGCCGCGCGTACCCCTCGACCACCTCGCGCACGGTCGGGTCGGTCGAGGCGTCGTCGGCGACGATCAGTTCGAAGCGGTCGTAGACCTGGTCGAGCACCGACTCCATGGCCTGCGCCAGGTAGCCCCGGTCGGTGTTGTAGGCGGCCATGACGACCGACAGCGTGGGCGGGTCCTCGATCAGGCCGGCGCGCAGGGTCAGTCGCCGGCGCAGCTCGTCGTCGAACTTGGCGAAGCTCTCGTTCCACTGCCCGTAGGGATCGGCCTCGAACTGCGCCGCCGGACCGGCGGCGGCGTGGCCGCGCACTAGCACGGCCAGGGCGTGCACCAACAGCCGGTACCCCTTCACCAGGGTCAGCGCGCCCGAGGACGGGTCCCGCCCCGGCGAGCCCGGCGCCGCGGGGCCCTCGGGCGACCCCACCGGGCGGTCGACCGGGACCCGGCCCAGGCGCCGGCGCAGGAATCGCTCGGCGACGTTGTCGGCCTTGAGCAGCAGGACCGCCAGGGGGAAGAGCCGCGAGCGACCGAGCTGGCGGAACTGCTCGGCGATCATCTCGTTGTGGGCCGAGGTCAGCTCGAAGACCCGGACCGTCTCGCGCAGGCGCACCAGTTCCTCGCGGTGCCCGTCGCCGGACGGCGCCGGACCCCGACCGGCGGGCGGGTCCGGGTCGGCGGGTGTCAGTGGCACGGTGGCAGATCCCCTTCTTCGGCCCCTCGACGCGGCACCGGGGTCGGCCCATCTTACCGGTGGCCCTCGCGAGCCCCCGGGGCGAGGCGCCTAGGACGAGGAGAACGCGTCGTCGGTCGGCCGTGAGCTCAGCAGCCAGACGATCGTCGCGCCGGCCAGCAGCGCGGTGGCGATCCCGTAGACCGCCAGCGTCGCGAAGGAGCCGGTGGGCGGCGACCAGCCGCCCGCGTGCAGGAAGAACAGTCGCGAGCCGGACCGACCCACCGCGTAGCGCCGCAGGTTCAGGTAAAAGGCGCCCATGGTGAGCAGGGCGACCGTCGCCACCAGGCCCACGCTGACGCTGCGCTGGAGCTGTCGCGAGGGCCGCGAGCGCGACCACACGCCGGCGGCCAGGATCGGCACGCCCACCGCCAGGGGCATCAGGTCACGGCCCTGCCAGACGATGCCGAGCTGGTGGACCTGACGCACCACGAGCACGAAGGGCACCAGCACGCTCAGCACCGCGGTGCCCACGAGCGCCAGCCGGACCCGCCACGAGCCCAGCACCAGGCCGCCGCCGAAGAGCACCGCGATCATCAGGTACCAGAGGTCGTAGAACCAGTGCGGCATCGGCGTGTCGAGCCACCCCATGACGCCGATCGCCTGGCGGATCCAGTCGCGCACGTGGTGAGCGACCATGCGCATGATCTCGTACTCCGAGGTGCCCGGCGCGACCTTCGCGCCGTCGGGCGCGATGTTGAGGGTGTGCTGGGTGAAGATCCACGCCGCCGCGATGAGCCCGGCGAGCACGATCGCGCCCGCGGCCAGCTGGACGTCGCGTCGGCGTCGCGCGAGGGACCACAACCGCCGCGGGCCCACCGCGACCGCGATCACCGCCCCGATGATCACCACGAACAGCGGCGAGAGACCCCGAATGAGCACCAGCACCGACCCCACCGCACCGACGATGGCCACCAGGGCCCGCGGGGGGTGCTCGACGTAGTCCGCCGCGAAGACCGCCAGGGCGGTCCACAGGCAGATGGCGGTCACGATCTCGAATCCGCTGGGGTTGACCGAGGCGGCGAGGAACCACGTGATGGGGGTCATGGCCACGGCCACCCCGGCGGCCAGGACGCGGCGCCTGCTCCAGCGCGCGATCACGTACGCGGTGAGGCCGAGCATGACGGCGCAGATGAGCGAACTAGCCAGGCGCATCAGGTACAGCCCGGACGCGTGGGCCGAGAACCACGAGCCGGTCCCCACGAGGATGTAGTAGAGCGGCGGGTAGTGGCCTACGTAGGTGTCGGTGACGACCGGCGCGGTTGACGTGTCGAAGGCCGGCGCGCACGACGCCGACACCGACCCGCGGAACTGGAAGCACCGGGGGTAGGCCTTGGTGAAGTTGACCGACGTCGGCACGGTCACGTCGACCAGGGCCCGGTCCGAACCCGGCACCTGGTGGCCCAGCTGACCGTGATCGATGGCGTAGGCGCGGATCATGTGGGCCTGCTCGTCGGGGGCCGCCACCAGCGGATCGGCGAAGGACCAGCACGCCAGGGCCACGAACGACAGGGCGAAGAAGCCCAGGAAGACCTGCCGGGGGGTCAGGATGACGCGGGCGTGGCGTACGCGTCTCCTGGCTGGCGTCACCGTTCAACCCTAACATTGCGCCTTGTTTCACCTACCCTGCGAAGGGGGGTCATGGAGCGAGTTCGACCGCACGCAGTGAGCGCGACTTGCGTGCGTCGTGTCGTGTGCGCCGCCGCGTTCGTCGCCGTGAGCGCGACGGTCGCGGCGGGCGCGGACCCGACCACCTTGGTCGACCCGGGCCGTCTGCCCCAGACCACCGCCGAGCCGGCCACCGGAGCCGCGCTGAATCACCAAATGGCGGTGCTCTGGCAGGCGATCGTCCGCGACGACGTGCCCCTGGGCTGGAAGGTCTTCTTCCCCGAGAGCGCCTACATTCGAATGAAGACCGGGCTGATCCCCGATCCCCCGGGCGACTTCACCGGTCGCCTCCTGGGCTTCTACGACCTGGATCTGGGCGCCTACCACCTGCTCGTCGCCCGCGGCGGCGCGCCGACCTTCGTGGGCGTCGAGGCGGTCCACGCCGACGCCGCGTGGATCCGTCCGGGGTACTGCGAGAACCTGATCGGCTACTGGCACCTGCCGGGGGTGCGCCTGGTGTACCGCCACGGCGACCGGGTCTTCTCGGTGGCGGTCTTCTCGCTGATCTCGTGGCGCGGCGTCTGGTACGTGGTGCACCTGGGGCCGAACCCGCGGCCGCGCAACGTCGGGACCGTCGCCGGCTACGAGACCGGCCGGGGCGTCCCCGGCCCGCCGGGCGGCTGCTAGCGCGGCGGCGCGATCGCCCCGGCGGCGCCGATGCGCGCCGCCGCCGCGCCGAAGTCCTGGCTCGAGAGGCGGTTGACGAAGGCCGCGGCCGCGCGCGTGGGGTCCGCGTGCGGCTGGCCCGACGCGGTCAGCACCAGCGAGGTGAAGTGCCCCGCGACGAAGGAGCCGTCGGCGCGCAGCGTCACGTGCAGGATCCCCGACAGCGCCAGGTCGCCCCCGCCCCCGAAGTCGTAGTAGTTGGCGAAGTCCCCGAGGCTGTAGGCGATGAGGTGCCCGCGGTAGAACTCCATGCCACGCAGCACGTGCGGTCCGCTGGCCAGCACCAGGTCGGCCCCGGCGTCGATCGCCAAGTGCGCGAAGGCGTAGGGGTTGCCGCGGTTCTCGCCCACGTAGTACTCGCTCTGACGCGTCACGTGGTCGGCCGCCGAGCCCTCGGCGCCCGAGTGCATGTACACGACGACGACGTCGGCGCGGGTGTGCGCGTGGCGGATCAGCGCGGCGGCGATGGCGGGCACGAGCATGTCGTTGGTGTCCGCGTAGGGCGCGAAGTCGACGAAGGCGACCGAGACCGGCCCGTCGTGGACGATCGGGATCTGACCGGGCAGCCCGGCCTGGGCCAGGCCCGCCGCGTGGAGCGCGGCCGACGTCGAGAGGACCCCGGGGTTGCCGAAGTCGTGCGAGTGGTTGTTGGCGCTGTTGAGGACGGTGAAGCCCGTGGCCCGGTAGACCGCGGCGTAGGTGCTCGGCACGCGGAAGGCGTAGCACTCCGTGGAGTCGGGCCCGCACTTAGAGCCCCCGGCGCCGTTGAACATGACACCCTCAAGGTTGCCGAAGACGATCGGGGCGGCCAGCGGCGCGCGCATCGGGGCCAGGTAGGCCGTCGGGTTGGCCGGGAGCTGGGGGGTGTCGCCCAATTCGGTGTCGCCGACCGCCGACAGCGTGACGGTCGCCGGCGAAAGGGTGGTGGTCGTGGCCGCCAGCGTCGTCGAGGCGACCGACGTGGTCGTCGGCGCCGTCGAGGCGAGACCCAGCGACACGGTGGCGCCCACCGCCGCCATTGTGGACAGTCAGTCGGTCAAAACACCCGATCAAGCGGGAGAACGCGGCTATGATGCGGGCAAAAAGATCTCGGGGCGCAAGCGCCACGTGGCCGTTGACTGCCTGGGCTTGATTCTGGCCATGATGATCACTCCTGCGGCTGTGCAAGACCGTGACGCCGCTCGGCCTTTGATCAAGGGATTGGCGAGTATGTATGGACGGCTGCAAATCATCTGGGCCGACGGTGGCTATCTGGGAGCACTCATCGAC
>JBIOFE010000010.1:0-76493 GCA_044446745.1 Acidimicrobiales bacterium
ATGCAATTGCGCGCTTTCCCCGCGATCTCCTCAAAACCCTCGGATTGCACGAAGGGCGCCATCGCCTGCACGAACCCGGCGCCGTCCTTGTACTGGCCTCCGGCGCTGCAGTTTCCGTCAGAGGTGCACGAGACCACGTTGAGCGAGGCGTCCCCCTCGACGTTCAGCGTCGCGGTCCCGGGGGCTTCGACGGTGGAGCTCCACACGCCGCCGGTCTCGGCGGACAGGAAGGCTTGCGAGTTGTTGGACCCGTCCGTGTACAGTCCGACGGCCCGGCAGTCACCCGCCGCGACGCACGACACCGTGTAGGCCGAGGAGAAGTTTCCGGTGTTCAACTGAATCGATCCGGGCATCTCGAAGGCGTTGCCCCACACGCCACCGGTCTCGCTGACGACCATCGCTTCGGATTCGGACTTGGACGTGGGACTGTAGAACCCCACCGCCTCGCATGAACCGTTGCTCGGGCACGCGATGGAGTTGATGAAGGCGTCGCCGGCCGTGTTCAGGGCGCCACTCCCGGGCACCTCGATCGCGTTGCCCCAGACGCCACCGATGGCGTCAGCGACGAATGCCTCACTGGACCCACCGGTAATCGTGTAGCCACCGCCCATCGCGCAACGACCCACCGAACTGCACACGACCTGCGACGGGATCGCCGCGCCCCCCGAGTTCAGGGTGACGAGCCCGGGTATCGGTTGCGCGGCTGCCCACGTGCCCGACGCCTCGTTGGCGACGTACCCCTGGAACTGACCGGACGAGTCCGTGTAGAACCCGACCGCCGTGCACGCCCCGACCGCGGGGCAGGCCAGCGAGAGCAGGGCCCCTCCGACGCCCGCGTTGAGGGCCCCGGATCCGGGCAGCTCGATCGCCCCCGACCAGCTGCCCGCCGACTCGGTGGCCACCCACGACTCCGTCGCGGTCTGGGTGCCGTTGAGGTAGTTACCCCCGGCCACGCACTCACCGGGCGCGGCGCACGACAGGGCGTACGGCACGGCGGGAAGATTGATCGGCAGGGCGCCACTGCGCGGGAGCGCGACGGCCGTGCCCCACGTGCCCGAGTGTTCGTCGACCAGGAACGTCTGGTGCGAGCCGACGTTGTCGGTGTAGTAGCCCGCCGCGGTGCAGGCGCCGCTGGCCGGGCACGAGATCGAGAGCAGGTCGCCGACCGTTCCGCCCGCGTTCAGGGCGCCCAGTCCGGGGATCTCCTCGGCGGCCCCCCAGGTGCCGTTCGTCTCGTTGACCACGAAGCCCTGGGTGAGGCGGGTGCCGTCGAGGTACGTGCCGATCGCCCCGCAGTTGCCATTCGACGAGCAGGAGAGGTCGTCGATCGTCGCCGCGCCGTCGACGTTGAGCGCCGGCAGGCCAGTGACGGTGTGGGCGGACGAGAACGCCGAATCGGCCGCGCCGACGCCGCCCGCCACGACGAGGACGAGGGCAATCGTGGTGACTGCCAGGCGGGTGAGGAAGGGACGGGTCGGTAAGAGAGCGGGCATGAGGGCTGTCTACCACCACGCCCCCTCCCGGCGTCCATAATGGCGTTCAGGTCTAGCTCGCCGGGCCGAGAGTCCGCGACGTCACGGATCGTTCACCTCGGGCCAGGGACTAGAGGCGGGTCAGGCTCTCCACGTCGCGGCGTACCGCGTCGAGCCGGGCCCGCGCCCTCACGCGCGCCTCCCCGAGGGCGGAATCCGCCGGTTCGACGACCTCGAGGTAGGCCTTCAGCTTGGGCTCGGTGCCCGACGGGCGCACCACCACCCGTCCGGCCTCGCCGAGACGCCACCAGACTCCCTCGGTGGCCGGCAGGCCGTGCCAGCCATCGCTCAGGTCGATCACCTCGGTGACGTCGAGTCCCCCGAGGCGGGTGGGCGGCGTTGCGCGCAGGCGCGCGACCACGGCGGCGATCGCCGCCAGGCCGGCCGCGCCCTCGGCGCGTACCGACACCTGCGCGCCGGCGTGAACGCCGAAGCGCGCCTCGATCTCGTCGAGCCGGTCGACCAGGGAACGGCCCTCGCGCGCGAGGTCGTCGGCCAGCCGGGCCAGGGCCAGCGCCGCCGACATGCCGTCCTTGTCGGCGACCAGGGGATCGACGGCGAATCCCAGCGCCTCCTCGTAGCCGAAGCGCAGCACCCCGGCGCCGGCCGCCCGGGCGACCCACTTGAAACCGGTCAACGTCGTCGCGTAGGCCACGCCGGCGTCGCGGGCCATCGCCCCGAGCAGCGTCGAGGACACCAGTGACGTGGCCACCACATCGTCGGGCCCGGCGCCGGGCAGCAGCGACGAGGCCAGCAGCCAGCCGATCTCGTCGCCGCGCAGGGGGCGCCACGCACCGCGGTCGCGCACCGCCGCGCCGAGCCGGTCGGCGTCCGGGTCGTTGGCCAGCACCAGGTCGGCGCCGACCCGGTCGGCCGTCGCGAGCGCCTGGTCCAGGGCCCCCGGCTCCTCGGGGTTGGGGAAGGGCAGGGTCGGGAACGCGGCGTCGGGCGCGAACTGGCTCTCGACGACGTGGACATTGGCGAACCCCGCGGCCGCGAGCAGCTCGATCACGGGCGCGCCGCCCACGCCGTGCAGCGGGGTGTAGGCGATCACGAGGTCGCTGGGGCCGCCGAATCGCGCGACCACGTGGTCGCGGTAGTCGGCCAGGAGCTCCTCGCCGAGCCGGTGATACCGGGGGCCGCCGCGGTCGCCCATCACGGGCGTCCCGGCCCGGGCGGAGTGGCGCTCGACGATCTCGTCGGACGGCGGGATGATCTGCGCGCCGTCGGCGGCGTAGAGCTTGTAGCCATTGTCCATCGGCGGGTTGTGGCTGGCCGTGATCATGACGCCGGCCGCGGCGCCCAAGGCCCGCACCGCGAAGGCGACGAAGGGGGTGGGCAGCGGACGGGGCATCTCGTGAACGGGGACGCCCGCGCCGAGCAGGACGGCGACGACCTCGTCGTTGAAGGCCTCCGAACCGCGCCGCGCGTCTCGACCGACGACGACCCCGCGCGCGGGATCGACGCCGATCTCGCCCAGCCACGCCACGACGCCCTGGGTGGCGCGGCGCACGGTCAGTCGGTTCATCCCGGCGGGTCCGGCCATGACCGGTCCGCGCAGGCCGGCCGTGCCGAAGCTCAGCGGCGCGGCGAAGCGCCGCGCCAGCTCGGCCTCATCACCGGCGTCGAGCAACGCGGTGAGTTCCGCGCGGTCCGCAGCGTCGGGGTCGGCGGCGATCCACGCCGCGGCCCGGGCGCGCAGGTCGTGCGTCACAGGGCCGGGAGCACGCGCGACAGCAAGGCGCCCAGGGCAGCGGCCGACGCCTGGCCGGTCTCGAGCACCTCGGAGTGGTCGAGGGGTCCTGACGTCACCCCGGCCGCGTAGTTCGAGACCAGCGACAGGCCCACCACGTCGGCGCCCAGGTGGCGCACGGCGATGGCCTCGAGGACCGTCGACATGCCGACCAGCGTCGCGCCCAGGGTGCGCAGCATCGACACCTCGGCGGGCGTCTCGTAGTGCGGACCGCGCAGCCCGGCGTAGACGCCCTCGGTGATCGTGGGCACGGCCCGGCGGATCGCCGCGCGGGCCCGCGCCGCGTAGAGGTTGGTGAGGTCCACGAAGCGCGCGCCGTAGCCCTCGGGCGGCGGCGCGCCTTCCATCGGCGAGGTGGCGGTGAGGTTGAGGTGGTCGCGGATCATCACGACGTTGCCCGGCCCGACCGTCGGATCGATGCCCCCGGCGGCGTTCGTGAGCACCACGCACGTCGCCCCGGCGGCCACCACGGTGCGCACCGGGTGCACGACGGTCGCGACGGAGTGGCCCTCGTAGAGGTGGACCCGTCCGGTGACCAGGGCGACGCGTCGGCCGGCGACCGTGACGGTGAGGATGCGCCCGCTGTGGCCGGCCACCGTCGGCGCGACGAACCCCGGCAGCGTGGTCGTCGCCACGTCGCTCACCGGCTCGCCCAGCGCGGCCGCGCCCTCGCGCCAACCCGATCCCAGCACCACCGCGAGGTCGTAGGAGTCGACGCCGCTCTGCTGGCGCAGCTCGTCGGCCGCGCGCCGGGCCAGCGTGAAGGGATCCGGGCTCATTGGCCGATGGTGTGCCAGACCGTCGAGGTCTCGACGAACGCGCGCAGTCGCCGCAGCGAGGGGTCCTCACCGGCGCGCGGCTTGAGGACTCGCTTGATCGAGGCGGCCGCGGTCGCGGCCAGGACGTCGGCGTCGGCCGCGCCAGCCAGGTCGAGGCCGTCGACGTCCTCGTGCGCTGCCAGCACCGGGGCCAGCTCCTCGGTGCGCCCGGTGACCAGGTTGATCACGCCCCCCGGGACGTCCGAGGTCGCGCTCATCTCGCCGAGCAGTAGCGCGGGCGTGGGGCGGCGCTCGCTGGGGATGGCGACCACCGCGTTGCCCGCGCACACCGGGGCGAGCACCGCGTCGACGAAACCGAGGAGCGACGACTCCTGGGGGGCGACGACGCCGACCACGCCCGAGGGCACCGGCAGGGAGAAGTTGAAGAAGGGCCCGGCCACCGGGTTGGCGCCACCCTGGACCTGGGTGATCTTGTCGGTCCACCCGGCGTACCAGACGATCCGGTCGACCGCGCGGGCAACCAGCGCCGCGGCGCCGGCGGCGTCGAGCCCCTCGGCGAAGCCCACGTGCTCGGCCAGCTCGGCCCGGCGAGACTCGGCCATCTCGGCCAGGCGATAGAGCACCTGGCCGCGGTTGTACGCGCTCAGGTCCCACCACTTGGCCTGGGCGGCGCGCGCCGCGACGACCGCGTCGCGCAGGTCCTTGCGCGAGCCCTGGGCCACGTTGGCCCAGAAGGCGCCGTCGGCGGACGCCACCTCGTAGCTGCGCCCCGACTCCGATCGCGGGAACGCGCCGTTGACCAGCAGCTTGTAGGTCTTGCGGACGTCGAGGCGCTCAGACATCGAGGTAGGCCTCCAGCCCGTGGCGCCCGCCCTCGCGGCCGAAGCCCGACTCGCGCACGCCGCCGAAGGGACTCGTCGGGTCGAAGCGGTTGTAGGTGTTGGCCCAGATGACCCCGGCGCGCAGCCGCTCGGCGACCCACAGGGTCCGGCTGCCCTTCTCGCTCCACACCCCGCAGGCCAGCCCGTAGGTCGTGTTGTTGGCCTTGGCCACGGCCTCCTCGGGCGTGCGGAACGTGAGGACCGACAGGACCGGCCCGAAGATCTCCTCGCGGGCGATGCGGTGCGACTGGGCGACGTCGGCGAAGACGGTCGGCGCGAACCAGTAGCCGCGCTCGGGCAGCGCGCAGGAGCTGGTGTAGCGCGTGGCGCCCTCGGCCTCGCCGGCGGCCACCATCTCGGTGATCCGCTCGAGCTGGGCGGCGGAGTTGATCGCGCCCACGTCGGTGTTCTTGTCCAGCGGGTCGCCCACCCGGAGCTGGTCGACGCGGCGGATGAGCCGGCGCAGCACCTCGTCGGCGATCGACTCCTGGACCAGCAGGCGCGACCCGGCGCAGCAGACGTGGCCCTGGTTGAAGAAGATCCCGTCGATGATCCCCTCGATCATCTCGTCGACCGGGGCGTCCTCGAAGACGATGTTGGCGCCCTTGCCCCCGAGCTCCAGGGTCAGTCGCTTCGCGCCGCCCGCCACGCGGCCCTGGATCAGGCGGCCCACCTCGGTCGAGCCGGTGAAGGCGATCTTGTCGACGTCGCCGTGGTCGACCAGGCTGGCCCCGGTCGCGCCGTCGCCGGTCACGATGTTGACCACGCCGGGGGGCAGCTCGGCCTGCTGGAGGATCTCGGCCAGCACCAGCGCGGTCAGCGGCGTCGTCTCGGCCGGCTTCAGGACGCAGGTGTTGCCCGCGGCCAGCGCCGGGGCCAGCTTCCAGGCGG
Organism: Acidimicrobiales bacterium; assembly: GCA_044446745.1. Classification (GTDB taxonomy): domain Bacteria; phylum Actinomycetota; class Acidimicrobiia; order Acidimicrobiales; family RAAP-2; genus RAAP-2. The sequence goes on from JBIOFE010000010.1 coordinate 5,837, forward strand.
CCATCAGCAGCGGGAAGTTCCAGGGGATGATCTGGCCGGCCACGCCGAGGGGCCGCGGGTCCGGACCGAAGCCGGCGTGCTCGAGCTTGTCGGCCCACCCGGCGTAGTAGAAGAAGTGGGCCGCGGCCAGGGGGACGTCGACGTCGCGCGACTCGCGGATCGGCTTGCCGTTGTCGAGGGTCTCGACGACGGCCAGCTCGCGGGCGCGCTCCTGGATCAGGCGCGCCACCCGGAAGAGGTACTTGGCGCGCTCGGCGCCGGTGGTGCGCGACCAGACCTCGTCGTAGGTGCGCCGCGCGCTGGCCACCGCGGCGTCGACGTCGGCCGGGCCGGCCTGGGCCACGGTGGCCAGCGGCGTGGCGGTGGCCGGGTTGAGCGTGGCGAACTGCTCGTGGGACCCGGGGTCGGTGAACCGTCCGTCGAGGAAGAGTCCGTAGCTGGGGCGCAGCCGCGCGATCGCCGCCGACTCCGGCGCCGGGTCGTAGTGCAGCGACCCGAGCCGGGAGGTCTCTAGGTCGCCGGCCACGTCAGTCCCCGCTGAACTCGTCGGCGCGCACGTAGGCGCCGCGACGCTGCTTGGCCCGCTGCATCAGCAGGTCGTTGAGCAGCGAGGACGCGCCGAAGCGGAACAGCTCGGGGGTGAGCCAGCGCGACCCCACGGACTCGTTCACCACGACGAGGTAGCGGATGGCGTCCTTGGAGGTGCGGATGCCGCCGGCCACCTTCACCCCCACCAACTGGCCGGTCGACTCGGCGAAGTCGCGCACCGCTTCGAGCATTACCAGGGCGACCGGGAGGGTCGCCGACACCGCCACCTTGCCGGTGGAGGTCTTGATGAAGTCGGCCCCGCCGAGCATGGCCAGCCAGCTGGCGCGGCGCACGTTGTCGTAGGTGACGAGCTCGCCGGTCTCCAGGATCACCTTGAGGCGCGCCGTGCCGCAGGCCTCCTTGACCGCGACTACTTCGTCGAAGACCCGGCCGAGCCGGCCGGAGAGGAAGGCCCCGCGGTCGATGACCATGTCGACCTCGTCCGCGCCGGCGCACACGGCGTCGTGCACGTCGAGCAGCTTGACGGCCAGCGACGCGCGCCCCGAGGGGAAGGCGGTCGCCACCGAGGCGACCGCCACCGGCGACGCGCCCAGCGCGGCGCGCGCGTGGGCGACGAGGTCGGGGTAGACGCACACCGCGGCGACCGACGGCACGCCCGGGTCGGTGGCGTCGGGTCGCACGGCCTTCGCGCAAAGCGAGCTGACCCGGCCGGGCGTGTCGGCGCCCTCCAGGGTGGTCAGGTCGACCATCGAGATCGCCAGGTCAAGTGCGGCCAGCTTGGTCGATCGCTTGATCGAGCGGGTGGCCAGCTTCGCCGCGCGCGCCTCGGCGCCGACCGCGTCGACGCCCGACAGGCTGGCCAGCAGCGCGCGCAGCTGGGCCTCGGACTCGACGCGCGGGAGGCGGTCCGTCGAGGGGATGATCACGCCGCGCTCGGCCGAGGTCACGGCGCGCAGCGGGGCGAGGCTCACGGTGGCCACGCTACCAACGACCCGTCGGCGACCCCGCGGCTCAGCCGCGGTAGAGCGGCAGCTCGTCGGCCGCGCGACGGGCGGCCAGCGACGGCGCGGCGGCGTCCTTGGCGCTGACGATCGGCTCGCCCGAGAGCGGCCACGCGATGCCGATCGCCGGGTCGAAGGGGTCGATCTCGAGCTCGCGGGCCGCGTCGTAGGGCGAGGAGAGCAGGTAGGCCAGCGTCGCGACCTCGCTGGTGACGCAGAAGCCGTGGGCCACGCCGGCCGGCAGGTAGACGGAGCGTCCCCGGTCGCCGGCCAGGGACACCACATCGACCGCGCCGTAGGTCGGTGACCCGACGCGCACGTCGACGATCACGTCGTCGAGCGCGCCGTCGACGCAGGTGACGACCTTGGCCTGGCCCTCGGGCGCCGTCGAGTAGTGCAGTCCGCGCACCACGCCGCGCACCGATCGCGACAGGTTGGCCTGGCGGGTCTCGAATCTCACCCCGGCGCGCTCCAGGGCCGAGTGCTGGAACCACTCGCGGAAGAAGCCGCGCTCGTCACCCCACACCGGCGCGTCGAGCACCACCAGGCCCGCGACGGCGCGCGCCGCGTCGCTCACGCCACCCGGCCCTTGAGCGGGCGCCACCACGCCTCGTGCTCCCGGTACCAGTCCACGGTGGCCGCCAGGCCGTCGGCGAAGTCGACGCGCGGCGCGTAGCCCAGCTCGTCGCGCGCCTTGGACCAGTCGAGCGAGTAGCGCCGATCGTGGCCCAGGCGGTCGGCCACCGGCTCGACACGCGACTCGTCGGCGCCGCACAGCCCCAGCAGGCGCCGCGTCAGCTCGCGGTTGGTGAGCTCGGTGCCGCCGCCGAGGTTGTAGATCTCCCCCGCGCGCCCGGCCTCGAAGACGGCCAGCACCCCGCGGCAGTGGTCGTCGACGTGGAGCCAATCGCGCACGTTGAGCCCGTCGCCGTAGAGCGGGACGCCCAGCCCGTCGAGCAGGTTCGTCACGAACAGGGGGATCATCTTCTCCGGGAACTGGCGGGGCCCGTAGTTGTTCGAGCAGCGCGTCACCGTGACGTCCAGCCCGTAGGTGCGGTGGTAGGCCAGGGCCGCCAGATCCGAGCCCGCCTTGGACGACGAGTACGGGGAATTCGGCTCGAGGACGTGGTCCTCGCGCCACGACCCCTCGGGAATCGAGCCGTAGACCTCGTCGCTGGAGACGTGCACGAAGCGCCCGACTCCTGCGCGTCGCGCGCTCTCGAGCAGCTGCTGGGTGCCCAGCACGTTGGTGGCGAAGAACGGCCGGGCCCCGGCGATGGAGCGGTCGACGTGCGTCTCGGCGGCGAAGTGCACGACCGCCGAGGCGCCGCGCAGCGCGCGGTCGACGGAGTCGGCGTCCAGGATCGACGCGTGCAGGAACGACGCTCGACGGTCGGCCAGCGCCGCGTCCATGTTCTCGCGCCGGCCCGAGTAGGTGAGCGCGTCGAAGAGCACCACGTCGTTGTAGCCCAGGCGCTCGGCCTGCTCTAAGAAGAGCTCGGCGAAGCGCGACCCGATGAACCCCGCGGCCCCGGTGATCACTGCGCGCATGCCTACCTCGGCCACTAGAGAGGGTGAAGGGTCCTCTATACACTAATGGAGTGAAGGGAATCATTTTGGCGGGCGGCCACGGCACGCGCCTGCACCCCATCACTCGCGCGGTCTCCAAGCAGCTGCTGCCGATCTACGACAAGCCGATGATCTACTACCCGTTGAGCACGCTGATGCTCACCGGGCTGCGCGAGATCCTGCTCATCACGACGCCCCACGACCAGGACGCCTTCCGGCGCCTGCTCGGTGACGGGTCGCACCTGGGACTCACCATCTCCTACGTCGTCCAGACCAGCCCCAACGGCCTGGCCGAGGCGCTCATCCTGGGCGAGGGGTTCCTGGACGGCGACAAGTGCGCGCTGATCCTGGGCGACAACCTCTTCTACGGACCGGGCCTCGGGACGCACCTGCGCGAGAACGTCGACGTCGAGGGCGCGCTGATCTTCGCCTACCAGGTGCGGGACCCCTCGCGCTACGGCGTGGTGGAGTTCGACGAGGGCGGCCGGGTGCTCTCGATCGAGGAGAAGCCCGCCCGGCCCCGGAGCGACTACGTGGTGCCGGGGATCTACTTCTACGACGAGAAGGCGGTCAAGCTGGCCCACGAGCTCACCCCGAGCGCACGCGGGGAGCTCGAGATCACAACGCTCAACCTGGCCTACCTCGAGCGCGGCGAACTGCGCGTGCAGGTCCTGTCGCGCGCCACGACGTGGCTGGACACCGGGACCCACGAGTCGCTCTACGAGGCCGGCGGCCTCATCCGCACGCTCCAGCACCGTTCCGGCATGCGGATCGGCGATGTCGAGCAGATCGCGCGCGACCAGGGCTGGATCTAGGCGACCGGGTAGCCCAGGACCGCCACCACGTCGGCGAAGGCCACGCGCTTGTGGGCCGCCAGGGCTCCGCGGTGCTTGCCGGCCTGGGCCGCGGCGACCTCCACGGCGCGTGCAACAACCTCCCCCGCGGGCGCGGTGGCCTCGACGATGCCCTCGGCGAGCGCCTCGGGCGCGGTGAAGCGGTGCGCGGTCAGGATGGCGTGGAGCACCGTCGCGCGCGGCAGTCGGGCGAAGAGGATGGCCGCCAGCTTCTCGTCGAGGGCCAGGCCGATGTCGGCCTCGTTCATGCACCAGTATCCCCGGTCCTCACGCATCACCCGGTAGTCCAGGGCGCAGGACAGCAGCGCCCCGGCGGCGAAGGCGTGGCCGTTGATGGCGCCCACCGTGTAGGCGGGGAAGAGGAAGAGTCGCGCCACGGTGCGGTGCAACTCCTCCAGGGTGGCGCCCATCTCCACGGGGTCGGCGCCGAAGCGCTCCAGGTCCAGGCCGTTGGAGAAGAACTTCCCCTCGCCGGTCACGACCAGGGCGAGCGGGCCCCCGACGGCCTCCACCTCGTCGAGCAGGGCGTGCAGCGCGGCCAGCGAGTCGAGGTTGACGCGGTTCTCCCCGTCGTCCCAGCGCACGAGGGCGACCGGGCCCTCCCACGTCAAGGTCATGGCCACGCGTCCAGACTACGGGGCGCGGCTAGTAGATCCGGGGGCTCACCACCATCGAGAGATCGAGGTAGGCCGGGTCGACCGGCACGACGCGAAAGCTCGCCTGCCAGCCCTGGTCGACCACGTCACCGGTGTAGACGTAGACCGGCAGCAGCAGCGTCGACCCGTCGGTCATCGAGTACGCGCCGTACTGGGTGGACTCGTCGGTGAGGTTCACCACGACCGGCGGCATCGTCGTGGTGGTAGCGTCCGCCGTGGTCGGCGTCGTGTCCGGGGGCGTCGAGGTCGGCGACGTGGAGTCGCTGGCCCCGACCGGCGACGTCGACCCCGCGCCCGCGGACGGCGGGGTGGCGGTGGCGCCGAGCATCGGCGTCGCCAACCCGCCGGCGAAGGCCTCGCTCACGTAGAGCTGGGCGCTGATCTGGTCGACGCCGGCCGCCGGCGAGATCAGCGGGTACGCACCCACGGCCGACAGCGCGAAACTCACCCCGGCGGCCGACACCAGGGTGCCGTCGGCGCCGAAGGTGAAGTCGTAGGCGAACTCGGTCGCTCGTCCGTCCACCAGGATCGGCACGGTCACGTCGACCGGGGCGGTGGTGTCGCCGCCCGGGGCGGACGACGTCGGCGCGCCCAGCTGGAACGACCCCAGCGCCCGCGCGTCGGCCAGCGCCGTGGCGTTGAAGGCGTCACTGGCCACCGAGCCCGACGACGAGGCGGTCGCGGACTGGTCGTTGAGGCTGATCCCCCACGACGCGAAGCCGCCGTTGGCGGTCAGCCAGCCCGAATAGGTAGGCCCCGCCGACGTGTAGCTGGCCCCGCCGTCGCTCGTCGCGGGCGTGCCGGCGTCCACGCCCAGGATCTGGGCCGCGCCGGCCAGGGTGCCCGCCAGGTCGCCGGGGGCGCTCAACGAGTAGACCGTCGCCGAGCCCGGCGCGCTGGAGAAGTTGTCGGCCCCGGTGAACTGCCAGTTGCGCTCGAGGGGCATGAGCATCATTGACGGGGCCGTCTTGGTCGCGGTGTTCGCGCCCGCCGCGTGCTGGACCGAGGCCGCGAAGCTGAGCACCGGCAGCGACACGCCCGCCGTGGAGAGCGCGGCGATGCCCGCGCCCGTGAGCAGACCGGTGCCGGCCAGCGCGGCGGCGACCCGCAGGCGGAAGGCACGCCACGCCGCGTCGCGACGCGTCGGCGTCGCCACGACGCGCAACAGCATCGCGTCGAACCGCGGGTGCGTGTAGCCCCGGGCGGCCGGGTCGCTGGCGGCCAGGCGTTCGTCGATTGACCTCATGGAATCCTCCTCCACTGGGTCTCTGTCGGGAGTGGGCGGAACTTTCACTCGACTGGCACTTCGCTGAAGTAGCGGCGGAACCGCGACTCGGCGCGCGACAGGCGCACGGCCGCGGCGTTGGTGGTCAGGTGGAAGACCGCGGCGATCTCGGCCGCGCTGCGCCCGTCCCAGGCGTGCAGCAGGAGGATCTCGCGGTCGTCCTCGCTGAGGGCGGCCAGCGCCTGGCGCACGCCCTCGTCGGCGATCACCAGGTCCTCGGCCGGGGCGGTGGGGCCCGACGGGCGCACCCGGTCCTCGACGGCCACCGCGCGGCGGCGCTTGCGCTGCGCGTTGCGCAGCACGTTGCGCGCGACGCCGATCATCCAGGGAATCGTCGCGTCCGCCGGGACGTCGTCCAGGCGGCGCCACGCAACCAGCAGCACCTCCTCGACGAGGTCGTCGAGGTCTGCCTCGACCAGGGGGTAGAGACGACGCCGCAGGTACGCGCCGACGGCGGGCGTCGCCTCGACGGCCAACGCCCGGAAGCGACTCTCCCTCCCTGGTGCCACGTTCACATCTGTCCGTTTCTCGTCGGTTCTTACACCAAGGAGTCAACCACCGATGTCGGCCCCCGTTTCCCCGGGGCCGGGGGGTAAGTTGGCGTCGTGAGCGAACTGCCGGAGAACCCACCCGACGTCTCGGCCGACCACCCGGTCTCGGAGCACTGGGTCTGGACCGCGGCCCACCGCCCCCCGTGGCCGCGCGTGGTGGTCGAGCAGATGGCCACCGGCTGGGCGCCCGACGCGCCCGAGACAACGGTGCACCCGGCCGTCGCCTTCTCGGCCAAGCGCCGCGATCGTCTCGCCGCCATGTTCGAAGGTCGCACGCTCGTCGTTCCCTCGGGGGCCCTCAAGGTCCGTTCCAACGACACCGACTACCGGTTCCGGCCGGGGTCGGACTTCTACTACCTGACGGGCTGCGACGAGCCCGACGCCGTCCTGGTGATCACCCCGGGCCCGGGCGGGCCGCGGACGACTCTCTACGTGGCCGCCCGGCGCGACCACACCACGCACGAATTCTTCACCAGCGCGCGCTACGGCGAGCTGTGGGTCGGGCGCCGACGCGGGGTTGCCGAGGCCGCCGTCCACTACGCGATCGAGACCGCGCCGCTGGAACACCTGGAGAAGGACCTGGGGTCCCTGGACGTCGACACCGTGCTGGTGCGCCGCGAGATTGACGAACGCGTCGACGTTATGGTCCCGCCCCACGACGCCGACGGCGAGCTCGCCGAGGCGCTGGGCGAGATGCGCCTCACCAAGGACGAGTTCGAGGTCGGGGCGCTCCAGCACGCCGTCGACGCCACCATCAAGGGGTTCGAGGACGTCGTGCGGGCCCTGCCATCGGCCGAGCTGCGCGGCGAGCGCGTGATCGAGGGCGTCTTCAACCTGCGCGCACGCGTCGAAGGCAACGACGTCGGTTACTCCACCATCGCCGCCGCCGGCGCCGACGCGACGGTCCTGCACTGGGTACCCAACAACGGCCGGGTGCGTCGCGGCGACCTGCTGCTCCTCGACGCGGGCGTCGAGGGTCCCCACCTCTACACCGCCGACGTCACGCGGACCCTGCCGGTCAACGGGACCTTCTCGCCCGCCCAGCGCCGCGTCTACGAGCTGGTGCTCGCCGCCGCGGACGCCGGCATCGCCGCCGTGCGCCCCGGGGCCTCCTTCCGCGCGTCCAACCAGGCCGCGATGGCCGTGCTGGCCGAGGGCCTCTACGAGATGGGGATCCTGGGCGAAGAACCGGCCCGCGCGCTGCGCCACGACCGCCAGGTCTACCGGCGCTACACCCTGCACGGCGTAAGCCACAGCCTCGGACTGGACGTGCACGACTGCGACGAGGCGCGCGACGAAGTGCACTTCGGCGAGCTGGCCGAGGGCCACGTGATCACCGTGGAGCCGGGCCTGTACTTCCAGGCCCACGACCTCACGGTGCCCGAGGAGTACCGGGGCATCGGCGTGCGCATCGAGGACGACGTCCTGGTCACGGCCACCGGCGCGCGCAACCTGTCGGCCGCGCTGCCGCGCGGGGCCGACGAGGTCGAGGCGTGGATGGCCGCGCTGTGGGCGACCGGGACGACCGACCTGCGCCTGTAGCTAGGCCAGGATCCGCAGCGGCAGGTGTCGCGGACCGCGGATCTGGCCGGGCGCCCACGTGACCGCGTCCGGTTCGGCCAGAGTGAAGCGCGGGTAGCGCGCGATGAACTCCTCGAGGGCCACGCGCAGCTCCAGGCGCGCAAGGTTGGAGCCGATGCACCGGTGGATCCCCAGGCCGAAGGCCAGGTGGCGGTTCTCCAGGCGGTCGATGATGAATCGGTCGGCGTCCTTGAAGGCCGCCGGGTCGCGGTTGGCCGCCGGAAAGCCCAGCAGGATCCAGTCGTACTCCTTCATCGGGCAGCCCAGATACTCCATGTCCTGCTTGACCAGTCGCGCCATGGTCACCGGCGCGTAGAAGCGCAGGAACTCCTCCAGGGCGATGGGCATGAGGTCGGGCTCGTTGACCAGGCGCGCCAGGTCGCCCGGGCTCTTTGCCAGGTGCCACAGCGACGAGCCGATGGCCGACCAGGTGGTGTCGATCCCGGCGATCAGCACCAGGATCATCGTGCCGAAGACGTGCTCGGGGGCCAGCTTCTGCCCGCCGACCTCCACGTTGAGCAGGTAGGTCGTCAGGTCGTCGCGGGGGTTGGCCTCGTGCTCTTCCATCTGGCGCACCAGGTACTCCTCGATCGGGGCGAACTCCTCGATGCGCTCCTCGACCGACTTGTTCACCCCGCCGATGACGATGTGGACGAACTCGCGGAAGAGCTCCTCGTCCGCCTCCGGGAACCCGAGCATCTGGCGGATCACCGCGGTGGGGATGAACTGCGCGTACTCGGTGCCGCCGTTGACGACCTCGCCGCCGGACATCTGGTCGAGCAGCTTGCGACAGAGCGCGCGCACCTGGGGCTCCAGGGCGTTGATCGGGCCGGGCGCGAAGGCCGGCAGGATGAGGCGTCGGGCGATCTGGTGGAACGGTGGGTCCGAGGTGATGGGCGGGGCCACGCCGATGGGCGCCGGCGGCGCGTCCTCCTCCGGCCGGCCGTTGCCGATGACCACCGCGCGGCTGGTGAAGCTGACCGTGTCGTTGGCGATCTTCGACACGCCGGCGTGGGTCGCGGGGAACCACCCGCCGCCGTAGCGCTCGGTGTGGGCGACCGGGCAGCGCTGGCGCAGGTCGTCCCAGATCGGGTAGGGGTCGCCCACCCACTGGGGATCGGTGTGGTCCCAGTCGGTGGCGAAGTCGAGGACGGGCGGCGGGCTCTCGGTCATCTCACTCCTCGATGTCGATGGCGTGCTCGGGGCAGTTCGCCTGGGCCAGCTGGGCCAGTTCGATGGTCGTGTCGTCGAGGGTGCCGTCACCGACGACCTGGCCGTTGCCCAGCTCGTCGTAGGTGAAGATGGCCGGCGCCAGCGTGAAGCAGCGCCCGTGGCCCTGGCACCGCAGCGCGTCAATGACCACTCTCACGACCCTCCCTTCGTGCGACACCGAGACCTTACTACTGGGTAACACCGATTCGGTCACGCGCGCACCAACCAGGCGGCGTGGCGCCCGAGGTGCTCGGCCATGAGACGCGCCGCCTGGTCGGCCGCCGCGCTAGCGCCGGCCGCGAGCGCGAAGTCGTGCCCGAGCCCCGCGAACTCGCGCACCGTCACGTTGTCCACGCCCTTCGCCGCGACGCGCCGCGCGTCGCCGGCCACCAGATCGACGCCGCCGCCGACCAGCAGCGTCGGGGGCAGCGACGCCCACGGAGCGTCGATCGGTGACACCTGCGGGTTCGCGAGGTCGGCGCCGGCGTAGTCGCTCGCGCAGGCCCGGAGCCACCCCACGCTGAGCAGCGGCTCGGGCGCCGACTCGTCGAGCGGCGCCGCGAGGTCCAGCCACGGCGACAACAGGGCGGCGGCGCGCACCGCCGGCGCCCCGCGGACCATCGCCGCTACCAGGGCCCCGGCGCCGGACGAGTCACCGACCACGACCACCTCGTGGTCGCCCATCGCGGCCAGGACCGCGCCCACGTCGTCGAGCGCCGCGGGCGCCGGGTGCTCAGGGGCGAGCCGGTAGTCCACTCCGTACCACGGGGCGCGCAGCGCCGTGGCCAGCGCCGAGCCCAGCGCGTGGCCCATGGCCGGGGACCCGATGCAGTAGCCCCCGCCGTGCGCGTAGACGATCGCCCGCCCCGGCACGACGTCGCGCGGCGTGAGCCGGCCGCACGGAACGCCCCCGAGCACCACGTCGTCGCGCGCGATCCCCTCGCCGGGCTCCAGCGCCGACAGAGCGGCGGCGAGGTTGGCCCGCTGGATCTCGCGCGGCACCCGCGCGTCGAAGACGTTGACGTGGAGCCAGTCGAGGATCGCGCGCAGGTCGTCGTCGTCCGACGAGTCGGGCGCCGTCACCACTCGGCGGCCTCGATCTCCTCGCGGCTGATGCCCAGGAAGTAGAGCACGGCGTCGAGGTAGGGCACCGAGAGCGCCGCGTCGGCGTGCTCGCGCACGAGAGCCTGGGCGTTGAAGGCGACGCCCAGGCCGGCGACGGCCAGCATGTCGATGTCGTTCGCGCCGTCGCCCACCGCGACCGTCTGCTCCAGGGGAACCCCGACCTCGTCGGCGAAGCGTCGCAGGGCCCGAGCCTTGCCCGGCCGGTCAAGCACCTCGCCCACCAGCCGTCCGGTCAGTTGACCGTCCACCACCTCCAGGTGGTTGGCCTCGAGCAGCGTCACGCCGAGATCGACCAGCAGCGGCGCGAGCACCTCGGCGAAGCCCCCCGAGACCACGGCGGCCACGTAGCCGAGGCGCTGGAGCGTGCGCAGCAGCGTCCGCGCGCCGGGCGCCAGGCGCAGCCGGGTCCGGACGTCGTCCAGCACCGTCGCCGGCAGACCCGCCAGCAGGGCCACGCGCCGGCGCAGCGACTCCGCGAAGTCGATCTCGCCGGCCATCGCCGCCGCGGTGACCTCGGCGACCTCCTTGGCGCAGCCGCACTCTTCGGCCAGCAGGTCGATGACCTCGTCCTGGAGCAGCGTCGAGTCCGCGTCCATCACCACCAGGTGCTTGGCCCGACGGTGCAGGCCCGCGCGCTGGACCGCGAGGTCGAGCCCGACGCCGCGCGCGACGAGGGTCAGCTCGCCGCGCAGCGCGTCGTGGTCCGGGCCGCGCACCACCAGCTCGTAGCAGTCGACCGGGTAGTCGGCCAGGTGGACGATCCGCTCGCAGGTGGCCCCGTGGCGCGCGAACGCCGCGAAGACGCCGTGGAGCTGAGTCGCGCTGATCGTCGGGGCCAGCAGCGTGACGAGCAGTCGTCGGCCGGCGCCGACGGCGTCGGCCGCGACGCGCTCGACCGACGCGACCAGACCGTCGCCCTCGACGTGCTGGCGAGCCAGGACCTGGCGGATCGCCGCCTCGTCCAGGGTCGCCTCGCCGGTCACCTCCGCGCACAGCACCAGGTAGCCGCGGATCGTGATCTGGGCCACGTCGCTGAGCCGGCCGCGCTCGCTGAGCCTCGCCAGCGCCGCCCAGAGCTCGGCCCCCACGCCCACGCGGTCGCGCCCGCTCACCGTGATGAGGAACGTGGCGTCCGCCATGGGTCGAGCGTAGGGCGTGGGCCGGACCGGCTCGGGCCGCCGGGAGGCGTTGCTACGCGGAGTCGGTCTCGCTCGCGCGCAACTCACGGACCTCGGCGACGTGGGGATCGGTGCGCGCGTCGAAGCGCCACATCGAGCGCAGCCCGGTCGCCGCCGCGGCCACCGACCCCGTGCACCCCAGCCCCCCGACCGCCAGCGAGAAGCGCAGTGACGTCCACGCCGCCATCACCCCGGCCCGGAACTGCCCGGCGGTCGGGCCGACGGCGTAGGAGATGAGCTCGACGCCGGCCATGCGCCCGCGCACCTCGGGCGTGATCGACTCGTTCCACATCGTCGAACGGAAGATGCCGCTCACCGCGTCGGCCCCGCCGCCGATCATCAGCCCGGCGAAGGCCCACCACAGCGACGTCGCGTCGCCGAAGAGCGCGATCCCCAACCCCCACAGCGCGGCCGCGGCCACGACGGCTCGGCCGTAGTGGTGCACGCGATGGGCCCAGCCCGACGTGAGGGTCGCGACCAGCGCCCCCACCGGCAGTCCCAGGTAGAGGACCGACAGCGCGTAGGTGACGTGGTAGCGCGCCGCCACGAAGGGCAGCATCACCACCGGATAGGCCCAGGCCATGGCCAGGAGGTCGATCGTGTAGGTGCCCATGAGGTCGGGACGCGAGCGCGCGTAGCGCAACCCGCCACCCAGCGACACCTTCGCCGCGCCTGCCGGGCGCGGGTCCGGGCGCAGCGTCACCAGCAGGGCCAGCGATCCGGTGAAGGTGACCAGGTTGACCAGGTAGGCGGCCGCCGGACCGATGGCCACCGCGACGAGCCCCCCGAAGGCCGGCCCGACGATGGCCGCCGTCGTGTACTTGACGGTGGCCAGCGTCGAGGCGGCCCGCTGCAGGTCGTGGGGCACCAGGCTCTGGTTGAGCGCGGCGATGCTGGGCTGCTGCAGGGAGCCGGTGGCCACGATGGCCGTGTCGGCCACGAAGATCAGCCAGATCTGGGGGTGGTGGGCCAGCGCGTTGGCGAAGAGCACCAGGATCGTCACCATCGCCGCCACCTCGGTGGCCAGGATCATCCGGCGCCGGTCGACCCGGTCGGCCAGCACGCCGCCGTAGAGACCGAAGAGCACGATGGGGACCAGCTCGACCAGGCCGAGCGTGCCGACGAGCAGCGGCGAGTGCGTCAGGTTCCTCAGCTGGAAGGGCACCGTGACGAAGGTCGCCTGGCCGCCCAGCTGGGCGATGAAGCCGGCCACGTAGAGGCGCCGGTACTGCTTGGAGACGCGCAGCGGCGTCAGGTCGACGCCGACGCGCCGGGGACTCACGCCGGCGGCCCCGAGCGCCACCCCTCCCCGGGGACGTAGTGGCGAAGGACCCGCGCGGGCACGCCGCCGAGCACCACGTGGCTCGGGAACTCGCCGCGTACCACCGCCCCCGCGGCGACCACCGTGTGCTCGCCCAACGTCGTGCCGGGCAGGATCACCGCGTTCGCGCCGAGCCAGCTGCCCGAGCCGATCACCACCGCGGCCACCGACGGGGTCTGCCAGCCGATGGCCTGGTCGGGGTCCTCGTAGGCGTGGTTCTGGTCGGTGATGTAGACGTAGGGCCCGGTCTGGATCTCGTCGCCCAGGTCGATCGACCAGTGGCCGATGAGGTGCGACCCGCGCCCGATCACGCAGCGCCGTCCCACGCGCACCACCGGCGAGGTCAGCATCTCCTGGCCCGGGCCGATCCCCGCGGTGAGGCAGACGTTGGGCCCGATGAGCGTCCCGTCGCCGATCGACAGGTACCGCTCGTTGTAGACCACGCCCTGGGGCGCCATGAGGGCGGCGCCGCGGCCGAAGTAGTGGAAGGCGCGCGCGTAGTCGTCGTCCGGGCCCACGGTGGCGACCTCGTTGAGGTAGCGGCGCGTCGCGCGGATGCGCGCGCCCAGCCAACGACGCCAGCGCAGCCGGAGAGCCATCGGGCCACGCTACCTTCGCCTCGCGCGGTGCTCGGGCCTGGGTAGCGTCGGGGTGTGCACGTCGACGTCGCCATCATCGGATCGGGCTTCGGCGGGCTCGGCGCGGCGATCCGGCTGCGCCAACGCGGGATCGACGACGTCGTGATCCTGGAGCGCTCGAGCCAGCTCGGCGGGACCTGGCGCGACAACACCTACCCGGGCTGCCGCGTCGACGTGCCCAGCGCGCTGTACTCCTTCTCGTTCGCGCCGAATCCCGACTGGACCAGCACCTACAGCTACCAGGCCGAGATCTGGGCGTACCTCGAGCGCGTGGCGAGCGACTACCACCTCAACGAGTTGATCCGCTTCGACCACACCGTGAGCGCCGTCACCTTCGACGAGACGGCGCGGCGCTGGCGACTCGTGACCAGCCACGGCCACGTCGAGGCGCGCGCCGTCGTCCTGGCGGTCGGCGGACTGTCCGCGCCGCGCCTACCGGAAATCGACGGCGTGGGGAGCTTCACCGGGCCTGTCATGCACACCGCGCAGTGGGACGACGCCGTCGTCCTGGCCGGTCGGCGCGTGGGCGTCATCGGCACCGGGGCCAGCGCCATCCAAGTGGTCCCGGAGATCGCCCCGGTGGTGGGATCGCTCGCCGTCTTCCAACGAACGCCGTCGTGGGTGCTGCCGCACGAGGGTCACCCGGTGACGAGCCGGACGCGCGCGCTCTTTCACCGCCTGCCCGTGGCCCAGCGCCTCCAGCGGCTCTGGCAGTACGCGACGCGCGAACGCCTCGTGCTGGGCTTCGTCAAGGACCCCCAGCGCATGGTCGTGGCCGAGAAGTGGGGCCGCCAGCTCCTGGACGCCCAGGTCGCCGACCCCGAGCTGCGCACCCGCCTCACGCCGGCCTACCGGCTGGGCTGCAAGCGCGCGCTGCTGAGCAACGACTTCTACCCGGCGATCGGCCGTGACAACGTCAGCCTGATCACCGACGCGATCACCCGCATCGAGCCGGGCGGCGTGCGCACCGCCGACGGCGTCCTGCACGAGCTCGACGTCCTCATCTACGCCACTGGGTTCCACGTGACCGACAACCCGATCGGCGACATCGTCACCGGCACCACGGGAGTGAAGCTTGCCGAAGCCTTCTGCGGCGAGCTGCCCGCCTACAAGGGCACGACCTTCCCGGGCTTCCCCAATCTCTTCATGCTCGGCGGACCCAACACCGCCCTGGGCCACTCCTCGATCATCTACATGATCGAGAGCCAGCTCAACTACGTCGGCCGGGCGCTGGAGGTCGCGCTGAGGCGCGGCGCCTTGGTCGAGCCCACCCCCATCGCCGCCGCCGCCTGGACCAACGCCCTCCGGGCCAAGCTCCCGGGCACGGTGTGGGGCACCGGGTGTTCGAGCTGGTACCTCAACGATCTCGGACTCAACACCACGATCTGGCCCGGGTTCACCTTCGAGTACCGGCGGGCCACGCGCCATTTCGTGGCCCAGGACCACCGGGTGACGGTGCCCCACGACGGGGGGCAACGAGCGGACACGCGAACCCCGGCGGTCTGATCCACGACGCGGGTTGGTGACGAGCTTCGCCCTCGGCGCTTCAGGAGCTTGGCTACATCACGGATCCCGGCTCCCACCGGGCGAGGGCGCGCGCGACGTCGCGGGCGATGGTCAGCTCATTGATCGCGCGCCCGATGATGAAGCCGCCCCCGTGCACTGTGAATTCCGTCGCGTCGCCCTTCCGGTCCAGGCGAACGGTGGCGTAGACCATCGGTGAGCGCTTGACGTGGAACAGCGTGGCGCCGCGCGGCAGGCACCTGTAGCGCACGCCCATGTTCTCGCTCAGGTACTCTGTTGCCTGCTCAACGCTGACCATTCCCCTCACGGTCGCCGTGGCCATACGAGCCTCCTTCGTCCGGGGGTCCGTGTTCGGTGCGCCTCGCAGCGAGGAATCGGAGCGTCCCCGCGCTCACGGTAGGTCGGCGGCCGCGCTCTGGCAAGCGGCCCCACTTGGCGACGCGGTCGGACTCCTAATCGAGGCTGAGTGGCGCGTCGGCATCGACGTCGTCGGATGATCCGACGACGTCGGGCAGCATCGCCGTGGCCAGGTGCTCACGCACCCGACCGTCGAGCTCGGCCATCAGCTGGGGGTTCTCACACAGGAAGGTCTTAACGTTCTCGCGCCCCTGGCCGAGCTGCTCGCCCTCGTAGGTGAACCAGGCGCCGGCCTTCTTCACGAAGCCCAGCTCGACCGCAACGTCGAGCACCGAGCCCTCACGGCTGATGCCCTGGCCGTACATGATGTCGAACTCGGCCTGCTTGAAGGGCGCGGCGCACTTGTTCTTGACCACCTTCACCCGAGTGCGGTTTCCCACCACCTCCGTGCCGTCCTTGATCGACTCGATGCGCCGGATGTCCAAGCGCACCGAGGAGTAGAACTTCAGCGCCCGGCCGCCCGGGGTGACCTCGGGCGAGTTGTGCACCACGACGCCATCGACGAGGTAGTTGTGGCTGTCCTCTACCTCGATGTCGAAGCGCTTCATAGATCCGGCCGGCGGCTTCACGCGAATGCCGAGCACCGGCATCGCTAGAAGCTCGTATCGCGGCGGCTCGATCACTGGCGAGACCGAGAACTGCCCGCGGAACCGAGGCAGCAACTTGTACCCCATGCTCGGGTGAACGTAGGGAGCGATGAGTGCCTGGAACTTCGCCGTCTCGGACGTCGGGAATTGGAGGACGGCCTTTCTCGTTGCACCGCTTGACAGGAGCTTCGGGTGCAAGTCCCACGTATCGACGAGATGCTCGACCAGACGGTCTCGCGTGGCCGCTTCCATTGCCTCGACGCAGATCTCTGCTCGACCGCTTCCGCCTGCGGTGCGCGCCTGAAGGCCCTTCGATCGGACGGTAAAGGATGCATCGTCCATGTACCACAGCGCAAGCGAAAGTGGAGTGAGTGACTTGAGGTAATCGTCGTCCAACACTTTCTTATCGTCGACGTACACCGACCGACGCGTCTCGGCTAACTCCGCCAACGGCTGGAAGTCGTACTCCACGACGCCGTCGGCGCGCTGGACTCTTGAAGTCCCCAAGTTGGCGAAGAGCGACGCCTTCCAATCGGCGTATTCCGTCTGCTTCGGTCCGTGCGAGTAACGGAACCGAGCACAGATGCCGCTCTTGGTCGGCGAAATGGCACCGTCTCCCATCAATGTTCCGCGCAATACCTCCCACTGAAAGGACGAAAGGTAGTGCGGAATCGCCTGCGTCACGCTCTCGCCGACGACGAGATCCTTTGCCTCCTTCCATCCCGACGGGGTCCGAATAAGGTGGTTTGGCGTCGCCGCGAACGTGGCACTGCCGTGCTTCCTCGGTCTGGCGACCGTGATCTGCAGAAACTCCTCCGCGTCGCCGTTGTCGAACCAGTTGACGACCTTCTTGGCGACAACCGCACCCTTAACTGGGTCATACGACAGCACCTCGACGGGAAGCTTCTGATTGACGATCTTGCCGATCATCTCGGTCGACCCGTCCGCCAGAACCACCCTGGAGTGGTAGGCGAAACACCCATACAACACTCCTATTTTTTCGCGTAATTGATTGATGAAAATCAGTATCGTATTTGACTTTGAGAGCCCCCCAGTTAACTTGCGAAGCGCCTGGCTCATCAGGCGCGCTTGCAGGCCGACGTGGGTGTCGCCCATGTCACCCTCGATCTCGGCGCGGGGGGTCAGCGCGGCCACCGAGTCGATCACGATCACGTCCAGGGCGCCCGAGCGGATCAGCATGTCGACGATCTCCAGGGCCTGCTCACCGGTGTCGGGCTGGCTGATCAGCAGGTCGTCGATGTTGACCCCGATGGCCCGCGCGTAGACCGGGTCCATGGCGTGCTCCGCGTCGATGTAGGCGCACACGCCGCCGTTGCGCTGGGCCTCGGCGACCACGGTCATGGCCAGGGTCGACTTGCCCGAGGACTCTGGTCCGAACAGCTCGACGATGCGCCCGCGCGGGAGACCGCCGATGCCCAGCGCCATGTCCAGGGCCAGCGCGCCAGTCGGGACTGTCTCGATGTTCATGTGGAGGTTCTCGCCCATGCGCATGATCGACCCCTTGCCGAACTGCTTCTCGATCTGACCGAGGGCGGCGTCCAGGGCCTTGGCGCGGTCGTCAGTTGCCATCACTACTCCTTGCTCGTTCGCGGCACCCTAGGCACCGTCAGTGACATCGGTCGTCCACCCGACCCCACCGTACTACGAACACTTGTTCGTAATGAGCATTTGGTGAGGTGTAACATGACACACCCATGCAAAGTTCTAGTCTCATGCCGATGGCAGAGATCTCGCGACACAAGGCAGCGTGGCTTGCAGCCCGACCGTGGATTTTCCGAAGGGACCTCATGATCGTGGTCGCAATCAGCGCGGTCAACGATGTGTGGGTGGTGGCGATCGAGCACCATCACTGGACGACCGGATTGGCCAACAGTGTCATTCTGTTCATTATTGCCACGGTCCTTCTTGGGTCCATTGTCTATGCATTCAACTACTCAATTCACCCCATCAAGGTTCTGCTCGCTGATGTCAAGGGCCATCTGGACGATCATCCGCCAGGCACTTCCTCTCCCCAGGTCAAAGCTAAGCCTGCCCCGCTTCTAGTAGTCACGCGAGTTCCTGGTGGCTCCCGGGGGCACCTGTTTGAGTCGGCGCCCTCGAACGGTTACGGAATCGTCCCTGGTTGCATCTACGTAACTGTGAAGGTCAATGTTTCAGCGCCCGACAACCAACCCACGCTCACAATCCTTCGGGTGAGGGCCGCAATTCAATTTTACGACGGAGACATTCAGGAGTCTGAGACCTCGCAGTTTGAGTCATTCGATGTGATGGCGACTGGCCGAGTGTCCCCGGAAGCCGGGCCCACCTACATCCTTCAAGGAAGGACCCTTCAATTATCGTGTCAATTCATTGGTCGAGCGCAAAATTCAGTTCCTGGATCACAGTTCGTCTACGAACTACCGACGGTGCCCCTTGTGGCCCGGCTAACGGTCTTTGATTCTCTTGACCGGTCCTACGAGCTTGCAGAGCCCTTCAAGTTTCCTGTGAGCCGGTGGGAAGACCAGACTCCGTTTCAGCCGGGTTGAGAGCCTCCACCTCCGGCGAAGCATCGAGCATCAGCTTCAGCGCCGCTTCTGGCCCCATGTCAATGTTCACCGGCTCGTCGTAGCCCTCGAAGGCGTCGCGTGGCATATCCGGGCTATCCCTCGCTCAATTGCTTTCGTCGACTCGTGATTTCGTCCTTGGAGGGCGGTGCGACTTGTTTGACGATATAGGAAGTTCCCGTGAATCTGGTCGACCTGTATCTGACGCCGCTAGGAGTCGTCACCGGCAGTAGGGCGACCGAGAACGTCGTTGGGACCGAACTAGGCATCGTCGCCTCCTCTTCCGTCGTCTAGAGATGGGGGAATCAGCGGTGGCTGATCTGTCAGGCGAGCGATGTTGCCATATCGCTGCTCGTAGTCCGCAAGAGCCTGAGCAAGTTGGACACCTACATAGACAGCCATCCCTGGGGTCATCTTAATTCGAGCAACGATGTGCAGAGGATTCACCAACACTTCAGTACCGTCATCCCTGGTCCCAGTCTCTAGGGGAGAATTGACGGCAAAGTCAATTGTTAGATCCGTCTCGCAAAACCAGGCAGTCACTGCATTCGCGTAGACGCCTGGGGCGATAGTCCCTGGAACGCGCACATCAAGAACTATCTCCGGTTGCACGTCTGTCATCCTCGAATTGTCCTTCTTCGGCGCCGCCCCGTCAAGTCCCGAACCCTTGCTCTGGGCCTAATCCTGAATCAAAGGTCTGTAACTGAGTCTCCGACCAGGTACGCGAGTCATCAGCAGCGCCATGCGTTGCGTGTCGCTCAACTTCCGAGTTGAGTACCGAAAATCGAACTCGGCTAAGTAGCGCGGCAGGTGCTCGACGCTCACGCTGTGGTGAGTGCCGTCAAGTGACCGCTTGAGCTGAGAAAAGAAGTTCTCGACCTTTTGCGTACCCAGAGACTTTTCCGAGACGTACTCGCCCGCGTGGTGATTGACGGCGAAGTGACCGGCCATCGAACGGGCCACGGGGACGTACACCGTGGCGGAGTCAGTGTGCAGGACAGTCGTTGCCAGGTCCACATTGTCCTTCATGATCTTGCGAATGGATGCCGAGTCCACCCACGGCACCGCGGTCGAGCGCGCCACGCCGGTGTCGTCGTCGATCAGCGACACCACTGGGGTCTTGGCGGTTCCTGCAGCCTTGCCCGTGTCGCGCTTGGTGCGCTTGTTCAGGTGCTGATTGGCCGGGTCGCCCCCGATGTAGGTCTCGTCAGCGACCACGTCACCCGAGAACGGGACGCCGCGAGACTTCATGGCCTCACGGATCCGGTGGGTCATGAACCAGGCCGTCTTAGGGGCCACCCCGTAGCGCCGGGCGATCTCACGAGCGGCGATCCCGTTCTTGTTGCAGCACATCTCAAAGAACACCAAAAGCCAGGTTTGGAGGGGGATTTTGGACCCGTGGAAGATGGTCCCGGTCAGAGCCGAGAACTGCTTGCGGCAGCTCCGGCACTTCCACACTCGGCGCTGCGATACATGGCCGGTGCGCGTCTTGCGGTCAAGGCCGTTGGCAGGCTTCAAGAAGTAGTGGTCGGTCTCGACCCCACAGTGGGGGCACACGGGCTTGCCGGGCCACCTAAGGCTTTCCAGGTACTCATACGCCTCAGCCTCTGAGTTGATCTTGCGGGCCAGGTCTCCGAACGTCAGGTTTGTCATGTATCAATAATGACACGGAACTTCGGGTTTGTCAAGTTACACCTTGCCGAGCATTTCTGGACCCCCCGCGGACGCCGTCGCCCCGGCACCTAGTCGGCCAGGGCCCCGTAGACCAGCTGCTGGAGCTGGCGGCGCAGCGGGTAGGTGCTCGGCGGGATGAGTTGGGTGAAGAAGGACGCGCTCAGCTGCTCGCGGGGGTCGACCCAGAAGAACGTCGAGGCCGCCCCGCCCCAGAGGAACGTCCCGGATGAGTGCGAGGTCCGGTTGGCGACCGGGTCGACCATGACGGCCCCGCCCAGGCCGAAGCCGAGTCCCGCGCCGTCGGCGTCGGCGTAGCTGTCCACGGCCAGCGTCGCCAGGTCGCCCCCGCCGGGCAGGTGATTGGACATCATCAGGGCCAGTGACCTCCGCGAGATCACGCGCCGGCCCTCGAGCTCGCCGCCGTTCAGCAGCATCGCCATGAAGCGCTCGTAGTCGCGGGCGCTCGCTATGAGCCCGCCCCCGCCGCCCAGCGCCTTCGGCCAGCGCTGGGCGTGGCGGCCCCAGTCGGGGAAGGCCACCGCCCCATCCGGGCCCGGCAGGTACAGCTCGGCCAGGCGCTCGTGCTTGTCGTCCGGACACCACCAGTCGGTGTCGGAAAGCCCCAGGGGGTCGATCACGCGCTCGCGGAACACCACGTCCAGGCTCTGGCCGGTCCAGCGCTCGATGAGGTAGCCGAGGACGTCCTGGCCCACCGAGTAGTTGAACCGGGTGCCCGGGTCGAAGAGCAGCGGGCTCGAGCACCAGTCGTGCACGGCGCTGGCCAGATCGGCGGTGCCGCGCCACACGAAGTCGTAGCCCTTCGCGCGGTAGATCTCGTCCACCGGGTGCCGGCGCTGGAAGCCGTAGGTGAGGCCGCTGGTGTGGGCCAGCAGGTCGACGATCCTCACCGGCCCGGTGGCGCGCCGGGTGACGGGGGTCTCGATTGTCCCGCCCTCGTAGACCCGGGCCTCGGCCAGCTCGGGCAGCCACCGTCCGACGTTGTCGTTGAGGTCGAAGATACCCTCCTCGTAGAGGCTCATCGCGACGACTGCGGTCACGGGCTTGGTCATGGAGTAGATCCGCCAGAGGGTGTCGTCGGTGACGGGTAGGCCCGCCTCGCGATCGCGGTAGCCACCGCGACCCACCCAGGCGAGCGCGCCGCCGCGCGAGACAGTGACCAGCCACCCGGGCAGGCGCCGGTCGGCCACGTAGCGGTCGTAGTGGGAGGTGATGCGCTCCAGGCGCTGCGCGTCGAGGCCGGCCGACGCCGGATCGACCTTCACTTCGAGTGCGTCCACCTAACCTCCCGGAATCGAAACTAACTGGTTGCGCGCCGGTCGAGCGCGCGGCGCAGCGCGTCCAGCGCGCTGATCGCCGCGTAGGCGCGCACGCGGGGGCGGTCCCCGGGCAGGCGCAGGGCCACGGACTCCACCGCCCCACCCAGCGCGACGCCCGCGAAGACCGTGCCCGCGGGCTGGCCGTCCTGCTCGTCCGGCCCGGCGACGCCGGTCACGCTCAGTCCCACGTCGGCGTGCAACAGGCGGGCCACCCCGGTGGCCATGGCCTCGGCGGCGGCGGCGCTCACCACCGGTCCCGGTGCGACGCCGAGCAGCTCGAACTTGACCGCCGAGGCATAGCTGACCACGCCGCCGCGGAACCAACCCGACGCCCCGGGCACGTTGACCAGCCGACTGGCGATCAGGCCCCCGGTCAACGACTCGGCCACCGCCAGTGAGAGGCCGCCCGCGATCAGTCGCTCGGCCACCACGTCCTCCATCGTCTGGTCGTCGACGCCGAAGAGAATGTCGCCGAGGCGCTCGGTGATGAGCGAGCGGACCCGGTCCTCCTCGGCGGCCAGCAGCGCCCGGGCGTGGGCCTCGTCGGCGCCGCGGGCGGTCAGGCGGACCTTGATCCCCTCGATCCCCGACGCCAGGAAGGCGATCGTGACCGGCCCGCCGGCCAACGCGGCGTAGCGGTCGCCCAGCGCGTCGGCCAGGCCGGACTCGCTGGCCCCCCAGGTGCGCAGCACCCGGCTGAGGATGACGGTGGTCGACCCCGCGGCGAGCTCGCGGGCGAGCAGGTCGGGCAGGACGGCACGCTCGAACATGTCCTGGAGCTCGTAGGGCACGCCGGGCAGGGCGTAGACGACCTTGCGGCCGAGCGGGCAGATCAGTCCCGGCGCGGTGCCCCGGGTCTGGGCGATGACTGCGGCGCCGCGCGGGACGTCGGCCTGCAGCAGGTTGTTGTCGGGCATGGCGCGCCCGCGCGCCGCGAACATCGCGCGGATCGCCTCGGCGATCGCCGGGTCGCGCTCGAGGGGCACGTTCATCACCTCGGCCAGCGCGGCGCGGGTGATGTCGTCCTGGGTCGGGCCGAGGCCCCCGCAGACGATCATCGCGTCGGCGCGCGCCAGCGCCGTGCGGAAGGCCAGCACCATGCGCTCGTGGTTGTCGCCCACGTGCTGGTGGAAGTGCGAGTCCAGGCCGTTGGCGGCCAGGCGCTCGGCCAGCCACTGGGAGTTGGTGTCGGCGATCTGCCCCAGCAGGAGCTCGGTGCCGACCGCGACGACCTCAACGCGCACGCGGCACCGCCCGGCGCCCGTCGCGGTAGTACTGCCACCCGGTGTAGAGCGTCATCGCCGTGGCCACCCAGATGGCGGTCACGCCGTACGCCAGGTGGTGTCCGGTGAGCGGGATCACGCACAACGCGATGGCCCAGTCCTGGACGAACGTCTTCCACTTGGCCAGTCGGCTGGCCGGGATCGAGACGCCGCGCTGGGCGGCCCGCGAGCGGTACACGCTCATCCCGACCTCGCGCAGGGTGATCAGGATCGCCGGCGCCAGGAAGGCGCTCACGCCGTGGGGCCGCGAGACGACCAGCGCGTAGAGGCTGCCCAGCACGATCACCTTGTCGGCCAGCGGATCGAGGAAGGCGCCGGAGGTGGTGGTGCCGTGGCGGCGCGCCACGACGCCGTCGAAGTAATCCGACACCGCGGCCGCGAAGCCCACCAGGGTCGTCCACCACGAGATCCGGTGAAAGACGATCATGTAGATGAACACCGGGGCCACCAGCAGCCGGAAGGCCGTCATGAGGTTGGCCGGGGTCAGCAGCGCGCTCTCGCCGTACGTGCGCTGCTCGGTCATGCCGGTACCGCCTCTAAGTCGGTGCCGTGGCTGGCCACCACGACACACTCGACCATCTCGCCCACGCCGAGCGACCGGTCCACCCTCACAATGCCATCGATCTCGGGGCACTCGTGGACGGTGCGACCGACCCCCGGCGCGTCGACCAGGACGCGCTGACGCGAGCCGACCAGCGCGTCGCGCCGGCGCGCGCTGATCGCGTCCTGGAGCTCACTGGCCTCGCGCAGCCGCTCCAGGGCCAGCGCGGGCGCCACCGGGTCGGGCAGGTCGCGCGCCGGCGTCCCGTCCTCCGCGGAGAAGGTGAAGAAACCCGCCCAGTCCAGCTGCGCCGCCTCGAGGAATTCCAGCAGGGCGCGCTGGTCGTCCTCGGTCTCGCCGGGGTAGCCCAGGATGAACGACGAGCGGAAGGTCGCCATCGCTTCGAGCCGGCGGATCGCGGCGATGCGCTCGAGGAAGCGCGATCCGTCGCCCCAGCGGCGCATCGCGCGCAGCAGGGGGCGCGTCACGTGCTGGAGCGAGAGGTCGAAATACGGGACGCCGGTGGCCAGGACCGCGTCGATGAGCCCGGACGTCAGTCCCGACGGGTAGAGGTAGAGGAGGCGCACGCGGTCCGCTTCGCTGGCCACGCGACCGACCAGGTCGATCAGCGGCTGGGCGGCGCCGGATTCGAGGGCCTCGACCGGCTCGCCCCGGCCGGCGCGGCGCCGATCGTGACCCCAGCTGGCCAGGTCCTGGGCGATGAGCACGATCTCGCGCACGCCGCCCGCCACGAGCGCGCGCGCTTCGGCCACCACCTCGGCGTGCGAGCGCGAGCGCTGGTCACCGCGGAAGGTGGGAATGGCGCAGAAGCCGCAGCGCCGGTCGCAACCTTCGGCGATCTTGACGTAGGCCCACGGGCGCGCGCTGGCCGGCCGGGGCAGGTTGAGCAGGTCGAAGGCCGGCACCGCGCGGCGCCGCAGCGCGACCGGCGCCGAGGCGTCGAGGGGCTGGCCGAAGCCGGCGACCAGGTCGACCTCGGGCAGGGCCGCGGCCAGCTCGTCGCCGTAGCGCTCGGCCATGCAGCCGGTCACCACCAGGCGCGCCGGCGCTCGGCCAGGTCGAGCACCGCCTCGACGGACTCCTCGCGGGCCGCCTCGATGAAGGCGCAGGTGTTGGCGACGACGAGCTCGGCGTCCTCCGGGCGATCGGCGGGCGCGTAGCCCCGAGTCTCCAACAGCCCGGACAGCTTCTCGGAGTCGACGTGGTTCTTCGGGCACCCCAGTGTCTCGATCCAGTAGCGCACCGACGGCTCCTCACGTGGCAACACCGAGCGCCCAGCGCTCGGTGTCGGTGGCGGAGAGGGAGGGATTTGAACCCTCGGGCCCGTGTTAACGGGCCGCATTCTTAGCAGGAATGTGGTTTAAACCGAACTCACCCACCTCTCCCAGCCGCAATATCTTAGTGACTCGCCGGACGCCGGGGCGCTCCGACCCCGCCCCCGAATCCGCGCGGGCCCGGCGTTACACTACGAATCACGCTCACCGCGTCATCCACGAAGGGACACGTCATGCGACACCTGCGCACCACGCTCGCCGGGCTGGTGGGCGCCACCATGCTCACGGCGGTCTCGCTCGCCGGTCCGAGCGGCGCCACCGTCTCGACGCTCAGCCTGACCAACTGCAAGGCCACGATCCTCACCCACGAGTACACCCGGGGCAAGCTCACCGTAGCGACCGACAATCCGGTCTACCCACCGTGGTTCGTCAACAACAAGCCGACCAACGCCAAGGGCTACGAGTCGGCGTTCGTCTACGCGGTGGCCCACGCGCTGGGCATCGCGCGCTCCAACGTGGTCTGGGTGACCGAGCCCTTCGACTCCAGCTACACCCCGGGCCCCAAGGCCTTCGACTTCGACATCAACGAGATCTCCTACACCGCGGACCGCGCGAGGGCCGTCACGTTCTCGCGCAGCTACTACAACGTCCAGCAGTCGATCGTCGCGTTGAAGACCAACGCCATCGTCACCCACCACAGCCCGGCCGATCTGAAGAGCTACCTCTACGGCGACCAGGTGGGCACGACCGGTCTGGCCTTCATCAACAACTACATCAAGCCGACGCGCCCGGCGCGCGTGTACTCCACGCTGGACCAGGCGGTGCTCGCCCTCAAGACCGGCCAGATCGACGCCATCGTCATTGACACGCCGACCGGCCAGTACATGGCCACCGCGCAGATCCTGGGCAAGCACAACAAGACCATCGCCACCCAGGTCGGGCAGTTCCCGAGCGTCGGTGAGCACTACGGCCTGCTCTTCCAGAAGAGCAGCCAGCTGGTCGGCTGCATCAACACCGCGATCGGCGCCATCGAAGCCAACGGGACGCTGGCCGCCTTGACCCAGAAGTGGCTGGGCATCTACACCAGCGTGCCGAACATCCAGCCGTAGTCCGTGACGCTCCCGACCGACGAGCGGTCGTCGGACGTCACCAACCTCTTCCTGTCGCGTCGCCGGCTGCTCTTCGCCGGCCGCCGCGGCGTCGTGGCCAGCACCGTGTCGAGCGTGCTGATCCTCGGCGCCCTGGTCGCGATCTTCTTCGTGGCGCCGGGCGGGGCGGCGGTGCGCCACTTCTTCTTCAGTCCTCAGGACATGTGGCGGGCCTTCGTCGGCGACCCGAGCAAGGGCCTCAGCTCGGTGGGCCGCGGCCTGCTCACCAACGTGTGGATGTTCCTGCTGTGCGAGGTGCTGATCCTGGTCCTGGGCTTGGGCGTGGCCTGGACGCGACTGAGCCAGTCGCCGGTCCTGCTGCCGTTCCGGATCCTCGCCACGATCTACACCGACGTCTTTCGCGGCGTCCCCGTCCTGCTGGTCATCTTCATGGTCGGCTTCGGCGCGCCGGCGCTCGGGCTGCACGTGATCTCCACCCAGTCCCCCGCGGTCTACGGCTGCGTGGCCCTGACGATCACCTACACCGCGTACGTCTCGGAGGTCTTCCGCGCGGGCATCTTCTCGGTGCACGGCGGCCAGCTGCTCGCGGCGCGCTCGCTGGGGCTGACGCACGCCTCGACGATGCGCCGGGTCATCCTGCCCCAGGCGGTGCGCACGGTGATTCCGCCGCTCCTCAACGACTTCATCTCCCTGCAGAAGGACACCGCGCTGGCCTCGCTGCTCGGCGTCATCGAGGTCGTGCGGGCCGCCGGCATCTACGGCTCGAGCGTGTTCAACTACAGCGGCTACACCGTCGCGTCGCTGCTCTTCCTCGCCCTGACCGTGCCGATGACGCGCTTCACGGACCGCCTGATCGCCCGGGACCGGGCGCGGCGCCTGGCGGGGGCGACGTGAGCGAGGTCGTCCTCGAGCTGCGCGGCGTGGTGAAGCGCTTCGGCGACAACGAGGTCCTGCGCGGCGTGTCGCTGGCGCTGCACCGCCACGAGGTGGTCTGCCTCATCGGGGCGTCCGGTTCGGGCAAGTCGACGCTGCTGCGCTGCGCCAACCTGCTCGAGACGGTCGACGCCGGGGACGTCACCCTCTTCGGACAGTCGCTGCTCGACCCGCGCGTCGACCCCGACCTTGTGCGCCGCCACATCGGGCTGGTCTTCCAGTCCTACAACCTCTTCCCCCACCTGAGCGTGCTCGACAACATCCTGCTGGGTCCCGTGCACGCGCTCAAGCGGCCCCGCGAGGCGGTGCGCACCGAGGCGATGGCCCTGCTGGCGCGGATCGGCTTGGCCGACGGGGCCCAGGAGTTCCCCGACCGCCTCTCGGGCGGCCAGCAGCAGCGCGTGGCCATCGTTCGCTCGCTGGCCATGCAGCCCGCGCTGCTCCTGCTCGACGAGGTCACCAGCGCGTTGGACCCGACGCTGGTCGGCGAGGTCCTCGACCTGCTGCGCGACCTGGCGGCCCAGGGCACCACGATGCTCATCGCCACCCACGAGATGGGCTTCGCGCGCGACGTGGCCCACCAGGTGGCCTTCCTCGACCAGGGCGTGCTCGTCGAGTGCGGCGACCCGGAGCAGGTGTTCACCGCGCCGCGCCAGGCGGCGACCCGGACCTTCCTCGAGCGCGTGCGCTAACTGGCGCGCGCCAGCAGCTCGGGCGTCTCGCGCGCCAGGTCGAACAGCTCGCGGTCGCGCTCCCAGGTCAGGTGGTCGCGCACGTGCTCCAGGCCCAGCCACACCAGGGCGTCGACCTCCTCGGTCGGGGCGAACTGCCCGTCGTCGGGCGACATGAGGTAGTAGGCGACGATCTTGGGCTTGCCCTTGCGGTGCGTGTAGTTCGTCGTGCCGATGAACCGCTCGATGCCGCAGCGCAGGCCGGTCTCCTCGTGGACCTCGCGCACGGCGGCCTGCTCGAAGTTCTCGCCGGGGTCCAGCTTGCCCTTGGGGAAGGTCCAGTCGCCGCGCGACTCGCGGTAGATGCAGGCGATTTCGATCCCACCGCCGGGGACGAACTGACGCACGATCCCTCCGGCTGCCCGGATGAGGTCGTAGGGCGCGTCGCCCGGAACGATGAGTTCCTCGGTCAAGAGGTACACGCCGCCCACGGTAGAGGACGAGGGATCCAGGCGGCGGCATGGTCCGAGCACCGTTGACCCAGGGTCACGTTCGTAGAGTAGTGACGATGATCGAGGCGTCACTTGCGCTGGGGTGGCGCCTGGTGATCTACGCCGCCTCCGGCGTGGCCGGCGGGATCGCCAACGGCGTGGCCGGCGGCGGCACCTTCATCACCTTTCCGACCCTGTTGGCCCTCGGGGTCCCCGCGCTGCAGGCCAACGTGTCGACCACGGTCGGCGTGGTGCCGAGCTACCTCGCCGGGCTCTCCACCTACCGGCGCTCGGCCCACGTGCACCGCGACCTGCTGCGTTCGCTGGCGGCGCCGGCGGTCCTGGGCGCGCTGGCCGGCTGCGCGCTGTTGCTCACGGGGTCCCCGCAGACCTTTCGCGCGGTCGTGCCGTGGCTCATCGGGGCGGCCACCGGGCTGTTCGCCGTGGCGCCCCTCGTCACCGCGCGCCTGCCCCACCTGGGCCCCGACCACCCGGCCCGGCGCCGCGTGCTGCGCGTGGCGGTCTTCTTCGCGGCGATCTACGGCGGCTACTTCGGCGCCGGACTGGGCATCCTGCTGCTGGCGGTGATGGCCCTCACCCTGCCCTACGAGATCCACGAGCTGCAGGGTCTGCGCGCGACGCTCTCGACGCTCATCGGCGCGACCGCGGCGATCGTCTTCGCGATCCGCGGACACCTGGCCGTCGCCGCGGTGGGCATGTTACTGATGGGCGCCCTGATCGGCGGGTGGCTGGGCACTCGATTGATCACCCGGCTCTCCCCCGTGCTCGTGCGCGTCCTGGTCGTCGCGATCGGCGTGGCGACGACGGTGCGCCTCGCCGTTGGCTGATAGATGACTTAATCACTTAGGATTGTGGCGTGAAGCGACTGTTCTCCTTCCCCAACCCCGTCAACGACGCCGCCGCGCGCACGGTCGCCCTGGGTGTCCTGACGATGACGACGCTGGCCCTGGCCACCGGGTGGACGTGGCTGCTGATCCCCCTGACCTACGGGTTCGTGGCTCGTGTTGCGACGGGGCCCACGCTCTCACCGCTCGGCCAGTTCGCCGTGCGGGTGGCCGCGCCGCGCCTGCCCCGGTGGACCAAGGCGGTCCCCGGGCCGCCCAAGCGCTTCGCCCAGGCCATGGGCGCCGCCTTCACGCTGAGCGCCCTGGGGCTGTGGGTGACCGCGGGCTGGTCGGTGGCGCGCTGGGCCCTGGTGCCGCTGCTCCCGGCGGCGTCACTGGAGGGCTTCGTGGGCTTCTGCGTCGGGTGCACGATCTTCGGCTGGCTGATGCGCGCCGGCCTGGTCCCGGCCTCGGTGTGCGCCGAGTGCGGCGACCTCTCGGCGCGCTACGCGGCGGCCGGCTACTCGGTGTCGGCCCCCGGCGCCGAGACCCGCGACTAGTTCCTCGTTCGTTGTCCGTGAGTTGAGGGACCGCGGGCCCGCCGTGGTCGTCGCTCGCCGCACTACGTAGGCTGAGGGCGTGCGTCGCCCCTCTCGACGAGTCCCCGCACTGGCGCTGGGCGCCACACTGATCCTGCTGGGATTGAGCGGGGTCGAGGCGCGGGCCCTGACCCCGCGCCTGGTGGTGACTCGCCCGGTCCCGGTGCCCGCCGGCGACGCCGTGGTGGCCACCGCGATGACCGCCAGCTTCGACGTCGTCCTCGCCCAGCCGCGCCAGGCGGCCCTCACGGCCTTCCTGGCCGGCCTGACCTCGCCGATGTCGCCGTACTACCGCGAATTCCTCACCCCGGCCCAGTTCGCCCGGGACTTCGGCGCGCCGGTGTCGGCGATCGCCGCGGTGCGTGACTACCTCCGCGGCTACGGGCTGCGCGTTCTGTCGGTCAGCGCCGGACGCGTGGTGATGCGCGTGCGGGGACCCTCGGGCGCCATCGCGCGCGCCTTCGCCGCCCCGGTGGCGACGGTGCGCACCGCCCACGGACTGGCCGCGCAGTTCACCGGCCCGGCCACGCTGCCCGCGCCCGTCGCGCGCCTGGTGCGCACCGTCGTGGGGCTCTCCACCGTGAACGGCGAGACGCCGGTCAGCCTGGCGCGGCGCGCGCACGTCACCACGGCCGGCAGCTGCCCGTCGGCCGGCTCGAGCAGCTCCAACGGTCCCAACGCCCTCGGCGGGTACACGCTCAACCAGCAGGCCAATCTCTACGGCTTCGCGGGACCCTGGGCCAAGGGCGACACCGGCGTCGGCCAGACCATCGCTGTCTACGAGCTGGCCCCGTACTCCTCCGGCGACGTAAACGCCTTCTTCTCGTGCTACTCGGTCAGCCCGAGCGTCACCAACGTCCTGGTCGACGGCGGGTCCTCGAGCCCCAACGACCTGGAGCCGACCTTCGACGTCGAGGAGGCGGCGGCCCTCGCGCCGGGCGCGGCGATCCGGGTCTACATCGGGCCCAACAACGCCACCGGACCGACCGACGTGCTCGCGCGCATCGCGGACGACAACGCGGCGTCGATCGTGTCGACCTCCTGGGGCACCTGCGAGTCGGACCCGACCAACGACCCGACCGGTGAGCAGCCCCTCTTCGAGCAGATGGCCGCCCAGGGCCAGACCGTCTTCGCCGCCGCGGGCGACGCCGGCTCGTCGGACTGCACCGGCGTCACCAACAACAGCCCGGCGGTGGACGACCCGGCGAGCCAGCCCTTCGTCACCGGCGTGGGCGGTCTCACCGTCTCGGGCATCAGTCCCCTCGCCCAGACGGTGTGGAACGACGGCATCGGCTCGGGCGGCGGGGCCGCGGGCGGCGGCGCGTCGGCGATCTGGTCGCGCCCGGCCTGGCAGAACGCCCCGGGCATCACGGCCGGTGAGGCGATGCGCATGGTCCCGGACCTGTCGGTGATGGCCGACCCGGCGACCGGCTTCATCGACTACTTCACCGGCAACCCCGACGGGTCCTGCGGCGCCGGCTGCGCGGGCGCCTGGTCCGCCATCGGCGGGACGTCGGTCGGTCCGCCGCTGATGAGCGCCCTGACGGCGGTCGGCGCGCAGGCCTGCGGCGTGGGGCGCCTGGGGTTCCTCAACCCGACGTTCTACGCCATGGCCCGCCGGGGCACCGGCTTCAGCGACGTCACGGCCGGCACCAACGACCTCTTCGGCGTCGGCGTCTACAGCGCCGGGCCGGGCTACGACATGGCGTCGGGCCTGGGCAGCCCGGCCCCGGCCACCTTCCTGGCGGGACTGTGCCCGGTCGCGCTCGACCCCTCGCACTCCTCGCTCACGCCCGCGACCCCCTCGGCGTCGACCGCTTCGTCGGTGGGCTTCGCCTTCGCCGCGCGCGACGCGCAGGGCAACGCGATTCCCGGCGCGGTCATTCACTTCACCGCCAGCGCCGCCTCGGGCGTCGTGGAGTTCGACGCCACCGGCGCCTCGGTGAAGGGACCCGGCGCGGCGGCCTACGACGTGACGACCGACGCCCAGGGCGACGCCACGGTCTCGCTCACCTCCACCGCACCCGGACCGGTCACGGTGGACGCGGCCAACGGCACCGCGACGCTCTCCACCTCGGTGACCTTCACCGCGCTGGCCACCCGGGCGCCGGGACGCGCCTCGATCACCCAGATCACCTCGCGGGTGGCCGGCTTCACGCTCACCGCCGGAGCGCCGTCGTCGGTGGGCAGCGCGGCGCTCACGGGCTACCAGTACTCGGTCAACGCGGGTCGGTCGTGGGTGCGCTTCTCCGTCGTCACGCGCACGGTGACGGTCCGGCGCCTCGCTCGGGCGGCCACCTACCGCGTCACCGTGCGCGCGCTCAACGCCTACGGCGCGGGTCCGCCGAGCGCCCCGGCCCGGGTGAGGACCCGCTAGTTCGTGGTCCGCACGCCCGGCCGCCGTCGCATTCAACGCGTGGCGGGCCCCGCGACTCCTCGACGCGCCGTCGGCTCCGCCCGCGCTGCGAGGCGGGCGTGACGCGGCGGGGCCCCGGACGCCGGTGGCACGCCGTCGCGGTGGGCGCCGCGCTCGTCGCCCTCGGCGTGCCCGGCGTCGAGGCGGCGGCGGTCAGCCCGCGCGTCGAGGTGGGCCGCGCGGCCCTCGTGCCCGTCGGCGACCGAGTCGTGACGACACCGGTCACCGCCACGTTCGATCTCTTCCTGACGCCGCGGGACCCGGCGGCGCTGACCGCGTTCCTCCACGGGATCACCAACCCGGCCTCGCCGGACTACCGCCGGTACCTCACGCCCAGCCAGTTCGCCCGCGCGTTCGGCCCGTCGCCGGCGGCGATCGCCGCGGTGCGCCGCTACCTCACCGGCTTTGGGCTGCGCATCGACACGCTCAGCGCCGGCCACGTCGCGATGCGCGTCGAGGGTTCCGAGGGCGACGTCGCGCGCGCCTTCGCCGCGCCCGTGGCCACGATCAGGACCGCGCACGGCCTGTTCGCGCAGTTCACGGCGGCGGCCTCGCTGCCGACGACCCTGGCGCATCTCGTCACCGGGGTGGCGGGACTCTCCGGTCCGGTCCCGCGCGCCCCGCTCGTCCGCCGCGCGCACGTCGCGACCGCCGGCGCTTGCCCGGCCGCGGGGTCGGGTACCGGGACGGTCCCGGCGCCGACCGGCGGCTTCACGGTCGGTCAGCAGGCCCGCCTCTACGGGCTGAGCGCCTACTGGGCCCGTGGGGACACCGGCGTCGGCCAAACGATCGGCATCTACGAGCTGGCCCCCTACCTGACCAGCGACGTCCAGACCTTCTTCTCGTGCTACGCGATCTCGCCCAGCGTCTCCAACGTCCTGGTCGACGGCGGGTCCGCGGACCCCGTCAACCTCGAGCCAACCCTCGACGTCGAGGAGGCCGCGGCCCTCGCGCCGGGCGCCGCGGTCACGGTCTACGTCGGACCCAACCTCGGCACGGGGCCCATGGACGTGTGGCTGCGCATCGCCGACGACAACGCCGCGTCGGTGGTGACCACGTCCTGGGGGGGCTGCGAGGGCGACCCCTCCACCGACGCGCCGAGCGAGCAGCTCATCTTCGAGCAGATGGCCGCCCAGGGCCAGACCGTCCTCGCCGCGGCGGGCGACCAGGGCTCGTCGGACTGCAACTACGCCGGCATCAACGACCCGGCCGTCGACGACCCGGCGAGCCAGCCCTACGTGACCGGGGTGGGGGGCCTGACCGTGACCAACATCAGTCCCCTGAACCAGACCGTCTGGAACGACCACGACCCGACGTGTCCCGGGGCGGGCGGGGGCGGCGAGTCGGCGACCTGGCCCCGTCCGGCCTGGCAGAACGCGCCGGGGATCACCGCGGGCTTCACGCAGCGCCTAGTGCCCGACCTCTCGGTGATGGGCGATCCGTCGACCGGCTTCGTCGCGTACTTCACCGGCACCTACGTCGGGAAGTGCGCGCCACCCTCCCTGCCGGCCTGGGTGCCGATCGGGGGCACGTCGATCGGCTCGCCCCTGGTCGGCGCGATGGTGGCCGTGGCCGCCCAGGCGTGCGGGGTCGCGCGGCTGGGCTTTATCAACCCGACCCTCTACTCCCTGGCGCGCGCCGGCACCGGCTTCGACGACGTCACGACCGGCTCGAACGACATCTTCGGCGTCGGCGTCTACAGCGCGGGACCCGGCTACGACATGGCGTCGGGGTTGGGCAGTCCGGACCCCGCGACGTTCCTGCCGGGACTGTGTCCGGTCGCCCTCGACGCCTCGCACTCCTCGCTCTCCGCGTCGAGTACCTCGTCGAGCGTCGTCAGTCCCATCACGATCACCCTGCTGGCCCGCGACAGCCACGACAACCCGCTGCTCGGCGTCCTCGCCCACTTCACCGCGTCGGCCCCGTCGGGCGCCGTCGAGCTCAATCGCCTGAGCTCGTCGGTCACCGGCCCCGGCGCGGCGGCCTTCGCCACGACGACCGACGGCCAGGGATCGATCCAGGTCACGCTCACCTCGTCCGAGCCCGGTCCCGTGGCGGTCGGCGCCTCGGTGGGCTCGACCTCACTGACCACGAACGTCACGTTTAGCGCGCTGACCACCGATCCGCCCGGCCGCGCCGGGGTCGCGCGGGTCGTGGCGCGGGTCGCCGGCTTCACCCTCGTCGCGCGCGCCCCGGCTTCCAGCGGGAGCGGCGAGATCACCGCCTACCAGTACTCGCTCGACCGGGGTTCGGCGTGGGTGCGCTTCTCCGCGGTGACGCGCAGCGTGACCGTCCTGCGGCTGGCGCGCGGCGCCGCGTACCGGGTGGTCGTGCGGGCGCTCAACGCCTACGGCGCCGGCCCGGCGAGCGCCCCGGTCACGGTGAGGACGCGCTAGCGGCCGATCCGGTGAGCGGCGGGGCCCTCCGTAGACTGGCCGGGGGTGGAACCGAGCGGTGAGGGGACATCCACTGAGTAGAGACGTGCGACGAGTAGCTGTGGCGTTCGCCGTGGCGGCCGCCTCGCTGGTCGGGGCGGCGGTGGCGCGCGCCGCCACCACGGCGCCCCCGGGCCTGCCGCTCTACCAGTTCGTCAACTCGGGCACCGGGCCCCTGCCCTGGAACGCCGCCTCGCTCGAAACCGCGATCAACAACACCAAGATGCTCGGCGCGCCCCACTCGACCAGCGACGCCGCCGAGGGCGTCCTGGCCTACCGGACCGCCAACGCGCACGTCGCGATCTACACCCAGCCAGTCAGCGGCGCGTCCACCTTCACCGACCTTTCGGCGCTGGGCTCGGCGCCCGCGCCGGCCGCCGACCCGATGCCCTTCATCGACCCGGCCGGCCAGGTCGACGTGGCCTACGTCGACGCCCTGGGCGAGCTCGTCGTGCTCAGCGCCAACGACCCCGTGGGCCCGTACTGGTCGCACGCGCACCGCATGGCCGCCTGGCGCGCCGAGGTCGCCACCAACCTGAGCGATCTCACGGGGGTGGACTTCGCCAACGGTCTGCCCAGCGTCCAGGTGTTCGGGTCGAGCGCCGTGATCGCCGCGCGCACCGTGGCCAACACGGTCGAGGTCATGACCCTGGCCTGGAGCGCCGGCGGGTCCGTGCCCTACCTCAGCGCCGCGCCGGTGAACCTGGCGACGGTGACCACCGCGGGCACCGCCACCAGCGACCCCCTGGTGCTGGCGACCTCGGTGCCCGAGGTGGTGACGACCTCGCTCACCGGGGACCTCGAACTGTTCGCCGCCACCGGGGGGGCGGCGAACCCCTGGGTGGTGACCGACCTGTCCAAGATCACGACCGGGCCGAAGGTCACCGGCCCCCTGGCGACCGCGGCCACGGCCAGCGAGGTCTACGTCGCCGCGATCAGCGGCAACGGCGCGGTCATCCTCTTCAGCGCCGCGCTGGGACCCGTGATCCCTCCCCCGACCACCACGACGACCACGTCGACGACCACGCCGACGACCACGACCACCCTCCCCACCACGCCGGGCACCGGGGTGGTGGGGCCGTGGGGCTACCGGAACCTCACCACCAACGCGCCGGGTGCGCCGCCGCTCAGTGGCGCGCTCTTCCTGGCCGCGACGCCGACCGAGGTCCTGGTGGCCGGACAGGCGGCCGCCTGGGGCGACCTGTTCGCGCTCTCCAACACGGGCGTCGCCGGCGCCTGGGTGGCCACCGACGTCTCGGTCACCGCCGGCAGCGCCGCGCGCACGGTGGGCGCGGCGGTCACCGGATTCGCGTCGGGCGCCTCGCTGGACCTCTTCGCCGCGGGGATCGCGTCGCCGCCGCCCCAGGGCGTCGGGGTCTACGCCATCCCTTCGGCCAAGTGGGGCCAGGCGGTCACCGACGGGTGGCCCATCCTCAGCGAGACCGGGGGGCTGGGCACGATGGCCCCGCCGTGGGTGGGCTTCACCAGCGCGGGCGGGGTCGCCATCTCGCCGGACTACCTGATGGGCCAGAGCCTCGGCAACGCCCACAAGCGCGTGACCTGGCTCTCCTTTTGGACGGTCAGCGGGCCGCTCAAGGCCGAGGTCAAGCTGCCGACCACCTACTACAACCACGGCTACGCCGCCGGGGCGTGGGTGGCCACCCAGATCGACCAGTACCGCGCGCTGGGCGTGGGGATCAAGCCCGACTGGGTGATCTTCGACCCCGAGGGCTACCCCGACAACCACTCGGCGCTCGACGCGCCGTCGGGGGCTACGAACGCGACCCTGGCCACCTACGCCACCTACTGGACGGCCATGCTGGCCGGCTGGCAGGCCGGCGTTAACTCGGTGGACCCGTCGCTCAACGCCGCCGTCTACGCCAACCAGAGCGAGTACCGCAACTACCAGCTCTCGGCCAGCCCCCTGCCGGTCTTCGAGGCGGTGGCCTTCGGCAACGGCGGCCCGGTGCCGGTGGCCGGGGCCAGCGGCTCGAACGTGCGCGGCTTCATCGCCTTCAGCGCGCTGTGCTCGCCGACCTCGACGCTCCAGAGCGAGGAGGCCACGCTGGTCAACCCGCCGTGGGCCGGCCAGTTCAACACCCTGCAGTTCAACGCCGGCGTCTACTGCGCGCCCGCCCCGGCGTAGGGTGACGTCGTGACCGACGAGACCAACGCGGCGCCGCCCGACTTCAAAGAGCGCCTGAAGGCGCTCACCCAGCCGCTGGTCGATTCGATCGACGCGCGGGTGCGCAAGCAGATCGACCAGCACGTCGACGCCACACTGGACGAGCGGATCGACGCGGCGATCGCCGCGCGCCTGGCGGTCGTCGAGCGCGCCATCGCCGACCTCGACCGAGCGCTCAAGGAGCTGCGCGACCAGGCCGCGCCGTAGGTCGGCCGTGGTCTCGCTGCGCGTCCTGGCCGACGACGAGGTCCCCGCGACGGTGTCGCGGATCACGGACGGCTACGTGGCCTCGCGCATCGACGCCGGCGAGGACCCCGAGGAGGTTCGCGCCACCTCGGCCGCCCAGCGCAAGGCCCTCGTCCCCGAGGGCCGGCCCGCCGAGGGCCAGCACCTGATGCACGAGGTCGACGGCGCCGACGTGGTCGGGCTGCTCTGGATGGGCCGCCCGATGGCCGGGCCGGACTCGACGTGGTTCGACTACTTCGTCGAGGTCGACGAGGGCCGCCGGGGCCGGGGCTACGGGCGCGCCGCCATGGAGGCGGCCAAGCGCTGGACGCGCGAGCGCGGCGGGACCCGGGTGGCGCTCAACGTCGTCGGGCCCAACGTGGTGGCGCGCTCGCTCTACGACGCCCTCGGCTACCGGGTGCTGGCCACGGCGATGTACAAGGACGTCGGGGACTAGCCGGTCGGCCCGTGGCGCGAGCGCCAGGCGTCGCGCTTCTCGCGGTCGCGACGCACCACGAAGCGCACGGTGAGCACGACCAGCACCACCATCGCCAGCACGAAGACGGCGAACACGACGTAGAACGCGGCGGCGGCGGCGAGCACCCGGCCAACCTACTCGTGTGACAGCGCGGGTCCACACTGGATCGTGACCTCCGCGATTCTCACCTCGCCCCCCTCGGTCCTCGACGCGCTGCGCGGGGACCGCGCCGCG
The DNA here is from genome assembly GCA_044446745.1 of Acidimicrobiales bacterium. GTDB lineage: Bacteria > Actinomycetota > Acidimicrobiia > Acidimicrobiales > RAAP-2 > RAAP-2. Next base: position 43,200 of record JBIOFE010000010.1, read on the forward strand.
CGACCACCGCTCGACACCGCCGCGGCGGCCCGGCGCCGCGCCGAACTGGAGCTCGGCGTCGCCGAGGTCCTCGGCGAGACCACGCCCGACCTCCCGTTCGTCATCACCGCGACGGCGCTGGGTCCCGGCGCGGGCGCCGTCGACCTGCTGGCCAGCGCCCGGGGGCGACTGCGCGGCGCGCTGGTCAGCGTTCTGCTGCGCCTGCACGTGGTGGGCACCGCGGTGACCAGCCCCTTCGACGACGCGCTGGCGGCGTGGTGCGCCGAGGGCCCCTCGCCCGAACTGCTGGCGCGCTGCGAGGCGCTCGACGCCGAGGAGCGCGCCCGCCTGGCCACCGACGTCACCGCGCACTACGTCACCCTGACCCGGGCGATCGGCGAAGTGCCCCCCGGGTGGAACGCTCGCACGGCCCAGCGCGCGTCACTGCGCCTGGGGGGTGGCCGAGTGCTGCTGCGCGACACCGTGGACCTGGTGATCGGCTCGACCCGCACCGGCGTGGCCTCGGTGGTCCTGCTCGACGTCACGACCGCCCCGCTGGGCGAGGGCGCCGAGCGGGCCCTGCGCTTCCACGCGCTGGTCGAGACGCTTCGCTCCTCGGCGGTGCCGCTGCGCTCGGCCGTGCTGTCGAGCGCCACCGGCGAGCTCTGGCTGCGCGAGGTCGACGACGAACTGCTGGCCCGCGCGGTGCTCGACGTGCTGGCCGCCCTGCACGAGCAGCGCCGCGGCCGATGAGCGACCTGACCGTCGATCTCTACGATCCCGGATCGCTCCGGCGCGCGCTCGACGCCGCGCCCGAGGAACCGGCGGTCCTCACCGACGACCACCGCCGCGCGTTGGCCGCTCGCTTTCGCGCCGTGCCCGACCTCGCGCACCGGCGCCTGGACGCGTGGACCGTCGAGACGGCCGGTCGCGACGCCTCGGCCTTCACCTGGACCCCGGCCGCCGCGCGGCGCACCCTGGCCACCGCGGCCCTGCGCCGGGTAACCGCGTCACGCGGGCTCGCGTTGACGAGCGCGGTGCGCGACGCGCTCGAGGAGCGGGTGGCGCGCGGGCGCACCGGCCAGAGAGCGTCGGGGTCGCTCGACGCGTGGCTCGAGCGGGTCGGCGAGCCGGTGCGCGGCCTGGTCGTCGCCGAGGCCGTCGGCTGGGCCGCCGCGACCCTCGAGGCCGCCCACGGCGTCACCGCGCCGTGGACCGTCCCGCCCAGCGACTGCTACTACGACGTCGCCGCGGCCCGCACGACCCTGCGGGGGCGCCGCGACCTGGAGTTCCGCGTCGGCGAGCGACGGGTCGTGGTGCGCCTGCGCGCGGGGTCCCCGCGCGCCAGCGCCGGCGCCGGCCTGCGCGCCGACCTGGTGGTCTGCGCCCTGGCTGACCCCGCGGGCGTGGCGCCGGCTCGCCTGGTCGGCCTGTGGCCCGAGGCGGGCGTGGTGCTCGGTGTCGACGGGTCGATGGAGGACCTGCGCGCCGGGGCCCGCGACCTGGTGCGCGCGGCGGTGGCCGCGCGCCGGCGTCGCCTCGTGCTCGCCGCCTGAGGCCTGCCACCGCGGCGATTAGCGTGGATAGGTCATGAAGAGCCGCGCGTCGCTCCGCAACATCGCCATCATCGCCCACGTCGACCACGGCAAGACCACACTGGTGGACATGATGCTGCGCCAGACCGGCTCCTTCACCGAGCACGAGGAGCTCACCGATCGGGTCATGGACTCCGGGGACCTGGAGCGAGAGAAGGGCATCACGATCCTGGCCAAGAACACCGCGGTGCGCTGGAACGACCTGACCATCAACATCATCGACACGCCGGGTCACGCCGACTTCGGCGGCGAGGTCGAACGCGGACTGGCCATGGTCGACGCGGTGATCCTCCTGGTCGACGCGGCCGAGGGCCCGCTGCCCCAGACCCGATTCGTCTTGCGCAAGACCCTCGAGGCCCGCCTGCCGGTGGTCCTGCTGGTCAACAAGGTCGACCGGCCCGACGCGCGCGTGGCCGAGGTCGTCCACGAGGTGGAGAACCTCTTCCTCGACCTCGACGCCGACGAGCACCAGATCGCCTTTCCCATCCTCTACGCCAGCGCGCGCCAGGGCTGGGCCTCGAGCGACCCGACCGCCAGCTCGGGCGACCTGGCCCCGCTCTTTCGCACGATCGCCGAGTACGTGCCCGCCCCCGTCTACGAGGAGGGCCACGGGCTCCAGGCCCTGGTGTGCAACCTCGACGCCTCGCCGTACCTGGGCCGCCTGGCGCTGTGCCGGGTCGTGAACGGCTCGCTCGAGCGCGGCCAGCGCGTGGCCTGGTGCCGGCGCGACGGCACCGTCGAGCACGCCAAGGTCACCGAACTGTTCATCACCGAGGCCCTGGAGCGCGTCCCCGCCCAGAGCGCCGGACCCGGCGACATCGTGGCCGTCGCGGGCTTCGAGGAGATCACCATCGGCGAGACCCTGGCCGACCCCGACAACCCGATCCCCCTGACGCCGCTGCACATCGACGATCCGAGCCTCTCGATGACCATTGGCATCAACACGTCGCCCCTGGCCGGCGCCGAGGGAAAGCTGCTCACCGCGCGCATGGTCAAGGACCGCCTGGACCGCGAGCTGGTCGGCAACGTCTCGCTGCGCGTGGTGCCCACCGAGCGGCCCGACGCCTGGGAGGTCCAGGGCCGCGGCGAGCTCCAGCTGGCCGTGCTGATCGAGACGATGCGCCGCGAGGGCTTCGAGCTGACCGTCGGCAAGCCCCAGGTGGTCACCCGCGTGGTCGACGGGCACGTTCACGAGCCGGTGGAACTCGTGACGATCGACACCCCCGAGGAGTTCGTCGGGGCGGTCACGACGTTGCTGGCCACGCGCAAGGGCACGATGGTCGACCTGGTCAATCACGGCACGGGGTGGGTGCGCCTGGAGTGGCGGGTCCCGGCGCGCGGGCTGGTCGGCATCCGCACCGAGTTCCTCACCGAGACGCGCGGGTCGGGGGTCATGCACTCGACCTCCGGCGGCTACGAGCCGTGGTTCGGCGAGATCCGCCCGCGCACGACCGGCGTGCTCGTCGCCGACCGGCGCGGCTACACCACCCCCTACGCCCTGATCGACCTCGAGCAGCGCGGCGAGATGTTCGTCGGGCCGGGCGTCGAGGTCTACGAGGGGATGATCGTCGGAGAGAACGCGCGCAGCGACGAGATGAACGTCAACCCGACCAAGGAGAAGAAGCTCACCAACATGCGCGCGTCCGGCAGTGACAACACCGAGCGCATCACGCCGCCCACCCTGCTCACCCTCGAGCAGGCCCTGGAGTTCATCGCCGAGGACGAGGCCGTCGAGGTGACCCCCAAGTCGGTCCGGCTGCGCAAGGCCGTGCTGGACCACTCCGACCGGCACCGCCAGCGCAAGCGCGCCGAGGCCGCCCGCTAGATTCTTCGCCGGAGGGATGACAGAGCGGACGAATGTACCGGTCTTGAAAACCGGCGTGGGCTCGCCCACCGTGGGTTCGAATCCCACTCCCTCCGCTCGGGCGCCGCATCGCGTGTTGAACGAGTGACTCAGGTACCTTCGTGGGCCCTCTTGAGGCCATCGAGGATCAGGTTCAGCCCGAACTCGAACTCGCCCTGGCCCTCGTCGTCCGTCGCGGCGACGTGCTGCTCGACGTGCTCGGCGAGACGCGGGAATCCGCCGGACGCCAGATGCTGGACGAAGACGGCGATGAACTCGGCGAGATCACTCGCGCCGCCCAGATTCATCGCGGCGGCCGAATGACCGAGCTGCCACAGGGTGAACCCCAGAATGTGACTGTCCAGCGCGTGGTACGCGTGATAGGTCAGCTCCGGTGAGAAGCCGGCTTCGCGCAGGCGGTTGAGCAACCACTCCATGTACTGGAGTCGCGGCGTTCGCACGGTGCGGGTGCTGGCCGGTGCCATCACGAGACTGCAGGCCCACGGATGGCGCAGCAGCGCCCGATGGGCCGAGATCGCGCACCTGCGGATGGCGACGTCCCACTCCTCCGACGTCGAGGGCAACTCGATCTCCCCGACCACGAGATCGGTGATGCCGTCCGTGAGGTCGCCCTTGCTGGCGACGTGCTTGTAGAGAGACATTGCCTCGACGTCGAGCGCCAGGGCGAGCTTGCGCATCGTGAGCGACTCGATCCCGCCCTGATCGGCGAGGTGAAGGGCGGCGACCAACACGCGTTGCCGGTTCAGGGGAACCCGCGACCGTGACGTGGGGTCGGCGTGCGGTGCCATCGACCCTCCTCGGTCCAGAGTCAAAGCCGTGGGCCTTGACCAACCTACGATATCAGTGTAGGCTTACATTGTAACCTTACGCTGTTGGCCCCTCGAGCGAGGGGTGTCGCGGGAGAAGGAGCACCATGGAAGCGATCGTCAATCACCGGTACGGCTCGCCCGACGGCGTGCGGCTCCAGGAGGTAGCCGAGCCGCCCGTCGGCGACGACGGCGTCCTGGTGCGGGTCCGAGCGGCGTCCGTCAACCCCGCCGACTGGCACCTCATCCGGGGCGAGCCACGATTCTCGCGCCTGGTGTTCGGGCTTCGACGACCCAAGAGGGTCATTCCCGGGATGGACGTGGCGGGCCAGGTCGAGAGGGTCGGCGCGAACGTGAAGGAGTTCCGCCGCGGGGATGAGGTGTTCGGCGGGCCCGGCCGCACCTTCGCCCACTTCGTGTGCGGCACCGAAGGGGAGTTCGTGGCGAAGCCGGCCACCGTCACCTTCGAACAGGCCGCGGCGATACCCGTTGCCGGGTGCACCGCCCTCCAGGCCCTCCGCGACAAGGGACGGCTTCAGCCGGGTCAGAGAGTCCTGATCAATGGCGCGGCGGGAGGTGTGGGCACCTTCGCCGTGCAGATCGCCAAGGCGCTCGGGGGCGACGTCACCGCCGTCTGCAGCACCCGCAACCTGGAGCTGGCCCGATCGATCGGCGCCGACCACGTCGTGGACTACACCGTCGAGGACTTCACCCGGAGCGGGCAACGCTACGAACTGATCATCAACACCGCCGGAAACCGCTCGATCTCCGACCTGCGGCGCGCGTTGACGCCCACGGGGACTCTGGTTCTCGTCGGCGAGGGGGTCGGACGCGAAACCGGGGGCGACGGCGTAGTGAGGATCCTCGCCGCCGCGGTCCAGTACCTCCTGATCTCGCGGTTCACGAAGCAGCGGATTCTCATGTTCCTGGCCAAGATCCGCAAGGAGGACCTGATCCTCCTCCAGGAGCTCATCGAGGCGGGCAAGGTCACGCCCGTCATCGACCGCGCGTACCCGCTGGGCGAGACCGCCGAGGCCCTCCGCTATCTCGAAGCCGGACACGCCCGGGGCAAGGTCGTCCTCACCGTCTAGCGAGGGCCGCGGGGCCACGGCCCGCGCATCCGCGAGGGGTTCGGCGGGCCGGCCCACGGCTCGTGGTCACCGGGTGACGGCGCTCGTCCGCAGCACCCCGGAATCGTCCGGAAGGCTCGGCGCAGGAGGGCCCCGGCGTCCGCCGCTGAGACCGGGTGCCCCGTTCGTGATAGGACGACTCGTGGCGGCCGCCCGAGGTCCCATTGCGTCGAGTGGAGGAGAGACCCGCGTGAGAGCGATTGTGTCCGGTGTTCGTACGCCGACCCGCGTGGCCGTCCTGACCCTGATCCTCGTGGCCGCGTCGCTGGCGGCGAACGCCGCCCCGGCCGCCTCCGCTCGCGCGCCGTCCCCGGTGTCGGTGTACGTCACGTACTACGGCTGGTACGACAACACGCCGCCGGGCTGTGCGACCGCCTACGCCGGCTGCGCCGGGGGCGACGGATCGTACGCTCACCCGATCACCTTCGCCAGCGACGTGAAGGAGTTCCCCGTCGGGACTGTTTTGTACTACCCGACCATCGAGAAGTACGTGGTGATGGGCGACTCCTGTCAGGAGTGCTCGCTGGACTGGCGCGGCGACGGGCCCAACGGCGGGCCACGCCTGCACCACCTGGACATCTGGATCGGGGGCCACGGGGGCAACGCGTTCGACGTCATCAACTGCGAGGACGCACTGACCCAGGCGCTGCCCGACGGCGCCCCGCTGCTGACGCCGTTCATCCGCCATCCCCCGGCCAACGAGCCGGTGAGCCCCCCGCCCCTCTTCGACGCAACGACCAATCAGTGCATCGGCCACGCGACGTCCTCGGCGACCCACGGGCGCTACCGCAACGCCCTGACGGGCCGTTGCCTCGCCGGTCCGTCGAGTGGCGCGCACGCGGGCGCGCCCGCGAGCGTCGCACCGTGCAGCGCCGCGTCTCGCGAGAACCTCGCGTTCGAGGGCGCGTTCATCGTGGCCGACCACCTGTGCCTGCAGATCGCCGGGCCGGGGGTCGGGTCACCGCTGGACTGGGCGACGTGCAACGGCGGTCCCCGCCAACAGTGGTCGATCAACCCCAACCACACGATCACGTGGATCCAGTACACGCGTTGCGTCGCCCTGGCCGGTGGCCGGGTCAAGCTCGCGGCGTGCACGACCTCGGCCGCCGACCGCTGGAGTTTTACGGCCGAACCCGCGCCGTAACGGACTCGTAACACGGAGGGTCGGGGTTGTCCATCGCCCGGCCGCGCACGGCCATTTGGCGACCGCGCCACGACAGCCGCGCCGCGCGCAAAGTCAAGTTCCACCCAACACCACCGGCTGCGCCGGATGAGGAGATACCCTCGACGCAGCGGCGGTCACCGCCCGTCCCCGATCCACGGAGGGTCCATGAAGACACGACTGTCGACTCTGGGAACCGTTGCGGTGGCCTGCGCACTGGCGCTCTCCGTCGGCATTGGCGTCGCCGCGGCGCACGGGGACCACGGCGGGGGCCACGGTCACGGCAACGGTGGTGGCAACGGCGGCGGTAACGGTCAGGGCTTCTCCGGCGGCGGCAACGGAAGCGACCAGGGCGGCGGGAACGGTGGCAACGAGGGCAACGGAGGTGGTCAGGGCGACGGCGGCGGCGACAACAACGGAGGCTCGGGTGTCGCGGCCACCGGCACCATCTCGTGCGACATCCACGGCCGCCTGGAGCTGACGCACAAGGGCCTCGTGATCATCTCCGGCGAGATCGGCGGGCACCACGACGCCGTGTGTACGACGAGCGGCCCGACAACCGTGAAGTCCGGCCGATTCTGGACGATCTTCGCGAGCCCGACGCCGACCACCACGACCACGTCGGCCACGACGACCACGTCATCGACGACGTCCACCACGTCGACGACGACGACCTCGAGCACGACGACCACGTCATCAATCCCGTCGTCGACGACGACCTCCACCGTGGTGACCTGCACGCCGATCCCCCTCGGCTCGCTACCAAACTTCACCGGTGGGCACGTCGACTGGTCTCCTCACTCGAAGGTGGCCGCGTCGGTCGGCATCTCGCTGACCGGCGGAACCGTCTCGATCGTGACCATCAACGGTGAGCAGTACCTGCAGATCGCCTACGGCGGAGGAAGCGTGGCCAGTGGCTCGTTCGCGGGCTCCAGCGGGGTCTCGCTCACCGTCACCACGACCGAGAACCTGTCCCATCACGATTCGGACTGCGACGACGACTTCAACTCGCTCTCGTTCCGCGGAACTCTGACGCTCTAGACCCTCTGCCTCTAACCAGGGATTTGGATGGGCCCCGCGGGCGTACGGCGTCGTCGCGGGGGCCCGTTGGCCTGCGCCCACGACATTGGCTCTAGCGAGAGCGCCCTCAGGACCCCGCGGTCAGGTGCATTCGGAAGTCGGGCTGATGCTTCATGATCTCCATCCGAGCGATCGTCATCTTGTGCACCTCGTCCGGCCCGTCGACGATGCGCAGCGTTCGCGCCATCGCGTACATGTGGGCTAACGGGAAGAACTGCGTGACGCCCGCCGAACCGTGAACCTGGATGGCCCGATCGATGACCTTGATCGTCACGGCCGGGACGGCGACCTTGATCCCGGAGATTTGGGCGGCCGCGGCCTTGTTGCCAACCGTGTCCATGAGGTGGGCGGCCCTCAACACGTACTCGCGGGCCATGTCGATCTCGATGCGCGACTCCGCTATCCAGTCCTGGATTACGCCCTTGTGAGCCAGGCTCGACCCAAAGGTGCTGCGCTCCAGCGAGCGAGTCACCATCAGTCCGAGGGCCCGCTCGGCAACTCCCAAGGCTCGCATGCAGTGATGGATTCTGCCGGGACCGAGGCGGGCCTGGGCGATGGCGAAGCCGCCACCCTCCTCCCCGAGCAGGTTGTCCGCCGGCACCCGCACGTTGCGGTAGATCACCTCGGGGTGGCCGCCGCGATCGGAGTAGCCAAAGACGTGCGGATCGAGTCCGAGTTCGACGCCGGGTGTGTCCTTGGGGACAACGATCATCGACTGCTGCAGGTGGCGCGACGCGGCCGGATTGGTCTTGCCCATCACGATCAGGACCTTGCAGCGATCGGATCGGGCTCCCGAACTGAACCACTTACGACCGTTCAGCACGTAGGAGTCACCGTCCCGATCGATCGAGAGCGAGATGTTGGTCGCGTCCGACGAGGCGCTGTCGGGCTCGGTCATCGAAAAGGCACTCCGGATCTCGCCTTCGAGCAGGGGCGTCAGCCACTCGTTCCTGATGCGCTCCGACCCGTAACGGTTGAGGATCTCCATGTTTCCGGTGTCGGGGGCGCTGCAGTTGAGCACCTCGGACGCGAAGGACACCTGGCCGAGCATCTCCGAGATGGGGGCGTAGTCGAGGTTCGACAGCGGCGTGCCCGGATTGTCCGCCCGCAGGTGCGGCAGGAACAGGTTCCAGAGCCCTCGCTCCAGCGCCTGGGCCTTGAGCCGGTCGAGGATGGGTGGATAACCGTGCGGCCCGACGTCGGCCAGCTGCGCGTAGTACGTCTCCTCGGCCGGGAGGATGACGTGCTCTATGAATCCAAGCACCTCCTCCTGGATCTCGAGACCCCTGTCGGTGAATTCGTACGGCATAGGTTTCCTTTGTTCACGCCACATCGCCTTCGACGTCGAATCCTAGACAGCGGTCGAGCCCTGCTCGAATCGACGACCACGTTGGGGCGGTCGTCCGGACGATTCGAGCGCGAGCAACGGACCCGCTCAGCGAGCGGTCGAACCTCCCCAACCAGGGATGCGCGAACGCAGGGCCTCGACCCAGCCGCGGGCCTCGCGTCGCGCGGCGATGACCTCGGTCCTGATCTCGACCGCCTCTTCGCCGGTGACCGGGTAGGAGCCCAAGAATTTCACGCGGGCGAGGTGGGACTGAAGGTCGGCCAGGCAGTCGGCGACGAGGTCGTCGGCCACGTGACCCTCGAACTCGATGACGAAGCAGTAGTCGCCGAGCCCCCGCTTGGTCGGCCGGCTCTCCAGCTTGGTCAGGTTGATGTCGCGGGCGGCGAAGCGCCCGAGGATCGCGTACAACGACCCCGGCCGATCGGCGTCCTGGAAGCACACGATCGTGGTGCGGTCGTGACCGGTCGCGGGAGCCACCTCGTCGCGCCCCACCAGGACGAAGCGCGTCGCGTTCTCCGGGTGATCCTCCACGTCGGCGGCGAGCGGCACCAGCCCGAAGAGCTCCCCGGCCAACGCCGAGCCGATCGCGGCCCACGGCTCGGTCGACTCGGCGACCCGGCGAGCGGCCTGGGAGGTCGACGTCGTGTGCCCGGTGGCCACTCCCAACCCGGCGAGAAAGCTCCGGCACTGCGCGAGCGCGTGGACGTAACTAAAGACGGTGGTCAGGTCACCGATGTCCGTCCCCGGGCGAGCCAGGAGGTGGAGTCGGATCGGCAACACGAGCTCGTTCTCGATGAACAGGTCGTGGTCGAAGACCAGGCCGTCAATCGTCGCCGACACGGTCCCCTCGATCGCGTTTTCCAGGGGCACCAGCGCCCGGTCCAGCGACCCGTCCGCGACGCCCTGCAGCAGGTCGGGAATCGTGTCGACCGGCGTCGGCTCGGCGTCGGCCAACGAGGCGACCGCCTCGTGGGAGAAGGAACCTTCGGGTCCGAGGTAGCCCACGCGCGCGACCGGCATCGAACGAGCCTACCGGGGTCGGCGCGAGGCCCCCGGTGCGCGCGGGGCGTCAGGGCGTTGCCTACGATGGCCGGGGACCACGTGCGAAGGAAGGGTGCGATGGGGCACGCCATGTTCGAGTACGACGCCGCGTTCACGGACGCGGTATTCGACTACTGCCGCGGTCGCCTCTCGATGTCGCCCGTGCCCCTCGACCTGGGCGGCCTCGCCAAGGTGCCCCTGGCCGAGTTGGCCGCCCAGATCCGACCCGAGGGCCACCCGCCGGCCGAGATCCTCGACTTCTTCCGCGACGAGCTCGCTCCGGCCGTCGTCTCCATCGACGCCCCCAATTTCCTGGCGTTCATCCCCAACGCCCCGACCAAGAACGCGCTGCTCTTCGACATGGTGGTGGCCTGCTCCGGCCTCAACGGGACCAGTTGGCTGGAGTCGGCCGGGGTCGTCGCGGCGGAGAACCAGGCGCTGGACTTCCTGGCCCACCAGGCGGGCATGCCCGAGGGGTCCGGCGGCGCCTTCGTCTCGGGTGGCTCGATGGGCAACCTCTCGGGCCTCACGGTCGGCCGCGACATCGGGCGAGCCCGGCACCCGGAGATCGACCCGGCCACGGTGCGCTTCGCGGTCTCCGGGGACGCCCACTCCAGCGTCGGCAAGTCGCTGCACGTGATCGGCGTCCCCGAGCTGCTCGTCACCAGCGCGGACCACCGCCTCACCCGCGAGAACCTCGAGGCGACCCTGGCGCGCGACCCCCACCCGGAGAACGTGCTCGGCGTGGTGGCCACCGCCGGCACGACCAACGCCGGGATCGTCGACGACATCGAGGGCCTCGGCACCCTCGCGCGAGAGCGAGGAATGTGGTTCCACGTCGACGGCGCCTACGGCGGGGCCTCCCTCTTCTCGACCACGCACCGGCACCTCCTCGCGGGCGTGCGCCACGCCGACAGCTTCGTGGTGGACCCCCACAAGTGGCTCTTCGCGCCGCTGGACTGCGCCGCCCTGATCTACCGAGACCCCACCGTGGCGCGCCGGGTTCTGGCCCAGCAGGCCAGCTACCTGGACGTGCTGCACACGAGCGACGACGAGCACTACGAGTGGAACCCGGCGGACTTCGCGCTGCACCTCTCGCGGCGAGCCCGCGGCCTGCCCTTCTGGTTCTCCCTGGTGACCAACGGGGTCCGCGCGTACGAGACGGCGGTCCAGGCGGCCATCGACCTGGCCGCGTACAGCGCGGAGCTCATCAGGTCGAGCGACCACGTCGAGCTGGTGCGCGAGCCGACGCTCTCGATCGTCCTGCTGCGCCGTCCGGGCTGGTCGCCGGAGCGCTACACGCAGTGGAGCCACCAGCTCCTGCGGGATCAGATCGCCTTCGTCACCCCGACCAAGTGGGAGGGCGAGACCGTCGCCCGGCTGGCCTTCCTGCACCCCGACACGTCACACGAGACCATCGAGGCCATCATCGCGTCGATGCGGGACTGACCCGCGGCGCCGCCCGCTCCGAGCCCGGAAACCGCTCGGGGCCGGGGTAACATCGATCACTTCCGATGGTCCGTCACGGGGCCGCTGGTTGACGTCGGGGATGATGGGCCCGTCAAGGAGGCTCGACCAATGGACCAACACAGGACCGCGAATGTCTTCGCGCGCTCCATGGTCCAGATGTTTCAGCAGGGACTGCCCCTGGACGCGATCCCGATTGGCATCCTGATCCAAGATGAGAGCGGCGCGGTCGTCGCGTTCAACGACCAGGCGGCCACGATCCTCGGGACGACCCGCGACGAACTGGCCCGCCGGACCCTCGGCGACGTCGAGTGGGACACGGTGCGCGAGGACGGTCTGCCCTTCCCGCTCGACGAGCTCCCAGTGTCCATCACGCTGGCCACGGGCCAGCCGTGCACCGACGTGGTCATGGGCACGGAGAACTGGCACCACGCCCGTCGCTGGATCCTCGCCAACACCAGCCTGGTGGTCCTGGAGGACGACACTCGCGCGGTGATGTCGTCGTTCGTGGACGTCACGCAGCGCGTCATCGCCCGGCGCACCCTCGAGCTGCTGTCGAAGTTCAACCTGGAGATCCTCCAGACCGACGATGAAGACATCTGCCTGCGCGCCCTGTGCGCCACGCTCGTGGAGACCGGTCGCTACGCCCTGGCGTGGATCGGCGCGGCCTCGGGCTCCGACGGCGGCCTCAGCGTCCGGTGCTCGGCGGGCGAGTCTGGCTACCTCTTCGAGGGCGTCGACTCCTGGTGGGACACCGCCGCGAGCGGCCACGGACCCACCAGCGCCGCGCTGCGAACCGGCGCCACCCAGGTCACGCCAGACCTGGCGCACACCGCCCCCGCCGCGGAGTGGCGCCAGCGCGCGACGCGGTTCGACCTGAAGTCGTCGGTGGCCATCGCGATGGCGTGGGGTACGAGCCTCGCCGTGCTCACCGTCTACGACCGGAGCATCCACGCCTTCGACGACGCCACGGTCGGGGGCCTGGAGGAGCTCGCCCGGCAGGCCGAGTTCGGGCTGGCCCACGTCCAGGCGGTGCACCAGCAGCTCTCGGCCCTGCGCAGCGCGTCGGACGCCCTCACCTCCCAGCGCGCGGCCGAGGAGGAGCTGGTCCGCACGGGCCACTGGTTCCGCCAGCTGCTCGCCAGCTCGAGCGACTTCATCATCGTCCTGGACACCGATCGGCACGTCACCTACGCCAACCCCGCGGCTCTCGCCTTCGTGGGTGCCGAACTCGACGCCGTCCTCGGGCTCGACCTCTACGACCTGGTGCACCCCGAGGACCGCCCGGCCGCCCGGGCCGCCTTCGAACGGCTGAAGGAGGAGCCGGGCGCCGCTCCGCCGGGCCTCTACCGGGTCCGTTCACGCACCGGCGAGTGGCGGACCTTCGAGACCTACTCCACCAACTGCCTGGACGACCCGTCGGTGCGCGGCGTGGTCATCAACGCCCGCGACGTCACCGAGCGGGTCAACCTGGCCCGCGCCCTGACCACCCTCTCGCGGGGCAACCAGATCCTGGTGCACGCCAGCGACGAGACGGCCCTGCTGAGCGATATCTGCGAGACGATCGTCGACGCGGGCTACGTGCTGGCCTGGGTCGGCTTCGCCCGCGACGACCCCACCCGCTCGGTCGACGTCGCCGCGGCGGCCGGCGCCGTCGAGTCGCTCACGGGCATGCGCATCACCTGGGCCGACGACGAGTACGGGCGCGGTCCGACCGCCCTGGCTCTGCGCACCGGCGACGTCCAGGTACTCGACCACGTCGCCGACACCTCCGAGCCGGAGATCCGCCGCCAGCGCGCGGCCGAGTACGGGATCGAGACGATCTGCGCCCTGCCGATCACGCTCGACGGCCGGGTCGCCGGCGTCCTGACCATCTGCGCCGCCCAGCCGGGGGCCTTCGGGGAGACCGAGCTCTCGCTGCTCGGCGAGCTCACCGGGGAGATGGCCTACGGGCTGGGCCGGCTGCGAGACGCCGCCCACCTGGACGACCAGGAGCGCCGCCTGCGCGCGGCCGAGCAGCGCTTCCGCCTGGCCTTCGAGAGCAACATGGCGCCGATGGTCTTCTCGGACCTGGAGGACCGGGTCATCGACGTCAACCCGGCCTTCTGCGACATGGTGGGCTACGCGCGCGAGGAGCTGGTTGGGCGCGACTCGCGCGTCTTCACCCTGCCCGAGGACGTCGGCATCACCGAGAACTCCCTGGGCCTGCTGACCGCCAACAACGCCGAGCAGATCCGCTACATCAAGCGCTACCTGCGCAAGGACGGTCGGATCGTCTACTCCGAGGTCTCGCGCTCGGCCGCGCGCAACGCGCAGGGCGAGACGCTCTACTTCCTCGCCTCCGAGCGCGACGTCACCGACGAGCACGCGCTGGCCGACCAGCTACGGCACCAGGCGCTGCACGACGGCCTGACCGGGCTGGCCAACCGGGCGCTCTTCGAGGACCGCCTGGCCCAGGCCTTCGCCCGCGTCAGCCGCCTCGGCGGGTTCGGCGCCGTGCTGCTGCTCGACCTGGACGACTTCAAGGCAATCAACGACACCTTCGGCCACGTCTTCGGCGACCAACTCCTGGTCCAGATGGCCCGGCGCCTCGAGATGGTCTCGCGCACCACGGACACCCTGTCGCGCCTGGGCGGCGACGAGTTCCTCTACCTGGCCGAAGGCATGGACACCCGCGAGGAGGCCGTCCTGATCGCGGACCGCCTGATCGCCGCGCTCACCCAGCCCTTCGTGATCGACGACATCTCGATCCAACAGCACGCCAGCATCGGCATCGCGATCTGGGACACGTCGACGTCGAGTTACCGCGACCTCATCCAGAACGCCGACGTCGCCCTCTACGAGGCCAAGCGCGACGGCAAGAACGCCGCGGCCGTCTTCACGCCGTCCATGCACCAGCGCGTCGTGGGGACCTTCACCATGGTCCAGGAGCTGCGCGAGGCCCTGGCCCAGGGCCAGTTGCTCATGCACTACCAGCCAATCATCGACCTGGGCACCGACCAGGTGGTCGGCTTCGAGGCACTCATGCGCTGGCCCCACCCGGTGCGCGGCTGGGTGGCCCCCGACACCTTCATCGACCTGGCCGAGCAGAGCGACCTCATCCTGCTCCTCGGGGCGTTCGCGCTGCGCGAGGCGATCAGCGCCGCGGCGACGTGGCCGGCCACGGCCACCGGCGAGCGGCCCTTCGTCACGGTGAACCTGTCGGCCAACCAGTTCCGCGACCCCAACCTCATCTCCACCATCACCGGCGCCCTGTCGGAGAGCGCGGTGGCGGCCACCTCGCTGCTGGTGGAGATCACCGAGGGGGTCACCTTCCGCAACATGGAGTCCACCGTGGCGATCCTCGACGAGCTCAAGGAGCTCGGCGTCGGCTTCGCGCTCGACGACTTCGGGACGGGCTACTCCTCGCTCTCGCACCTGATACGCCTGCACCCGCACGTCATCAAGATCGACCGCTTCTTCATCAGCCCCACCCACGAAAGCCGCGACAACGACGCCCTGCTGGAGGCCGTCGTCGATCTGGGCAACAAGCTGGACATCACGATGATCGCCGAAGGCATCGAAACCCTCGAGCAGCGCGCGCGCCTGCGCGAACTGGCCTGCCCCTACGCCCAGGGCTTCCTCTTCTCGCGCGCCGTCCCGCTGGCCGAGACGGCCGCGCTCTTCGACTCGGTGCCGGCGGCACTCGCGGCGCCCTAGCCGACCCCGCGGCCCTTCAGCAGCGGATCGGACGGCGCGCGCACCGGCTCGCCGCGGTCCCGACGTCGTCGCCAGGCGACCCCGCCCAGCGCCTCGAGCACCACGCGGTTGGCCAGGTAGGCCGTGACGTCGGCGTGGTCGTAGGGCGGGGCGACCTCGACGACGTCCAGGCCCACCAGCGCCGCCTCCATGCCGACGCGGCGCACCGCGTCCAGCAGCTGGCGGGCGCTGAGTCCGCCCGGCTCCGGCGTCCCCGTGCCCGGTGCCGCGCCGGGGTCGACCACGTCCACGTCGACCGACAGGAAGACCCCGTCGCAGTCGTCGGCCGCGATGGCCAGCGCCTCGCCCAGCACCTCGTCGAGGCCGCGCGCCACGACCTCGGCCATCTCGAAGGACCGCATGCCGCGATCGGCCATCCAGTCCAGCGTCGTCGGCTCGGGCCAGTAGCCGCGCAGCCCGATCTGCAGGAACCGGTCGCCGCGGCACGCCCCGGACTCGATGAGCCGGCGCATCGGCGTGCCGTGGCCGTAGAGCGAACCGAGCTGGGACTCCCCGGTGTCGGCGTGCGCGTCGAAGTGGATGACCGCGACTCGGCCCCACCCCACGTGGCGGGCCACCCCGGTCACGTCGGGCAGCGCGATGGTGTGGTCGCCGCCCAGCACGACGGGCACCACGCCGGCCGCCGAGACGGCGGCGACCCGCGACTCCAGCGCGGCCAGCGACCGCTCGGTCTCGCCCGAGGGCATCACCACGTCGCCCAGGTCCACCACGCCCAGCTCGACCAGCGGGTCGACCCCCAGCGCCAGGCTGGGGCGCGCCCCGTCGTGGGGCAGGTAGTCGGTCGTGCGGATGGCCAGGGGCCCGAAGCGCGCGCCCGGGCGGTGCGAGGTGCCGCCGTCGAAGGGCGCGCCCACGATCGCCGCGCCGGCCCCCGCCCAGGACGCCCGGTCGTCGGGGTCGGCCGCCGGCACGCCCAGGAAGGTGGCGTCCGGCCCGTAGAGGTTGCCGACGCGCGTCACGCGCCCCGACCCGCCGCGGCGCCCGAGGACCCGGCGCCGAAGGCGCGCCGGCAGGCGGCGGCCAACTCGTCCATGTGCTGGGTCATGAGCGTGATGTGCCCGTCGTCGGGCCGGTGCACCACGGTGGCGGACGGTATGCGCTGGGCCAGCCACTCGCCGTGGCGCGCCGGCACCATGAGGTCGTGGTCGCCGTACCAGACCTCCACGGGCACCGTGATCTCGGCCGGGTCGAACCCCCACGGAGACTGGAAGACCACGTCGTCGTCGTGCATCCCGTGCCAACCCTGGACGGCCGCCTCGCGACAGGACGTCGCGAAGACCTCGCGCACCGCCATCGGGTCGAGCGCAGTCCGGTCGACGTCGGAGAGCAGCTGCCCGAAGAAATCGACCACGTTGTCGGGGGTGGCCGAGGCCATGGCCTCGGCGACCCCGGCCAGGTAGGCCTCGTAGCGCGGTCCGCCCTCGCGGGCCAGCGCGAACTCCTCCCGGTTCTCCGGGCCCATCCCCTCGGTCCAGTCGAAGTCGACGTCGCCGGGCGCGACGCCGGCCAGCGACCACGCCGCCACGCAGCGCGGCGCGTCCAACGCCGCGCAGGCCAGCGCGTGCGGCCCCCCGCCCGACCAGCCCACCGACACGTACTCACCGCGCCCCAGGGCGTCGAGCGCGCAGCGCACGTCGTCCACCACCGACGAGGCCCGGCGTCCCGCCAGGCGCGTCGAGCGCGAGTACCCGGGCCGCGACGTCGTCACCACGAAGAGGTCGGTGCCGGCCGCCGCGGACTCGAAGTACGACACCAGGGACGCCGACCCGGGCGTGCCGTGGTGGAAGAAGACGGTGTGGCCGCGGGGGTCGCCCAGCGTGGCCACCTCCAGGGTCCGCCCGTCGGGGGTCGTCACCAGCAGTGCGCGGTAGGTCATGTCTGCCTCGACCCTAGGCCGCTCGGCCGCACCCGGTGGTCCGAGCGCTACGAGGTCGGCACGGCCGCGCCGTCGTCGAGCAGCTCCACCCAGGTCTGGCCCGGCGTGAGGTTGATCACCGCGCCGGTCTTCGTGTGGTAGGCGATCACGTCGGACTGCGAGGGCCCGCGCGACCAGGTGCCGGTGATCTGGTGGCCGTCGATGAAGACCTTCACCACGCCGCCGGAGTTGAGGTCGGCGTAGGAGGTGAAGGCGCCCACCCCATTGACGTAGTTGACGTACATCACGACCACGTTCTTCGGCGAGACGCGCACCCCGGTGCCGGTGATGATCGGGTGGCCGAAGAGCGTGCGATCCCACGAGAGCGTCGTCGTGTTCCACGTCCAGGTGACCGGGTAGAGGCTCGGGAACTCCACGGTGAAGCGGTGCACGACCTTGGTCCCCGCGCCGAAGACGTCGGTCCCGTAGTCGAAGAGTGGCGACGGCGGCGTAGGCGTGCCCTTGAAGGCGAAGAGCGCGCCGGCCGACGCGTAGAGGTTGTGGGGTGCGAAGCGGTGCGGGTCGCGGTACATGGCGGCCCCCGCGGTCGTCTCGTCGAGGAGCTTCACCGGGGCCCTCGAGATACTGGCCACGGCGTAGGGCGCGCCGCCGGAGTAGGCGAAGATGCCCCCGAGGGGCCAGACGATCGACGTGTCGGTGGGGCGCACCGAGCGGACCGGGCCGACCTTGGCCGGCGCCTGGGAGTTGAAGATGGCCGCCAGGCGGGTGATTCCGCCGTTGACGATCTCCTCGTAGACGACGTCGGCGCGATCGATCCCCCATTGGGGCAGCGCGTCGGGCGTGTTCTCGACCTTGATGGTCAGGGCCGGACGCGTGAGCGCCTGGCCCGCCGGGTCGGGCAGCCCGGTCAGCGGAGCGTTCGGCGGCCGCGTCGTGGTCGTGGCCACCGACGTAGGCGTCGTCGGCCCGGCCTTGTGGTAGTGGTGCCAGGCGACGACGCCCACGGTGACCGCCACGACGAGGACCAGGAGGGCGAGGAGGCGGCGCACCGGTCCAAAACTAGTGGCGCGGTGGCGGCGAGCCGGGCTTCGCCCATCCCGCGACCAGGGGCTTGTCAATGACGGTGTGGGGCAGTCCGGTCTCGACGCTTACGAAGTGCGTTCCCGCCACGACCGTCCAGCCGACCGATTGGTAGAAGCCCAGCGCGCTGTCGCGCGCGTTGGCCCAGAGCCGCACGACCCCGCGCGCCGCGAGGCGCCGCTCGGCCTCGTCGAGGACCCGCGCGCCGAAGCCCCGACCCCGGACCGCGGGATCGGCGGCCATGAAGCGCAGTTGGTAGGCGGGCGCGGGCTCCGGCGCGTGCGGAGTGGCGTAGAACGAGGCGCAGACCACGACGACGCCGTCGAGCACCCCGGCCAGGTGCAGCGTGGTGGCCTCGGTGTCGCGCGGTTCGTCCACCGCGGCCGCGGGGTCGCCGCCGCGCAGCACCCGGCGGCGCAGGTCGTGCAGTCGGCGCGGGTCGACCTCCTCGACCGACAGGCCGCTACGCTCAGCCAAGGCCGAGCACCAGGGTGACCAGGCCGACGGCGGCGTCGCGGTGCAGCGAGGCCACTTCGCCGGTGGCCCGGAACCCGACCTTCTCGTAGAAGGCGCGCGCGCGCGGGACGAGCTCGGTGACGTGCAGGTGGAGCTCGGACGCGCCCTCGTCGCGGGCCCAGTCGCCGACGCGCGCGACCAGTCGCTCGGCGACCCCGGCGCCGCGCAGCGCGGGGACGACGTACATGCCGAAGAGCCACCACGTCCCCGGGTAGTTGTCGTGGCGTCCGCCGGTGACCATGCCCACGGGTCGTTCCTCGTCCTCGGCCAGGAAAAACGTCCAGCGCCCGGCCACGTCGCGCCACGCGGCATCGTCCCAGGCGACCGTCTCGTCGTACGTGGATCCGAACGCCTCGGGCGTGTCAGCCAGGGCCTCGAGGCGGATGGCCCGCAGCGCGGCGGCGTCAACCTCGCCGCCGCGGCGGATCGTGATCGCTCCGCTCACGGCCTCATCCGCGCGGCCACGTTGCGCTCGGTGGGTCCGCCCTGGGCCAGGTGCTCGCGCACGGAGTCGTGGTCCACCCCGGGCCGGTTCTGGGAGAGCTTGGCCTTGCCGACGACCGACGTCACGGCGATCTCGATCCCGACGATGGCCCGCAGCTGGCGCTCCACGTACTCCTCGGGGGCGTCGGCGACCCACCAGCGCGGGTCGCGGCCGGCCTCGAAGCGGTCGGTCAGCGCGGTGACCTGAGCGCGCAGCCACGCCGGATCGTCGCGCACCGTGGCGTGTCCGCGCACCTCGGCCGCGACGTAGTTCCAGGTGGGCACGACGCCCGGCTCGTCGGCCCGGCTCGGGTACAGCGACGGGCTCACGTAGGCGCTGGCGGCGAGGAAGATCACGAGGATCTCGGCGTCGGGCGTGACGGCGCGCCAGAATGGGTTGGCCCGCGCCACGTGCGAGGACATGGTGGCGCGATCGGCGGCGACCAGCACCGGGGCGACGACACTGAGCAACCCATCGGTCGACGGTGTGACGAGGATTCCGGCCCCGGCGTCGTGGACCACGGCCCAGGCCGCGTCGTCGTCGACACCGAACGCCGGGGGGACGTACATCGAACCATTGTGTCACGCCGTTTCTGGCGCGGTGCTAGCGCGCCGCCAGCACCCGGTCCAGCTTGGCGAAGCTCTCGGCCCACCCGGACGCCCCCAGGTCGAGCGCCCGGTCGCGGTCGCCGACGACCGGGTACGTGGTGAGGACCTCGACGACCGTGACGCCGGCCGACTCGGTGAAGGAGACGGCGTAGTGCCACTCGAGGGGTTGGTCGGCGACGACGGTACCGCGAGGTCGGAACCGCTCGACGAAGGCGGGGGACTGCTCGTCGAGGCGCACGGTCATGGCCAGGCCCGCGGGCGCGCGCAGCCCGTGCAGGGTTCCCGAGGTCGTGGCCTCGACGCCGGCGGCGTCACGTTCGCTAATCCGGTAGCCGCCGCCCTCCACCGGGTCCACCGTGCACGACGTCACCGTGGCGGCCAGCGGACCCCACCACCGGGCCAGGGTCGCCGCGTCGGTCCAAGCGAGGTAGAGCGCCTCGCGCGGCGCGACGAAGGCGCGGCGCAGCAGAGTCTGGGGGGCACCCTCGACGCCCTCGAAGGTGAGCGGTGCGCCGCTCGGCGTCGTCGGAGCGAGGTCGACGCGGGTGAAGCCCTCGTGACGCGGCAGGCGGGCCGAGTAGATCGAGTAGCCGTCCACCTGGCGCACGACGAAGGTGGCGATCAGCGTCGCACTCATCATGGGCAGGGCCAGCGAGAAGCTGGAGTGGGTGAGCTCCAGGACCAGAACGAGCGCGGCCAGTGGGGCCTGCATGGACGCCCCGATCATCGCCGCCGCGCCGACCAACGCGTAGGCGCCGATCGGCGCGCCCGGCCAGAGGTGGCCCCAGGCCACGCCGAGCAGGGCGCCGAGCACCGCGCCGGTGCTGAGGAATGGGGTGAAGAGGCCGCCGGCCGCGCCGCTACCCAGGGTCGCCGCGGTGACGAGGGGCTTGAGGGCGAAGAGGGCGAACAGGAGACCCGCGCCGCCCAGACCCAGGAACGCGGCGTGGGCCATGTCCTGGCCGTTGCCGAAGAGCTGCGGGTACCACAGACCCAGGACCCCCACCCCGGTGAAGGTCAGGGGCATCGCCCACAGCAGCGACGAGCCGGTGGCGCGATGAAAGGAGACCCAGCCGATGAGCCGCACGTAGAGGATGCACAGTCCCCCGATCACCAGTCCCGCCGGGACGCTCCACACCAGGACCGACCCGCGAAAGTGGTAGCTGGCGATGTCGGCATAGGTCGGCCCACTGGGCAGCGTGAGCCACGCGGTCACCGTGGCGATCCCCGCGCAGGCCAGCGCCGGCAGAACGACCGGCAGCGCGAAGCTGCCCACCAGCACCTCGGCGGTGAAGACCGCCCCGCCCAACGGCACGTTGTAGACCGCCGCCAGACCGGCCCCGGCCCCGCAGGCCACCAGGAGCTTGCGCTGAGCGGGGCTCAGACCCAGCCAGCGCGACGCCACGGTGCCCGACGCGCCGCCCATCAGCTTGGGCGCGGCCTCGCGGCCGATCGACGCCCCGAGGCCGACCACCACCTCGGAGATCACCGACGTGAAGAAGCTCCGGCGCAGGCCGAGCTCGCCGTGACCGCGCCAGACCGCGTCGTCGACGTCGGTCCTCTCGTGGCGCAGGAAGCGGCGCACGAGGTACCAGCCAACCGCGCCCGCGACCCCGGCGATCGCCAGGGCCAGCACCCGGTGCGGACCGGACGCAGCGGCGACGGCCGGCTCGTATCGGTTCGTGCGCGCGTGAAAGGCCCACCGCTCCGCCAGGGCGAGCACCCCCATGAGCAGGTCGCTGAAGAGTCCGGTGGCGACGCCCGTCAGCCCGACGGCCAGCCAGAACCTCGCGGACAGCGCGGCGTCACCGTCGTGCGTGACGTTGGGTTGCTCCATGGCGCCACGTCCGGAGGGGACCCGTCGTTTGATCAGTGGCGGGGGGATGCGCAGCCGCTCGCTCTCCACCTTGCGCGCCTTCGCCATGGGCTCCTCGACCGTCGTGGCTCATCGTACCGGCCGGCCAACGCACCCCTGGGCGATGGCGCACGACGCCATCGCGTGCGCCGTGCGCCCGCACTCACGACGCACAACGCTTCATCACCGCTCACGAGCCCGTGGAGCGAAGCGCTCGGGCCTCAACGACCATCGAGCAGCCCTCGCCGAGAACCGACGGCGGTTCCGCGCTTCGCGCTAGGTGACCCGCGCACGACGCCGACGCCGCGGCGCGGCTGGACGAACAGCCGACCTACCGGGTGGCCGACGCCTCGTTCGAATACCCGCTCTCGTTCCCGGACTTGACCGCGGTGACTTCGTAGTAGTAGGTCGTGCCGCGCACGGCGGACGAGTCAGACGTCGACGTTCCTGTGATGCCGCTCCGCAGGAGGGTTTCACCGCCCGGCGACGTCCCCCGATAGAGGTTGAAGGTCACGCCGGAGGTCGACTCATTCCACGTCAGGATCATGTGTCGGCGCTGCACCGAGGCCCTCAGATTGGTCGGCGCGGCGAGGCCGCTCGCCGTGGTCGTCGTGGTGGGGCTCGTCGTGGTCGTCGGCGGCCTGGTGGTGGATGTCGGCGGTCGGGTGGTGGTCGTCGGCGGCACCGTGGTGGTGGTCGACGTCACCGTGGTCGTGGTCGCGCCCGTGGTGGTGGTGGACGCCACCGTGGTGGTCGTCGAGGTGCTGGTCGTGGTGGTGGTCGTGCCGGAGGAGAACAGCCAACTGCCCCGGCCCGAGCAGAGGTCGAAGCCGACCAGGCAGGGCGCGCCGTTGTTGCCCGTGATGATGTCGCGGAAGGTGATGTTGTTGCCGTACACGTACGCCGCGTTGACGGTCACGCCCTTGTCGGCTGACGCCGCCGCCCACATCGGGGTGGCCGCGCTAGTGCCGCCGACCTGGAACCATCCGACGAAGCCCTGGTAGGGCGTGGTGTCGTACACCGCGACCCCGGAGTTGGGGTCCGCGTCAAGGGCGACGTCCGGCGTCGCCCGTCCGCCACAACCGACGTGGCCGTACTGGGAGAACGACGACTGCGCGGGGTTCGCGGCTTCGTACTTGCTGCAGCCGCCGCCGCCTCCCGCCCAGCCGGTCTCGCTAAGGAAGCTCCCGCCCGGGCTGAAGTTGAGTGTCGTGCCGCCCACCGAGATGACGTTGGGAGAGCTCGACGGGTACTCCGCCGGCAGTCCGGCGTCGCCGGCCGCGACGAAGAAGCTCACGTTGCTCTGGAGGAAGCTGGAGTCGAAGGAGTTCTCGCCGTTGAACTCACCACCGCCCCAGCTGTTCGACACGTACTGCGCGTGCAGTTTGGCGTAGTTCTCGGCGGTCAGCAGGTCGGCGAAGCTGTTGGAGTTCGCCTCCACGAGCAGAATCTTCGCCCCGGGCGCCACGGCGTGCGCCCACTCAATGTCCAGGCTGATCTCGAGGGACCACCCGCCGTCGGTCGCGGGATAGTTGCTTCCGCCCGACTGATCCACCTTCGAGAAGCACCCGTTCCCCGTCGTGCACGCCGGCAGTCCGAATTGGCTGCTGAAGACGCCGAGGTCATTCTCGGCCGTCGGGTCGTTGTAGGCGTCGACGATGGCGATCGTCTGACCGGTCCCGGCGGTGAAACCGCCCGGGAAGCCGTACACCGAGTCGATGGTTGACGGCGACAGCCCCACCGGCGCCGGAGAGACCCTGGGAACGCCCTGCCTGTTGGTCAGCACCAGCGCGTGGCAGTCCGCAAAACCCTGGCGCGCGTGAGAGCAGACGGCGTGGTGCGAACCGTGCTCCACCAGCCCCTGGACGGGCGCAGACGCCGCCACCATGGCGATCACGGGCAGCGTCAGCAGGGCTGCGGCCCCCGCTATGGGCTTGTAGCTACGCAGACGGAACATGCGGACTCCCCGGTTCGGTAACGCGGACTTCACCGGTTGAACCCTACCGTGAGAGCGTTCGCGGGTCCATAGCTCCCGGGACGGTCGTCGTTGTTCGTCCGTTGTCCGTTGGTTAATGCCTGATTCGGACGTCGGGACAAGCGTCGCTCACTCTCTCGTGACCGCTACTGTCGGCCCCACCGCCGTCGAGGAGGACAGTGAGCGCACCGGGGGCCCTGAACAGCTTGGTCCGGGAGGAGTTCACCTCCGCGGCGGGTCTCACGCGTGAGGTCTTCCGGATCGGTTCCGGTCCCGCGGTCCTGGTGGTGCACGAGGTCCCGGGGTTGACGCCGCGGGTCGCGGAGTTCGGGCGCGCCGTCGCCGCCCGGGGATTGACGGCCGTCCTGCCGTCGTTGCTCGGCACCCCGGGGCGCGCGCCCACCAACGGCTACGGACTGGCGTCCATGGCGCGCGCCTGCCTCTCGCGCGAGTTCACCCTGCTCTCGACCGGCCGCGCGAGCCCCGTGACCGATTATCTGAGGGAGCTCGCCGCTCGCGAACACGCCACCTGCGGCGGTCCGGGCGTGGGCGTAGTGGGGATGTGCCTGACCGGCAACTTCGCCCTGGCCATGAGTATCGATCCGGTCGTCGTGGCCCCGGTGATGAGCCAGCCCGCGCTGCCCCTGCCCCTCGGCGCTCGTCGCCGCCGGTCCCCGGGGGTGGCGCCCGCGGACCTGGACCGGATCCGCCAGCGCGCCACGGAGGGTCTCTGCGTCCTCGGACTGCGGTTCAGCGAGGACCCCAAGGTGCCCGCCGAGCGCTTCGCCCGCTTGCGCGAGACCCTGGGCGAAGGTTTCCTGGCGGTCGAGATCGACTCGTCGCCCGACAACCCCTGGGGGTACGCCCGGGGAGCCCACTCCGTGCTCACCGAGGACTACCTGGACACCGAGGGTTCGCCGACTCGGCGGGCCCTCGACCAAGTGCTGGACTTCCTCGCCGGGCGCCTGGGCGTGGGCGGCTAGCCGGGCCCCTCCACCAACGCCGAGCGGTCGAGGGCCTTCACGTCGGTCACGCCCGTTAGTCCGAGCGTCACCATCATCTCCTCGCGCATCACGCGCAGCACGTGCGCGACGCCGCGCTCGCCGCGCGCCGCCACCGCGTAGGCCCACGCCCGGCCCACCAGACAGGCCTTCGCGCCCAGGGCCATCATCTTCACGACGTCGAGTCCGCTGCGCACGCCCCCGTCGACCAGCACCTCGCATCGCTCGGCGACCGCGTCCACGATCGCCGGCAGCGCCGCCGCGCTCGACGGCACGTCGTCCAGCTGACGGCCCCCGTGGTTCGACACGATGATCGCGTCGACGCCGGCGTCCAACGCGGCGCGGGCGTCCTCGGGATCGAGGATCCCCTTGAGCGCGATCGGTCCGCGCCAGTTCGCGCGCAGCCACTCCAGGTCCCGCCAGGTCACGCTGGGGTCGAATTGACTGGCCACCCAGGCCTGGAAGTCGCCGGGCACTTTGGCGTCGGGCAGCGCCCGCGTCAGGTTGCCGAAGCTGAGCGGGCGCCCGCCCAGGGCCACGTCGCGAACCCAGCGCGGGTGCCGGGCGACGTCCAGCCCCCGACGCCACCGCTTGGAGCGCGGGATGCGCGCCGACGTGCC
This sequence comes from Acidimicrobiales bacterium, assembly GCA_044446745.1. Lineage (GTDB taxonomy): Bacteria > Actinomycetota > Acidimicrobiia > Acidimicrobiales > RAAP-2 > RAAP-2. The sequence continues at coordinate 68,446 of JBIOFE010000010.1, forward strand.
GTTGCGCACGTCGCGATAGCGCTGGCCGATCACCGGCAGGTCGACCGTGAGGATCAAGGTCGTGCAGCCCGCCGCCTGGGCGCTGGCCATGAGGTCCTCGGCCACGGCGCGGTCGCGCATCACGTAGAGCTGGAACCAGGGCGGCCGGGTCGTGGCGGCGACCACCTCGTCGATCCCGCAGATCGACAGCGTGGACTCGCAGAAGATGACGCCGGCGTGCTCGGCCGCGCGCGCCGCCTGGACCTCGGCGCGACGCGCTAGGACCCCGGCGAAGCCCACCGGCGCCAGCACGACCGGCATGGCGAGTTCGGTGCCGAGCACGGTCGTGGCCAGCGACCGGTCCGACACGTCGCGCAGGACTCGCTGGCGGAACCGCAGCGCGCGCAGGTCGTCACGATTGGCCGCCAGGGTCGCCTCGGCGAAGGCCCCGCCGTCGACGTAGTCGAAGACCTGGCGAGGCAGGCGTCGGCGCGCGAGCTCCCGGTAGTCCTGGACGGAGGCGGGAATCAGGTCGAGGCTGCGATCAGCGCGAGGCGGCACGCCCTTCATTATGCAGTCGTCTCGCCCCGCGGCCCGTCGCCGGCGTCGATCGGGGTCAGCAGGTCCGCGGGACGGGCCACCAGCCAGCGCGCCCCGGCGCCCGCCAGCTCCGCGCGCGAACCGTAGCCCCAGAGCGCGCCGACGGGCACCAGCCCGTGAATCAGCGCCGCCTCGACATCGTGGTGCCGGTCGCCGACCATCCAGGCGGGCGACCGAGCATCGGCGAACACCGAGCGCACCGCGGCCACGATCTGCGCCTTCGGGGTCATCGAGTTGTCGAGCGGCGCGCCGGCGACGTCCTCGAAGTGGTCGCGCAACCCCAGGTCGCGCAGCATCCGCTCGGCGAAATCGATGCGCTTGGCGGTGGCCAGCGCCAGGCGCACCCCGCGCTCGCGCAGGTGGTCGAGTACCTCGGGGATCCCGTCGTAGGGACGCGCCAGGGCGACGCCGACGCGATCGTAGACGTCGCGGTAGTAGGCGGTCACCGCGGGCAGCTGCGCCTTGGCGAACCCCAGTTCGCGGAAGCTCTCGTCCAGCGGCGGGCCGATCAGCCCGCGCAGGACCTCGTCGTCCTCACGACGCCCGAACGCGTCCAGCGTCTCGCGCAGCGATCGGAGGATGCCCTCCTGGGAGTCGGCGACCGTCCCGTCGAGGTCGAAGACGACCGCGTTCGGCCAGGTCCCGGGACCCGTCTGCACACCCCTCCCCTCGTCGATCGAACGCTACCGGCGACGCTCAGTCGTCGCCGACGCGCACCGGCGTCGCGTCGGCGACCCGGCGCAGCACCTCGAAGGTGGTCGCAAAGACGGCGTGGGAATGACCGGCGGCGGCCCAGACGACGCCGTAGTCGGCCAGGGCCAGGTCGATGACCGCGGCGGGCGTGGCGGCGCCGGCGCCCGGCGGACACCAACCCAGCGGGCTCACGCCGCCGATGGAGAAGCCCGAGCAACGCTTCACGTACTGGGCGTCGGCGCGCTCCAGCGCCGCGACGCCCAGCGCGAGGGCCACGCGGACGGCGTCGACGCGGTGGCGTCCGCTGGTGATCACGAGCAGCGGGTCGCCGTTGGGGAGCGCGAAGACCAGGGAGGACGCGATCTGGCCCACCGCCACGCCCAGGGCGCCGGCCGCGTCGGCGGCGGTACGCGTCGACTCATCGAGCACGACGACGTCGCCCTCGACGCCCGCGTCGTGCAGCGCCGCGCGGACCCGCACCACCGACGCCCGTTCCAGGATGCCCACCGGCCCGTTCATAGCAAAGCCCGCCGTCAATCGGTGAAGGTGAGGTGGCGGAAGCGCGCGACCAGCGCGGCGTGGTTGGCCTCGCCGCCCAGGTGGACGCGTCGGTACAGCCAGAGCAGGAGGTCGGCCGCGGTGGCCTCGATCACGACCGCGTCGTCGCGCAGACCCGCGCCGGAGCGGATCGTTCCCGGCGCGACGTCGTCCTCGACGGTCCAGCTGGCGTCGGCGTCGGTACAGCGCAGTCCCAGCACCCCGTCAAGGGCCGGCCGCGGGGGGTCGGCCGGGTCGGCCCGGCTGGAGACCGAGAAGGTCAGGAACTCCTCGATGGCGTCCACGGCCACGTCGGTGTCGATCGACCACGGCGCGCCGACGGCCCGGGCGACGTCCGCGCCGTGCACCGCGATCTCCTGGACCTGGTGACGGGTGACGAAGGCGACGTCGTGCTGGGCCGACGCCCAGGTGTAGACCTCGGCGGACTGGTCGGCCGCTCCCAGCACGCCGGTGAGGTGGTGCACCCCCAGCAGGAAGCGCGAGACGAGGTGGTCGTCCTCGACGGGGTCGGGACGGCCCTCGGCCGGCGGCGCGGCGAGTCGGGCCTCGACGACGCGAGACCAGAACCAGTGCACCTCGATGAGGTGCTGGAGGACGCTGCGCACCCGCCACCCGGGACAGGCGGTGATCTCCTCCTCGAAGTGGCCGGCCGCCAGAGCGGCGAGGGCCTCGCCGTTTCCGTCGATCACCGACACGCACCGCTCGACGCTCAGAGCCATGGGCTCACCGTAGCGAGCCGGCGCCACCCGCGTCGCGGGCTGCGACAACGGAGCGGTGACCGTCGTCGTCGCCCCGGCGCCGGTGTGTCCGGAGTGCGTCTCCGTGCACGCCGAGTTCGACGCCACCGCGACGAACGCGTCCACCGCGGCGGGACTGTCCTAGCCTGGACTCGTGTCCGCGGCCTCCTCGTCCGGCGCCGAGGGCGAGCATCTCCTCCGGCGTGGCGTGACCCTCGAAGTTGGCACACTGGCCTGGAACGCAGTCGGGGTGGTCGTGCTGGGCGTCCTCGCCCTCTCGGCACGTTCGGTCGCGCTTCTCGGCTTCGGCCTGGATTCGCTCGTCGAGATCGGCGCCAGCGTGGTCGTTCTCTGGGAGCTGCGCGGGGTCGGCGCCGACCGCGAACGCCGCGCTCTGGCCCTGATCGCGGTGGCCTTCGCCACGATCGCGCTTTACCTGGGCGGCCAGTCGACCTGGGATCTCACCGAAGGTATCCACGCCCGTCACAGCCCCGGCGGCATCGTCTGGACCGCGGTGACCGCGCTCGTGATGTTCGCCCTGGCCCGCGGCAAAGACCGCGTCGGCCGAGCCACCGCCCGCGACGTCCTGGTGCGCGAAGGGCGCGTCACCTTCGTGGACGGCCTCCTCGCCGTGGCCATCCTGCTCGGACTGAGCCTCAACGCGGTGACCGGCGCCTGGTGGGCCGACCCCGCCGCGACCTTTGTCATCGTCGGCTACGGCGTTCGCGAGGCGGTCGAGATCACGCGTTCACTGCGCCCACCGCGCCAACGACCGCCCGCCGACTCGCCGCCCCGGTGAGGGGAGCGTTCCGGCGGGCGGTCGTGGTCGTGTTACCCGTGGTCGGGCGGGGCAGAGACCCCGTCGCGGTGACCTAGCTCGTCCAGGCGTCGGTCGCGGGGCTCGTGGTTGCGGTCGCGGCGCCGCCGGTGGCGATGACGCCGGTCAGTGACGGCAGCGAGAAGAACGTGTTCTCACACGCCGCCGGCGTGGCCACGGTCATCGACGCGTCGTTGGTGAACGTGACGGTGAGCGTCCCGCTGGCCGCCACGGTCAGTGGCGTGGTCAGCGTGTGGGCGCTACCGGAGCTCGCCGTGGAGTAGTTCCAGATCACGTCGCTCGGGGTCGCCGTGAGGCACCCGGTCTGGGTGGTGGTCAACGCGGACGTCGTGTAGCCGTTGGCGTACGTCGTGTTGGTGGGCAGATTCACGCCGGTCACCGTCACCGGGAACGAGTTGGGGTTCGTGATGGTGGCCACCACGTCGCCGTTCCCGCCCGGGTACAGCTGGTTGGTGGCCGCCGGAGACGCCACCGCGCTGATCGTCAGGTTCGTGACCGTGGCCGACTGACCCTCCGCCGAGGAGCCGGCGTTCAGGCCGACCACCCAGTTGGTGGCCGCGAAGGCGCCACCGCCGACGAGGGCCACGCCCACCGCACCGGACAGGAACCGGAACATCAGTGACTTCTTAGCGAATCGGGAGCGAAGTCGTCCCTTCGCCGCCGGAGCCAGCCCGATGCCGGAGTCCGAGGTCGCTCTCGCCGTTCGGTTGAAACGAGATGTTGACATTCTGACCAATCTCCTTGACTTGTCGGACGAAAGGACTGCCCTGCCCCCCTCAGCGTCCCGACCTTGATCGAGCCCCATTGGCGGAGAATTGCCCTTGCGTTTGAATCGGGATCGATACTGCATGACCAGGGTCAATCAGCCGCCTACGAGCCCACAACTTGTCCACAACTCTTGACAGAACGTTTTTATCTGGCCGAGGCGAAGGCTCCGTCGGCGACCGGAATCAGGGAATCCGGGGGTCGCGGCCGGGAATCCGCCGGACGCGGGGCCGCCCCGGGGCGCGAGGCCACATCAACAACGTGACTCGGCGTTCCTAGGCGGTCGCGGTGCAGCGGGTTCCGGAGGACGCCATCGTCAGGAAACCGCCGTTGGTCCCGCTCACCGCGGCCTGACGGGCGTTGGTGATGGTGGTGCCGGGAAACGCCCAGTGGGCCGACTTGGCCTCGAGTCGGTAGAACTTGTTGCCCGTATTGGACGTGTAGGTCTCGGTGATGGTGAGCGCAGTGCCCGCCGGCTGCGTGGCGTCCAGGGCGAACGTGCCGTTGATCGTCGAGCTCACGAGTACCTCGTAGCCGGTCACGCCGGTGCCGGCCGATGACCAACTCAGCACCCCGCTCTCGCTCGAAGAGGCGCAGGTCGCGGTGAAGGTCACCGGATTCCCCGTCGCGCTCGTGATCGCCGGCTGCGCCTGGCCCTCACCGTGGGAGCCGGCGCCCAGCAGGGGGATCCAGTTGGTCGCGGCCTCGACGAAGGATCGGTCGAACAGGCCCAGCACGATCGGCGCGAGGAGCACGACGCTCACGAGGGGCCGGATGACTCGTCGTGTCATGGCGTGGCCCCGTCGCTAACTGGTCCACCCGTCGACGACCGGCGTCGAGGTGACCGTCCCGGCGCCGCCGGAGGCCACGACCCCGGTGAGCGAGGGCATCGAGAAGTAGGTGGCCTCACACGCCGCCGGGGCGGCCGCGGTCATCGACGCGTCGTTGGTGAGGGTGACCGTCAGCGGGTCGTTCGCGTTGCCGCTCGGTCCCACGGTCACCGGTGACGTCAACGTGTGGACGCTGCCGGATGAGGACGTCGCGAAGTTCCAGATCACGTCGCTGGGCGATGACGCCAGGCACCCCGCCTGGGTCGTCGTCAGCGCGGAGGTCGTGTACCCGGTGGCGTACGTCGTGTTGGTCGGCAGGTCCACGGCGGTCACGGTCACGGGATAGGGATTGGGGTTGGTGATGGTCAGGACGACGTCCCCGGTGCCGCCCGGGTAGAGCTGGTTGGTCGCCGCCGGTGACGCGACGGCGGCGACCGTCAGGTTCTGCACCGCGGCGGCCTGCCCCTCACCCGACGAGCCACCGTTGAGGCCGACGATCCAGTTCGTGGCCGCGTACGCGCCGCCGCCGGCCAGGCTCGCGCCCAGGATCGCCGCGGCGACCTTTCGGCCCGTCGACCTCCGCCACGAGCGGGGACGGTAGGCCGGCGCGGACTGGTCCGGCGGTGACTCCCCCGCGATCTCGGCCGACGCGGTCGCGGGGTCGCCCTTGGCCACCGATGTCGCGAACGCCGAGGCGGCGAGTTCCCGGGTCGAGACGACGTGAGCGACCCACGCGAGGTCAATCTCGGCGCCCGCCGCGATCGGCCGATCGCGGTGGGCGGCCCGCTTGCGAGCCCCGCGTACGCGATGGCCCTGGGACAGCGAGACGTTCGCCACTTTGCGACCGTTTTCCGACATGGGTGCCCTTGCTTGTGACCAGGAATCTGGCCCAACGTCTCGACAACTTATCTACTGTGGGCCGGCGGATGGTGGACCCTCGCGACGCTCCACGTGCACCATTCACGGCGGCACCGTGAGTGTCGACCGAGCGAGGCGCCGCGCCGCGCCGTGACATCACGCGCGAATCAGGAGACGGCGATGCCCTCACGCAATGCGCGCCCTGCTGCCGCGCGACTAGGGACTCTCCAAGTCGAAGCGGTAGACGGCGCTCTCGCGCGTCACGAAGCCCAGCTTCTGGTACAGGCGGTGGGCCGCCTCACGCGACGGGCGACTGGTCAGGTCGACCGCGCGCGCGCCGCGCGCGCGCGCCTCCGCCAGGGCCGCGAGGATGAGGGCCTCGCCCGCGCCCAGACCCCGCGCGCCCTCGTCGACCACCACGTCCTCGATCCAGGCCTTGAGCCCAGTCGGCGTGCGGTAGAGGGCGAGGGTGGCCGCGCCGACGACCGCGCCGACCTCGCGGGCCACGAAGAGGATCGACGAGCCCGAGCTGATGATCGCCGCCAGCCCCTGGAGCGTGACCTCCACGGGGCGCGAGGTCAGCTGGGGCACCAGGCGATTGAGCGCGTCGCGCAGCTCGGGGGCGGCCTCGCGGGCGATCTCCACCGTGACCGGCATCACGCCTCGCGCCAGACGGGACGACGCAGGTCGTCGTAGAAGACGTCGCGAACCTCGCCGGCCAGGGCGGCGAAGATCGGGTCGGCCCAGCGCTCGGCCCCCACGATCGGCGAGGGCAGGCGCTCGCGGGTGAACCAGCCGACGTCGGTCACCTCCTGAGGGTGGATCTTGAGCGACCCGCCGACCGCGCGGCACAGGAAGAGCAGGGAGTACAGGGGGATCCGCGACACGCCCAGGCGCATGCCGTCCAGCACCCCAATGAGGCGTACCGGCTCGACGTCGATGCCGGTCTCCTCGGCGACCTCCTTGACCACGACCTCGGGCGCCGAGTACCCGACGTCGCACCACCCGGTCGGGTACAGCCAGACCCCGGAGTCGGCCCGGCGGATCAACAGCAGCTCGCCGGCGTCGTTGCCCACGGCCGCGCCCACGGCGACCTTCGGGGTCACGTAGCCGGGCACGCCGCGCCCGGCCTCCTTCATCCACTCGACCACGTCGCCCTCGGCGTCGCGCGCGCCGGTCCGGCCCGCGTCGGCGGCCACCTTGATGTCCCCGGCGATGCGCAGGACCTCCTCGTAGCGCTCGCGCTCGAAGGCGCTGTCGGTGAAGCCCATTCCCGTCAGCGCCACCCCGGCCAGGGACTCGGCCCAGCGCCGCAGCGTCTTCTCCGTGACGGCGTCGCGCATCTCAGGCCAGCGCGACCCCGAGGACCTCGTCGAGCGAGCCGACCAGGCCGGTGTAGAAGTCGCCGAACTCGCCGTAGAGGGCCGACCCCTCGTCGAAGCGCATCGTGTAGACGCACTCCTTCAGGTCGTCGACGTGCACCCCGAAGAGGGTGACGCCCCACTCGAAGTCGTCCAGGCCGGTCGAGCCGGTCACCAGCTGGAGCACGCGGCCCCGGAAGGTCCGCCCGGTGGCGCCGTGCTGGACCATGAGGGCCTCGCGCTCGTCGTAGGTGAGCGTGTACCAGTTGTGCGTCTGGCCGCGGCGCTTGGTCATCGGGTAGAAGCAGAAGACCCGCTTGTCCGCCGGGGGCAGCACGGGGTAGAGCCGGGCGTTGCGCATCTCCTCGGGCATCCCCGCGGCGTACTCGCTGACCTCGGTCACCGAGACGTAGCTCTCCGAGATGAGCAGGCCGGCCGCCTGGGCCCGGGACTGGAAGCGGCGCACGTCCCACAGGTCGGGTCCCAGCACCATGAAGGCGAGGTCGGCCTTGGCGCCCAGGATCGCCACGCAAACGACCTGGAGGCCCTCCTCCTCGGCGGCGTCGACCGCCACGCGCAGGGCGCCGACGTCGAGCTCGGCGTCGAGGTGGCAGAACAGGTGCAGGACGTTGAGTCCGCGCGAGGGCACGACCGGCGCCGGGGTGGTCACGCCCCCATGCTAGGGGTCGCGCCGCGGCGCCCCCAGACGACGGAACCCCGGGGGAGCGCCCCCCCGGTAGTACGCCGGGGTGGTTTGTTTTAGTGCAAACCCCCCCCCGGCCAGGAAGGACCCAACAACAAGGGGGTGTGCACCCTACACCCAGAGGGG
>JBIOFE010000011.1:0-76210 GCA_044446745.1 Acidimicrobiales bacterium
CCCTCGGCGGCCGCGGTGTGGACCTTCCTCGCGGCTGTGGCGCCGGCCGCCGCCGCAAGGGTCGCACCACCGGCGACAACGCCGGCCGCGGCGCCCGCACCCCTGGCCGCCCCAGCTCTTCCGGACGCGCTGGCAGCGGCGAGTGGACCAGGGCCCGAGCCGGGTGGAGGCGTGACTGATCCCGAGCGGTTAACGGCGAGCATCATCGCCGAAGACTTCATCTGCACAGCCTTCTGGGGGGCACCCACCACCGCCGAGGCCCCCGAGCTGGCGTGTGACGCCGAGGCCGACATGGTGGCGACGTGGTCGCCCGTGAAGTGCACGATTCGCAGCGCCATCCACGGCGACAGTCCAGCGACGAGCAGGATGAGCAGACCGGTGATCTCCTGGGTGATCGCGTTGAGTGGGGTGGCTCCGGCGGGCGAGCCCATGCCCCCGAGAACCCCCAGCCCGATGACGAAGATGATGATCAGGATCAGCTTGGAAAAGACGAGGGCGAGCATCGCTTCGATCCACTTACGCACCCAACCCCGCGAGAGGTCGGCGACGTTCCCAGAGAAGGCCACCGGAGCGAAGATCGCGGTGATGAGGATGAGCATCTTCCGGATAACGAGGGCGAACCAAACGATCGCCACCGCGCATATCGCCACGAGCGAGAGAATCAGGGTGGTAGCGGGACTGGTGACGGCCGCCGCGAACACGGTGCCGCCAATAATCTTGGCGCCCAGTGACGCGACAGTGCTCCCGGTCGCGACGTGGACGACGCCCGCGCAGAGCTGGTCGACGGCGCCAAGAAGGACGTCCAGGCTCGCCAGCGTGATCGCACAGCCCACGGTGGCGACGACCAGGCCGCGCAGGGCGCGCCCGACGCCGCTGGCGTCGCGCTTCAGGGCCGACAGCGCCAGTTGAATGACGAACAGTCCGAGGCAGACGACGGCCGCAATGGACACGACGATGCCCAGGTCGAGAGCGAAATTGGCACCGCCGAGCGAGATCGCGGTGGACGAGGACAGCTGTTGCCACAGCCAGTTGATCGCGGAGTCCGCGGTGTTGCCAAAGGCCGACGCCACACTGGCAAACACCGAGCTCGTGACGCTGGCACCTACGCGGCCGATGGTGTGAACGACGAAGCAAACAGGATTGAAGCGGCACACTAGTTGACCGTCCAGTAGTCCACGGCCACAGCGCCGTAGCCGAGGTGGAATGACGCTCCCCCGAGGGTGAGCGCGAAGGAGATCGAGTCCACAACCGGCGCGCGACCCGGGGTAGTCACCGTGAGCGTCCCGGAGACGTCGTAGATCACCATCAGAGGATCGACCGGCTCCCACCCCACGCTCAGCACTTGGGTCCACGCGGGGTTGACCGAGATCACGAGACCGCTAGTGCGCCACACCGTGCGCGCCGCCGCGAAGCTGGCCCACTGTGACGGCGTGGGCACGACAGCCGGACTGGCCGTGAGCGAGGCGGCGAGCACCTTCACCTGCGCCGAAGCAGGCATCTCGACCAACGTGAAGGGTGCGTTGTTGTAGCCCGCCCAGGCGAGCAGCTCGTTCCTCATCGACGAGGCGAAGTCGAGGTCGAGGAGTTCCTGGGTGAACGCCATCGCGTACATCGAAGGTGACGAAGAGTCCGCCGCCCCAATGGCTGGAAACGACGCACTGGTGGCGGGGGCGGGGAACGTCGCCGTCTCCAATGCCGCCACATCTTGAAGGCTCGAGCTCTGCTGCATCGTCTGATCGGCCGTTCGCTGGACGGCCGTCTGGGATGGGGTGACGCGCAGCGGATGGTACGCCGGCACACCGACAGCGCTGGCGGACCCCGTCCGCACCGTCGTCCCTTTGGTCGGTGCCGCCGACGAACCCACCAGAGCGATCCACACCAGCCCAGCCGCTACGACCACTAGGGCGGCAATCAACAGTTTCACCCGCGCTGTTTCCCAGGCGTATCTCATCACTTGATGCTCGAGCCGAGGTTGTAGAACGTGTTGATCAATAGGTCGGAGCCGCCGATGAGCAGGGCGGCGAGGAGGCATACGAGAAGCCCCGTCTTTCCCCGGCTCGACCACTGCGGATTGCCACCGTGGTGTCCGATCGCCATGACGATCGCGCACCCCACGAACCCGGCCAGGGACAGCACGAGACCAAAGGCCATGAGCGAGCCCACGAGCGTTGACAGTGTGCTGAGGCCCGGAATCGCCGTGCTGTTCGGCGTAACGTTCACGCCGCTGGCCACGAACCCGCTTGCTACAAGTTGTGTCATCACTGCTCTCCTTGGTTGGTTGACGCACTCCTACGGCACGAGCCGGTAACGCTTTGATCCGCTTAACCCACGTGGCGAATCCCCGAGATCCCGCCACTGACGAAACTCACGTACGACTGGACAATTACGCCAAATTGAACATCGACCGCCGCCTCCACGAGCCCGTCACCGAGGTAGATCCCGACGTGGCCGGGGTTCACAATGGTCCCGTCGCTCCCGGGAACGAGAACTAAATCTCCGGGCGAAATGTCCGCGTAAGAGACCACGGCGGTGCCTTCGTTGATCTGATCGCCGGTGTAGTGCGCCAACGTCACGTGAGCCTGCGCCCAGGCCATCATCGTGAGGCCCGAGCAGTCGAACGCGGCCGGGCCGGATCCGCCCCACAGGTACGGCTTTCCGAGTTGGGCGAGGGCGTATGTGATCGCCACCGTCTCGGCGGCACTTGCGTTGGCGGGAATGACGTAGTTCGTCGGCAGACCGCTATTTGCCACCGCCGCGCTGGGCAACGTGGCCGAAGCCGCCGCGCCACAGTTCGGATTAGAGACCAGCGTTGTTGTGGTGGCTGTGGTCGCTGCGGCAGAGCCCGCCTTGGCTTGTGCGTTAACTGTCGATAACTCGCAGGCGGCGGCCTGGGCCGTCCCACCCACACTGCTGAACAGAGCGACGAGTCCCAGTACTGCCACCGCGAAGCACACGAATGGTGCAGCGACTAGGAGAGCGATCTTGTTCACGACGACACTCCCCCTTCAACGAGACGGTTCCGTGGCAGTGGCGAACTTCTGCAGCAGAGGGGCCGCGCCCATGAGGGGGACGAGACGATGGCGACCCCTTAGCCACACGAAATCGACCGCATTAACGTCAAGGGTGGATGGCGCTGCCAACCCGTCCAGCACCTGAGACCCAGCCACGTCGCAGCCAGCCATTTGATGCCTCCGATATTTGGCGTGCACTGCAACGGTCGCGCTATCCGGTATTTTCAGCACGGCCTCTTCAAACTGTCAGCGCAAGTTGATTTCGCTTCCGGCCATAAGGGCAATAGCCGTGACCTTGGAATCGGTCATCTTCCTTAATGACGTTCTGAACTTGCAACGTCTGTCGGCCGAGTTCTAACCGAATCGATATATTCGGTCCGGGGAGGCCTATGTGACAGACCGCCGCCGACTGATTGCGGTGCTCTTCGTTGGAGCGCTTGTTTCGACTGGGGCGCTCGCACTTCCATCGGCCAGCTCTGCTTCGCCGTCCACGCCGCTCTCTCAGCTTCCGTCCTCGGTCCTCCACGGTCGCTTCACCTCCCCTGTCGTCCTTGAGGGCGGGGCCGTGCTCGTGACCCCCGCCAGTTCGAACACCGTCCCTCACCGTTCGGCGCGCGGGGCTACCGCCGAACTCTGGGCGACGGTCGGACTCAAGGGAAAGGTGAGGGTGGTGGTCGGCTTTGGCATCGCCACCATCACCGTCTCCACTGGTATCGCCCAGCCCGTTCACCGCCTGCCCGCGTGGGTCGCCGTCGCCCGGTCCCTGATTCCCTCCCACTGCCCCATCTCTCCGCTGCACCCTCGCTACGCGGAGGCGGTCGTCGTGTTGAGCGACGTGCCCAACCGGGCAGCCGACCTGGTGAATTATCGACCCAGCGGGGGGTCTTGTTCGTCCCCGCGATGGGTCACCTCGGTGCAGTGGCCGGCCGAGGTTGTCTCGGAGTCCTGGGCGGTCGCAAAGCCGGCCGACACCCGCGGAGTTCACCTTCGCATCGCCGTTCCGGCATGCGCCAGTGGCAACTATCAGGACTTCGTCGGTCTCGTACGGGGCACATTCGACTTCTTCTACGACGCCCAGATCCCCGAACAGACCGTGAATAGCTGCCGTGTGACGACGATTCCCTTCAGCGTCCCCGAGCGCCTTGCCCCGGCGACGGCGCGACGCCTGCGCTACTTCCACGAACCCACCGGCCCGATCTCTCAGGTCACTACCATCAAGTCTTCCGGCTCAGCAGAAGGTGTTTACACCAAGTCCACGGCGGCTAGGGCCGCTAGACCGGCGAAGTGAGCGCGTCGGCGCACGCTCCAGGTATGGCCGCAACGTGATGGAGCGCACCTGTCAAGGACCGAAGTTACGGCGCATGTAGGCTTCCCCGCCCTCGAGGCGCACCCCAGCGACACCGACGAGGAAGGGGCATCGGCTGCGCTTGCTCCACGAGTTGCCTATACCGATGCGCGCTGTTGGATAGGTCCTTGAAGTTGCCATCGTCGCGTAGCACTGGGTCCTCGCCCGCGTCAGCGCCACGTAGAGAAGGCGGCGCTCCTCGTTGACGTTCGCGTCGCGGAAGGGCATCTGCTCGCGCTCGACCCCGACCACGATGGCAGTGTCGAAGGTGAGCCCCTTGGACTTCGACATAGTCATCAGGCGCACCCCATCGGCCTCCTTGAGGGCCTCATCGGCTCCCTTGGGCTCGAGCTGGGAGAGGTAGCGGGTCAGCTCGACCGTTGGCTCGATCACCGGGCGGACGAGCTCCAGGAGTCGGATCGCCGCGGTGGACAGCCCCCCAAGCATGAGCTCATCAAGCCACCTCCCGGTGGTGGCTTCCGCTAGCACCCACTCGGTCCACGAATCGCCTGGGTGCGTATCGCGCCAGGCCTCGATGTCGGTTCGGGCTGTCGCGAGCCGGCTCTCGACGATCGCCATCGTTTGGTCAGCGCGGCGACCGACCTGAGGACCCACGCCCGGAAAGCCCGCGTCACGGAGCCGCTTCAGCGATGCGGCGAAGCCCTCGGTAGGCCCGCACTGCTCGTAGGCCGCGTGCGCCACGTCCTCGTTGGTCCGGGTGATAGGCCCAACCAACGCCCACCACGCGAGGGCGTCTGCCGGGTTGTAGGCCAAATGGCCGAGCGCGATCGCGGCCCGCAGGCGTGGCAACGCGAGCGCCGTCTTGACCCACTCGACGTTGGCGAGGGTTAGCCCGTGAGCGGCGAAGACCGGCCGAAGCACCTCGGCCCAGGTGTCCGCTTGGGTGTGCACGAGCACCGCGACCTTCGCGCTGGGCTCCTCGCGCAGGCGGGCCGAGGCAATCCGGGCGATCGCCTCTGCTTCGGCGTCTCCGGTCGAGAAGCACAGGTAGGCGAAGGTCCCGGGCACGGCGCCGGCCGCGGCGCGGAGGGGCGGTCGCACGGTGCGGTCAGGTGCGGCTCCGATAAGGGCTCTCGCGACCGCGACGATGTTGGCACCGAAGCGGCGCGTCTCGGTCAGCGTGTAGTCGTCGCACGCGGTGAAGCGTCCGTCGAAGTCGCGGATGCCCTTGGGGTTCGCGTAACGCCACCCGTAGATTGATTGGTCCTCGTCGCCGATGGCCATGACGCGCACGCCCTTGTTGGAGAGTGCCTCGATGAACGCGATGTCCGCGGAGTTGAGGTCTTGGAACTCGTCGACGATGAGGAAATCAACGTCGGGCTCTGCGTCGCCTCCGAGCTCCTCGATTGCCTCGGTTGCCCTGAAGGAGAGTTCGGCGAGCAGGGTGTAGCCGAAGCGTCGGCGGTGCTCATTCCAGAGACCCATGTAGTGGTCTCGAAGCGCCGGGTCGAACATCGCGAAGGGCGTCGCCTCGCCGTTGAGGTCCTCCCACTGCGCGGACATCTCCCTCTCGAGATCTCCGACCGTCTTCACCCTGAGGCCCCGGTGGCCGAGCATGCGCAGCAGATGTGCTTGGTGCTCGTGGACGAGGTTGTGTTCCTCCCAGCTGTCGGCGATGCGGATGGGCTGCGGGAGCGACCGACTCTTAAGATTGAGCAGCCACGTCAGCGCGTAGGAAGCGACGGTGGACGGCTCGTTGACCACGTCGTCGAGCCCGTGTTCGGTCAAGGTGCCGGCGAACTCTGCGGTCGCCGCACGCGTGAAGGTGAGCATCCGCGCGCGCACGCCCTGCTCCTGGAGCTTGCCCAGCAGCGCGATAGCAGTGAGGGACTTGCCAGTACCGGGGCCGGCTTGGACTCGGCCGTGCCTGGAGGTGACGTGGTCAGCGATCAACTTCTGATCAGGTGTCAGCATGCTCTCGTCGAATGGCATCGGCCCTCCCGTGCCTGTTTCATACCAGCCGCGTATGGTGACCGGTCCGACGGGGTTCGGCCAGATGCTGGTCAGTCCAGGGTGGCAGAACATCGGCTCGAGGGGGTGGACGTGGCCCAAGGGGCCTCCGGGCTGACGCGGCTGCTTGGGCATGGATTGCTGAACACAGGAGGTGTCAGCTATAGATCCGCGGATTGCCAGCGCCATGAGTGTCGGTGCCTGGCTGTTGGTGGTAGTCGGGTTCAGTCTTCGATAAGTCGGCGGTCCGACGTAAACCCCACCCGTCCGCTCTCCTTTGGTTGTGCCTTCTCGGCACCCAATGAACCGATCCACCACCTCCCATTCCTGACGCTCCTTCAGCTCCTCCGATCCGGACGGTCATTCACTTCTCTGCCCGCCCACTCCTCGCTTCTTGTTCCTCACCCCTCCGTGCCCATTTGCTTGCCCTCTAGTTGCCATCCCACATTTCTCCTGCTCTTCCGACCTGGGCTTGCCTCCACGTCTCCATCGACGTCCTTCCTAATCCTCGTTTCGCCCGCCGCTCCTTGCCCCTTCGCTCGTTTCTTGAAAGTTGTCTCACACGTCTGGCACTCGAGGTCCAAGCGAGCGTTCTTGCGACCGTTGTGGCGCATGGGTGTGCCAACGACGTGATGACCATTCGGCGCCTCAGCATCGGATCGGGCTACAAGTACCTGCTCAAGTCCATCGCCGTCGGCGACGGCCCCGACGGCACCGACCGGTCGGATCTGGTTCGCTACTACTCAGAGACCGGCACTCCCCCGGGAGTCTTCCTGGGGGCGGGCCTGGCCGGTCTCGACAACGGTCGTGGGGTTGCTGTCGGCCGGTCCGTGTCAGCTGAGAACCTCCAGCGGATGCTCCAGGACTGCGCTGACCCGATCACGGGCGAGGTGCTCGGCCGGGTCCCGGGCGCGAAGGCGGTGGGAGGTTTCGACCTGACGTTCAGCCCGGCCAAGAGCGTGTCGGTGGCCTGGGCCCTGGCCGACCACGAGACCCGCGATGTCATCTACCGGTGCCACCAGCAGGCCATCGCCGAGGTCCTCGCCTACGCCGAGCGCGAGGTATTCCACTCCCGCTCGGGCCAGCGAGGCTGCGTCGAGGAGGACGTGGTCGGGGTCATTGCCGCGAGCTTCACCCACTTCGACTCCCGGGACGGCGATCCCCAGCTCCACGACCACGTGGTCGTGCTCAACCGGGTCCAGGCCGTGGGCGACGGCGCCTGGCGCACCCTCGATAGCCGGCAACTCTTCGCGTCAACCGTGATGCTCTCCGAGATGCACCAGGGCGTGCTTTCGGACCTCCTGACCACCGAACTGGGCTGGGATTGGCAAGCCCACACCCGGCGCTCCAGCACCGCCCCGAAATGGGAAGTAGCCGGCGTCTCGAAGCGTCTGATGGACGAGTTCTCCCAACGCACCGCGACCATCGTCAGGGCCAAAGATCGACTCATCGCCCAGTTCGAGGGCGATCACGGTCGCGCCCCCACCGACGTCGAGGTGCTCAAACTGCGCCAAACGGCGACCCTCGCCACCCGCCGCGCGAAGCAGGGTCGCGGCCTCGGGGACCTCACCGATGAGTGGACCACGCGGGCTGCGCCCTACCTCGACAACGAGCCCCTGGCATGGGTGCACGAACTGGGTGGCCGGGACGTGCCCGCCTTCACCAGCGATGAGTTCCAAGATGAGATTCTGATTGACTTAGCCAACACGGCCCTGGACATCGTGAGCGCCAAGCGCCCGACGTTCTCGCGCGCCAACGTCCTGGCGGAGGTCCTCCGCCAGCTGCAGGGCGTACGCTTCGCCGAGCCCGCAGAGAGGGTATCGACGGCCAATCGGGCGACCGACCTGGCCGTCGCCCAGGCGCTCCTGATCACGACTCCCAACCTGCACCACACCCCACGTTTCCTGTTTCGCGCCGACGGAACCTCAAAGTTCCAGGGAACTGGTCACTGGCTCTACACCTCGACGACGCTGCTCGACGCCGAGGCGCGTCTGCTCGACGCGGGTCAACGCTTCAACGCGGCCGTGGTCAGCCGCACCACGGTGACTGACGTTGCCCAGCGACGACTGCCCCACCGAGCCTTCAAGCTCTCGATCGACCAGGCCCGTTGTGTCGAAAAGATCACGACCTCGGGCCGATCCCTCGATCTTCTGGTCGGCCCCGCGGGCACGGGCAAGTCCACGGCCATGGCGGGACTGCGCGCCGCCTGGGAGGCCGAGCACGGGGCCGGCTCGGTCATCGGCCTCGCACCGTCGGCCGCGGCCGCCGAAGTCCTGGGCGAGGACATGGGCATCGACACCGACAACCTCGCCAAGTGGCTCTACGAGCACCGCCAGCACGGCCCGCGGATTCGCGAGCTGGCGAAGTTGCGCGAGACCACCCGCCTGGTCTCCTTCGCGCGAGGTCGTCCCAGCCTCCGGCTGCGGGAGGGCATTCGTCGGCGCGAGGACGCTCTGGCCCGTTGGACCCTTCGCGCCGGCCAGCTGGTGGTGGTCGACGAGGCCAGCCTGGCCTCCACCTTCGCGCTCGACGAACTGATGTCGGCCGCTCTCGACGCCCGGGCCAAGGTGGTTCTCGTCGGCGACGGGGCCCAGCTCTCCAGTGTGGACGCTGGAGGAATGTTTCGCACCCTCGTGCGCGAGCGCGGCGGCGACGCTCCCGCGCTAGCCGACGTTCGCCGCTTCACGGCGCCGTGGGAGAAGGAGGCCAGTCTCGGGGTCCGCCGCGGCACCACCGTTGCTCTGGGCACTTACGCGACGCACGGGCGGATCAACGACGGCACCCGTGACGACATGCTCGACGCGCTCTACCACGCGTGGAAGACCGACACCCACCGTGGCCTGAACTCCCTGATGCTCGGCGGCGACACCGCGACCGTGAACGAGCTCAATGCTCGCGCCCGCAGCGACCGTGTCGCCGGCGGCTTCGTCGCTGGCGAGGGCGTCGACGTCGCCGGCGCCATGACGGCGGGTGTCAACGATTTCGTGGTTACCCGCGAGAACGACCGACGGCTAGCCACGGGCACGAGCTGGGTAAAGAACGGCGACGTGTGGAGCGTCTCGGCGACGCACGCGGACGGCTCCATGACCGTCACCAGAGCCAACGGACACGGCTCGGTCGTCCTGCCAGCCCGCTACGTCGCCGAGCACGTGGAGCTGGCCTACGCCTCGACGGCCCAGCGCGCCCAGGGACGCACCGTGGACACTGCGCACGCGTTCGCGAGTCCCACCACCACCCGCGAAGTACTGTACGTGGCCCTTACACGAGGATCTCAGTCCAACCACCTCTACGTGGACATCCACTACGACCCCGATCCGTCAACCGGCCACGACGGCCTGACCGACATCCCGAGCGCCCTGGACGTGCTCGCCGGGGTACTACGTCACGAGGGAGCCGACGTCTCCGCGACCGACATGATTCGTCTGTCCCAGACCCAGCCCATTGCCGCACTTGTCGCCGAGTACGACACCATTGTCGCTCTGGCCGACGGCCCGCGCTGGGACGAGGTGCTGAGCCAGTCGGGACTCAGCGACGCCGAACTCGCCCGGGCCAAGGCCTCCCCCGCCTATGGCGCACTTCTCGCGCAGTTACGAGACGCGGAGAACCGGGGTTTCGACATTCACACCGAATTGCCGATGCTGGTCACGGGTCGATCTTTCGGCGACGCTAGCGATGTCGCCAGCGTCCTGCACGACCGCATCGACCGCTATGTGACCGCGGCCGGCTACCCCAGCCCACCGGCAAGCGAACTCGTCGCGGCAATCTTTCCCCGTCCAGCCGGGATCACAGACCCCGACGTCGCTCTCGCACTTAGCGATCGTGCCGACGCCATCGAGCAACGGGCCCGCGAACTCGCCACGATCGCCATTGAACGTAGAGACGCCTGGGTGCAGGACTTCGGCGACGCTCCCCCGACCGGTGAACTCTACGAGCGGTGGGTACTGGAAGTTACGGCTGGCGCGGCTTACTTAGACCGCTGGGGTATTGACGATCCTGACACCATCCTCGACGATGCAACTGTTGGCCTCGAACGAGAGACTGAGCGACGTCGTGTCTTCGGCGCCGCCCAGAGGGCCCGCGCACTCACTGATGTTGAGCCCGCACTGGCGACAGTTGCATCCGCATTGTCCGATTACGGCCCCTTGGGGCCGCCCAACTACGATTTCGGACTTGACCTGTAGGTCAAGCACATTGACGTTGTAAACAATTGTGCAGGGAAACGACAGGCCGGCAGTTCACGGAGTCCGCGGATCGAAGAAGTGGATCTGCTGATGATTTGGAAAGTCCTCTTGGATCCTGACGCCCTCGCAGTGAACCACGAGTCCGTGAAGTGAGTAGAGCACCTAGAGAATCGACGCCCAGTGCATCGAGACGAACTTTCCAACGCCGCCCGGATCGTAGTTGGGGTACAAACGACGAAACGCCAAGAGCGCCTCGACGAAACTGGCATCGGGGAGCAGGTGCAGTCGCTTGGCCAGATAGAGCATGGCCACGGTTGGCGAGCGCGACATTCCTCTGTCACAGTTCACCAAGACTGCGCGCGTACCTCGCCAATGGTCGATGAAGTCGAGAGAGTCCACGAAGGCCTCCGGGCCCAGCATCTGGAAATAGCGAGCTTCGCCGTCGATCATATTGAACGACAACAGGCCCTCCCGCTCGAGCCGCAAGTAGTGCGACGTCCTCTTCAATTGGTTCTGGGGGACTCCCACGAGCTGCGCGTGGAGCACTTTGGACGTGTTGACCACCGCCCAGTCGTTATCGCGAACGCAGGTCTGGCCCGCGGGTCGATCGCCGACCCACAAGCCCGTGTCCCCGATTTCCTGTTTCATGCTAGGAACCGTATGCTCGGCGTGCGTCGGCTCGCCCTCCATCGCCAGCGACGACGTGTCACAGCAGGTGCGCGTTCTGGCCAACGCGTTGTAGCACACGCCCGAACGATGGTCGCTCCTTTGTTCGAGGTACGAGCTCAAGGCCGTCAGCGAACTTCACCTCCAGCCAACCACGAAGTTCAGGATCAACCGGCGTAAACGCGGGACTTGTGGCGAAACCAGCTGAAGGACGCGCGGTCGTGCCGCCGAAGTGGAGTCCCGACACCCGCTCAACCTCGGTGACAAGGACCTCAAAGCCTGTACGGTCCGCGAGCTTCTTCATCGTGCTGGCGTGCTCGAGCAACTTGTAGACGTCGTAATAGTGCCGACCGAACCGCTCCTCATCGTGCACATCACCGGTCATCCAGCAACTCGCGATGTGGTGGAGTGCGAAAAGCTTCTCGATGAGTGTGCGGCGGGGTTCCAAGGCGCGCACCGTGAACGGCGCGATATCCGCAAACTCCGCGGGGTCGAGCTCCAGTGCAGCCCCGACGAGCGGCGAGACCTCGACCATCTCCGCGGGCTCCGTTCCTCCTGAGTAGCCAGTCTCGAGGAGAACGACATCTGGACGCACCGCGACCCTGATGCCGGACGTGGTTACCGCGGTGTACCCGAGATCGTCAGCTCGATTCGGCTCGCGTCCACGACCCGGCGTTCGGTGTTCAGTGCGCGTAAGGCCAAGGGCGCCCGCGACAGTGACGGCCATCGTTTGGAGATGCATCTCGGAGTCCCGGTTCGATGCGCCCGCCCGACGGACCACGAGGATGTCGACGTCCTCTGAGAATCGCTCGATTATGCCGTAGCCCTTGGAGAGACTGGTGCCGCCATTGAACAAGAAACCTCCTGGATAGCACGCATGAAGTTCACGCAGCACTTGGGTCACCCAGTAGTCCTTCTCAATGAACGTGACCTCCAAACCGTTCAGTGCGTCTGATGCGTTATTGAAAGCGGCACGAAGAAGTGCCGGGTCCTCGCGCAAGAGCGCCATCAGATATCGCCTTGCGCGAGGACCTTACGCGCCCGAGCCCTTGAGGAAGGACTACGTGCGCCCTCGATTCGAGCCGCTTCGTCGTGCCAGCCACCCGCCGTCAACACCGCGCGAAGCCGCTCACGCACTCTCGACGACTCCGTTGACGCTGCGCGTGCTAGCCGATCAACACGAACTTCTTCGCGTCCGAGGATCGCAACGAAACTGCTCAAAGCTGTCGCGTGATCGAGCTCTACGTTGCGGTCCCATGCCTCGAGTGCCTCTAGGACCGTCACCTCGGTCTCGTTCAGCCGCTCCTCGCGGCGTCCCGTCCGATTCGAGCGATCAATCACGCGAATGCTCTTCAACCCAGTCGGTGGCCGGCGGGTGACCGCGACGACGGGCTCCGGCGAAACCTGAGTCGACAGCCCTAGGAGGTTGGTCGCGTACCAGCCGGCCGCGCCGACCGCCTCGCGGTCTGAGATCAGCTCACGCACCGCTTGCACAGGCGGCGCGCCAGCCACGCCGAAACGGGTGTGGCGCCCCCGCCAGTACACGCCCCTGCGGACGCGCTGGAGTTCCCCGGTCTTCACGAGTCGGGCGAGCTCAGTCTTCACGGCGGAGGGCCCGCCTTCAAAGTCACTGACGCTCCAGAAGCGGTCGGATGACCGCTTAATCCGTTCTCTGATCCCCTCTGCGACGCTCTTTGCCACAATCTCTCCTCCTCTTCGGCGGCCGTTTGAGATGTTGCCGGTGTGGAGTCCGGTTGCTACTATCTCGTTACGACATAGTAGCAGAATCTGGACCCGAACGCACGATGACGTCCTACGGCCCGGTGTACCCCACAGAGAAACTGTCCGTCGTCGTAGCTGTCCATGTGGTGGCCACGACGAGCACGTGTTCGATCATTCCCGTAACCACGTCGGCAGGGTCGCGATGGTCCGTCTCCGTGACGTGGTCGGTCGCCGTCCGATGCTTACCGAGCCCCTGGCGACGGATGCCGCCAAGCGCGACTCGACACCCTCAGGCAGGCCTCAATTTAGGCCTCATACTTCCGCAACACCACGAGACCACACCGACACTGGACAACATGATTCCGTCAAGCATCAGGACACGCGTGACGGGACCGACATACCGCAACCGCTGGACACTTCCCTTTAATCCTCAGGCGCTGGTATCAAGACCCAGGCGGCGCACCAGGAGCTATGAACGCATTTTGCTAGTGAAATCAAATGATTATCCCAAGGAGCCGTTCTAGATCCACGCCCCACGAACCTCCACAGGACTCATTTCAGGCCTCGGATCATCTGGTCCCACGCAATTTGTTGTTTCGGTTGATTTCGACCCGGGCTCGTCGACAACCTGCAAAGTCTGCCCCTCCGCCGCAAAGAACTCGCCCCTCTTCGAATTCTCCCCGGAGGATTCCAGAGACTCGTCGAACCGGTGACGTTGTCGGTAAGACTGAGGTAATGACTACGGTAAACGAACAATTGCGCAGCGCGGACCAAGCGATATGCGGCAATATCACCGTACTCAGTGACGATCGAGCGCTTCTCTCGCAGAACCTTCTTGCCCAGTTACGGAACCTTGTGGAGGCTGTCGCCGTTCGGATTCACCTAGGGGACGGTACCTCCGAGTTTGACTACGATGTCGTCGGAGCCGCAATGGCTTACGTGAAGTCGAAAGCCAACTTGAATTTCCTTGGCCGATTTCACAAACTGATTCAAATCAGCGCCTCGCACTACACCCTCGACGGTGACGCTTCTGAGCGACTGATGCTCAAGTACTACGAGTATCTTCTCCGAGTTCGAAACCTGCTACTGGACAGTGCAGGCATTGAATTACTGAAAAACCTCGAAAACTTCCCGGTCGATCTCGATCCGTCGCTTCGTGAATATCACGAAAAGATCTCATCGAAGATACTTTCCGAAGGCTTACGGCCGAATGATGAGGACCATCGAGAGCGTTACTACATCCACAGGGTTAGGCCATTTTTCGTGGAGGGACGCATCTATTACGAAGTGACGTTCTTCGAGGCGAGAAACAATATAAGCAAATTCGACCGCATTATCGCCTTCACGGAGATCGACATCGCCGACAACTACTCGGCGATGCTCACCCTTCAGCATGACTCCATTGACGTACTTGGGCAGACGATGCCTATAACGATCATCCGCGCGTGGGAAGTGTCCATTCGACCCTGTGAGCTCAGCAACTTCGCGAGGCTCGTGGGCCAGCGGGTGAGCGTGCGCTCGACGAGTGCGGAGTACCGCTATCTAATGCAGTACCTAACAAGCCATGGCGCGACTCTCCTCGATATCGTTCAACTGCCGGACATTGTCTTTGACAATATGAGGTCGGCACTCGCACAATCCAATCAGAAGTTGCTGATCCTCCCGGCCCTAAGTCGAGCCCGTGACGTCATACTCCATAACGCACCTGGAGCCAACGTTCTGAGGTATCTGTTGCTGCGGATGAACAATCAGATACTCAAGCAACAGTACGACCACCGGGAATGCGGACTTCTCTCCGGTTTGAACATGCCTTACGGCTGTAAGCCCTTTGACACGATGCCCTTCTGCACATCGTTGCCCGGCCACAACCCGAGATTTGCGGATCTTGTGGGAAGCATCGAAGTGGGTAGTCGAATCCACGAGTTACTCGCCCGACAGGTCAGGATCAACGTCGAGCAAAGGGGAATACTGTATACGCCGATCGAGGACCTTGCGAGCTTCGGAGATGCAATCCTTCTCATCTCGCAGTTCAACGCCAGGCTGTATTACACCCACGGTCGACGAACGCTAGAGCATGATATGGGCCACGTGTTCATTCGGGAATATGAGGATGACACCGTCACCATCATCGAACGTCTCCGAGAGCGCGCCGCACTAGGCATCGATGGCTATACCGCTGCGGTCAGTCGATGGCTGGGCGAGTCGCCACCTGCCTTCGATGACTCAGCCAAAGAGGCTGCCATGAAGAATCTCTTCAGTGAGTCGCGGGTTGCCCTGATATATGGCGCGGCTGGCACGGGGAAGTCTACAATGGTGAACTACATCGCTAGTTATTTCAATACGAACAGCAAGCTTTTCCTTGCTCAGACTCACCCAGCGCTTGACAATCTCAAGCGACGGGTGGGCGCGCAGAATGCAACCTTTCGCACGATAGCTAGCGAAATCTGGAGAAGCGCAACGGAGCAAGAGTATGACTTGCTCATCATCGATGAGTGCAGCACCGTCAGCAACTCAGATCTCGTCAAGGTTCTTGAGAAATCGTCCTTCAAGCTCTTAGTTCTTGTCGGTGACGTGTATCAGATTGAGTCAATTCAATTCGGCAATTGGTTTGCTGCCATTCGATCTTTCATTCCCGACACATCGATCTTCGAACTCACGACACCATTCAGAACGAAGAACGAGGGTCTACTTCAGCTTTGGAACAAAGTGCGGAATATCGACGACGACGTTGCTGAGGCCATCTCCCGAGGTGGTTACTCACGTGTGCTCGATAAGAGCCTGTTCGAGGAGTCTCGCGATGATGAGATCATTCTCTGCCTTAACTACGACGGTCTATATGGAATCAACAATGTCAACCGATTCCTTCAGAGCAGTAACCCTAATCCAGCCATCGCGTGGGGCCCTTCTACTTATAAAGTCGGGGACCCGATTCTCTTCGATGGTACGAACCGGTTTAAGCCGATAATCTACAACAACCTCAAGGGGAAGATAGTTGGGATATCTCGGACGGCTGGCAAGATCCAGTTCGACGTAGAACTTGACACCATCATCACCGCTTTCGATGTTGAGAGCGTAGATCTTGAGTGGCTCGGGGAGTCAGTGGTCCGCTTCATCGTTCATGAATACGCGAGCAGTGACGATGACGACGACGCAATCAGCACCAAGGTACCCTTCCAAGTGGCTTACGCGGTATCCATTCATAAGGCGCAGGGGCTCGAGTACGACTCTGTCAAGATTGTGATCACCGACGACAACGAGGAAGACATCTCACACAGCATTTTCTATACGGCGATAACTCGGGCTCGCGAGAATCTGCGAATATTCTGGACTCCCGAGATCCAGCACGCCATTACGACGAGACTTCAACACAAGACGAACTTAAAGGACCTGCACATTCTTTCTAACAGGCGCGGGCTCGTACTTCCCTCGATCCGTTAATCTGCGACACGCCTGCCTCGCTGTTGGCTCCGCGTCTACCACGGTGTGAATCTTCTAAGGTTAGATGAGACCTGAACCATCGGCAGCCCCGTCTTGGTTACATCCGAAGATTGTCTTCGTACGCGAGGGGCGGGATCGACCACGATCCCACCCCTGCGCTGCTTACTTGGATCCCTTGCCACGTGGCTTGCCGGCGTCAGAGCGCTTCTTGCGCCAAGATCCGTCTTCGTTGCGCGAGCGGGGCTCCTTCCTTACGTAGGGGCCTTGCTTGGCTCCAGCACGTCTGTCTGTCATTTCCACCTCCTTTCCGTGTTCGGCACTCCGATTGATCTTCCCAAAAGAGTGCGACGTGTCGAACGACCCCTAATGGGACTTGCAGTAGTCGCACTTCGGGCGACCAGCCATTCCGGTACGCCGGTTGGCGAGCTTGATGCGTGAACCGTCGGGACACTCACTTAGGTCGTGGTATACGTCGCGATGACCCGGATCTTCCTTTTCCGGGGTCACCGTGTGGTAGGGCTCTACTCTCATTCTTCACCTCCTTCTTCTGCATCATGAACTTCAGCGCAAGCGAAACCTCGTCGGTGTAATTACGCTGATGTGGTTCAAAGTATTCGGCGTCGGTTGTGCGTCACAAGTGCAACAAGATGAGGAGAATCCTGTGGATAACTTGCGCTCGATCCGCTTTCCCCAACCAAGCGGGGCTAAACCATTACCTTTCCGGCAAAAGAACCAAACAGCAGGTATCTGAGCCTCACTCCGATTTTGTTCCATTTAGCACGGATTCGTTAACTGCGCTTGTTGCGTTTATTTCGTTTACCGGATACGGTGTTAGTCGAGGAGAGGTGGTCGTGATGAGAGCAGTAAAGGAGATTCTGCCGAGTGTGGTGTCGCCCACGGAGGCCCACGAGTTGGCGAACGTCTTACTGTTCACTACCGGCATATCTCGAAGTGACCGTACTGCCTCCCTTGTGGGCGCTGACGGCTCCAAGAAAGAGTTGCCTGCGCCGCTCTATGACCTGCTTGTAACAGTCGTGGGCATTTTGGAAAGCGGCAGTGGCGTCACCGTCGTGCCCCTCGGCGCCGAACTCACGACTGCGGAAACAGCTGAATTACTCAGCGTCAGTCGCCCTCACGCAATCAAGATGCTCGAAGCAGGAGAGATACCGTACCACAAGGTCGGAACGCACCGACGCGTATTCCTCGAAGACGTCCTGAAGTTCCGCGAGGCCCGTAATGCCCAATTCAATACCGCAATGAGCGAGTTGCATGAGCTCACCGATGAAATGAATCTTCCGGACTAGCCCGGGCTTCGCAAGTGGCCGCCTTCCCCGACATTTTGGACTCTGACGCCTTGTTCGGAGCTAACTCGACTGACCTTTTGATGTCACTTGGCCATGCAGGTCTATTCCGCCCCCACTGGACACAAAAGATCCTGGACGACGCCTTCAGCAACATTGTTCGAGTACGCCCGAAAGTCGATCCCGCCCGCTTGCAGTTGCGCTTCGACGCTATGCACAATACGCTCCCCGACGCCCTCGCTGTGGTGCCTCCCGCCTTGGAGGCTTCAATGTCGAACCACCCCGGTGATCGCCATGTCTTGGCTGCCGCCGTGCACATCGGTGCCCCCACGATCGTCACGAACAACAAGAAACACTTCTTGCCGGAGGACTGTGAACCCCACGGCGTAGAAGCTCAGAATGCCGACGAATTCGTTCTCCACCTTGTCTCACTTAACCCTCTGGCAGTTCGTGACGTCTTACTGGCGATTTCCTTGCGGCGCGTTAGATCTCCCCAGAGCCCTTCGGAGTTAGTGGCGGTCATGCGCGACCAGTTCCCCGCATCGCTTACGACACTCGAGGAAGCTGTAGGTTCAGCCACAGGTTGGTAATCCCCACGAGCAGAATTCCTTTGTCTTCGGCAATCGCGAAGTGTCTAGTTCGCACACGCGCAGGCCTCATTTTAGGCCTCATAATTCTGCAAAACCACGAGACGAGACCGACACAGAACAACACATTTCCTTGAAAACTATCGACATGCGCGACCAGACCGACACACAACAACCATCTCAAAGTTCCTTTTAATCCTCAGGCGCTGGAATCGAGACCCAGGCGGCCCACCATGAAGCAGTGAACGTTCACGCTCGTGGAACCCAACTGTCACTTCATTGTCCCTCGAGAATCTTCATACCTTTCCGACACGTTGGCGCAGACGACGAAATGGTCCTTTGATTAGGAATGATGACAACTGCGCTTAACAGCCCGGCCTTTCGAGATTCACACGAGTTGTCCCGAGCTCGGCGTGAAGAGTCGTCCATTGGAAAAGTCGATGAAGCGATTCGGCCCGGTGGTCAATCGCAATAGCGACAGATCAAGGTAATCAAGTCGGAGAGTTGGGACGTTGCCGACGGTCCACTTCGAATGCGGACCTCCCATATTTCGCGCGGCTACTAGTTCGTGCTACTTGGCGAAATGATTCGGCGTAGGTCTGGCGTCTTTGGCGACCGGATTATCCTAACTTGCAGGAATGAAGAAACCGTAACGAAGCGTAAGTCGGAGCGTCTGCGCGGGGCGAAGCACCGCCGAAGTCATCCATCGTAAGAATCCTTCATCATGATGTTCGACCTCCAGGATTGCGGGACGGCTACCGTCGACCTCGACCTCAACTGGAGCACTGACGCACCACCACTTGCGAATCCGAACCACGTGCATTCCGGGCTGACACTCGAAGAATGTCGTTCTTCTGCGTGGGGCCGCACCAACGTTAGCGCCATCGACAGTCACAATGACGTCGCCGAGCGCCCGCCTCCCGAATATGCCCCGTATATTCACAACGTACATAAGACAAACCTCGTCCGAATCTCTCTCACTAGACGCTTGCATTTTCATCCCAAGATTTTAGTCAACAGGCGGCCCACGTTTTACGGGTCAAGAGATCCACGTCTGTAGGCGATGCGATCATACCGAACTCCCTCTTGAAATGCGCGCCGTTGGTCCAACCCGCTATTCCGCTACCCCTGCTTGTACCGAGACGGAGGAGTTCCGATTGTGGAGTCCACGTGACCGATAAACTGAAGTTCCACGAACTCAATCGCATCCACCCGGCGTCCCAATGTGTCGCGGTACATGTCTGCGTGATTCATGTCTAGACGTCTCACGCACTGGCTCTTGGAGGAGGAATCTCCGACCCGAACTCGCTTTCAGTACTAGCAATGTCCAAGAGGCTCAGTTTCAATTCGACGTCGCGAGCTCGGTTTCTATCACGCGACTTTCTGCCGCCTAACCCCCCAAGATGAGACTTGAGTTGGACGCACTCATAACCTCGTCGATCCGTTCCCCACTCCCAGCTGTGCCAGTGAGGACACCATTAGGGTCGACTAAGCAAGTGTCCATTACTGCAACAGCGTACACTGACGACGTTCCCGCTATTCTTTGATATATGGGACCTCCGCTATCACCGACTTGACAGATCGGTGTTGTTGTAGTTGTGGCCTTCACCTGGTACAACAAAAAACCTAAATAGACCCCGTTCTCATAAATATCAACAACGGCATTATTTGCAGTGACATTGTTGTATGGCACTTCTCCGGTGACCGATCCGTCAAACGTAACCTGGGTCCCGACCGCGGGAATCAGATAATTGCGAATTGGATGATAACTCGTGTTTGCGTACCAGACCCTTCCCAACGCTCCCCCTCCGGTCAAGATGGTTTGATAATCATGCCCAGTTCCGTCAAGATAATGAATTCCGCCCGTGGATGTGCTGCCGATGAACCCATTTGACGTTCCCGTGTACCAAGCGCCAGCCGTACAGTGACCCGCGGTCAGGATGAAGGTGTTACCCGAGGCATTCCCCTTGACCGCAAAACCAGAGGTGCAGTTGTAGGGACCCCTGATTCCGTCTCCACCAGTCCATGGCTGACTGTCGTTTGACCGACTAGAAGCCTTGACCATTTCCTTGCCGAAAGTTGACTGCAGTTTGACGGCGCCGCCAAATACACCCCCAATCAATTGATTCGCAGCAACTAAATACGTCTCTTGCGTGAGTTCAGGAATGGCGGAGCCGTTACCTGATGCTGTTGCGAGGGCGGACCCCAGTTGACTCAAATCATTCGAAGTGGGCGATGAAAGCCATACGTCAATCTGTCCCGTCGCCGGGTCAGGATTGAATTCGACCGGGTGGAGGCCAAAATTCTGGAACCGTTGAAACCCTTTTGCGACATCCACCGCCTTCGCCTGCAGCTGCGTGACATTTAGCGGCACAACCACGAAGCTGAACTGATAATTCCCCGTGTCGAGGATCGCCACTTCTTGCTGGAACAGCGGATCGATGTTGGACACAAATATTGTCACATTCCCGGTTGGCAAGTACTCTGCGCCTGCGAAACTAGATGCGTACTGCTGCTGCCCAACCGTTTGAACCTGACTCGCGAAGACCTGTGCATCAGTGGAGTTAACATCACTTGACGCCGAAGCAGACGCAATGTGTTGAGATGTCGATGTCTCAAAGACCATCAGTAACGCGACCGCAAGCAATGACACAGAGATCGCTCTCTTTGGCAATCTCAATGCAGTTACTTTCATTGAAGTGAGCAAGGTTCCGTGCCAACTTATAGTGCTTCTTGCGTCAGTCGAATTGGACTCACTCACGGCAATTTCCTCCAAGATATTTGTCAGCCACCAACCATCTGCCTTAGCGGCCAAGTTAACACGAAGGAAATAGGGTACAAAGTCCTGACTCTTCCCCGCACCGCCAGTTGATTTGTGTCGTGAGTGTTTGTGGGGCTGTGCTAATCGGCCAGGCTCTCTGGCTTATTGACACCGTTCCACACCGCTCGAAGCTCAAATGCGAATTTCAACTCTCGCAGCGTTCTACCTAGCAACGGCGTTAGAACGCTCAGATCGAGTTTCATGGCCCTGGACCGACGTAGCGTGCCTTCTTGGCCGGCTCTTCAAATTCCGCGCCTCACTCATCTGAAAGTCGACATTTACACCCAAATAATTGAGCAGCGAGATGAGTTGCCGAAAGGACTTCGAGTAATTTGTGGGATCCATGAGTCGATAGAGTTGCGCTGGCGAAGTATTCAGCGCCCGGGCCACCACGCGAGCCGTCTTGCCCGATGAATTCATTCGATGCTGAGCCTCGACTGAGAGCCGATACAGCAAAAGCTCCGCAATATATTTCGGATCATGATTCACTTCGCGAACCGAGTCGATGTGGATCGAACCCTCTCGACCCGACGCGAGGGCGTAGGTGAATCCTTCATTCCCCAATTCGGGATCTGGAGCCACGTTGACCACCGGATTCGCGCCACTTGGAATCGGCACTGCTTTCGAATACGGGAAGAAGTAGGTTCGGCTCCTTGTGTGCACCTCAAAGGCACGTCGACGACCGTTGGCAGTCACACTCAGAATCTTCATAGTCCTCCTTCGCTTTCAAGTTGGTCGATCAGTCTTCGCACCCCTCTGCTCGCCATGCCTTCCATCGCACGCACATTCTCCAAGTCCCATTTCACGACGAGCCTCCCGTCTTGGTACACGTGTACGTGCCTTGGACTGTGGTCGCCAACCCACTGAAGAAATATGAGGTTGCCACGCCGAATCTTGGGCACGGAGTTATGTTACCAGATGTGGTAACATATTTACCACAGTGTCGTGTTCGCAACGATGGGTCGTGGGATGGCAGCAGCCATACCGCCAAATCCTGATGATTTAGCCAAGCTGCTCAGCGATCAAGTTGTAGGGCCTTCTGGGGTCGCAAACGATCGTGAGGGCGGCTCTTCCCCGGTCGACAGGAGGCCCCGGCATCAGAGACTTCCGGGACCCTCTCGGGGGTCCCTGTGACCGGCACCCTAGCGCACAACGTGCTTTGCAGGGAGGCTGGAATGAGGGAGGCGGATTGTTGACGTCGGAGTCCCAGCGCCAATCCGAACGCGATCCAAAGAAATCGGAACGAGTAGTTGACCGGACGGATCGCGGGTTGCCGCGTCCGAACAGGCCTCGTTTTAGGCCTCATATTTCTGCAACACCACGAGACCAGACCAACACAGGACAACACGAATCCGTGAAAACAAACGACATGCTCGACGAGACCGACACCACGCAACACATCGCAAGTTCCTTTTAATCCTCAGGCGCTGGGATCGAGACCCAGGCGGCCCACCATCTAAGATTGAGTGTTCGCGCTTGTGGGTCCCAACGGTTGCCACATTGTTCCTCGAGGGCCGAAGAATACCGAAGGATTCAAAATAGGACAATTAGATCGGAAGCCGCTCGCGATCGATGTCGCAGGCCACAATCTAGGCCTCACATTTCAGCAGTCAATTGTTGAAGGAGGCTGCGGACCAATCCAGGCGTCGGCCTTGAAGCGGTAAGAGCAGGCGGGAAGACCATAGCGCGGCGGTGTTTGCAGGCGACGAATAGCGGACGGTCCATGACCTCGCCCGTGGCGGCGTTCACGAACTCGCCTCGCAAACGTATCGGGTGCGCGCAGCCTCCGGCCCGGTTGATCTCACTGACCAGTTCGACAGTCGACATTTCACGCGACACGCGGGCTCTCCAGAGCGGGGAAAAAAGTGCCCCCTACTTACTAAGGACGGTCTCAATCGGCCAAATGGATCAAGAGTTTTTAAGAAAATCGATCACGGTACACCGCGGACAATGTCGGACACTGGTAGACACTTCTCGATCCACTGTCCACGTGATGGTCCGGCAGTGAATCGTTAGGCGGCCAACTCTGGGAGCTCACTGAGTTGCGTTCGTGGGATCTCCCCAAGCGAGGTCTTCCAAAACATTGAACTTTCGGGAATCGAACTCGGTCGGCACCACGTCCGGTGAAGTAGAGGCGATTTTTCAGATCAGCACTGGCCCACAGGGCTGCCGTGCGCTGCACGCCGGCAGCCCTGTGTCAGGGACACATCGGTCAACTCCGCGTACCTGCAGCAGAACCGGCGCGTAACTTTTCATTACGTCTTTGAAGTGCAATATCCGGCTTTACGCCGGTGTCGGATTCCACCGCCCCGACAGGTAGCCGTTGTACGGCGACAGATCCAAGTCTCTAACACTTCCACCAGACGTTCCGTTGTACTGCCACACCATGACCTTGTAGCCACCTCGGCTGTAGATATTATTTCCAAAGAAGAGACTGTTGAATTCGTTCTGCGCTTCAACGCACGTAGTAATCCCCACGTAAGTGTCCGCCAACCACCAAACGAATGGGGTGGGCGACGTCCAGGAGGCACCGATGAGGTTATCCCAGTCAGGTCGGTTGGCATAAAGTCCGGGACTGAACCCCACGTTTGCGATCGTTTGAATGAAGCCGTGGACAATGTCCTGCCCTTGAGTTTTAGTCCCGACACCCCAGCCGAAGTTGCCACTTTCAATGTCGCCAAATAACGTTTGGCCCAACACGTACGGGGCATTCGGACCGGTGTTGTATGCGCTCAGGAATGCGTTGGCCTGCTGCTGTCCCCACTGGTATGCGCTCTTGCCTGGCGGTATTATGCCCGGACCCCCAATGTCCCAATAGCCCGAAGTCAGCAGATACGTTGCCGCCTTTGCACTTGAGAGGTTGAAGCCAATGCCGCCTTCTGTGATTTCGCCGCCAAGTCGCCCGATGTAGTAGGAGTGGCCATTGCCAGTACACGGAAAGGGAGGGCCACTCGTTCCATCCATTCCAAAGTAGAACTGAGAAAAGGTCATTATCACACTTCCTTTCGTCCTCTAAAGTATCGGCAGACACTTCGTTTTGAGTACAACGTAACCTAGACCATTCACGACTGCCACGAGGTCTCCAAAATCCCTTACAAGATCACACTCAAAGATCTCGGTCATGCATGCCCATCTTCGGGACTCTTCAAGCGTTGCGATTCCACACCCGCTTCTATCACAAGTTGAATAGCGACGTGGACGAATCATGCAATTCTGAGTCAAGTTTCGAAATCTCAACAAGGAGTTGGAACGTTCTGTTCGCAGGAGCCGTTCAACCGATCAGCGGATGCAAGCGAATAACAATCAGGCTCCGCCACCTGTATCATCTATGAAGTGGGGGCATGTCGATGTCGCATCAGCTGGTCAAGTTGGATTCTTGCGGCCGCTGTCTCCGCGACTTGCTTCATTTACCTGGGTCAATCTAACTCCACGACCTACGCAGCAGCTTCTGGTCAGATTCCCACCTGCAGTTTTGGCCAGCTCGAAGTAGCTGTCGCCTGGGGTCCGGGCGCCGCCGCTGGCAATCTTGGGATTCCATTTCTCATCGCAAATAGGAGCAAATCAACTTGCAGCCTGGAGGGCTACCCGATTATCCAGTTCAATCCGCACTCATACAAAGGGACTTCGGTCAAGACTGTCCACCACGGTGGCATGATCTACGCCGCGGTACATCCCCATCTCGTCGTAATCAAACCAGCCTCGACTGCGTCATTTGGCATCAACTATGGCGACGCCTCCAACCCGCAAGACCCATACGGTACCCCTTGTAGGGTCCGGTCCGCATTTGTGACGCTTCCCGTGCGCAATCGCACTTTGCATCAGATCTTTGAGACTGCGGTGAGTTTCAATTTCTGCTACACCAACTTCTTGGTCTCGGTGACCGCTCTCCAAGCCGGCCCCGTTCCAAAAGCTGGCTGAACGTCATTAGAGCTTTAGAGCATTACTTGCCGCGAGTTTTCGCCTTTCTCATGGAACCGAAGTTGAACCCTCTGGCCCGAGAATTTCCTGGGTTGAAGTCACTTCAATACTCGTTGGGCTTGGAGAGTGTTGCGTGCGACGCTCGGGACACTCTCATGTGCGCCGCCGAGAAACGCCCAGAGCTGGCAGAGTGATTCAGGGCGGTCAGTGCGTTGTAGCCCTCCGGAGGATGTCGCGCCTTTCGCAACAGTGAACGTGTGAGTGAGCTTGCCGGTCTCTCCGCTAGCGTTGATCGTCGTCGTATCGAGGCCCCCAAACCCCTTTGTGTATTCATCATTCACCGGAGGCTTGTGCTTGAAGATCAAGGCGGCCTCGGTTCGCTGTCGATCCGCTTCCGGAGTGATGATTGCAGAACAAAAACAGAGCGCCTGGCCAATTGCGAGCTGACTCCTCCAAGAGGGATGCAGTTCGTGATTGGTCACCCGCCCATCAATATCGCTCGACTCGCCGATGTACACGAGCTTTTCAATCGACACCGTTGGCTTAGGCATGGCTTCAGCGTCATAGGTGCACGTGCAGACGCAATAGATTTCTTCCTCAGTGGGCAGACCAGACACCGTCGGCTCTCGCCAGTAGCCCTCGAACTTCAGTGCAACGGTCTTTGGAACATCGGTCATTGTCCAACCTCCATTTCTGCTCATTCCAGCCTGCCTAGAGCTGACGTGGTGTGCCCGTCGATTTCGCAGGAATTTTCTAAACTGGTAGTGACACTCGAACTCTTCGTGGCCTGTCAGCAGTCCCTTAGGACCGACGTCACAAAGCCTTCCTCGACTCCGCCGCACGTCCACACAGCCATCCCACAGTCGGAGTCTGTTGACATCCCCCCCTTGACGCGAACCCGCACGCGATTCACCGCAATCTGACCTTGCAGGCGGCCGGACGGATCACGGGCTGCTAGGTCCGAACAGGCCTCATTTTAGGCCTCATATTTCTGCAACACCACGCGACGAGACCGACACAGGGCAACACGATGCCTTGAAAACAAACGACGTACGCATCCAGACCGACACCACGCAACCATCTCAAGGTTTCTTTTAATCCCAAGGTGCCGGGATCGAGACCCGGGCGGCCCACCAGTTGGCTGTATTACCTCGACTGATCTGTCTCACATCAGTAACGAGAGTTCTGTGACTCAGTAACGGGTGATGCGTTACGCGATAACGGGTGATCTGTGACACATTGTCGCCACTGTCCTCAGTTCCGAGGGATGAGGAGGTGGCCCAAGTGCTCATGGAGATCAGCAAGATGGAACAGCGCTATGACGCGGTGGTCCCGGTCATTCGAGACGCTTTCTCAGTCTCGCAGGCCGCGCGGAAGTTCGGTGTCAGGTGCGACCTACGTCTCGTCGGACCCCTTCACGCCGTGTTCGCGTCGCTCCTTGATCGAGGTGAAGTAGACGGATCCGGGCCGGACCAGGTGGATGACGTACCCCAGCGCGAAGACGACGATGATGATGATCGCCGACACCCATGAGACGATGTGCGTCTGGGTGGTCAGCCCGTACCCAAACACAGCGCCCATGAACAGCCCACCGAGGACCGGAATGAGTCCCAGCCAGATGAATTTGTTGGCGTTATGGCGCAGGTGATCGCGATAGAACCACACACTCGCGCAGGCCACCACGAAGTACATGAACAGGCCGATCATGCCGTCGGCACTGATGATGTCGCCGATGGCGTGATTCGCGGTGGCGTTGGCCAGATAGGGAATCAGCAGAATGGGCGGAATCGCCGCCAGGATGAGCAGGGCCGCCCACGGTGTCTGGTGCGCCTTGTTGATCAGGCCGAACACCCTGGGGATGAGCTTGTCGCGCGCCAGCGCGTAGAGAATGCGGCTGGGCTCGGTCATCTGAATCTGACACGTTCCGACGACGGCGACGAGCACCGCCAGCGGCAGCGCCCGGCCCCAGAATCCCGGGACCAGCAGCTGCCCGGAGTAGGCCAGGACGTCGGTCCCGGATGTAAGGATGTGCGACGTGCTCGAGACGCCCTGGAAGACCCAAATCAGGAACGTGTACCAAACCGTGAGGAAGAGCGTTCCCATGATCATCGCTCGGCCCGGGTTGATCTTGCGGAGCGTTGACTCCTCGCCGAGCACTGCCGTCGCCTCCCACCCGAGGTAGAGGAATCCGCACGGCACGGCCGCCTTGGCCAGACCGGTGAAGCCACCGACGCCGCCCCCCGAACTCGCGAAGGTGAAGGCGTGGAGCGAGGGCAGGGTCGCCCCCCCGGTGTGCGAGGCCTCATGGATCAGGGCCAAGACCACGAAGGAGATCATTGCGGTGTACTCGATGAAGACGAAGAACCACTGCAGTCGAACCGTTGGTCGGATCCCGCGAATCGCCAGGTACACCAGGCCGGCCATGATCGCCGTTGCCACCAGCCAGGTCACCGGATTCGAGAAGGTGCTGCCGGTAGGCGCAACGACGAAGAGGAAGTAGGCACCGGCCAGCGTGATGTTGCCCAGATTGGCGAAGGTGGAAACGGCCACGTTGAGGAGCCCGGTGCCGACGCCGATGGACGGCGTGACGGCCTCACCCACCCAGACATACGGGGCACCCGCGTGCGCGCGCCACCGGTTCAGGCTCGCGTATCCCACCGCGCACGCCGACATGCCGAGGCCCACGACGAGCACCGCCAGCGGTGCAACGTGTCCGGCGAAGGCCAGCAAGATGGCCAGCGTGTAGGCCACGCTGCTCGACGGGGCGACGTTCGCGATGGAGACGACGAAGTCACCCCAGAGACTGACCGAATCCGCCTTTAGGCCAAGTTCCTGCTCAATCTGTTGTTCCTCAGTAGCCACGGATTCCCCCCGGTCCTCGGCGTAATTGGGCCCCACAGTAAGTCATCTGATGACTTGTGTCAATCATCTTTTCCGACTTTTCGCGCTCGTCGACGGGCGCGCTGGAGTGAGCGCTCGCGGGGTCACGTCCGACCCGCAAGAGCCGGGTCGCGCGACGCGTCGTCGGTGACTCCCCCGGACGACGGGACCGGGCGCGACGGCGTTTCGCGCTCCGTCAACGACCCGCGAGGTGATTGACCAAAGTCATCAGATGACTTACTGTGGTCCTCACGGCGAGCGAGGGCGGAGCGAGCAGACGCCGGCGTGCAAGGGGGGGTCACCAGAACCGATGAGTTCCACTGGCGTTCCTCACGTCCGAGCCGCGCTCAGATCGGACGGGCGAGAGCCCGGGCTGCTCGGCGTCCCGCTGGCCCTCATGGTCATGGCATCGACCACAAACGCACACGACCCACGGCGCACCAGTCTCTTGATTAGCGATCCCGGCGACGTATGACCTACGTCGCCGGGATCGACGTGGGCTCGCAGAGCGTCAAGGGGGTGCTGCTCGACGCCGAGGGCCACCAGTGCGGTTCGGCGGCCCACGCGCTGTCCATGACCCACCCCCGCGGGGGATGGGCTGAGCAGGACCCTGGTGACCTCGACGAGGGAGTCGCCGCGGTGCTGCGCACGATGCTGGCCAGCGCTGGCGCGAGGGCCCGCGACGTGCGGGCCCTGTGCCTGGCCTGCCAGGTGGACGGCGTCGTGCCAGTCTCCGCGACCGGCGACGCGCTGGGTCCGGCCATCATCTGGCTCGACCGACGGGCCGACACCCAGGCGCGCTACATGGCGGACACGGTGGGCGCGGATCGTCTCTTCGAGATGACGGGTCTCGTCGCCGACGCGTCCCACTCGGGCCCGAAGATCCTGTGGATTCACGACAATGATCCCGATACCTTCGCCGCCGCCGCGGCCTTCCCGCCCGTGGCGGGCTATCTGCTCCAGCGCCTGACGGGTCGTCTGGCGATCGACCACGCCAACGCGTCGTCCAGCATGCTCTACGACCTGCGCTCTCGACGGTGGTCGGGCGAGCTGCTCGGCGCCTTCGGCCTCAATGAGGATCACTTGGGCGAGGTCCTCGCCGCCGGCGACGTGGCCGGGACCCTGACTCGCCAGGCGTCGGAGGCGACCGGGCTCTCGCCGACCTGTGAAGTGCTCGTCGGCACGGGCGACGAGCACGCCGCGTCGATCGGCGCGGGCGCCGTGACCGCCGGAATCATCACCGACGTCACGGGCACCGCCGAGCCGGTGACCGTGGCCTCGCCCACGCTCGTCCTCGACTTCGACGGGCTGGTCGAGACCCACGCGCACGCGCTTCCCGACCACTACCTCGTCGAGAATCCCGGCTTCGTGTCGGGCGGCAGCACGAAGTGGCTAGCCGACCACGTGCTCGGCGTCGATCAGTCGGCGGTCTTCGAACTCGCCGCCGGGGCGCCGCCCGGCGCAGACGGGGTGATATTCCTGCCGGCGCTCTCCGGCGCCATGGCGCCGAGGTGGAACGCCCGGATGCGCGGCGCCTTTGCGGGCCTGGCCATGTCGCACACGTCGCACACCCTGGCCCGCGCGGTCCTGGAAGGCTGCGCCTTCGCCCTGCGCGACATCACCGACCGATTCGCCGCGCTGGGGCTCGGCCACGACGAGATCCGCGTCGTGGGCGGTGGCGCCGCGAGTGACACCTGGATGCAGATCAAGGCCGACGTCACCGGTCGCCCGGTTCGTCGAGTCCTGGTCAATGAGGCGACGGCGCTCGGAGCCGCCCTCCTCGCCGGCGTGACCCGGGGAACCTTCACCGACCTCGTGGCGGCGGCGGACCGGACCGTGGCCGTCGCGCCAGAGCCCTTCCTGGCCGATCCGAACATCGCGCCGATGTACGACGAGGCGTACCGCCACTACCGGGCCCTCTATGACGGTGTCGAGGGGGCGCTGACGTGAGCGGCGCCGGCTCCGTGATCGTGGACCAACTGACCGGCCTGCGCGACCTCGTGGGAAGGGCCCCGGCATCGGAGTCGCTTCGCCCGATTGGGCTGCGCGAGGTCGTTCGCGGATCCGGCGCCGTGCGAACCCTGCCCGACGTGTTGGCGCGCTGCGGCGTGGCGCCGGGGTCGACGGTCGCCGTGCTGTGCGATCGGACGCCGAAGTTGTACGGCGACGAGGACCTCATGGACGTGGTGCTCAGCGTCTTGGGGTCCGCCTTTGCGACGCGGCTCGTGCGCGTCGAGTCCGGGGTCCCAGGGGGCCAGGTCGTCGCCGAAGAGACCACGGTCGCGACCGCCATCGACGGGGTACGCCGAGGCGAGCCGGACGGCCTCGTGAGCGTCGGCTCGGGCACCGTCGTGGACATCGCCAAAGTGGTGGCGCGCGAGCTGTCGCTCACTCACGTCGTCGTCCAGAGCGCGGCCAGCGTCAACGGATTCGCTGACGACCAATCGGTCCTCCTCGTCAACGGAGTGAAGCGCACGACCCCGAGCCGATGGCCCGAGGTCGTCGTTGTCGACCCCGAGGTCGTGTCCCGTGCCCCTGTGGCGATGGCGCGTTCCGGCCTCGGCGACCAACTGTCCATGTTCACGGCCTCCGCCGACTGGTACCTC
The DNA here is from genome assembly GCA_044446745.1 of Acidimicrobiales bacterium. GTDB lineage: Bacteria > Actinomycetota > Acidimicrobiia > Acidimicrobiales > RAAP-2 > RAAP-2. Next base: position 30,448 of record JBIOFE010000011.1, read on the forward strand.
GCCAACGCGATCGGCTACGACGCGACCTACTCGCCCACCCTGGTGTCGCTGATGCGAGGCGACATCGATGAACTGCTGGCGGTCAGCGCCAACCTCGGCGACGGTGAACCGCGCTCCGTGGACGTGCTCGCCCGCTGCCTGACGTTGGGGGGACTCGCCATGGGAGTGGCGGGGCGCACGGCGCCCTCGTCGGGAACCGAGCACGCCATCAGCCATCTCCTGGAGATGCACGCCGACGCCGTCGGGACCCCGAGCGCGTCCCACGGTTCCCAGGTCGGCTCGGCCAGCGTCCTGGCGGCTCTCGTGTGGCAACGTGTCCGGACACGGCTCGCGTCGGACGGCGCGAGGACGATGGAGTCGCCCGTGGCCCCGCGCGAGCGCGTCTTTCAGGCGTTCACTCGACTCGACGACTCCGGGGTGATGGCCCAGGAGTGCTGGAGCGCCTACGAGCGCAAGTCGTCGTGGATCCGCGGCCACCTCGATCAGATCAATCGTCTGTTGGGCGGGTGGTCGTCGCACGAGGTCGTGCTCGACCAGCTGCTCGCGCCCGCCGCAGACATCTCCGTCGTCCTACGAGGAGCGGGGGCTCCGGTGGCCTTTCGCCAGTTGGAGCCCGCCCCCGACCCCCACGTCGTGTCGTGGGCGGTCACCAACTGCCATCTCATGCGTGACCGCTTCGGCGTCGTCGACGTCGCCGAGTGCATCGGAGCGTGGGGGCCCGAGGACATCGCCGCTGTGCTGGCCGAGTTGGAGGGGCTCGCCCGATGACTCCTCGCTCGACGCCCCCACCGCCGGAGGTGTTCTTCGCCGGAGACCCGCCGGCCCTCGACGGAACGGTCTACCTCGGCGACCATCTGTTCGACCGAGCCGCCTCCCCCTTCGCCGCTCTCCGCGACGTGGCCCGAGTCGTCTTCGTGACCAACAAGCCCCGCGGAGCGCCCGGGGCCGGCACCGGGAAGCTCACGCGACTCGGCGGCGGAACTTCTGGAACTGTCGTGGTCACCTCGCGCGATTCGCCGGTGCGCTGCCTCGAGGAGCGGCGTCGGGGCGCCTCACGTCTGACCGTCGCCGAACGGTTGGTCAACCTTCTTCCAAATGAACAGGACCCACGATGATCAACTTCGTCTTCATGCTCACGCACTCCGACAGCACAATTGAGAACGCCCTCGACCACGTGGGTGAGCTGTCCGGGACGGGCCTTCGCTACCTCGGCTTCAAGGACGTAGGAGCCACGCCGCAGCGTCAGTCGGAGATCGCCAAGGCGGCGCGCGACGCCGGATTCGAAACGATGCTCGAGGTCGTCTCCACGACGCGAGAGGCCGAGATCAACTCCGTCCGGGCCGCGCTCGACGCGGGGGTCGACTGGGTGTTGGGCGGCACGCAACCGGACTCGGTGTTGCCTCTGCTCGAAGGTTCCTCCGTCCACTACTGCCCCTTCCCCGGACGCGTGGTCGGTCACCCCAGCGTTCTCGAAGGCAGCATCGACGAGATCGCCGCCAGCGCCGCAGCACTCACGGCGAGGCCCGGCGTCTTCGGCCTGGACCTGTTGGCCTACCGCCACGCGAGCGCGAACATCGAGGCTCTCACGCGGGCGGTCGTGGCGGCATCCTCGGGCCCGGTCATCGCCGCGGGATCGGTGGTTCGCGACGAGCAGATCGCGATGCTCAGCGCCGCCGGCGCCTGGGGCTTCACCATCGGATCGGCCATCTTCGACGGACTCTTCCCCGGAGCCCCGGACGTCACCGCCCAGGTGCGCCACGTTCTAGAGGTCGCGGCGCGGCCATGACCCAGTCCCTGGCCCCACGCCTGAGCCGGGTGGAGTTGGTGCGCCAGGGCCTGCTCCAGGACCTCCACGACGGGGTCATAAGTGTTGGCGCCAAACTGGTGAACGAGCAGGAGCTCGCCTCGCGCTTCGCCGTCAGCCGCTCGTCCGTCCGCGAAGCGGTCTCCGCGCTCGTCACCTCCGGCTACCTGGAGCGACGCCACGGCAGCGGGACCTACGTTGTCCGCCTTCCCGGACCGCCCCACGCGCTTGACGCCACGCTCAGCTACACGCGTATGATCGCCGAGGCCGGAATGAAGCCCGGCCTGCAGGTCCTCAGCGTCGCGACCCGTCCGGCGACGATCGACGAGGCCCGAGATCTCCGCCTCGAACCGCGCGAGGCGGTGCGCCACCTCGAGAGACTGCGCACCGCCGACGGTCGCGCCGTGGTCTACTCGATCGACGTCATGCCGGAATGGCGGGTGGCGTCGATTGCGGACCGGCGATTCACCCAATCGCTGTACGACCTCCTGGCCTCGACTGGAGATCCGGTGGTCAGCGCCACCGCGGTGCTCTTGCCCGTGATCGCCGACCGCCGGCTCTCAAGCCTGCTCGGCGTTCCGGCGGGCAGCGCCCTCCAGCAGATTCACGAGGTGGACTACACGAGGTCCGGCGATCCCATAGTTCGGTCCACCGAATGGCACGTCCCGGGCGTCTTCGAGCTACGCATCAATCGCCGACCCTAACGACCACGACGTAGTCGGCGCGGTGACGAGCAAGGTGCCGCGCGCTGCGTGCGGCCGCGCCCCGCACCCGGATTCGGTGCGCTCAACGTGGCCACGCGACCCGGGGAGTCGCACGGCACCGGCGTTTCAAGGAGGGCCGAGAGTACATTCGTGAGGTGACCAACCTGACGGCCGCCGCTCCCGGTTCGACCCGGCTCGGTTGGATCGGCACCGGCGTCATGGGCACCTCCATGTGCGGCCACCTCCTAGCCCGCGGCTACGCGGTCACCGTGTCGACCCGGACTCGCTCCAAGGCCGACCCCTTGGTCGAAGCCGGCGCGACGTGGGCCGAGACTCCGGGCGACGTCGCCGCGGCCAGCGACGTCGTCTTCACCATGGTGGGCTACCCCGCCGACGTGCGACAGGTGGTCCTAGGCCCCGGGGGCGTGCTCGCTTCTGCCTCGCCGGGCGCCGTGATCGTGGACATGTCCACCAGCGAGCCGGCCCTGGCCGTCGAGATCGCCGAGGCCGCCACCGCTCGCGCGGTCCACTGCCTGGACGCTCCCGTGTCCGGCGGGGACGTCGGGGCGAGAAACGCCACGCTCTCGATCATGGTCGGCGGGGCGCCCGACGTCTTCGACGCCCTGAAGCCCTGCTTTGAGGTCATGGGCGCCACCGTGGTGCTCCAGGGCCAGCACGGAGCGGGCCAGCACGCGAAGATGATGAACCAGGTGCTGATCGCGAGCAACATGGTCGGTGTCTGCGAGGCGCTGCTGTACGCCTACCGGGCCGGCCTGGATCTCGACACCGTGCTCGCGTCGGTGAGCGGCGGCGCCGCGGGCAGCTGGTCGCTGTCCAACCTGGCGCCGCGCATGATTGCCAACAACATGGCACCCGGGTTCTACGTGGACCACTTCGTCAAGGACATGGGAATCGCCTTATCCGAGGCGAGCCGGATGCGTCTCTCCCTGCCCGGGCTCGCCCTCGCGCATCAGCTCTACGTGGCCCTGCAGGCGCAGGGCGGCGGAGCGAACGGCACGCAGGCGCTCGTGCGGGCCCTGGCCACCCTGTCCGGAGTTGAATGGGAGCAGCGCTAGACACGGGTGGCGTGATCGCGCCACCTGACGGCGGCGTTGCGGACGCCCGACTGGCGAGATCCTCGGCGAGGTCCCCGCGGTCCTAGAGGTGCTGGAGTGGGACCTGGGCGACCACGCGCCCCGGACTCAACGGTGCGTCGCGGAGAAGCTCTCGTAGAACATCGAGGCGCTGGGGGTGGGCGAGTCGGTGCCGCAGGTCTTGCCGACTACGGTGACCGTGCCGAACGCCTGCGAGCCGAGGAACCGCCCGGTCACCGCGACCACCGCGGAACCCGCAAAGGGCGCGTTGGACTCCGTAACCCGGCCCGCGAACCGGCCCGAGGACGAGAGCGCCATCGACTTGATCGAGACGCGGTAGCTGGGTATGCCGCCCACCCCTCCCGAAAAGTGGCATCCGTCGTTGTACCCGTCCTGCACCGTGAAATTGACGACGGCGTGCGCAGTCACGGTGAACGTCACCGACCCGTGCTCCGTCGTCGTCCCCTTGTACGGTCCCGCCGGCGCCGCGAGCGCCATCGCCGCCCACGCCAAGGTCAACCCGAGCGCGACGGCCGACACTGTCGCCACACGTCCCCTCATGTTTCCCCCTTGGTCGTCCACCGGTCTAGGCGCGCCGCGCCGACCGCGCCAAGGGGGCTAGCACCAATCAAGCCGGAAGGGTCACCTCGAACGAGAGCCCGGCCGTGCGGCTCGGACCTGGGGCGGCGAGCGTTGGGCATCCGATCAAGGAGTCGCGCTCACCTCCGCGACGCCGCGAGAACGCACCACCGACAGAAGCGGGCTGATCGCCAGGGCCGCGGCACCCGTGACGAGCAGGACCTGCCAGAGCCACACAGGCAGCCACCACGTCGCTTCCGTTCGCAACGAGCTGACCGTGCCCAGCACCGGTCGAAAGGCCACCGGGACCAGAGCCAGCCATCCGAGGAGCGACCAGCGAACTCGGCCCCTGATCACGTCCAACAAGACGAGCAGGACGCCCACGGCCATGAAGTAGTAGCCCCACAGATTCACCTCGAAGACGAGTCTCAAGCTCAGCGACGTCGCCAGCAACGAGATGAGCGGAACGGGTGCGAGAACGTCCTCTCCGAGCCGGTGAGCCGCCCACCACGCCAGAACCATCGCCGCGGCGATCGGCAGGTACCGGGACGCGAAGAAGAGCAGGGGCCCCGGCAATCGGGTGGCGTCCAGCAAGGTGTTCGACGTCCACGTCGTGCCCGAGCCAGCCAGCACGGCCTTGAGGGCTCCCGAGGACGAGAGGACCACGAGCGGCGCCGCAACGGCTGCCACGGTGGTGAAGGCGGCCCCGGCCAGCCGGACGACTCGACGCGGCGGCGCCACCACGGCGAGGGGCAGGAGGACCAACCAGGCGAACTGCTGCGTCGCGACCGCCAGACCGAGGAGCACGCCGGACCACCGCCACGAGCCTCGCCCCGCGGCCGCGAGGCCCCCGAGGACGAACCCCATCGCCATCAGGTCCTGGGGATGAAAGTACTCGTGAAGGCACATGGAAACCGAGGGAACGAGTGCGATGAGAAGGAGGGTGAGCGGCTCCCAGCCGTTGCGACCTCGACCGGACGTTCGCAGCAGGGAGACGGACCCCGCGGCCAAGAAGAGCCAGCCCACGTAGCCCAGTTCGACGGTGGGACGAAGTGCGTGGGAACGCAGAGACCAGCGATACATCGCCGCGATGGCCGTGGAGCAGTGTCGACCCATCTGCCCCATCGTCGGAAACGAGACGCCGTGGCCAATTCGAAGGAGAGCCGCGAGAGCGGCGGAGAGCGACGGGTAGAGGGGGGCGCTGTAAGGAAGTCCGAATTGATTTCCGGGGGCGTAGGCGCAGGCGGGCACGCCGTGGGCAATGGCCCACGTCGTGTTGATCGAGTCGGACGCGTCACCACTCGTGACTCCGCCGATCAGCTGCGTCCCGCCGATGAAGACGGCCGAAGCGCCAAGCCAGCCGAGCACACACCACCACGTCGACAGCGGACGATTCAGGAAGGATCGCCGGTCTTCGACGCCCTGGTTGTCAGGGTCGACGAGCGGGTCGGTCACATCTCACCAGGGCTCAATCTACCTCCGCTGCCTTTTCGTCCGAGGCATTCAAGCTAGGCCCGGTCATCCGCGACGCGGCCGACCGCAGTCACGTCGTGACGTCCCTTCTCGTTCGGAGTAACTGCAACTCCGGCAGATCGATCGCGCGGTGCCACCGTGTCGTCAACTCGACGCGCCCATCAGCGGGGGCCCGACTCGTGGCACTCGTCCGTCCGGTGGGGGCACGGCACCGCGCGACGACGATAGTTTGCCCTCACGGGAATAGGCGGCGTCAACGTGATCGGGGGCCACCGTGTGGGTTCGAGGCGTGCTGGGACTGACCTCGTGCCTCGTGGGCGTCATCTGGACCGCGCAGGGCACTGACCTGCTTCACGGCTCGTTCATGAGCGGCAGCGGCCTGTACACCGGACTCGGCGTCGGGCTCCTCGTGATCGGCCTGTCGCTCCTCGCGTGGGCGTGGCAGATTCGCAACCGACGAACGCGTTAGGACCGTCGCGGCGCCAGGTCCGGCGTGGCACGCGAGGTGACTAGGCGTGGGGATCGACCTGACGGCCCCACTCACCCGACTTCCCGCCGCGCTTTCGCTCCAGGACGAGGTCATCAATCCTCGCGGCGGGGTCCAGGCCAAACAGCGAGGTGACCAGGCTCAGCGCGGCGAAGGCGCACGCCGTCAGGGCCTCCATCTCAACGCCCGTGCGATTCACGGTGACCACCGTCGATGACACCGCGAAGCCCGTGGCCACCGGTTCGACGTCGACGTGAATCTGGTCGAGGTTCAGCGGGTGACACAGGGGTATGAGGTTCGCCGTCTGCTTCGCCGCCTGGATCCCGGCCAGACGGGCGCCGTGGACGGGGTCGACGTCGGCGCTGCTCGCGTGCAGCGTCGCCGCGTCGGTCACCGTGCGCACCAGGCAGCTGGCCTGGGCCACCCGCATCGTCGGCCGCTTTCGACTGACGTCGACCATCCGTATCTTGCCCGCGGAGTCGACGTGGGAGAACCGCTGCTGCTCCATCGAAGCGCCCCCTGCTCCACGGTTGGCCACCGCATCGGCCACGTGGCCGACTGAACTGGCCCGCATCCTACCGGGAGGATCTGCGCTCACCCCGTCGAGCACCCTTCCCCGAGCGGACACGAGGATGGGTACGCTGGGATCATGGTGCTCTACCGCATCGGGCAGGCGGCCGAGTTGCTGGGCGTGAGTCCCGACACCGTGCGTCGGTGGGCGGACGCCGGACGGATCAAGTCCACCGTCGGTCCCGGCGGTCGCCGGATGTTCGACGGCGTGGACCTCGCCCGATTCTCGGTGGAGATTGCCGGCGAGCAGACCCTCGAGCGTCCGCGCGCGCAATCGGCCCGCAATCGCTTCGTGGGCATCGTGACCAAGGTCGTCAAGGACAAGGTCGCCGCGCAGGTCGAGATCCAGGCGGGCCCGCACCGGTTCGTGTCGCTCATCACTCGAGAGGCGGTCGACGAACTGGACCTCGCCCCCGGAATGGTCGTCGACGCGGTGGTCAAGGCCACCAGCGTGGGCGTGGAGATACCGGCGCACTTCTGACCGCGCTGCCCGTTCCCCGCTGGCCGGTCACGCGAGGGCCATCGACGACGCGGGTTCGGGAGCCGCCCACACGGTGATGGCGTCCGGGGGCAGGACCACCCGGCAGCGCCCGCCGACGGCGACGTCGACCGGATCCGGGGCGCGGGCTTGGAGTTCGACGTCCGGCGCGATCTCGATGAAGTAGTCGACGGCCGTTCCGACGTCGGCCACGTCCGACACGACGCCGGCCAACCCCGCGTCGCTCGCCACGGCGTCCGGGCGCGCGCCGGCCACGACGGACACCCGTTCCGGTCGAATGCTCCACAGCACCGGCGTCCCCGGCGCGAGTTCCACCGGCGCCACCTCGACCAGGGCGCCGCCGACGTCGATCCGCCCCGACGCGACCATCGTCCCGTGATGGAGGTTGGCGATGCCCAGGAGTCGGGCCACCTCGGGCGACGCCGGCCGCGAGAAGACCTCACGGCTCCGCCCCGCCTGCAGCGCCTGCCCGTGGGCGAGGATCACGACCTCATCGGACAGGAACGCGGCCTCCTCGGGGTCGTGCGTCACCAGCACCGTGGCCAGGCCGGTCTCGTGCTGGAGTCGGCGCAGCTCCCGGCGCAGCTCCTGGCGCACGGGGACGTCCAGCGCCGAGAACGGCTCGTCGAGCAGCAGCACCCGGGGCGATCGACAGAGCACCTGGGCCAGCGCCACGCGCTGTCGCTGGCCGCCCGATAGCTCGGAGGGCATGCGAGACTCCAAGCCGTCGAGTCGCAGGTGGTCCAGCCAGTAGCTCGCCAGGGAGGGGGTGGCCCCCGCACCGAAGAGCAGGTGGCGCCACACGCTGAGGTGCGGGTACAGCGTGAATGCCTGGGCGACGTACCCCACGCGCCGCTGCTCGACCGGGATGGATCGCACCTCCTGGTCGCCGTACCAGACGCTGCCCGGACGGGATCCGTAGAGCCCCGCCAGGCTGCGCAGCAGCACCGACTTGCCGGAGCCGGACGGACCGAGGATGGCGAGGTGGCTGCCCCCGGGTTCGTGGTTCAGGTTCAGTCGAAAGGTGCCCACGCGGTAGTCGATCGCGAAGCGAACCGCCTCCGTCGTAGTGGGCGCGGGGGTTTCGGGCGTTGGGACTCGCGGCCCGACGCTCGACCGGTGAACCGGTCGGACCCGGCTGAGCGCGACGACCACGACCGCGACGCCGATCGCCAGCGCGGTGGGCGCCAGCGTGGTGGGCAGGCCGATGCCGCTGAACTGGTTGTACGTGAAGACCGACAGCGTGTTGGGGTTGTAGGCCAGGATCACGACGGCGCCGTACTCGCCGAAGGCGCGCAGCCAGGCCAGGAGCATTCCCGCGCGAATGCCCGGGCCGGCCAGCGGCACGGCCACGCGAAGGAAGCGTGATACCTCGGAGTGGCCCAGGGTCGTCGCGACATCGAGCAATCCCTGGTCGACCGATTGGAACGCCGCCCGGGCCGCCACGATCAGGAAGGGCGCGGACACGAAGGTCATCGCGATGACGACCCCCGCCAACGAGTCGGTCAAGTGACGACCGAAGAGTCGTCCCAGGAAGGTGTAGGGCCCGACGAGGTAGATGAGCACGACGCCGCTGATCAGTGGCGGCAGCGCCAGCGGAATCTGGACGATGAGACCGACGACCGTCGCCAGGCGACCGGTGGAACGCGCCAACAGGTACGCCAGAGGTATCCCGAACAGCGTGATGAGGGCCAACGAGATCGTGGCGCCGAACGCCGACACCCACAGTGACGCCCACAGACCCGGAACGTGGAAGCCTCGCTGCGCCGTGCTGGCGAAACGCACCGCGAAGGCGACGAGCGGCGCGGCGAGGTAGAGGACGATCAGGCCGCTCAGCCACCGCAGTGGACTCTTGGCGACCCTCGTACTCACGCTGACAATGTAGTGATCGCTGCTACGACGTCGTGGTGGCGGTCGGCAACGTCGTGGTCGTGGTCGATCCGGGCGTGTACGGGAAGACCTTGACCGGAGTGATCGGCGTGACGCCGTTCGACTTCAGAACCTTGCGACCCGCCGAGCTGAGCAGGAACTGGATGAGCGCCTTCGCGACCGCGCTGTGCGGCGCGTTGTTGAGCACCGCGATCGTGTACGTCGCCTGGAGTTGCGTCCCCGTGAGCGGCACGACCTTCAGGTTGGCGGCCACCGCCTCGACCCGGTAGAAGAAGCCCGCGTCCAGCTGTCCGGCCTGGAGTCGACCCACCAGCGTGGTCTCCGGGAAGACGTTGGACGTCGACGAGGCCAACGGCGCGAGGGCGGGCACGTCGTAGCTCAGCGCGACGCCGGTCAGGGCGTCGACGGCCAGGACGCCCTTGGGGTCGGTGCCGGGATCGGTCCGACCGAGCAAGAAGCCCGGCAGGTCCACGACGTTGTACCACGGCATGGTCTTGAGGTCCGTCGCGAAGGACGACGCCGGGTTGTAGCCCAGCACCAGCGGAGACGTACCGAGCTCGTCGTAGGACGACACCCAGCTTCCGTTGGACGGTCCCTCGAGCAACGCGTTCACCGCCGGCGACGCGCTGATGAACACGTCGCCCACCTGGGTGCCCCCCTTGATCTCGTTCGCCAGCGCGGTCGACCCCGCGGAGAATCCACTCACCGTGTAGCCGGTGGCCCGGTGGAAGGCCGGACCGATACCCTTCTCCATCAGGTTCAGCAGGGAGCCCGCGTACAGGACGTTGACGGTGCCCGAGTGCATGACCGGGTGCTTGACCGGGTGATGCTTGGGCGCGGCCGAACTGGGAGTCAGGCCGATGAGGAGGCCCGCCAGCAGCGCCAAGGACGCCGTTCCGGCCACGGCGCACGATCGGCGCGCACGGTGTCGACGGCCTATCGCGACGGGTTCACGGACGGTAGACACGGCTCTAACCTCCATCAGACATGGCGTATGCGCGCTTACTCTAGCGGAATACCCGCGAATTACGCGCCCCACACCAGTTTGTGCCCGCATATGCGAGATATTTGACGTATCTGGCCCGACCCTCGCGGGCCGCCGTGGCGGGGGTGATCGCATGAGTCTCGCCCCGTGGTCCGGATTGGTGCGACGCTCCGTGATCGCGCCTCACCGGGTGACTCGCCGCCGTCGACGGATCCCGTCGCGCAGGCCGCAGAGAAATGGCACCCCACTAGATTGACGGCCATGACGCCACCGGCGAACCCAGATTGGATCGCGATCACGGCGTCTCCCCTGTCCGCCGCCGAGTTGACAACCTGGGCGACGCGCCCCGATTGCGGCGGGGTCGTCACGTTCAGCGGGACGGTGCGGGACCACTCCTCCGCCCATCAGGGCGTCGAGGCCCTGGAGTACGAGACGCACGAGGCGATGGCGGAAGCCCGACTGCGTGAGATCGTCGCCGCCGGCCGGGTCCGCTGGCCGGATCTCGGCGCCGTGGCCGTTCACCATCGCGTCGGCCACGTCGACCTCGGTGAAACGGCCGTGGTTGTGGTGGTCTCCGCGCCACATCGTCAGGAGGCGTTTGCCGCCGCCCTCTTCTTAATCGACACGCTCAAGGCAACGGTGCCGATGTGGAAACGCGAGCTCTGGGAGGGCGGATCGGCGTGGAGCGCGGAGGCGACGCCCATCCAAGATGTGCCGCGGCCATGACGCGTCGAACCGCTCGCGGAGCCTCCGACGCCCCGCGGAACGCCGCGTGATCTCCCTCGCGGAGGCCCAGCAGTTGGTTCGCCAATGGCTGAGCCCGTTGCCACCGGTCGAACTGCCCCTGGGAGAGTTACTGGGTCGCGTCGTCGCCGAAGACCTCGTGGCGCGAGAGGCCGTGCCGGGCTTCCTGAACTCCGCCATGGACGGTTACGCCGTGCGGTCGATCGACACCGCCGCGGGTTCGGCCCACCTGGCGGTGATCGACTCGGTGCTGGCCGGCGACGGCGGATCCCGTCCCCTGGGGACCGGCGAGGCCGTGCGAATCATGACCGGCGCGCCGGTGCCCGACGGAGCGGACTGCGTAGTCATGATCGAGGAGGTGACGGTCGATCCCGACGGTCAAACGGTGCACGTCCAACGAGTCATGGAGCCGGGAGAGCACGTCCGGCGCCCGGGCGACGACGTCGCCGTGGGCCAGCTCCTCGCGGCCAAGGGGACAACGCTTGGCCCCGCGCACCTCGGGGTGCTGGCCAGTCAGGGCATCGCGCGAGCCTGGGCCCATCCGCGGCCCCGAGTCGGTGTCCTCTCGACCGGCCACGAGCTGGGGCCAGCCAGTGGTCCGCTCGAGCCCGGCCAGATCCGTGACTCCAATCGCCCGATGCTCTTGGCACTGCTGCGCGCCTCGGGGTTCACGCCGATCGACCTCGGCACCGCCGAAGACCAGCCCAACGCCATTGCCGACTCGTTCCGCCGAGGTCTCGAGGTCTGTGACGCGGTGGTCTCGACGGGCGGAGTCAGCGTCGGCGACGCCGATTACGTCAAGGTCGTCGTCGGTGACCTCTGCGGCGAACGACACCGCTCGATGCGCGTCGCCATCCGACCGGGCAAACCGTTCGCCTTCGGCGTGGCCGGCGAGCGTCGAACACCCCTCTTCGGCCTCGCGGGCAATCCGGTCTCCACGTACGTCGGTTTCGAGATGCTCGTGCGCCCCGCGCTGCGCCTGCTGGCCGGCCAGGCGGTGCTCGAACGCCTGACCGTCGACATGGTGCTGGACACTCCCCTGCGCCGGCGGCCCGACGGCCGGTTGCACATGGTGTTCGTCGTTGCGCGCGTGCTGGAGGACGGCCGATGGCACGCCCAGCACAGTGCGCGCCAGGGCTCCCATCTGCTCAGCGCCGTCGCCGGGTCCAACGCCATCGCGATGGTGCCGGACGGCGACGGATTCGAAGTCGGCGGGATCGCACGCGCGATGATCATCGACGCCGACCCCGCCCCGCCCGATGGCGCGCGAACACGCCCGGGTCTCGGCGCCTAGATGGCGCGGCTCCTCCTGCTCGGCCCGGCCCGCGAAGCCGCGGGCATCCGTCACGACGAGTTCGAGGCGGTCACGGTGGCCGGGGTGCTCGCCCTCGCGGTCGAACGATACGGTCCGGCGTTCGCCGAGGTGCTCGCCGCGAGCCGGGTCTGGGTCAACGGCGAGTCCGCCGATCCGACAGCGGCCGTCGGACCCTACGACGAAGTCGCCGTGCTGCCCCCGGTCTCGGGCGGGTGACGGCCGGCGTCTCCGCGCAGCAGCTCCAGCGCGTGCGGCAGCACATCAAGAACCGCGTCGAGGCACTCCAGCGCCCCCTTGGGCGATCCCGGGGTGTTGATCACCAGGGCGTGACCCGCGGTCCCGGCCCGCGCCCGGGAGAGACGGCCCAGCGCGTTTACGGCGCGCATCGCCTCGCTGAGACCCGGCGCCTCTCGATCAAGGACGAGCAACGTGCCCTCGGGCGTCTGGTCCCGGGGTGAGAATCCGGTTCCCCCGGTCGTGACGATCACGCCCGCAAATTCGCTGGCCATCTCCCGCAGTGCCGCGGCCACCGACTCGGAGCCGTCAGGAATCGAACGGCGTTCCGCGATTTCGAATCCGGCCTCGGCCAGACGATTCGCGAGCAGGGGACCAGCGAGGTCCTCGCGGTGCCCACTGGCCACCCCGTCGGACACGGTCAGGATCTTGGCGGCGAGCTCCATACCCCGAGAGTAGAGGTCGCGAGAAGTTCCAATCCATAAAGACTCGGCGGTGGGCCGCCGGTGGCCACCCTCAGGCGGCGAGGCTGGACCGACGCGGTCCTAGCCGCCGATCATGGACATCGACCGCACCGGTCGCAAAAAGTCCGGGTCGTTGATGCCGTGACCGGGGAGCTTGCCCCAGACGGCCCGACGAAGGAGCAGCGCCACGTCCTCGTCGCTCCCGTGGCCGCGCAGGACCGCCTTCGCCGAGAGCTCGTCGTCGGAGAAGAGGCAGTTTCGGATGGCGCCGTCGGCGGTGAGTCGCAAACGGTTGCACGTACCGCAGAACGGTCGGGTGACGCTGGCCACCACGCCGATCTCCCCGCGCCCGTCGGCGAAACGGTACCGCTCCGCCGGCGCCGAGCTGTCGCCCGCGGGATCGCAGGCGACGAGGGGCCACCGCTGCGAGATCCGCGCCAGCAGGTCTCCCGCCGCGACGACCTGGGACCGGTCCCAGTGTCCGTCGCCGTCCAGGGGCATGAACTCGATGAACCGGACGAGACGCCCGTGCTCGCGCGCGAACTCGCAGAAGTCCAGCACCTCGTCCTCGTTCACGCCCGCCATGACGACCACGTTGACCTTCAGCGGCGTGAGACCGGCCGCCTCGGCGGCGTCCATCGCCGCCAGGACCACGGCGAGGTCGCCCCGCCGGCGAATCGAGGCGAACCGCTCCGGACGCAGCGAGTCGCAGCTGATGTTCACCCGACGCAGCCCGGCCGCCGCGAGCGCCGGCGCGAGGCGGGTGAAGTTGGTCCCGTTGGTCGTCATGGCCAGGTCGGCGAAGCCGATCTCGGCGAGCTGGCGCACCAGCTCGACCACGTCCCTTCTCACGAGGGGCTCGCCGCCGGTGATGCGCAGCGCCGTCACGCCCAACCCGTGGGCCACGCGCGCCACGCGAGTGAGCTCCTCGAACGTCAGGATCTCGGACCGGGGCAGGAAGGTCATGCCCTCCTCCGGCATGCAGTACACGCAGCGAAGGTTGCAACGGTCCGTGACCGATATCCGCAGGTCATCGTGCACGCGACCGAACGTGTCGACCAGCGGCCCCTCCACCGGCATCACCCGGGGATCCCCGGTCGCCGGAGCCGAGGAGGGAGGCGTGAACGGCTTCAGGCGAAGGACGACCGGCACCTCGGGGGACGGCGTCACGTCCCTCCCCCGACTCGCGCGGATGCGCCCGGGTGAGCCCGCGGGACGGGGCGCGCCACGTCGCCGCGCCCCCCCGGACGCCGACGTTGCGGGCGACAACCCCGACCGGCTTCGTTCACATGCACCACGTTAGGGGTGACCCGGCGGCCGCGACCGGGCGGCCGCCCCGCGAGGTCCTATCCACCGGCCATCGCGCCGATAACGAAGAAGGGCTCGGCACCGCTCACCACGGCCTCGGGGAGAGGGTCGTCGGGCGGGTCGTGCGACAGGTCCTCCTCGCAGGCGTAGAACCGCACGAAGGGCCGGCGCTTCTTGGTGACCGGGTCGCGGATCGTCCCGATCAGCACGGGGTAACGGGCCTCGAGCTCGTCGACGACCGATCGTTGCGTGGATGGCCCGCTCACCTCGATCTCGACCTCGCGGCCGACGTGGGCGAGGACCTTCAGGTGCGCCGGCAGGACGACGCGGATCATGTCATCGTTTGCACTTCGACCGAGAGCACGGCCGGCAGGTCGCGGACGATGGCCGTCCAGCTGTCCCCGGCGTCGGCGGACGCGTACACCTGGCCCCCGGTCGTGCCGAAGTAGACCCCACAGGAGTCCAGCGAGTCCACCGCCATCGCGTCGCGGAGAACGTCAACGTAGCAGTTCTCCTGCGGCAGGCCCTTGGTGAGCGGCTCCCACTCGTTGCCGCCCGTCCGGCTCCGGTAGACGCGGAGCTTGCCCTCGGGCGGGAAGTGCTCGGAGTCGCTGGTGATCGGCACCACGTAGACGGTCTCGGGCTCGTGCGCGTGGACGTCGATGGCGAACCCGAAGTCCGTGGGCAGGTTGCCGCTGATCTCGGTCCACGACTCGCCGGCGTTGTCGGTGCGCATCACGTCCCAGTGCTTCTGCATGAAGAGGGTGTCGGGGCGCGAGGGGTGCAGCGCGATGCGGTGCACGCAGTGCCCCACGAAGGCGTCCGGGTCGGGGATCTCGCCCGACTTGAGGCCCTCGTTCTTGGGCTCCCACGTCGCGCCGCCATCGTCCGTGCGGAAAACGCCGGCCGCGGAGATCGCCACGAAGGTCCGCTGAGGGTCGGTGGGGCTGACCAGGATGGTGTGCACCGCCATCCCGCCGGCGCCGGGGGACCACTGCGATCCGGTACCGTGGCCGCGCAGCCCGGACAGCTCCGACCAACTCTGCCCGCCGTCCGTCGAGCGGAAGATTGCCGCGTCCTCGACGCCGGCCAGCACCGTGTCGGGATCGGTCAGTGACGGCTCGAGGTGCCAGACGCGGGCGAACTCCCACGGGTGCGGTGTGCCGTCGTACCACTGGTGGGTCCCCGGGATGCCGTCGTAGGGGAACTGGTTGCCCACCGGCTCCCACGTCTTGCCACCGTCGTCGGAGCGCTGCACCAGCTGACCGAACCAGCCGGTCGACTGCGACGCGAAGATCCGGTTCGGGTCGACGGGCGAGCCCTTGAGGTGGTACATCTCCCAACCGCCGAAGAACGGACCGTTGACCGCCCACTTGTCGCGCTTGCCGTCGGACTCCAGAATGAACGCGCCCTTACGCGTGCCCACCAGTACTCGAACGCGGCTCATCGTCGCCTCCCCCTCGATTGCGGTGCTACAGGTCTCCGCTGGTCACAGTAATGGCGGGCCGACCTCTCGTCGAGCCCCATTTCGCCGCGGTTGCGGTTCCCCGCCGAAATTCAGTCGAGTTGGGCCTCAGCCGCTCGGCGTCGCTCGAAACGCCACGACCCGGTTCGTCGACGGCGCGAGGAGCAGGCCGTCTCCGACGCCCGGGGTCGGAAAGTGATTGGCCGCGACGCCCACCGCGGCCTGTTGGAGGATCGCGCCAGTCGACGGATCGAGGCCGTACAGAGTGCCGTCGCTACCGAGGGACCACACCCGGCCCGCCGCCACGATCGGCGGCCCGCCCCCCACGGTCGCGCTCCAGAGCACGGTCAATGACGCCGGGGCCGCGGAGACGCCGATGGCCACCGGGCCGCTCCCGCACGGCAGGTAGACGGTCGTCCCCACCACCGCGCCACCCCCGTCGACGTCACTGGCGCACACCGACGCGAGGCTGGTCTCCTCTCTCCCGATCCCCCCGAGATGGGTGCCGTCAAGCAGATAGGCCACGCGGCCCTTGCCCGACGCCACCACCTGGCCGTCGGCGAGCAGCGCCGGGGCCATGGACATGTCGGCGTCGCTGGCGTTGTCCTGCGCCCACGTGGTGGGCGCGTAGAACTGCTCGAGTTGCAGGGTGGGCGAGAGCTTGAGGACCGAGTCGCTGCGGTCGTAGGTGGACGACGGGGAGGTCGCCGAGCCGTTGCCCGCTTCGACCAGGATGTTCCCCTGGCCGTCGATCACCGGGGCGGCTCCCCCCATCCACACGGCGCCCCCGCGCTCGCCGCTGCTCGCGTCGACCGTGAAGTACAGCGGCCGGGAGCCTCCTTCGGCCACGGCGACCACGCGGCCGCGGTAGCTCCCGCAGTCGCCGTAGTTGCCCCCCAGGCCGAAGACCACTCGTCCTCGGTCGAGCGTGAGGCCCGTGCGCTGGAGGGCGGCCGCGGGATCCGAGCGGGGCGGGTCGACGCCCTCGCTCAGTTCGACGGCGCCGGTCACCACGTTGAGTCCGACCAATCGGTGCCGCGGGCGACCTCGTACAAGCTCGTCGGCCACGACGAAGAGCTCCCGGCGACTCGGATCGATCACCGGCGTGCCGGTGATCCCGACGTACGGGGAGATGTTCCCGCACGACAGCGCCGTCGCGGGGACCGGCGCGCCCAGGTGGCGCGCCCATCGGACGGCGCCGTTCGCGCTCGACAGGGCGTACACGGTGTCGTGCTCGGTGGCCACCAGGATCTCGTTTCCGTAGACGAGGGGCTGACCGTACAGTTGTCCGTCCAGCGGCGGCGACGTCCAAGCCCGGCGGCTCGTGTTGACCGCCCGAAATGCCGCGGTCGCGCCCGATCCCGCGACGTCGCCGTGGTACACGGTCCACCCGCCGGCCGTCGCCGCTTCGCCCGATCTCAGCCCGCTGGCCGTCGTCACGGCCACGGCAACGAGGAGCCACCCCACAACCCCGACGGCGTGCCGCGCTCGCGATCGAGCCGATTTTGGATGCATGTCCGTTCGTTCCCCGTCGCTTGATCGGCCCTGGTTCACGAGAGTGTAAGAGGTCCGATCCCCTCGTCGTGGAGCGGGCTGATCCGGCGTCCTACCGGTCAGTATCTCTGCAATAGCTCGCGTCGACGGTCGTGGAGTCGCCTTCTCGTTGCGGACTTTCTGAGAGGGCGCTCAGTCAACGCTGTCCCGCGGGCCACGTCTCGCGTACCGCGGGTGTGTTCGGCGCCACCCGCCGAAAGTTTCGCGAGCGAACTGCCTATCCTGGTACGAGTAACGAGTAATGCGCGTTCGCGTCATCGCCAGGTCCGGCGCACGGCCGAGCCACCAACCCGCAAGGAGTCTGCATGCACCCGACGGCCAACCTTCGGCATCACGGTCCCTCCGCTCGCCGCCGCTTCCGTTCTCCCTTGACCGCCGCGGCGGCCCTGACCGTGATACTGGCGGGACTGGCCATCGCGCCGGGACTGACTGCGTCAGCGGCGCCCCAGCCCCGTTTGAACTCCGGCGCGGCGTGCAACGCGACCGTGACCGCGGGGAGCGGCACCGTTGTCGCACAGTTCATCGTCGGCGTCACGGCGGGCACGACGCAGATCAAGTTCGATTGCAACAAGTCATCCAGTGCCGGCATCGCCGCGGAAGCCTCGCTCCTCGCGGGCGTGGGCACGACGTCGGTCATGCTCGCGTCGGTCGCCGACACCAGCGACATCTCCACGTTCACCGCCAGCTCGTCCGACACGGGCTGCCCCGCCGGAGTGGCGGGATCGTGTACGGTCGCCTCCTTCCCCGTGCCGGCCACCTTCACGGCCGGGGACCCCAAGGCCGCCTGTCCGCCCACGCAGCTCCAGTTCAACGACGGCATCTGGGGGTGCGTGATCGCCGTCGCCACGACCGCCCAGCAGCCCGTCGCTGAGTACCTGGTGACCTACGCGAGTCAAACGACCCCACCCAATGCTCCGACCATCGCGGCGACCGTGGCGAGCGGTCCACCCGGGAGCACCATCACCGTCAGCGACGCCGCGGCCGCCACCGGATCGTGGTGGGCCAACGCGGTCCAGCAGAGTCAGGCCTACGCCCTGGGCGGTACGCCCGCGATTCCGCCGTCTTTGTGTGGCGCCGGGGGCGGTTACGGCAACGTGCCGGCCCCGTTCCTCGAAGTGAACTGGTTCGCCGGGGGATCCGCCACGGCGATCGCCGGAAGCGCGGCGGGGGTCGCCATCTCCGACGACTGCTACGACGGCACCACGCTCAATGGACCGGCCCTGAGCGGGACCATCCCGGTGCCGTCCACCCTGACCGTGGGCACGAGCTACACCGCGTACCTCTGCGAGCTGAATATCACGTCGCTCCCCAGCAACGACGCCAGCGCGACCGCGCACTGCGGCCCCGCCCCGGCGGGCGCGAGCTGGATCGACGCCTCCTTCGCGTTCAGCGCCGCGGCGGGCACGGCCCAGGCCGGGCTGTCGGTGACCAGCCTCTCGGGTACCGTCGGCACGCCCCTGGCCCTGACCACCAGCGGCGGCTCCGGCACCGGCGCGGTGAGCTTCGTCGTCGTCAACGGTTCGGCCACCGGCTGCGCGGTGACCAACGGGGCCTTGAGCGCGACCACCGGGGGAACCTGCTTCGTCACCGCGACGAAGGCGGCCGACAGCACCTACCTGGCCGTCTCATCGACGCCGACCACCGTGACGCTGGCGGCGCTGCCCGTGGTGACCCTCGTCACCACGCACGCCACCCTCAAGAGCAACGCCAAGACCCTCGCGATCAAGATCTCCTGCACCAACGCGCCGTGCGACGGGACGCTCGACGTCTCGGCCAGCGTCATCGTGCGCAAGGTGCACGGCGTCCACCGGGGGACCAAGGAGACGATCGACTTCGGCACCGCGTCGTTCCACGTCAGCCGCCAGCAGGTGGCATCCGTGACGATCCACCTCTCGGGCGCGAGCCAGAAGTTCCTGGAGGGCAACCCCGACCGACCGACCATTCAGGCCAACGTCTACATCACCGACAACCTGGGCAAGAAGCACAGTTACCTGGGCCGGGTGTCGTTGCTCAAGTAGGCCCAGCGATGGCGGAGCGCCCGGCGACCCGGATCACCTGACGGCGACGTCGGGGAAGTCCCGCGTCGCCTTCGCGTACCACTCGGCCGACGGCTTGGGGGTCCGCGCGAAGGTCGCGCGGTCGACCGCCACCAGGCCGAACTTCGGTCCGTAGCCGAAGGTCCATTCGAAGTTGTCGAGCAGCGACCACTGGAAGTAGCCCCGCACGTCGACCCCGTCGTCCCGGAGGCGGCGCAGGCCGCTCATCGCTTCGGTGAGGTAGCGGATCCGCTGGGCGTCGTCGTCCGTGCCGATGCCGTTCTCGGTCACGATGATGGGCAGGCCCGACAGGGCCGCCGCGCGCCGGACCGTGTACTCCACGCTCTGGGGCCAATAGAGGTAGCCCATCGCGGTCTTCTCGCCCTCGGGATCGTCGACCAGGCCGGCCGGGCCCAGCTGCAGCTTGGTGTAGCACTGGACCCCGAGGAAGTCGTCGCCCGACCGCGACGCCAGGTACAGGTCCTCCATGTCGTGACGAATGAGGGGCACCAACTCCTCGCCACCGGGCAGCGCTTCGTACTCGTGCATCGAGAGGGTCAGGCCGATGGGGTACTCCCCCGGACCCTCGCGCAGCGCGTCGCGCATCGCGACGTGGCACGCCCGGAGGGTCTCGTTGACCGCCACGTAGCGGTCGCCGTCGGTCGCCGCCGGCGGCCACATCCCCAGCAGATAGCCCAACACCGCGACGGCGTTGGGCTCGTTGATCGTGCACGCAATGGCGATGAGGTCGCCGAGCTCGCGCCCGACGACGCCGGCGTAGCGGCCGAGCCAGCCGACGACGTCGGCGTTCTCGAATCCGCCGGCGTCGGCCGCCCACCGGGGCAGCGTGAAGTGGTGCAGCGTAACGACCGGTTGAATCTCGCGCGCGTGGCACGCCCGGAGCACGTCGCGGTAGTGGGCGATGGCTTCGGGGGAGAACTCGCCGGGGCTCGGCTCGACGCGGGCCCACTCGAGCGAGAAGCGGTAGGAGCCCAGGCCCAGCGACGCCACGAGATCGAGGTCCTCCTCGTAGCGGTGCCAGGAGTCGCAGGCGTCGCCGCACGGCTCGGCGACCCCGCTGCCGTCGGTCCGCTCAAAGCACCACCAGTCGGTGTTGTCGCCTCCGCCCTCGATCTGGTACCCCGACGTGGACGTCCCCCAGGAGAAGCCGGCAGGCCACCGGACCATTCGATTCGTCACGCCACGAACCTAGGTCCTCCGCGAGGTCGCGCCGCGAGAGGACGAGGGTGAGCTTGGATGCTCAGACCGAAAGCGCCGTCAGGCGTCCCACCAGATCGTCGACAACTCCCGCTCACTGACGGGTGGTCGTGATCGAAGGAACTCGAGGACGTCGGGCTCGCGTGTCGCGGGCAGGCACAGTCGTATCCGCAGGAACCGCGCGGCCAACTCCGGGTCGGGCACGGTGCGCGGCGGTCCGCACCACTGCTCGCGATGCGCCGCGAGGCCCATCTCCGCCACAACGTCCAGCAGGTCTTGGGGCGTCGGCTTGTCCGGTCGTTCGAGCTGCCAGAAGTGTCGCCAGGCGGGGGCCATCGCCGTCAGGGGGTGATGGTCCGGCAGTTCCACGACGACCCGCGACCGGGCGTGATCGCTGAGCGCTCGCAGGAAGGGAACCACCTCTCCGACGTTGTACAGGACGTGGTGCGCGGTCACGACGTCCGCGTTCGGCGTGGCCGGGGCCACCGACGGCCAGGACCCTTCGATGGTGTCGACGGCGACGCCACGCTGTTCGGCGTTCCGGCGAAACATCGCCAGCATCTCGGCCTGCTGATCGACACCGATAACGTGGCCCGCCGGTGGCACAACGGCGAACGCCGCGATACCGCCGCCACACCCCACGTCCAGCACCGTGCCGCCCGGGGGCACGGACTCGCGGGCGCGAGCGTGCGACGGCGTGTCCACAATCTCGTCGGGGACCCCGAACAGTTCCGGGGGATGGATCCACGGGCTCTCTTCGGCCGACGCCACGATGGCGTCGGGCAGGGCCCACGCGGCGAGGGACTCGCGCCATCGATCGGCCGCCGAGGTCATCGCCGGGCGCCTCCGTCGGCGGGCACCTCACGCCGTTCCCCGGGATCGGTCCACGCAGCGGCCGGCGATGACGCGGGCGAGTCTCGCCACGTTTCGTACCCGCCGTCGAGGTTCCACGCCGTGACGCCGAGTCCGCTCAGCACCCGCGCGGCCGTGTGGCCCCGCTGGCCGACCTGGCAGAAGACCACCACCTCGGCCGCCGACAGCTCGGCCGCCCGCTCGCGCAGCTCGTCGACGGGTATGTTGACGGCCCCGGGAAGCGAGCCCTCAGCGAACTCCTCGGGCGTGCGCACGTCCACCAGAGGAATGCCCCGGACGCGATACTCCTCCACGTCGCTCCACTGCACCGTGGCGACGAGCCCGGAGAGAACGTTCTCCGCGACGTAGCCCAGCATGTTGACCGGATCCTTCGCCGACCCGAAGGGTGGCGCGTACGCCAGCTCCAGGTCCGCCAGCTCCGGCGCGGTCAGTCCGGCGCTCATCGCCGTCGCCAGGACGTCGATCCGCTTGTCGACGCCCTCGGTACCCACGCCCTGCGCGCCGAGGAGGGCTCCCGACGTCGGGTCGACGAGCAGCTTGAGCGCCATGGACCCGGCCCCGGGGTAGTAGCTCGCGTGCGACGTCGGATGAGTGTGAATGGCCCGGAAGGGTCGCCCGGCGGCGGCCAGCCGCTTCTCGTTCCACCCGGTCGCCGCCACCGCCAGGTCGAACACCTTGACGATGACCGTGCCGATGGTGGGGCGCGGTCGCACCGCGCGACCGGTGATGTGGTCCGCCACGACGCGCCCGTGACGGTTGGCCAGGTTGGCGAGAGGCACCAGCGTCGGCGCGCCGTCGACCGCGTCGACCTTCTCGGCCGCATCGCCCACCGCGTAGACGTGGTCCGCGCTGGTGTGGTTGAACTCGTCCACGACGATCCCGCCCCCCGGACCGACGATGACGCCCGCGGCCCGAGCCAGGTCGGTGTCGGGTCGCATACCGACCGCCACGATCACGACGTCCGCGGCGAGCACCTCGCCGGACGCCAGCAGCACCTTGGAGGGCGTGACCTCCGTCACGGTGTCGCCGAGGTGGAGGGCCACGCCGCGTCGACGCATCTCGGTGGCCACCGGGGCGGCCATCTCCGGGTCGAGGGGGGCCAGGATCTGACTCGTGGACTCCACCAGCGCCACGGCGACGCCGCGACGCAGTAGGTTCTCCGCGATCTCGACGCCGATGAATCCCCCACCGATCACGACCGCGGAGCGCGGCGCCGACGCCACGGCGTGCGCCATCCGCTCGACGTCTTCGACCGTGCGCAGGGGCAGCGCGCGCTCGATCCCGGGAATCGGCGGGATCACCGGTGTCGCCCCCGGGCTGAGGATCAGGTGGTCGTAGGGCAGTGTGTACACGGTCCCGTGGGCCAGGTCTCGCACGGCCACGGTCTGGGTCTCGAGGTCGATCGCCTCGGCCTCGGTGTCGACCCGCACGTCCAGCCGGAACCGGTCGTGCAGCGACGACGGCGTCTGCAGGAGCAGTGACGACTCCTCCTCGATGACCCCGCCCAGGAAGTACGGCAGTCCGCAGTTCGCGTAGGAGACGTGACCGCTGCGCTCCAGCACGACGATCTCGGCGGACGGGTCCAGCCGGCGCATCCGCGTGGCCGCCGACATCCCGCCGGCCACGCCCCCGATGACGACCACCCTCACGATTCCCCTCACGCCAGACTCAGAAAGAGCTTCTGCAACTTCTCCGTCATCGCGACCACGTCGTTCGCGGGGTCGGCCAGGCACTCCTTGAGGTGCGCGGAGATCATCGTGAACGCGGCGGTGTTGATGGCCTTGCCGACCGCGGCCATCTGGGTGACCACGTCCTCGCAGGAGCGTCCTTCCTCGATCATTCTCACGACCGCGCCCAGCTGGCCGTGGGCGCGCTTCAGGCGCTTGGTGATCGCGTCGACCTGCTCGCGGTCTTGAAGAACCTGGTGGGCGTCCGCGACAAACCTTGTCGCGGTCGCCCGGTCGCTCTCGTCGCGTCGCGTGTTCATGTCGTCTCTCCCGAGGCCGAACCGGGACCGATTCCCGATACCACTACTATACCCCCCAGGGTATCAACAGGTCGACCGAGGTGGACCATCCGGTCGCGGTCGGCGGAGCGGGGACGGGGGTGTGCTATCCCTGTCGTCGAGGGGACGGAGGCCAGGGTGGAGCAGCCCGGACGCAGCGATTTGGAGGCGTGGCGGGCCGCGAAACCTGGCAACTTCTTCTCCGCCCGCCCGGACCTCGGTGCGCTGCTCGATCAGTACGTCGGAGCGGGAGCGGTGGCGCTGACGGCGAGGCTGGAGTCCTTCGGCCGCTCAGTGGTTGAGGTCATCGACCCGGCCGTGGAGGTCCAAGAGCGCAGCCGGGAGTATCCCCGACTGCGCCCGTTCGACGAGGTCGGCCGACGGGTCGAGGAGGTCGAGTTCCACCCCGCCGAGCGACGGGCTGCGGACGCCGCATGGGGGTCGGGCATGCTGGCGACCCGCCTCGACTACATCGGCGCCTTCGACGTCGCGGCCCATTTCTTCCTGCTCAGCCACGTCGGCGAGGGGGGGCAGGCCTGCCCGATCGTGTGCACGATCGGGCTGCGCCGGGCCATCGAGCACCACGCCAGCGCGGAGCTGAAGGAGCGCTACCTCCCGGGACTCACCGCGACCGACGCCTCCGTGGCGTTGCGGGGATCACAGTTCCTCACCGAGGTCCAGGGTGGTTCTGACGTCGGGGCCAACGCCACGTGCGCGGAGCCCGACCCCGCCGAACCGGGCACGTGGCGCCTGGACGGCGAGAAGTGGTTCTGCTCGGTGGCCGACGCCGACCTCTTCGCGGTCACCGCCCGGCGCGCCGGGGCCGGATCGGGCACCGGGGGGCTCGGCTGCTTCCTGGTTCCGCGTTCACTCGACGGGGCGCCCAACGGCTTTCGGATTCGCCGGCTCAAGGACAAGCTCGGCACGCGGGTCATGGCGTCGGCGGAGATCGAATTCGAGGGCGCCCGGGCCTTCCCGATCGGGGACCCGACGCACGGATTCAAGATCGCCGTGGGCGACCTGCTCAACACCTCGCGGTGGCTCAACGCGGTCGGGTCGGCGGGCATCATGAGCCGGGCCTACCTCGAGGCGTCGACGTTCGCGCGCTACCGCCGGGCCTTCGGTCGGCTGATCGGCGACTACCCGGCGGTGGGCGAGCAGCTGGCGACGATGAGGATGGAGACGGCGGCGGCGGTCGCGTCGACGTTCGCCCTCACCGAGCTCGTCGCCAAGATCGACGGTGGCCTGGCGACACCCGACGAAGTGAAGGTTCACCGCTTCCTCGTGAACGCCAACAAGTACCTCACCTCGATTGCCGCGACCGACATCGTCCACCAGGGCATCGAGATCCTGGGCGGCAACGGCACCATCGAGGACTTCTCCCCGTTGCCCCGCCTCTACCGTGACTCGATCGTCTTCGAGAGCTGGGAGGGCACCCACAACGTTCTGTGCAACCAAGTCCGGCGTGACTGCGCGCGGCTCGGACTGCTCGAGGCCGTGGCCGACTGGGTCCGGCGCGCGCTCGTTGACTCTCCGGCGGCCCTGGCGGGGCCGGCTCGCCAGACCGCCCGGGCGCTGGAGAGACTCCAGCCCCCGCTTCACGAGTCCCTGCGAGATGCCGACCTCGAGAGCGCTGGATTCCGTCGTCAACTGACCGAGCTCACCCGGGTGATCCAGGCGGCGTGCCTGCTGCGCGAGGCTGCCCACCACGGCGCGGCCGACGAGAAGGGCGAGCTGGCCGCGCGCTTCGTTGAGTGCCACCTCGGAACCGGTGAGGACCGCGCCGGGCGGTGACACGGGTGAGCGACGGCGTCGCCTGAATGAATCCCCCACCGGTGGGCGCTCCCCCGCTGGGGTTCACCGGGGACATCCGCGTCGGACATGGCATAGTCATGGGGACTCGCGGCCGGGTCACCCGGGTCAGCCCGGGAGCCGGCGCAAGGGGGGACCATGATCAAGCTCCAGCGATCGACGCTCGACGGACTGCGCCAGGCCGAGCCCAGCCTCCCGCACGTGCGCGCCGCCCTCCAGCGAGCCGTCGAGCTCGAGCACGCGACGATCCCCCCCTATCTCTACGCGCTTTACTCGCTCGCCCCGGGCCGCAATGGCGAGATCGCGAAGATACTCAAGTCCGTGGTCGTCGAGGAGATGCTGCACATGGTGCTGGCCGCCAACGTCCTCAACGCCCTGGGCGGCCGACCGGCGATCTCCAAGACCGACTTCATCCCCACGTACCCCGGCCCGCTCCCGGGCGGCGTCGAGGGCCAGCTCGAGATCCACCTGCGACCCTTCTCCCGGGAGCAACTCGCCGCCTTCATCGAGATTGAGGAGCCGCGTCACCCCCTCGACGACCTACCCAAGCTCGATGAAGGGGCCGTCGGGGACTGCACCATCGGCGAGTTCTACAAGACCATCGCCCAGGCGCTCGGGCGTCTGGGCGAGCCCGCGTTCGCGGGCTCGGCGCGTCACCAGGTCGGTCCGGATCTGGTGTGGGGGTCGGTCGCTGTCAACGACCTGGCCAGCGCGCGCCGGGCCCTCGACACCATCATCGAGCAGGGTGAGGGGACGGGTACTTCGCCGGTGGAGATCGATGGCCCGAGTGGCCAGAACGACTTCGCCCACTACTACCGGTTCATGGAGATCTGGGAGGGACGCCGGCTGGTTCCCGACTCGACGGTGCCCCACGGCTACGCCTTCGCCGGGGACCTCGTCGCGTTCGACCCCGCGGGGGTCGTCGGACTCCCCGTCGACCCGACGTCCGCGGACTACCCGGCCGGATCGGAACGAGCCCGCCTCAACGACGCCTTCAACGACGCGTACAGCCAACTCCTGGCCTCGATCCACCGCCTGACCAACGGCAGCGCCGATGGGTCGACGTTTGGCGAGTCGCTGGGACTCATGCGATCCATGGAGAGGACGGCGCGCGCGATGGTCGCCCACGTCGTGACCTCCGGCGAGCCGGTGGGACCGACCTTCGAGTTCCGCGCGGTGGTCGCCGCGGGGCCGCGCTGATTCGCCCGGCGTGGTAACGGATCAGCTGACGCGCTCGTGGTGCGCGCCGACGAGGGCGACCACGATCACGGCCGGTACCGGACCCTTGTTGGACCACCGGTGTCGGGTGCCATTCATCACGTAGGTGTCCCCGGCACCCAACGTGGTCTTGGCCCCGTCGTCGAGCTCCAGGGTGGCCTCACCCGCTAGGACGACACCGACGTCGACGGTGGCCGTGGTGTGCATGCCGGGGTGCTCGGTCTCGAGGTGCTCGGCCATCCCGGGTACCTTTTGCTGGAACTCCGCGATCGCGCCCTCGAGGTCGAGGTCCGCGGGCACACCCTGACCGCCGTCGGGCGGGATGGTGAAGACGGCGAAGCGGAATCCCTCCAGGGGCGGGAAGTAGAGCGGCGCGTCGGGCCGGTGCCCGTCGTCCGGGAACCGCGGCCGGGCGTCGGCGCCCCAGAGTCGATGGAACTCCCAACCCGGCACGAGGGCCAGGGTCACCGGGGCCACCGCCTCGTCGGAGACGAAGACGGCCCGCCCCTGCGCGTCGTGGCCGGTGGCCACCCGACGGATCTCCATGAGACCTCCTCTTCCACGGCGGCGTCGTGGCCGCGGCGGCCAACCCAAGATAGGACGTCGACGCCGACGGGTCGGTCACGCCGCGCCGGGCGCGGGTCTAGCCCCGGCTGGTCACCGCCTCGGGGTTGACGACGTTGGTCGGGTGGCCGGCGGCGAAGTCGTTGACCTGGCGGAAGACCTCGGCGAACTGGAGCTCCCACTCCTCGCGAGTGACGTAGCCGATGTGGGGCGTGCACAGAACCTGGGGCATGGTGAGGAGCGGGTCCTGAGGGTCGGTGAGGGGCTCCTGGTCGAAGACGTCGAGCGCGGCCGCGCCCGGTCGACCGGCTCGCAGGGCCGCCACCAGCGCTCCGGGGGCCACCAGTCCCGACCGGCTGGTGTTGACCAGCAGGCTGTCGGGCCGCATGCGGGCCAGGTCGGCCGCGGTCACCACGTCGCGGGTGGCGGGCACCAGGCGAAGGTGAAGGGAGACGACGTCGCCCGACGCGAAGAACTCCTCGCGTGATCCCGCGGGCTCGTAGCCGTCGGCTCGCGCGCGATCGCGCGACGCCTCGCTCGACCACACCGTCACTCGCATTCCGAAGGCGCGCCCGTAGCCCGCGACCACCCGCCCGATTCGCCCGTAGCCGTAGACGCCGAGGGTCCGGCCGAACAGGGACCGGCCGACGCCGCTCTGCCAGTGGCCGGCCCTCATCGAGGCGGCCTGGCCGCGGATGTCGCGAAGGGAGGCGAGGACCAGCGCCCACGTCAGCTCCGCCGCGGCGTAGGAGGGCGTACCGGCGTGGAGGTCGGAGCACAGAAGTACGCCCCGACGCGTGCACGCCGCGACGTCGACGTGGGGATAGACGCTGCGCTGACTGATCAGTCGCAGTGAGGGCAGCCGCTGAAGCAGCGCGGCGGAGATCGCCGTTCGCTCCCGAATGAGGACCAGCGCCTCAACCCCTGCGAGCCGCTCGGCCAAGAGCTCGGTGTCGTCGACGTGGTCGGTGAAGACCGTGACGTCGTGTCCGGCGAGCAGGGCAAAGCAGTCGAGTCCCCGGAGGGTGTCGAAGTAATCGTCCAGGATTGCCACTCGCACGGCCGGCCCCACGTTCTCAGTCGTTCGTCGATCTCCATGATGCCAGCGGGCCAGTGGCGGCCGCGTCAGCGCGGATAAGTCCGACGCGCCCGGAACCCGCGGCGCCCCCGTCCGATCAACGAGCTCCCGGGACTCCGCGCACGATCGTGGACCGAGATGACGCCACCCGAGAGACGCCGAACGCCGCCGCAATCAACGACGACGCCATGAGGCCCATCGTTAAGACCAGGTTGATCGGAGCGGGTGACCCCGTTGAGCCCGCGGGAGCTCCGCTCAGGAACCAGGGGGCGACGGTGGCCACGGACCACCACCACACGGCCACCGCGGCGGTGAGGCCCACCATCACGGCGCTGAGCGCCACGGCCAGCCGGGACTCGACCCGCAGCGCCCGCCCCGACAGGGCGAGCCGCCGGGCGATCGCCACGGCGAAGGTGGTCCACAAGACGAGCGCCGCGACGACCGTCAGGGCCCACGCGAGGAGCACCATCGCGTAGACCGCGTCACCCCCGTTTCGCTGAACGTTGGAGAGATGGTGCGCCCAGTGAGCCAGGGGGTACAGCGACCCGCCCGCGAGGAGGGTGGGGATGAGCGCTCGAGCGACGCGGCGGCGAACAGCCGTCCCGCCACCGTCGCGCAGGAACCGCCCGAATGCGGGGCACGCGACGGCGGCTCCCGCCGCGACGATCAGGGCGCCCGCGGCGGCCAGGATCACCACGACGTCGAAGGCGACCTGGGGCTGCGCGCGCGACGCCACCGGCATCGCCCGGGCGAAGTGCTCGGAGATCTTCGCGAAGCTGGACCCGGCCACCACCATCGCGCACCACGACGCCAGCACGACTAGCGACCCGGCCCGCCGGCGCTCCGCCGGCGTCGCCGTGTTCCCCGTCAGACCCGCGCCGTGCGCGCGCTCCACCAGACCGGCGGCCGCCACCCTCCACCGATAGCCGAGCGTCGGTGGGCGCCCCTCCAAGTCGTCGCTCATGAGCGCCACCAACTCCTCGCCGTAACGGCGGCGCCACGATTCGGGGTACCAGCGCAACAGTCCGGCCAGCGACCCGGCGTCGCGCTTCACGTCATCGTTCCGAGATTCAGTCCCAGGCGCGTCGCGCCCACGTCCGCCACGCGGCGCATCTCGGTGACGCGCTCGGCCAGGGCCGCCGCTCCCGCCGCGGTGATCCGGTACGGTCGGCGCCGGTCCGTCGCCGCCATTGGCTCGATCAGCCCCCGCTCCTCGAGCCGGGTGATGGCCCCGTAGAGGGTTCCGGGTCCGAGGCGGACGCCGGCGAAGGCTTCGATGTCCTTGGCGAGCGCGTGACCATGTTTGGCGCCGGACGCCAGGCTGGTCAGAATCAGCGACGACGGGTCGTTGGCTCGTCGTCCGTCGTCGGGGTGTCGGGGCGTCACGAGCCCATAGTACTACGTTCAACGTAGTAGTCAACACCGGGCTCCAAAGGGCGGTCGCAGCGCATCCGGACCCGCGAACTCTCGCCGAACCTGGTGGCAACTTGGGTGGGCGGAGGGCGCGTCGCCGACCAAGACGAGAGCGGTCACTCGACCTCGGCCGAAGGTCGCGAGAGTTGTGAATGAGGTCCCCGATGAGGGGAAATGAGCTTCGTACAGTTGATATCAGTGAGAAGGGCCTCGCTGGTCTTTGGTGTCATCGCCGCGGCGGTTGGAGCCTGGGCCCTCCGTCACGTGCGCGACTCGATTGCCGTGTGCACGCCTCGCCCAGGGGGCGGGGGTTTCGGCCTGAGCAGCGGTTGCCTCCACGAGGTGTGGCTCGAGTACGTCGCCTTCGCCCTCATTCTCGCCGGACTCTTCGCCGCCGGCTTCGCCGTTCTGCTCATGCAGCGCCGCCGCGGCGGTGTCCGCGAGATCGACCAGCCCGAGCTCCGCCTCCTGGGCACTCCCGGCGAGGACCTCGCGCTGAGACGCCGAGTGGCCCTGCGTCTCGGAATCGCCATGAACGACGACGAGGCGCTGGCGCCCGGCGTCCTGCTGCACCTGCCAGATCCGGCGGAGTCGCGGGCCCAACCCGACACGCGGCGCGTCTCCTAGCGTTCCCTGGCTCAGTCGGCGTCGCCGTTCGCGCCCCCGCGAAACGCTCGCTCGACGTCTCGAGGTGGTCGCTTCGCGTGGCGCACCGGGCCAGGGCCGCGCGGCGTGGTCAACGGGACCCGCGCGGCGCGGTGGCGCCCGCGCTCCCGACGACGCTCGCGGGGCGGTCGACACAGCGTGGCAGTACTGTGACGATCAGTGAGGAGAGTCGCGCTCGTCCTGGGCCTGGCCGCGGTCGTGGCCGGGGCGATCGCCCTGCACCACCTGCGAGTCCAATCGGAGCACTGCGTTCCTCCCCCGCCCGGCACTCCCGGATTCGGGGTGAGCTCGAGCTGCATCAACCAGGTGGGACTCGAGTTCGTGTGCTTCGCCGTGGTGATGGTGGGCCTGTTCACCTTCGCCTTCGCCCTCGTGCTCATGAACCGTGATCGCAACGCGCGTCAGGAGTACCGTCGGCCCGAGCGGCGCGCCATCGGCACTCCGGGGGAGGACCCCGAGCTACGTCACCGATTCGGCAGCGTCCGCCTCGGAGACGGGGGGGACGAGAGCTCGGTCCCCAAGGGCCCGCGGGGTCTGCCGGCTCGAGAGCCCAGCACGACCGGCGCTGGCGAAGACACCGACGATGACCAGGGCGAAGCCCACCACCTCGCCGACCCCTGATCTCAGCTCAGCGAACGGGCCTACCGCCGAGGCCGCGCGACCTCCTCGACGGCCGCGGCCACCGCCGGTACGACGCCCGGGTTGAACACCGTGGGCACGATGTAGTCCGCGGACAGCTCCGACTCCTTGACCACGCCGGCGATGGCCCGCCCCGCGGCGATCTCCACGTCTTCGGTGATCTGAGTGGCGCCCACGTCGAGCAGTCCCCGGAAGATCCCCGGAAAAGCCAGAACGTTATTGATCTGGTTGGGCTCGTCGCTTCGACCGGTGGCCACAATGGCCGCGTGCCGCCGGGCCACCGCGGGATCCACCTCCGGGTCGGGATTAGCCAGAGCGAAAACGATCGACTTCGGGGCCATCGAGGCCAGCTGCTCTTCGGTCACCAGATTCGGCCCCGACACGCCGATGAACACGTCGGCGCCGCGCATCGCGTCGCTGAGGCTTCCGGCGAGTCCGTTGACGTTGGTGTGCCGGGCGAGCCAGCGACGGGGCTCGTCGAGCCGGTCGTCGCCGGGCTCCAGGATCCCGTGGCGGTTGCAGCCGATGATGTCGCGCACGCCCTCCGCCAGGAGAAGCTTGCAGATGGCCATGCCCGCCGCCCCGACCCCGAGGACCACGACGCGGATGTCCCGCATCTCCTTGCCCACCACGCGCAAGGCGTTGATGAGTGCGGCGTACACCACGGTCGCCGTCCCGTGCTGATCGTCGTGAAAGACCGGAATGTCGAGCAGGTCGCGGAGCCGCGATTCAACCTCGAAGCAACGCGGGGCCGCGATGTCCTCGAGATTGATCCCGCCGTACACCGGAGCCAGGCACTGGACGATGCGCACGATCTCGTCGACGTCCTGCGTGGCCAGGCACACCGGCCACGCGTCGATTCCCGCGAAGCGTTTGAAGAGAAGGGCCTTGCCCTCCATCACGGGGAGCGCCGCCTCCGGGCCGATGTTGCCCAGACCCAGGACCGCCGATCCGTCGGTCACGACCGCCACCGTGTTGCGCTTGATCGTCAGCTTTCTCGCCGCGGTGACGTCCTTGGCGATCGCCATGGAGATCCGCGCGACGCCCGGGGTGTAGGCCATCGAGAGGTCATCACGGGTCTTCAGGGCGACCTTGGGTTCCACGGATATCGTCCCCCCGAGATGCAGGAGGAAGGTGCGATCGCTCATGACCTGGACCTTGGCCCCGGGAAGCTCATCGACCGCGGTGCGCAGGGCTTCGGCGTGCGCGTCGTCGATCGCGTTGCACGTCAGGTCCACCACCATCCGGCCTTCGGAGGGCTCGCCAATGTCGAGCGCCGTCAGGAGTCCGCCGGCTTCGGCGACCGCGGACGCGGCGCGGGCGATATCGGACGAACTGTCCAGCACCACGCGCATCGTGACGGAGTACGAGGCACTGGGCATGCTCATGGTGGGAACTGACTCCTTCGGTCATTCAAGGACGCGCCTCCGCGCGAGTTGCGGCGTTCTCGGTGCACGAGGGTCCCGCCACGCCAGCATGCTACCCAGTTGTAGTCGCTTCAGTCCGAGGCACAAAGTCCTCTCGCGAGAGTCGATGCTTAAGTCTTCGACAACCGCGGCACGACTCCGCACCATCAGCCGGGCTGTCATCCCCGGCGTCGTCCCGCGCCGACATTCGACCGGTTGGATCGGGCCATCTCACCACTTGGCTGCCCACGACTGGCTGCATCCGAACAGACTCGGGACTCAGTTCGCGACGATTTCTTCCGGTGGTGATTGATTGGCACCGTGTTCCATGTTCCTCACCGTGGCCAGGAGAGGGACCGCGGCCAGGGCGATTCCCGTCGGCACCAGAATGAGCTGCCATAGCCAATCGGAGAGGGTCTGGTGGACAATGCTTCCTTCGAAGATCTGGGTTCGAAACACGACAATCACGAAGGCGAAGGTGAGCCAGGCGTCAATTCGAACTCGGCCACGGGCAAGGTCACGGGTCGCCACGGCCAGCAGGAAGCACGCCACGAATGCGCACACCGCGTCGAAAGCGAATCCTCCCCACGGCTCCCAGCGCGACCCGAAATTCGACGGAATCGCGTTGAACGCCACCGTCAGGACCAAGATCCACGTCAGAAGCCGAAGGCGGAACTGGCCGTGAATGACCTCGCGGACGACGAGCGCCACCGCCAGGGCCATGAAGTAGTAGCCGAAAAGGTTCTGTTCGAACACCAGACGGACCGCGAACGCGATGGCGATCAACGACATCAGCGTCTCGGGCTCCAACGCGCGCCGTCCGAGCTTCCGGCGAGCCCAGTCGGCGACCGCCATGGCCACGAGCACGGGCAGCAGCCGAGCGGCCGCGAACAGCGGTGCACCGTGCAGGTGCGCCTCCCACAGCACCGTGCCACCCTTGGACCTCACGAAGCTCGGGGTGAGCAAGGTGACCCGACTCGTGCCGAAGACGACGGTCTTCAATGCTCGACCCGACGTCGCCGCGGCCAACGGAACGGTGATCAGGGCCACCGTGGCGAACGCCGCAGCGGCGAGTCGCCACCGGGCCCGACCAACCGCGACGGCGAACAGCGTCACTCCGACCAGCAGCGCGAACTGCTGGGAAAGAAAGGCCAATCCCAGCAAGACGCCGGCAAACGCCCAACGGTCCCGCACGGCGGCGGCCGCCGCGATCAGCGCCAGTCCGACGGCAAACAGGTACTCCGGATGAAAGACGTAGCTGATGCAGGACGTGACTTGCGGCAGCAGGGCAATCACGAGCAGCGTCAGGGGCTCGGACATTCGGCGGCCTCGCCCGCTGACGCGCAGCATGGCGATGACGCCACCCATCAGCGGGAACCAGGAGATGAGACTCAGCCATCGGGTCGGCGTGAAGGCTCCGGCGTGAAGCGCCCAACGGTAGGAGGCGTCGTAGGCGGCCGAACAGTGGGTGGGTCCGCCGGCGGCCACCGGGAAGGGCACCGCGTGTCCAACGCGGAAAAGGGCCTCGGCGCCACCGGCCACGAAGGGATACACCGGCGCCAAGCTGGGGGGATTCGGAATGACCACCGGCACGTGCGTGTACACGGAGGAGAAGAGGCAACCCAGGTGGCCGTGGGCGATTGCCACGACGGCGTACAGCGACTCGCCGAGGTCGATGTAGGAGGGCCCCCCGAGGAATATCTGCCACCCAACGAAGACGCCCGTGGCGATGATCCAGCCAAGGAGGAGCTGGGGGGTCGCCAGTGGGTGGTTCCACACTTGATGCAACGTGATGGGACGCAACCAGCGTCTCCCCAACGGTGACTCGATCATTAGTCGAGCATCAACGCCACAGTCGGGGTGATAGGGATCCTTGGCAGCGCGTCGATCGGTCCCAGGCGCATGATCACCACACTAGTTAGCGCGCATCCCGGGTCTGGGCTACTGGCGAGAACCCGGAGAGCGCGCGAGCCGCGAGATCTAGCGGCGACCGTCCAGGGTTGAGAGGAAGCGGTTCAGGGAGTCGAGTGTGGCCTTGACTGCGGACACCATGTCGTCGTCGGAGCGTGCGATGCCGAATCGGTCCGCGTCATTGGACAGGGACCGCAGCGTCACGACCACGGGCCAATCCTTTCCGTTCGTGACGCTGGTCACGGTCATCAACGAAAAGGGAATCTCGTAGCCCAGGTCGCGCAGCGCGGCCAGTGTCGCCTCCGCCCCGCCGATGAGCGGACCGCTGCCCGCCCGACCAACGCCCATCCGACCGTTGAACGCCAGCTGCACTTCGCAGGCCCCTTCCGAGGTGTCGTAGTCGGCTCGCACCAAGACGACTCGGGAGTTGTCGCGGTACGACGATGAAGATTCACCGACCGCCCGCTCGACCGTGACTGCCGCGTCCGGGTAGTAGAGGCTGGCGATCTGGGTCGCCGCCGATCGAACCGGCTCCGCGTCCTCACCGCTGACGAGCAACGCCACCTCCGCCACGTTGCCGTCGTCGCGGTGCGTCAGTCCCACGTTGACGACGCCGGGGAGCGAGCGAAGCTCCAGCTCGAAATCCTCGTCGGTGCGCGACATAATCATCGCCGACCGCCCTTCCTCGTGAGCAGGCGCGTGTCCGCGAGGTCCAAGAGCTCGGCCGCGTCAGTGGAGTCCCGCGGGGAGGACGCGGATCCGCTAGAGAAGTCGATGAAGTTACCTGAGGCCACGAGGTTTGATCGGAGTCGCTCGGCGAATCCGGCGGACTCCTGCCCTTCGGCGTTGTTGAGGATCACGGCGAATTCGTCGCCCCCGAATCGGGCCGCGGTGTCTCCCTTGCGAACCGACTGGCGCAGCGCGAACCCGAACTGGCGCAGCAGATGGTCACCGAACGGATGGCCGGAGCGGTCGTTGACCGCCTTGAAGTCGTCGAGGTCGACCAGCACGAGTGTGAAGGCCCACCCGTACCGGGCGCTGTTCGCGGCGGCGATCGACAACGCCGCGTCGAAGCTCCGCCGGTTGTCGATCTTGGTCAGCGAGTCGTGGCCCGCGCTGTAGCGCGCGAGGTGCAACGCCAGCGCGAGCTGGCAAGCGGTGCGCACCGCGTCGCACTCGATGGCGGGCACCACGTCGGGTTCGCAGTGGACCCCCGGGGAGTTTCCCAGCCGACCCACCTGCTCGGCCGACAGTGCCCGGCCGCCCAACCGGAACATCTGCGTGCCAAAGGACTCGTGACTCAGGACGACCACCACGTCGGACAGTCCGTGCCGCTCGGCCAGGAGATCGAGCAGCGAGTACACGAACCCCACTCCCAGCTCGTTGGCCGAGAGATGGCTCAGCATCGTCTGGAAGAGCCACGGCTCGTAGAACTGCCCGGTGAGTCCGTCGGGCGACAGCGCTCCGTTGACCGCCACCAACGGGGACGGCGCGGGCGCGGCTACCGATTCCTCTTGGTCGTCGCGGTCCGCGGTCTCCGTCGTAACTCCGTCCGTCGTGTTCACAGCTGCAGATCCGCCAGGTCCCACGGCACTTTCTCCACAGGGTGAAGCAACGATGATGGCACAGATCCGGTTCGCAGCATCGGGGCCAACTCTATCGGCGCCACCGGGCGCGAGATGAGGTAGCCCTGGCCGCGGTCACAGCCCAGTTCGAGGAGCTTCTCGATGATGGGGCTGGACTCGATGCCCTCGGCGATGACGCCCAGGTTGAGCGCCCGGCCCAGGCGGATGATCGACTCGACGATCGCCTGGTCGTAGGGGTCGGTGGTGATGCCCTGGACGAAGCTCATGTCCAGCTTGAGCAGGTTGACCGGCAGGTGTTTGAGCTCGGTCATGGACGCGAATCCCGTGCCGAAGTCGTCCAAGGCGATCTCGACTCCCAGGGCCTGGAACCGCTTCAGCAGCTTCGCCGTCTTGTCGGGCTCGTCCATCATTGCGTACTCGGTGATCTCGATGCAGAGGCGGTTCCCCGGAACACCGTTGTCCTGCATGCTCTGCTTGACGAAGTCGACCAGGTCGCCCATCTTGAAGTCGGCGGGAGACATGTTCACGCGAACGACGAAGTCCAGCGTCGGGTACTCCGCCTGCCACACCCCGAGCTGGCGGCAGGCCTCGGCGAAGACCCAGCGGCCGATGTCGGTGACGAGACCCGTTTCCTCGGCCACCTTGATGAACTCCGACGCCGCGAGGATTCCCCGGGTCGGGTGCTCCCAGCGCACCAGGGCCTCGACCGCCAGCAGACGGCCGTCGCGAATGTCGACCTCGGGCTGGAAGTGGAGGCGTAGTCCGTCGCCCTCGATGGCCTCGCGGAGCATCAACTCGGTGCGCGATCGCTCGTTGACCGCCTCGCGCAGTTCGTTGTCGACCACGACGGCCTGGTTGCGCCCGCGCGCCTTGGCCGCGTACATGGCGACGTCGGCCCAGCCCAGGAGGTCGAGGCCGCTCACCGTGTCGGACTCCGAGATCGCAATGCCGATGCTCGCGGTGTGGCTGACCTCCTGGCCCGAGATGTCCACAGGCTGGGCGATGATGTCCAGGATCCGGTAGGCGGTGGCGAGCACTTCCATCTCGCTCTTGACCTTGTCCACGATGAAGACGAACTCGTCGCCACCCAGTCGGGCGGCGAAGTCCTTCGCGCGGATGCTGGTCCGGATCCGGTCCGCGATCGTCACCAGCAGTCGATCACCGCTGCCGTGCCCCAGGTAGTCGTTCATCACCTTGAAGCGGTCCAGGTCGATCACCATGACGGCGGTCTTGCGGTTCGCGTCGAGCCGCGTCTTGAGCTCGTGCACCAGCGCCCGGCGATTCGGCAGGCCGGTGAGCTCGTCGTGGTTGGCGTTGTAACGCGTTCGCTCCTCGGCGTCGATCCGAGCCTGGAGCTGGACCAGCATCGAGGCGACGGCCTGGAGCGCGTTGATCTCCGCGGGCACCCACGCGTGCAGGTTGAAGTGGAGGAATCCCAGGATGCCCCAGGTCGAGTCTCCCAAGAGGAGTGGGACGGCCGCTCCGGCGGCGGGCGTCACGCCGGCGGCCTCGCGGGCGCGGTCGCGGTAGTCCTCGGTCATGTCGGCGACGCCCGTGAGGTACGGCGCCTTCATGTCGCGCAGCGCCATGAAGATCGGGTCGGCGTCGAAGGACACCTCGCCTAGGGGGTCGGGGTCAGGCTTGTCCTCGCGAATGGGCCACTCGGCCTCGAGAATGCTGAGACCGCGCGGCAGGTCGTTGCGTCGGATGAACGCGACGTCGGCGCTCAGGAATTCGGCCAGGACCTGCGTCACCCAGTCCAGAGTCTCTTGGCGGTTGGTGGCCGAGGCGGACATCAGCCGCTCGGCGACCTGCGCCACCAGCTCGTCGAGGCGCCGCTGGTGCAGCAGTCGGCCCTCGCGCGTGGCCAGCGTGGCCACGTGGCTCAGCAGGCTGCTGAAGGCCTTGACCAGCTGGCGCTCCCGGGCCGACCACGTGCGGCCGTGGCGGGCCACGACCAACGCTCCGACCACGTCACCACCCTCGACGACGAGGGGCTCGACGAGCGCGCCCCATTCGATGCCGAGCACGACGCTCGAGAAGGGTCCGGGGGTCGTGTCACCCCTGAGCTGACCACGGACCCGCTCGCTCAGTCGCTCGAACGCCGTCTCCGATCCCGGACCCACCATGGGATCGAGCTCGAAGCCGGGCACGGGCTTCTCGAGGTTGGTGACCACCGCCACGATCTGGGTACCCGGGACGACCTGGAGGAGGGTCTCGACGACGAGACGGGTCTCCTCTCCGGCGTGCTCGAGACTTGAGTGCGTGAGGCTCGTCATGATCTATCTACCCTTATCCGACAACAAGGGACTCCATCTGGGGCACGGACATTCGGCCGATTCCCTACTGGACTGAGTCTCCGGTAATCAAGTATTGCACAGGCTTTGCCGGGTGTAAACCCCCTGATACGTCAGTTATTTTGTGCAGAAATTGGGGTGATCGTCGGTTCGGAGCGCTGGTCGCGGCTCAGAACCTCGGCCAGCGGAAGCCGGACGCTATGAACCGACGGTGGGGGGGCGTGAAAGACCCGCAGGAGCATGACCGCGGTCTCCCCGTCGCTCAGACCCCAGAAGTCGTCGAAGCGCTGGGAGAGTCGGTGCGCCTCGTCGAGGTAGCGGTCGCCGGTCAGGTTTCGCAGGTCGGACTCGTCCACCGCGTAGATGAAGACCGGCGCGGCGGGCTGGATCGCCAGTCCGTGCATCTCGGCGCTGAGCCAGAACCGCTCCATCGCCGCGCCCCCCCGGACGTACCAGGTCGGGTCGGGCCGAGGCACCGTGATCACGGCCAGCGCCGAGCTCGTCTGGATCGCCGCCTTCGTGCGCAGGCCCAGCACCCCCCCGGCCCGCCAATCCGCCAGGTGGCTCATGACGTCCGAACGGCCGACCAACTCCATGGCGGCGTACCCGGTCGGGTCCATCTCCAGGGTTCGAACGTCGAGCCCCTCCTCCAGCGAGTCGCGTCCGGGCCACTTCAGTTCCGACAGCATCT
Organism: Acidimicrobiales bacterium; assembly: GCA_044446745.1. GTDB lineage: Bacteria > Actinomycetota > Acidimicrobiia > Acidimicrobiales > RAAP-2 > RAAP-2. The sequence continues at coordinate 69,030 of JBIOFE010000011.1, forward strand.
GGTCGTGAACTTCGGGGATGAGAAATCGGAGCCGGTCGGACGCCGCCAGCATCTCGGAACACTCGCCGATCTGTGCCCGCTCGGTCACCACGCGCAGGCGCGCGCCCTCGCGCTCGACGCCCCGCGCCAGTGACTGGAGCGTCTCGGGGTCGATAGGCGCGGGTGACCCCATCCGCCGATTCGAGGCCCGGGTGTGCAGGTATCGCGCCAACGGATCGATGGACACGTCCGACGTCGTCCCCAGCTGCATGGTGGCCACGTGGTGGGACGGGTGTCCGGACGGGAAGAGCTTCACCAGGCCCAGCCGGTGCAGCGACGACGCCACCGCGCGCGCGTTGAAGAGAGCCGCGCCGAGCCCTACGTAGGTGCCGCGATGTCCCACGTCCATCGCCGACGTCCGGTCGGCCACCATGAAGAAGCGGACCTCCGCGTCGTCAGCCTCGAAGCGCCACGGCTGCACGTTGCCGCCGGAGGGAGCCCGGCGCGCCGCGTCGACGATCAGTTCGACGGGGTCGTCGCTGATGAGGGGCGGATCGACCGGCGGCGGAGTAAAGAGATCGACCTCGGCCTCCAGATCGACCTCCACCGGACCCAGGCCCGAGAGGATCTCCTCGACGTCGAAGCGGACGCGGCCCGACGGCAGCTCGCCGGACAGTCCGATCCGGCGGACCGCGGCCGCCACGGTGGCCGCCCCCAGAGTGATCTCGCTGCCCAGCTGGGGCCAGCCGGTCACGGTCTGGCCGACCTCGAGGAGCGATGCCGCTCCCCGTGACGACGCCTCCCGGGGACCGATGAGGCGAATGACGAAGGGGGCCTTCTCGGCCAGGCTCAGGCCGGCCAGCTTGCCCGAATCCATGTCGCCCAAGAGCCCGTGGAAGATGGGCCGATCGGGCTCGAGGTCGAATCGCTCGACGTCCAAGACCCCGCGATCGCTCGTTTCCATGATCACCGGAATCCGCCGTTCGCGGGCGGCCTCTCGCACGAGGAACTTCATGTCCAGCGAATCGCACTCCTCGATCACCACGTCGAGCCCCTCCAGGAAGGCGGGCAGGTTCTCCCGGTTGACCCCCTCCGGCACGACGACCACCTTCAGGTACGGGTCGATCTCGGAGATGCGCCGGGCCGCGACGACGGCCTTGTTGACGCCGAGGTCGAGGACGCTCGCCGGGACTCGGTTGAGGTTGGACAGCTCCAACGTGTCGAAGTCGGCGAGGCGCATCTCACCGACCAGCCCCTCCATCGCCAGGACGTGGGCGATCGTGTGTCCGGCGCTCAGTCCGACGACGCCGACGCGCAGGGTGCGCAGTCGCGACTGTTCCGACGTCGTGAGCTTGTTGCGGTTCCGGTCGAGACGCAGCGCGGTGAAGGGTCGGGACGCCAAGAGGCGGACGACGGCGCGGCGCCACGGGTAGTAGACCCACCGCGCCCCCTCCTCCAGTACGGCCGGTTTCGGTGGCGGGATCGTCTGGAAGAGCTGTTGACGCTGCTCTTCCAAGCGGTCCACGATCTGCAGCGAAGAGTCCTCCCTCAGCACTCGCAGGACCTCGCGCTGGGCACGCACCGAGACGTCGAGGACCAAGGGGCGAAAGGATCGAGTTCGTGTCGACGCCGGCTCGATCGGGCTGGCCCCGAGCCGCAGCGGTCCGCGAGAGAGTTGCTCGGCCTCCAAGCGAAGGGCTCGCTGGTGCGGGGGCGACGACAGTTCCGACGACCGACCCCGCCGCCAGTTGACCGCGATGGTCCGGAACCGGTCATCCGGAAAGGGCACCCAGGAGGTGCCGATTTGGCGCGCCCCGGTGGTGAGGCCGATGGGCATCAGGACGTCGGAAATGGCCGCGATCGCGAACTCGGCTCCCAGCCACGTCATGGCGTGGGTGGCCGAACGCGACAGCGCAGCGACCAAGCGAATGCCGGGTGTCTTGGCGCCCTTGGACCACGCCCCCTTGACTTCAAGTGCGCCCAGTCGCACCTCCTGGTCGATGAGCTCGCCGATCTCTCCGATATCCGGTGCCGCTGACATCTCCTCTATCAACGCCGCCTGGAAGCTCCCCTCCAGGGGCCCGTGGAAACGGACGCCCGCCACCGCGTGACCCTCGGGGTTGAACCCGAGAAAGAAGAGCGACACGCCGTGACCGTCCTCGAGTTCCTGACGCCGCAGCGTTCCCTCGAATCCGTGACTCCGGTACTTGCCCTCGGCCTCGTTGAGGTAGATCTCCCAGAGGTCCGGCCTCTCCAATGGATGGTGACCCTCGAAGCGCACTCCGGAGTTTTGGTCAACGAAACTCGCGCCGTACCGATAACGGCGACCCACTGAGCTTCCCATGACGTCTTCTACTCCGCTCCGCGACCCAACCCTACGATCGCCAGAAAGCTTGGCTTTTCACACGAAACTATAATGTCGAGCCTCCGAAGAATCGTGGAGCCTCGTGGTCGATCGCGAATCATCGTCTCGGCACGAGGCCCGCGATACGCCGGGGCTCTCGCGTCGACGTCGGCGGAGCGAAGGTTGGTCGAGGGATGGAACTCGCTGCCACCGCGGTGCCCTAAGGTGGTGTCTACCTTCGGCATGCGCACACCGGCTCTCCCCTCCGCGAGCAACGTGAGGAGCGGCGGCTATCCCGGCTTTCTCCAGCGAATCCCCCACCTGCAGCGTCAACATCATCTCCCGCGAAGCGACGTCCGGTCGGTGAGAAGGGATCGTGCCACTTGATCGCGTTGGTGTGCGGGTGCGCGCTTCTGGGACTCGTGATCGGCTCATTCCTCAACGTCGTCATCTACCGGGTCCCACGACACGAATCGATCGTCTCGCCGCCATCGTCCTGCCCCAGCTGCGGACGTGCGATTCGAGGGCGCGACAACATCCCGGTCATCTCGTGGATCCTGCTCAAGCGTCGGTGCCACCATTGCGGGGCCCCGATCTCACTTCGCTACCCCCTCGTGGAGCTGGCCTGCGCCGCCCTCTTCGCCGGAGCCGGCGCGCGCGTCGGTTTCAGTTGGAGACTACCCGAGCTCCTGGTCCTGACCGCCGGGCTGCTGGCGCTCGCGATCATCGATCTGGACCGCCTCATCCTGCCCAAGAGCGTCGTGTTCACGACCCTGGGCGGAGTCATGATCTCCGTCGTCGTCGCGGCGACTATCACCGGACAGTGGAATCGATTTCTCGTCGCCCTCGCGTGCATGGTGTCGTGGTTCGTCGTGTTCTTCGCCATCAACGCCGCAAGTCCACGATTCCTCGGTTTCGGCGACGTGCGCCTGGCGCTCCTGCTGGGACTGGGTCTGGGCTGGCTCGGTGTTCCCTACGTCGTGATTGGCTTCTTCTCGGCCAACCTGATTGGTGCCGTCATCGGTCTGGCCCTCATCGCCGCGAAGCGAATCACCCGGGACCAACCCGTGCCGTACGGCGTCTTTCTCGCGTTGGGCGCGGCGGTGGCAATCTACTTGGGCCCCGAAATCGTGGCGGCCTTCCCTCGGTTGCCCTAGTTCTCGGAGCCCGATCAGTCTCTCGACGTCGGCAGCGTTGGGTAGGCGAGATAAGCGCGCGGCTCCCGTACTCTGTCGGCGGGGACAACGATCCTCCCGCGCGCCGGTAGGCGGCTTCCAATACCGTTCGTCGGAGAACCCGTTTGTTAGCGTTAATCGCGGCGGAGTAGAAGGCTCGGGTGTCACTGCTTTGGACCACAGGCGAAGGCGGAGTCATTCTGCGGGCCATCGCGTGACGCGCGGGCTCGACGAGAGTCCATCGCGCGCGCGAAGTTGGCTCGAGCAGCCGCTGCCGGCGATCACCTGCGTCATCGGCTGGCTCGCCGCCAGCGCGACCTTTCTCGCCCTCGTGAGCTTCCTCGGTGGGCCTATCGAAGGTGACGCCGCCGAATCCGTGTACTCCACCTGGGCCGTCGCTCACGGCGCGTTCGCCTGCGCGTACCCCCCGTCGGGATCGTACGGCTTCCCTTCGATTGCCCACCCCTACGTGCTCATCGCGCCGCTCTATCCCGTCCTCTCCGGCCTGCTGTCAGCGGTCTTGAGAGTCGGTCACGTCGTTCCCTTCCCGACGGTCGCCCATCTCGGCTCCCACTGCTCGACGGCGTTCGCCGCCATCCTCCAGTGGTCGGTGAAGGCGAGCGCGATCCAGCCCACGATCAACCTGAGCTACGTCACGTGGCCGATCCTCATGGCCGGCGCCGTGTACCTCCTGCGGGCGACCAATCGCGGTCGCACGAGGTGGGAGTTCGCTGGCCTCATGGCCCTCGCCGTGACCCCGCCCGTCTTCATGTGCATCCTCGACTCGTTCCATCCCCAGGACATCCTGGCCATGGGATTGGTCCTCGGTGGACTCGGCGGCGCGCTCCGTAGCCGGTGGATTCTCGCCGGAGTGCTGCTGGGTCTAGCGGTGACGGCCCAGCAGTTCAGCCTGTTGGCCGTCGTGCCCCTGGTCGTCGTCATGAATCGACAGGACCGGTGGCCCTTCGCGTGGTCATTCTCGGCCGCGTGGGCGGCCATCAGCGTCCCCGTGGTCCTCTGGACGTCGGGACGAGCTCTGAGTACGGCGCTCTTCGGTTCGAGCCGCATCAGCTTGATGGGAACTCGCAGCGTCAATTCGGCGGGAGGCACGGTCCTCTTCGGTCTCGGACTCCACGGACTCGGACTCTTCATCGTGTCGCGCCTCGCCCCCCTCCTCGCCGCGGCGCTGCTGGCGTACTGGGCCGCCCGTCAGCTCGGCCCCAACGCCATGCGCCCCGTCCCGCTCCTCTCACTCGTCGGGTCGTCGCTCTGCCTTCGGCTGATCTTCGAAGAGAATCTCTTCGGCTACTACTTCATGGCCGTCGCGGTCACCCTCCTCACGCTCGACGTGATGCGTGGTCGGATCCGGGCGGAGGTCGTCGCCTGGATCGGCCTCGTCACGCTGGCCTTCAATCCCATTCCGTGGGGCTTCTACTCCAACTGGACGACGTACGGATACGACCTCGTTCGAGCGCTGCCCTTCGCCGGGGTGGCCGTCGTCGCGGGCGTCATGCTCGTCGACCTGTCGCGACGGCGCTTCCGGTGGTTCCTCGGCGCCTGGGTAGTGCTCGTGGTCCTGACCTGCTTCCCCCAGCTCTGGGGCAGGGGGGTGGGGGTCCACGTCGTGCCGACCTGGTTCTGGCAGGTGACCCTCGTGCCGGTGGCGTTCTACCTCGCCCTGCGGCCGCTGCTCGACGCGGTGGGCTCGACGAGCCACGACGTCGCACCCGGCGAGCCGAGTCCGGCCACGATCTGACGCGGATCGCGGCCAGGCGACCCCGGGCGGCGGCGGCTAGAAAACGATCTCCATGCGAAGGCCCTCACTGTCCCACTCCGGGTCGACGGGCAGCCGCTTGGCCGCGTGGGCGTAGACCCGCCGCGCGGTCCAGAGCAGGGCCGCGGCGTCGAAGAGGTGCTTGCGAGGGAGACGGCTGATCTCCGCGTTCAGGACCGTGTCGACGCCGGGGACCCTTGCGTGAAGGACACCCTTGCGCTCTTCTAGGCCCAGCACGATCTTCTTCGACTTTTCGAGTGGCGTGTCCTTGTTCAGTTGGTAGAAGCTGAGTTCGGGATGGCCCTCGTACACCACGCGTTGGCGAAACGGCGACATCTCCTCGGCGATTTCGCGATAGCGGGGCAGCATCGTGGCCGTGACCACGTCGAGCCCCCCGTTGTACCACTCGAGCTCTCCGCGCAGCACAGCGCGAGACGGGGCATTGTGAACGGCCCCCCCGCGGTGGCCCAGCATCGCGCGAACCTCGCGGTCGCAAGTCCTCGCACCGCCGTCCGGCCGGTCCCGGTAACCAACGGGCGCGTTCACGACGATAATGGCGAAGGAGGGCCGCTCGCTAAGGACCTCGAGGAAGGTGTCGTAGACGCGGGGAGTTTCCGGCCCGACGGTCGACCCGTGGATCTTCGCGCTGGCCGCCAGCCACCCGCCGCTCCAGGGAGTCACGCCCGCGATCACCGAGTACGGGAGGGCGGGACCCCGAGGAGAACTCACGCAGACATTTATACCTTGACGAAGGCCGGGTTCATCTGCTCTAGGGTGCGAATCAGCTCTTTGGGGCGCGCGGTGATCGACATGGCTTCCTCGTAACTGACGACGCCGTCGATGATCAGCTTGGCCAGGTTGTTCTCGAGGGTCTGCATTCCCTCCTTGGCGTTGGTGAACATCACGTTAAGAAGCTGGTTTGAGCGGCCCTCGCGGATGAGGTTGCGCACCGGGTTCGTTGCGATCAGCACCTCGAAGGCGGCGACCATTCCGCCTCCGATGCGCGGCACCAGTCGCTGGGCGATGACGGCGCTCAGCGACGCGGCCAACTGGACGCGGGTCTGCTCCTGGCGCCAGGCGGGGAACACGTCGATGATGCGGTCGATGGCCTGGGGGGCGTCGTTCGTGTGCAGCGTCGCGAAGACGAGGTGGCCGGTCTCGGCCATCGTCAAGGCGATTTGGATCGAGTCGATATCGCGCATCTCACCAATCAGCAACACGTCGGGGTCTTCGCGCAATGCGGAGCGCAGCGCCCGGTCGAAGGACGGGCTGTCCAATCCGATCTCGCGCTGGTTGACCGCGGCGGTCTTGTGGTGGTGGACGTACTCGACGGGATCTTCGATTGTGAGGATGTGGCAGGCCCGGTCCTCGTTGATCTTGTCGATGATCGACGCGAGGGTGGTCGACTTGCCGGAGCCGGTCGGCCCGGTCACCAGGACGAAGCCGCGGGGCTGTTCGGCGACCCAGTTCGCGACAAAGGGCAGACCGAGGTCCTCGAAGCTGGGAATCCGGGTGGGAATCACCCGAAGGGCCAGCGATGTCTCGCCGCGCTGGGTGAAGACGCTGCCTCGGATCCTCGCCTTGTCCTGCCAGGAGAAGGCGAAGTCCACGTCCATCTGCTCTTCGAAGGTCAGCTTCTGGCCATCGGTGAGGAGAGGTTGGGCGATCTCGGCGATCTGGGCGCCGGTGAGCGCCGAGAGGCCCTCCAGCGGGCGTAATTTCCCGTCGACGCGAATGCGCGGGGCCGATCCCCCCGACAGTAGGAGGTCGGTGCCCCCCTGATTCCACAGCGTCTCGAGCCAAGGATCGATCGCTCGCGTCTGAGCCTCTACCACGGTCCTACCTTCTTCCAACATGGCCGGTTGTGGGGGGGGGGGGGGGGGGGGGGGGGGGGGGGCGGGCCCCCCCC
>JBIOFE010000012.1:0-75986 GCA_044446745.1 Acidimicrobiales bacterium
CGAGATCGGCGAACTGCGGCTGAGTCTCTCGCCGAACGCTGTCGGTCCGAAGACGCCCGCCCGGGGGCCGAGCTCCTTCGGTCCGAACGCGGCCTGGGCGACCACCACGGCGCCCTTCTCCTCCAGGACGCGACGCATCGCTCCCAGGGTGCCCTTGGGCGCGACCGCGAAGGTGCAGAAGATCGACACGGGCTTTCCCCCGATGCGCGGCAGCTCGGCCAACCAGGTGCGCATCGCCTTGGCGGGGCCCACGCCCGCCACCACGAAGCCCTCGACCCAGCTGCCGATGACCACCGCGTCGGCGCCGGCCAGCTCCGCGGCCCCCACCTTCGATATCGGCAGCACCCGGGCCATCAGTCCGTGCTGCGCGTAGCCGTCCGCAATCTGGCGCGCGGCGTTCGCGGTCGTGCCACCGACGCTCTCGTAACAGACCAGCACCCGGCGCGGACCGCCCGACACCGCCTCATTGGAGCGGCCCGGTCGGGCCGGTCGCGCATCCAGCACGGCGGCCGCGGCGCGACGACCCTGCGCCATGGCCTCCACCACCGTGGCCGGCCCCGTCAGAGCGTCGCCCACCACCCACGTGCGCTCGCGCACGGGCAGCGCGGACGACCACAGCGCGACCTCGCGCCCGAGGGCCAACGGGCCCACCGGATTGTGGTTCGCGAAGGCCGACGCCCGATTGGCGAGGATTCCGCTCCCCCGCCACCGTCGATCCGGGACTCGGAGGGAGTCCTTGCGAATCGGGACACCCGGGAGGGAGCTCGAGAACGACGAGTCATTTCGATAGCCCATCGCCATGACGACCAGGTCCACCGCGAGATCCACGGGAGGACCGGGGAGAGCCCGGGGACGACGGTCGGCACGATCTTGCGAGGTGCGAGCCAGCTCGGCCAGCTCCACGCGACCGTCACCGTGCAGCGCGACCAGCGTGCGCAGGAACTGAACCTCCACACCCTCGTGGCGGGCTTCCGCGAGCTCCTCGGGACGGGCCAGGGCCCACCGCTCGTCGAGCCAGTCGATCGACGTCACCGTCATGCCCAGCCGGCGGGCGCTGCGAGCCACGTCCATGGCCGTGTTGCCCGCGCCGAGAACCAGGACGTGACCGGGGCACACCTTCACGGACGGCTCCAGCCCGAGCGCCGAGCGGAATCCCCTCGGATCGCCGCCGGGCTCCAGCGCCCTCTTGGCTCCCTGGAGGAAGGTGGTCGCGTCGACGACCCCGTCCAGGTCGGCCCCGGGCACCGGAGGTCGAATCGGCGAGCCCGCCCCGTGAGCCACGATCAGCGCGTCGTGCCGCTCCAGAAGCCCGTCGAGATCCTCGGGGCGGATCTCGGTGCCACATCGAAGGTCCAGTCCGGCGTCGCCCAGCTGGCGCCAGGCCCGCCGGGCGATCTCGTCGCTCAGCGTGAACTCCGGGATTCCCCAGACGGGCAGGCCGCCGGGAGTGGCGTCCCTCTCGTAGACCGTGACCGAGGCGCCCGCTTCGATGAGGTCCCACGCGGCGCCCGCGCCGGCGGGTCCGGATCCGATGATGCCCACGGAGAGATCCTCACGCCGGGCGGGAACGGTGGGCGGCGGGACCACCAGATTGTCGGTGACGAACCGCTCGAGCTGCCCGATGGCGACCGGGGCACCTCCGGCGAGAGACCAGCTGCACGCTCCCTCGCACTGGGCGGCCTGATTGCACACCCGCGAACAGATGTCGGGCAGGACCGACGTCCGCCGCAGGACGTCGTGCGCGCCCTGGAGGTCGCGGCCCCGCAGCGCCGCGATGAAGCCCGGTATGTCGTTGTGGGCGGGACAGCCGCGAACACAGGTCGGATCGGGACACTGCAGGCAGCGCTCGGCCTCCGCCAGCGCCTCGGGCCACGTGGCGAATCCCGATCGAATCTCGGTGGTGTCGCCCAGTAGACGCACGGGGTGAACCGGTTCCGGCTCGACGCGCGGTTCCACGAGCAGCGGCCCGGTGATCACCACCGCCGAGAACGGACAGGTCCGCTCGCACTGTCGACAGCCCACGCAGAGGTCACTGTCGCCCACCGCCACCCAACGCCCGACGTCCATCGACAGCGCGCCGGTGGGACAGCGCACGACGCACTCCTGGCAACCGGCGCATCGATCACTCAGAATCCGAACGGAGGGTCGGCCGTTCGCGAGGGCGACCTCGGGCGAGATGATCTGGGTCATCGTGGCTCCTTGGGGATCGGGCGATTCGGGGTAGTCGGCGTGGGATTCCGTGGCATCGCGGATCAGTTCGCGGCCTGTATCGCGACGTACAGCAGCGCCGCCGCGGCCCCGCACACCGCCACCAGGCCCAGGGTGGTCGCCCGCACGACGAACGAGTTTCGCGACACGCCGACCAGTTCGCGGTTGGTGATCCGCAGCGTCGCCCACATCGCGGCCAGGGTGCCCAGGACCATGACGGTCACCTGGACGGTGATGATGCGGGGGTCGGACAGGAGTCGAGCGTTGTAGAGCGACGAGTGGACGCCGGAGAAGCCGAAGACGTGCTCGGCCGCGGGGATGACCCTCGGCGCGCTCTTGAAGAACTTGGGCAGCTGTCGCGCGAAGTAGTCGGCCCCCACGACCGGGATCAATCCGTAGGCGACCGGGACGAAGTAGGCCCGGAACCGCGAGGCCCTGTCGACGAAGTTCCCGGAGCGGGCGAACTCGAGGTCCCGTCGCGCGCTCAGCGCACCGATGCCCCGCGCCGCCCCCGCGGTCAGGAGGGCGAGCAGGCCCACCAGCCCGAGGTAGGCGACGGGGTCGGGGTAGTGGGGGACGTGCAGGTGACTGTTCAGCCAGTTGTCCACCGAGGCGTACGCGCTCAGGGCGTTCAGCTGCTGGTACACGACGAGTCCCCACAGGAGCGCCACGGCCCAGGCCACGTCCGCGCGACGACGCGAGGGCGCGATCACCGACGTGAGGGGCTTCTGGAGGAACAGTCCGATGTTGCCCTCCGGGCAGGACTTGTAGCACTCGGTGCACAGTCCGCAGTACAGGTTGGAGTCCGAGCTCGCGGGCCAGGTGTACCAGGGGCAGCCGAACCCGTTCTCGCCGCCGCGCATGCAGTCCTTGGTCTTGCAGCTGACGCACACGTCGCGGTCGCGGGTGCGAAAGCCGGCCACCGACCCCATCGAGCCGATGGTGCCGATGACCGAGGTCAACGGACAGATGTAACGACAGAAGGTGCGCCGCTCGAAGACCAGGAAGAACACCAGCGCCGTGGCCACAATGCCGATCACCATGAAGCTGGTGGACGCCGGATTCCCCGGTCCGGCGATGTTGAAGTACTCCTCAATCCACGTGAGGAGGAGAAACGCGCCGACCGGGAGCACGAATCCGAATTGGGCCAGGGACTCGGGGAACTTCCGGCCCAGTCCCAGGGTCTTCTGGGTGCGCTGGAAGAACGAGCGACGCTGGATCCATTCGGCGAAGCCGCCGAAGGGGCACATGGCGCACCAGGCACGGCCCACCACGACCATCATGACGAACACGAGGCAGAACCAGACGTACCAGGTGATGGCGGCCCCGAAGTTGAGGCCCGGCACGGCCGTGCCGAGCAGACCGACGAAGATCACCGTCCAGAAGATGATCTGATTGGGCAGGATCAACAGAAACTGGAACTTGCGATTGCGCAGCAACCGGGCGACCCGCGGATTGCGCGCGATGTCGAGGCCCGGTGAGGGATCCGACGCGGCGAACCGCTCAGCGATGCCCCGGCGCTCCGGCGCGCGCAGGCGCACCGCCACGGCCACCGGGTCCTTCAGGCGGTCTTCGCGATAGTCGGTCTGGATCGCCATTCGCACCCCCCGGGCGTGATGTGTAGTTACTAACTACACCTATCACCGTATTACTACGCGTTTAGGTAGGTACTATCACGTAGAGGGGGAGGGGTCAATCACGGGCGGTTCCGGGGCCATGGCCCGCGCGGGGGCCACTGATCACGAATAGGGCTTCTGACAAGGGATAACACCGGAAACCGATGACCAGCGCGCCACCGTGGCCCGTCGATCCATCCCTCAGAAAAGGACTAAGGACCCTACCCGGCGGGGTGGCGCGGCACCGATCGCTCCGCGACCGGCCCGGCGATCGTCTGGGGCGAGCGTGGCCCGAGGACGGCCAGGATGACCTCGTCGACCTCGTCGGCTAGGCGCCGGTCGCGCGCCGCCTGGCGCAACGTCGAGACCGTCGCCGCCACGCCCAGGACCGCGTACAGACCCAGCGCGGCAAAGGACCCGACCAGCAAGGCCCCGAGGACGACCGCCGACAACTCTCCCATCTCATTACCCTGGGCCCTCGCGACGCGAATTGGAACCCGGATGCCACGTCGCTTCCGCACCGAATTCCACGGGTGGGTCAGTGGAACCACCCGAGAGATCCCACCGGCTTTGGCAATCAACGACTCCGGCGAGCAGACTGGGCCCCGTGGACACTCCGCCGTCGGACCCGGGAGGCCAGACCAGTCCCCCGCTGCGGGCTCCCTTTGAGGTGACGGACCGAGCCTCGGCGTCGCCGATCCGCGTGGTCATCGTCGATGATCACGCGCTGGTACGAGAGGGGACCGCGCAGCTCTTGCGGCAGGTGACCGACGTGGATGTGGTCGGCGAAGCCGGAACTGGCGAAGAGGCCCTGATCGTCCTGCAGGAGTTGCGACCCGACGTGGCGCTGATCGACGTCAACCTGCCGGGAATGAGTGGGCTCGAGCTGGCGCGGCGAGTCGCGGCGTCGGTGGCCGACACCCGAGTGCTCATGGTCAGCGCGTACGACGACTACGCGTACGTCGCCGAAGCCCTCGAGATCGGGGTCGGCGGTTACCTCCTCAAGACCGCCTCGGCGAGGGAACTAGTCGACGCGGTCCGGGCCGTGGCCGACGGCGTCTTCGTCCTCGACCGGGCCGTCTCCGGCCGGCTCAGCCGACGATCGCGCAATGACCAGTCAAGCGCCGAAGCGCTCACGCGGCGCGAAACCGACGTGCTGGAACTCCTCGCCCGAGGCCGTTCGAACAAGCAGATCGCCAAGGAGCTCCAACTCGGGCTTCGCACGGTGGAGGGACACGTCTCCAACGTTCTGGCCAAGCTAGGTGTTCAGTCGAGGACCGAGGCGGTCGCCTACGCCCTCGGCCGTCGGCTGGTCACCCCCGAAGATCATGGCAACTCTCCCCACGCGAGCTGACTCGAGGGCGGTACTTCGTCTCGCGCTGCACCCCCCGGTGCGCGAGTTGAGATTCTGGGTCATCCAGTCGATGGTGGTGCTCTTCGCGGTCCTCCATCTCGTGCTCGACCTGCACGTCTCCATCGAGTCCGGCGCGTTTCCCTCCGGTCTGCCGGTCGCGCTGTTGATCATTCCGGTCGGCTACGCGGCGCTCCGCTACGGACTGGCGGGGGCCACCGGCACCGCGCTCTGGGCGATCCTCCTGTGGTTGCCCGATCTGCTGCTGTCCCACGACCGGGGTCACGTCGGCGGTGACGTCACCGACCTGGCGCTCGTCGTCATCGTCGCCGTCGTCTTCGGTCGACGAATGGACGCCGAGCGCCTGACCCACGTCAAGGTCGAACAGACGATGGCCGCCTCCCTCGCCATCGAGGCCCGCTTTCACCGCCTCTTCGAGACCAACCGTTCGCCCATTCTCGTGCTCGACCCGCGCGACGTCGTCGCCGACGCCAACCCCGCGGCTCGTGAGCTGTTCGGCGAGGAGGTGATCGGAACGTCCGGGGCCCTGCTCCTAGGCCCCGGTGCCCCCATTGACGTCACGTCGTTGCGGGTCGTCTCCCTGCCCAACGGCCACGACTACCGCCTCGACGTCGTGTCCCTGGCGATCGAGGAGGGTGACCTCTCCACGCAGGTGAGCCTGGAGGACGTCACCGAAGAGCGCAGCGAGGGTCGGCGGGCCCGGCGCTACGCCCAACTCGTCGTCGAGGCGGAGGAGGACCAACGCCGCCGATTGGCCCGCGAGCTTCACGACGAGCCGCTGCAATTCTTCTTGCTCCTGGCCCGACGCCTCGAGAGTCTCGGGGAGGTCCCCGGGGTCCCGGTGGAGGTGGCGCAAGGCCTGGCGCTCGCGCACAACCAGACCCTCGACGCGGCGCAGCGGCTGCGGGCCCTGGCGCGCGACCTGCGCCCGCCGACGCTGGACCAACTCGGTCTCGTGGCCGCGCTCTCGACCCTGGTGGCAGATATCGAGGACGAATCCGATCTCGTCGCCGCTTTCCGAGTGAGCGGAATCGAGACTCGGCTGGCGGCGGAGGTCGAGCTCGGCGCCTATCGCATCGTTCAGGAAGCGATCCGCAATACCCTGCGCCACGCCGGGGCCCGCCATCTGACGGTGAGCGTCTCGTACGATCCCCAGGAACTCTCGCTCAGTGTCACGGACGACGGCCGGGGCCTCTCCCTCGAGCAGGACAGCGGAACGAACGTGGAGCATCTGGGCATCCTCGGCATGCGTGAACGCGCGAGGCTGCTGAGCGGACACCTGGACGTGCGCTCCACACCGGGACACGGCGTCGTCGTCGAGGCGTCGATTCCGCTGGACAGTAGTTCCAACGGGCGGTCAGTGCCCGAGCCGTCCTGATCCCGCGCGACCGGGCCGCGCCCTGACCCGACGGGCGGCCCCGACGGGACTCCGTGATCGATTCGACGATCTCGGTCGTCTCATCGTCGCGCGTCGCGTCTCGGGCGAACGCCCGCGGCTCGACGGGTCACGCCCACGACAGGAAGCCCGACGTGATGCACAACCCGCACGCGTCGATGACGAGGAATCCCACGACGACCACGGCGATCACGATCGACGTGCCACGACGCCGGCCCAGAGCGGTGGGCGCCGGCATGTACCAGTCGGGCAGCAGTCCCCGGACCGACTGACGGCCGGGACGCCAGGGCACCGCATCCCGAGCAAGGGGCACCCCGGTGTCGGCCGCGAGGGCGAGCTCGGCCAGTTCGTCGTCGGTCCCGGTCCAGCCGGCCTCGGGCCCGCCGGACGGGTTCACCCGGCACCTTCGCGCTCGGACGGGCTCGGGCCCTCGCTCCGCGCCCCGCTCTGACGCTCTTCGTCCAGCCAGGCCTCGGCGTTCTTGGCGGCCCACGTCTCGTCCACCGTGCCCTTGATCATGGAGCCCAGGCTGCCCGGGTGCGTCAGGGCCATGACGACGTGACCGCCGATCACGGCGAACACCACCCACGCGAAGAGGTCGTGGGTGAAGGTCGCGCCGGTGCGCCACGAGACCGGGAAGAAGCGGAACCACTGCAGGATGTACCCGGTGACGAACAGGACGACGATCGCCGCTCCGGTGAAGATCGCGTTGGCCTTCTGGCCGGGATTGAACTTGTCGGCGTCCAGCGACGTGCGGCCCAGCGTCCGGAGCCACCGGACCTCCCGACGCGTCCACACGCTGATCCGGCGCAGGTCGGCCCGCAGCCGCCGCCCCCAGGGTCCCACCATGGCCACCAGCAGCGGCACCGGCAGCGCGATGCCGCACCACAGGTGGATCATCTGGATGGTGTGGCGCGGGAAGACCACGCCGAAGAAGGACCCGAAGTAGAGGGGGATGGCCGTGAACATGAGCACGCCGAAGAGCGCGGCGTTGACCCAGTGGGCGGTGCGCTGTGTGATGTCGAATCGCAGCAGCGTCGCCGTGCGGCGCGGCGCGGGACGGGTGAGCGTCACGTCAGGTTCGGGTGGGGGTTGGTGGAACCGGTCGTGCCGTCGAGCCAGCCGTTGACCGGGTAGCCGTTCTGCTCCCAGTAGCCCGGCTGCACCTGATCCACCACGCGGATGCCCGACAGCCACTTGAGCGACTTGTACCCGTACATCTGGGGCACCACGAGGCGCACCGGTCCGCCGTGCTCCAGGGTGACCGGCGCGTTCAGCATCTCGTAGGCCACGATGACGTCCGACAGGTGCGCCTGCTCGAGGGTCAGGCTCTCGGAGTCCGCGTGGTCGTAGGAGTCGAAGCTCACGGCCATCGCGGAGGACTGGACACCCGCGTTGGCCAACAGGTCCGACAGGCGCACGCCCTTCCACTGGACGTTGGTGACCCGCCACCCGGTAACGCACTGGAAGTCCTTCACCATGTTGACCGCCGGCATGGCCTGGAGGTCGCTGAGTGTGAAGGTCGCCGGGTGGTCGACCAGACCACTGACGTGGAGACGGTACTTGCGCTTGCTGACGTACGGGAAGGACCCGGTGACCGAGTAGATCCGGAAGTGGTCGCCGCCGGGCAGCAGGCCGCCGAGCCCGGACCCCAACGTGCTGGAGAGGAACTTCTGGGCGTCGGCGCCCACGGCGATCCCCGCGGCGCCGAGCGCCACCAGACCGAGAAAGACTCGGCGTCCGACGTGGACTCTGTCGGCCTCTTGGGCATGCGCGTTCGACGGCGGGCTCACGGTACGTCCTCCCGTCTTTCAGTATCGCCAGGTTAGGGTTCCGTTACAGCGCACCAGCCGGCCGCCGGCGTGAACACCCGGGCCCGCACGACGACGCGGACTAGGTTGACATCGCAGTTGAACCAGTGCGGGGCGGGCCCTTGCCAGACGGTGCCGACACAACAGACTGGCCGCTCGTCGGCCGCGAAGAGGAGCTCGAGCTCCTCCGGCGGATCCGGGCGGCCCGCCCGGCGCGGAGCGCGGTGATCACCGGTCCGCCCGGCGTGGGCAAGACCCGACTCGCCCGCGCCGCGTCGACGGAGGCGCACCGCGAGGGTTGGGCCACCCTGACGATCCAGGCCAGCGCCAGCCTCGAGGCGGTGCCCCTCGGTCCCCTGCGCGCCGTGCTGTCCATCCCCGCGATCGCCACCCAGGCCGAACTGACCGACGCCGTTCGCCGCGAGCTCTTGGCGACGAGCACCGAGCGAGGACTGCTCCTGGTCGTCAACGACGCCCAGTCGCTCGACGAGCTATCGGTGGGGCTGCTCCACCAGTTGGTGGCCGCCGGGTCCCTCGCCTGCGTTGTCACGGCCCGCTCCGGTCCGCTGCCCGCCGAGCTCACCGACCTCTGGAAGGACGGCTTCGCCCAACGCATCGAGCTGCAGAACCTCTCCTTGACCGAGTCCTATGACCTGCTCGGCGCAGCGTTGGGCGGCGCCGTCCAGGACAGCACGGCGCGCCGCCTCTGGCAGGTGGCCGGCGGCAACCCCCTCTACCTCAAGGAGATGGTGCTCTCCGGCGTGGAGACCGGGGCCCTGCGCGAGGTCAACGGGGAGTGGCGCTGGCGCGGCCGGTGGACGACCGGGTCGCGGCTCCACGAGCTCGTCGCCGCGCGCATCGGACGCCTCGACCCCGACGCGTCGTCGGCCCTGGAGTTCGTCGCGTTGGCCACCTCCCTCCCCCTGGCCCTGCTCGTCGGGATCTCCTCGGCGCGCGCCGTGCAGGACCTGGAGGAGCGCGAGCTCGTCCGGGTCGAGCACCACGGGGGGCGTCTGGAGGTCGCGATCGCCCACCCCCTGCACGCCGAGGTGCTGCGCGACCAGACGCCGGCCCTGCGTCAGCGGGCGATGTGGCGCACCCTGGTGGACGCCCTGTCGGCGACGCCCCGGCAGCGCGGCGCGGACCTGGTCCGGATGGCCTGGTGGTCCCACGCCGCGGGGCTGACCGTCGATCCGGTGACCTTGGCCCTGGGCACGGACGCCTCCCTCTTCGCCGTCGGTCACGCCATCTCACGGCGGCTGGGCGAGATTTTCCCGGATAACGCCGGGCTGAGGCCCACCGGCGACGCTCCCGTGGTGAGCCAGGACGACCTCATCGCGGTGCGATTGGCCGAGATCGCCTTCGAGACCAGCGGCGACCCCGCCGACGGCGTGGCCCTCGCCGAAGCCCTCGCCTGGACCGGTCAGGTGGACCGCGCCGAGGCGGTGCTCTCCGGCGTCGGCGACCGCGCGGGGAGCCCGGACAACCGCCTGCGCGTCGCAGTGGCGCTGGCGTGGATCCGCTTCTGGGGGCGCTTCGACGTCGCCGAGGCCGAGTCGGTCCTCCTCGACGCCCTGGCCGTCGACGGCGAGGCGCCCGACCGCCACCTTCGGGCCGAGGCCTACGAGCAGCTCGCGGGACTGGCCATCAACACGGCGCGCCCGGCCCTGGCCCTCGCGTACGCCGAGCGCGGCGCGGCGGTCGAGGAGGTCCCGCTGGCCCAGAGCGCGTCGGCGCCGCCGGCGGCGGCGGCCCTGGTCTACCTGGGCCGGTGCGCCGACGCCATCGCCCTGGTCGACGAGGCGCTCCCGCACGCCCACGAGCGCGGCCACACGCTCTCGGTCGCCATGCTGCTGGTGGCGCGCGTCGGGGCGCTGTCGCGCGAGGGACGGCTCGACGAGGCTCGCCAGCTGGTGCAGTGGCTCCGCGACGTCAGCCTCGCCGAGGACCTCCTCAACGCGACCGCGGTCTTCGGCGCGGTCCTCGGTGAGGTCCTCCTGCGCCAGGGCCAGACGACCAGTGCCGGCCGCTTCTTCCGTGACTCGGCGGGCCTGCTGGCCGAGCGCGACGTGCTCGGCTACCGGCCCTGGGCGCTGACCGGACTCGCTCGAGCGCGGGCGGCCGGCGGCGAGGATCGCGAAGCCCTCGCCCTGCTGGCCGAGGCCCGACGCACGCAGAAGGTCTCTCGACACTTCGACGGGTCCCACTGGGTCGCCCGGGTCGAGGTCCATCAGTTGGCCGGCCGCGCCCCCGACGCGATCGCCGCCGCCCGTGACGGGGTCGCCTGGGCCCACGACGCCGGCATGGTGGTGGACGAGGCCTTCATCACGGAGGCCTGGCTGCGGGTCGATCCCTCCCCCGAACTCGCCGAGCGCCTCGTCGATCTCGCCACGCGCACCGACAGCGAGCTGGTTCGCACCATCGCTGACCACGCGTCGGCCCTCGTGGCGCGCGACGCGGGCAACCTGGTGGTGGCCGGCGAGCGATTCGCCGCGCTGGGAGCCTGGAGATGCGCCGCCGAGGCGGCGGGGGCCGCCGCGGAGGCGTACGGCGCGACCAACCGGCCCCAAGCCGCCAAGCACGCCGCCCAGCAGACCGTGGCGTACGCCGCGCAGTGCGAGGGGCAGCAGTCGGCGCTGGTCGCGGGCCTGGTCGAACAGGGCCGGCTGACCGCGCGCGAGCGCGAGGTCGTCACCCTCGCCGCCGCGGGCCGCTCCAGCCAGGAGATCGCCGACACCCTGTTCGTCTCGCGGCGCACCGTCGAGAGCCACCTCCAGCACGCCTACGCCAAGCTCGGCGTCACCAATCGCGCCGCCCTGGCCCGGGTCCTGCGCACACTGCCGTCTCCGTAGTCCCCGACGCAAGAATCAGTAGCCGCTACTGACGACGATTCGCTGACGCTCCCGTACGGTCGCGGGCGTGAATCGAGCGACCGCCGTTGAACTTCTCCCCGCCATGCACGCCGTGGCGGTGCGACTTCGCGACAGCGGGGCGCCCGACGCCGTCATCGCGACGGCGCTGGGCATCGACGACGAACAGGTCACCACGCAGCTCGGCCTCGCCGATGCCAAGCTGGCCAACCTCATGGCCCGCGAACCCGGGTGACCCCTCGTCGAGACGCCTCGCTTCACGTCGCAGTTCAAACCAACCAACCAACACGATCAAAGGAGATCAGCATGAAACGCAGGATCCGTATCAAGAAGATGTACCTCGGCGTCGCGGCCACCGCGGCAGCGGTAGCCCTCGGGGGCGGCATCGCCGTCGCGGCGTGGACGGCCTCGGGCTCCGGCACGGGTGCCGGCGCGGCGACCGTCGCGCAGTCCCTGGTCGTCACCGCGGTGACGCCCGCGGGCGCGGGCGCCTCGATGTACCCGGGGGGGCCGGCCGGACCGGTCTTCTTCAACATCCAGAACCCCAACCCCTACGCCGTGACCATCACCTCCATTGCGTGGGGGACACCGACCTCGACCAGCACGGGGACGTGCGCGAACACGAACATCGGCCTGGACGCGGGCGCACCGACCTCGGTCAGCATCTCGGTCCCGGCGGCCAGCACGGCGTCGAGTGTCCAGGTCAACGGCGTGCTGGACCTGTCGCACAACGCGCCGAACGGCTGCCAGGCCGTGGCCTTCGACATCCCCGTGACGGTCACCGGCGTCCAGCAGTAGCCGACGGACACGCGAGCCAGGAGCGGACCCGATGCCCCGTCCCGGACGATCACCAGTGAGGCTCCAGCCCCGCCGATGGGTGGTGGCCGTGGCGCTCGGCGGTCTCGTCGGGGGCGCGGTGTCCGGTCCGCTCCTCGCCGCCCGCGCGGGGGCGCAGCGGCGCCTGGCCGGGGCGGGCGACAGCGCCGCGTTGGCACCGAGGGAGGAGCCGCACCGCGTGGCCTTCACGATCGCCGGGAACGCGACGGGCCTCTACCCGGGGGCCACGGTTCCCTTGACACTGACGGTCGCCAACCTCCGGCCCGCGCCCCTCACCGTGCTCTGGATCAGCACCACCGTGGTCGCCACGTCGGCCCCGTGCGGCCCCTCGCTGGTCCACGTCGCGCCCTTCATCGGGCGCCTGCCCGTGGCGGCGCGGGGGACGGCGACCGCCACGGTGTCCGCCTCGATGACCCCCGGCGCCCCCGACGGGTGCCAGGGCGCCCACTTCCACTTCCTCTACCACGGCGAGGCGATCGAGAGATGACCAGCCACCACCGACTCACTCGATTCACCCGGACGGCCGCCATCGCCGTCCTGCTCAGCCTCGCCTGGACGTCCCTGGCCCTCGCCGCGTGGACCGATTCGGGCACCGGATCCGGCGCCGGCGCCGGGCTCACGATGCCGTCCGGCAACGCGCCGACCGCGACCGCCAAAGGGGGCGTCGTCACGGTGAGTTGGAGCCCAGCCCCCCTCGTCACCGGCGATCCGGTCGGGGGCTACGTCGTCGCTCGCTACAACGTCACCACCGGCGTCGAGGCCGCGGTCGGCGGGAGCTGCTCCGCCGTCCTCACCGTCACGACCTGCTCGGAGTCGGTGCCGCCGGGCACGTGGACCTACACCGACACCCCGATCCAGGACAGCTGGACCGGCGCGCCGAGCGCCGACGGTGCGCCGGTCGTCGTGGCGCTCACCTAGCGCGAGTCACGGCGGGCGCGGGCGCCGCCGGCCAACCGCGGTGGTACGGTCGGCCCGATGAAGGGTCCCACACTCATCATCCTGGCCGCGGGCCGGGCCCGGCGCTACGGCGGGCTCAAGCAGCTCGCGCCGATCGGCAAGCACGGCGAGGGCGTCATCGACCTCCTCGCGTCCGACGCCATCGCGGCGGGCTTCGACGAGATCGTGGTCGTGATCAACTCCGACACCGGGCCGACGATCAAGGAGCACGTCGAGCGGCACTGGCCCAAGGACCACAAGACCTCCTTCGCCATCCAGCACCGGCTGCGCGGGACGGTCGACGCCGTGCTGGCCGCCGAGGAGTTCGTGGGCCCCGCGACGCCCTTCGGCGTCTCCAACGCCGACGACATCTACGGCGCGGACGCGCTGCGCCAACTGGGCGACCACCTCTCGTCCAGCCCGCACCACTGCATGGTCGGCTTCGAGCTGGAGAACTCGCTGGTCGGCGACCTGCCGGTGTCGCGCGGCACCTGCCGCGTGGCCGACGGCCGGCTGCTCGAGATCGTCGAGCGGCGCAACGTCCACTTCACCCCGGACGGCCTGGCCGCCGACGACGGTCTCGAGCCCTACTTCCTCGAACCCGAGTCGATCGTGTCCATGAACCTGTGGGGCTTCCAGCCCGAGATCTGGCCCCTGCTGCACCGCGCGATGGCCGAGCACGACTTCATCCAGAGCGCCGAGGTGCTGCTGCCGATCTTCGTGGGCAACCTGCTCAAGCGCACCGACCTGCGCTTCGACGTCATGCCCACCACGTCGCGCTGCATCGGCGTCACGCACGTCGAGGACCTGCCCCTGGCGCAGTTCCTGGTGCGCTTCGAGATCAAGAACGGCGAGCGTCCGGAGTACGCGTTCGCCCCGGGCGCGCCCGGCTAGTCGTTCGCGCAGTAGATCCGGCTGACGTAGTCGTTGAGCATCCGCGCGCCGCTGAACTGCGGGCCCAGCGTGCGCAGCGACGCGCGCACCCGGGCCAGCCAGCCCGCCGGAATCCCGCTGACGTCACGCGCGAAGAACAGCGGCTTCACCTCATTCTCCAGCAGGTCGTACAGCGCGTGGGCGTCGCGGTGGTCCTGCTCGTCGGGGTCGTCGACCGCCGAGCCGTCGATGGCCCAGCCGTTCTGGCCGTTGTAGCCCTCGGCCCACCACCCGTCCAGCACGCTGAGGTTGAGCCCGCCGTTGAGCGCGGCCTTCATGCCGCTGGTCCCGCTGGCCTCCAGCGGCGGGCGCGGGAGGTTGAGCCACACGTCGCAGCCGGCCACCAGGCGCGACGCGATGCGCAGGTCGTAGTCCTCGAGGAAGACCACGCGATTGGGGATGTCCATGGCGCGCTTCACGCGGAACATGTCCTTGGCCATCTCCTTCGCGCCCTCGTCGCGCGGGTGCGCCTTGCCCGAGATCACGATCGTGACGCCGTCGGCGTGGTCGATGATGCGCCCCAGCCGCTCGACGTCGTGGAACACCAGGTCGAGACGCTTGTAGGTGGCCAGGCGGCGGGCGAAGCCGATCGTGAGGTGGGCCGGATCGAAGTTGTCAAAGGCGGACTCGGCGTAGGCGACGTCCTCGCCGCGCGCCAGCCGGTTGATCACGATCTGGCGGCGCAGCAGGTCCACCAACTCGGCGCGCATGTCGCAGCGCGCGCGCCAGAGCTCCACGTCGGGAATCTCGTCGACGCGGCTCCACAGCCCGGGGTCGCGGGCGTGGCGCTCCCACTCCGGGCCCAGGAAGTGGGTCAGCAGGTCGCGCATCCGCGGGGCCATCCACGTGGGCAGGTGCACCGCGTTGGTGACGTAGGAGATCGGCACCTCGGCCGCGGCGGCGCCCGGGAAGAGCGGGCGCCACATCTCGCGGGCCACCTCCTCGTGGCGCCGGCTCACCGCGTTGGTCGAGCGCGAGCACCGGATGGCCAGCGGCGAGAAGCCCAGGGGCTCCGAGGTGGCGGCGGCGTCGACGCGGCTCACCGCGCTCAGCTCGTCGCGGGCGATGCCCATCTGGTCGACGGCGCGGCCCAGCACCGTGAAGAACTGGTCGGGCTCGTAGGTCTCGTTGCCCGCCGGCACCGGCGTGTGGGTGGTGAAGACGAACCGGTCGCGCCCGACGTCGAGCAGCTTGGTGAGGTCCAGGCGGTCCCCGCTGAGCTCGCTCGCGGTCCGCGAGGCGACCTCCAGGGCGGCCAGCGCCGGGTGACCCTCGTTGAGGTGGATCAGCCCCGGCGTGATTCCCATCTCGTCCAGGGCCCGCACCCCCCCGATGCCCAGCAGGGCGTACTGGGCCAGGCGGATCTCGGGGGAACCCTCGTAGAGGCGCGCCGTGACCCACCGCTCGAGCGGACTGTTCTCGGCCAGCTCCGCGTCGAGCAGGTACAGCGGCGTGCGCCCGACGTTGACGCGCCAGACGTGGGCGACCAACTCGCCGTCCCACACCGGCACCGAGACCCTCACCGGCGCTCCGTCGGCTCCGCGCACGCGCACCGCGGGCAGCTGGTCGGTGTTCATCTCGATCCAGTACTCGTGCTGCCACCCGGACAGGTCCATGCGCTGGTGCAGGAAGCCGCGCCGGTAGAGGAGCCCCACTCCGACCACGTCGAGCGCCTGGTCGGACGCCTCCTTCAGGTAGTCGCCGGCCAGGACCCCCAATCCCCCCGAGTACACGGGCAGTGACGTGTGCAGCCCGAACTCCGCGCAGAAGAAGGCCACCGGCCCGCCCGCCAGCCGCCGCTCCGTCGGGCGCTGGAGATCGGCGTCCATACGCTCGGCCACCGCGCCGAGCTGGTCGAGCAGGGCGCGGTCGCCAGCCGCGCTGAGCAGGTCGCGCTCGGGCAGGTTGAGCAGGAAGCGCACCGGGTTCCACCCCGCCTGCATGAAGCGGTGCGCGTCGATGCGCCGGAAGAGCTCGCTGCCCCCGGGGGTCCAGGTCCATAGGTAGTTGTAGGAGATGCGCGCGAGGTCCTCGAGGGGCTCGGGCAGGCGGCGCGCCAGACGGTCGATCGCTCGCTGCATGTCCTGCGAGCCGTCAACGCGCGTATTCATCCCAACGAATCTAACCGGGCGCCGCGGGCTTTCCGGGTACGGGTGACGGTCCGACCAGCTCCACCGCGCGGGTCAGCGGACCCAGGAGGGGGTGGTCGGCGCCGGTGTCGGCGGGTCCGCGCAACGCCAGCAGACCGCGGCGGATCGAGGCCTCGTTGGCCGGCGTCGCGCACTTGAGCGACGTCGCCAGCGCCACCAGGGCGCGGGCGTCACCGCCCTCGGCCGGCTCGCTCAGCAGCCGGGCCACGAGCAGGTCCAGCGCGTCGGCGAAGGCCACGCTGCCGGGCGACACCAGCCAGGCGGCGACCACGCGCGCGACGACGTCGTCACCCAGCTCGCCCAGCTCCATCGCGTGACGCGTCGCCCCGTCGCCGATGTCGACGCGCAGATCCAGGCCCGGGCCCCGCTCCACTCGGGCCCGAAAGACTCGACGGCGTTCGGTCGGCGCGTGGGTCAGCGTGACGACGAACTTCCCGGGATCCTTCTTCCCCCGGGCGACCTCGGCGCGCCAGTCGCCGCGCGTCCGGCGCGCGCGATCGCCGCCGGCGAACGACTCGGCGGCGAAGCCGGCGGCGACGTGCGCCTCGTCCACGCGCGCGGACTCGCACGCGCGCTCCCAGATGACCGGGCCGTCGACCCCGGGCTGGTTCGAGTGCACCGCGGAGAACCGCTCGAGGAACTCGCCGGCCAGGTCGAGCCCCAGCGCGCGCTGGGCGATCTCCATCGCGACCGCGGCCTCGCGCAGGACGATGAAGGTCTCGATCTCGGCGGGGTCGGAGAAGAACCACGCGCAGCTGGTGAAGCTGTACAGCAGGTGCCGGTAGAGCTCGCACAGCTCCAGCACGGTGGTCGTGGCGTTGTCGTCGAGCGACCCTCGCGCGTGGGCGTGCGCGAACGCGGCCGGTTCGACGGCGCCGGCGACCACGCGACCGTAGTCGCCCAGCACGGCGTCGACCGAGGTGACCAGCTCGCCCAGGCGCTCCTCCAGAGCGGCGCCCAGGCGCTCGCGCAGCCAGTCGAGCGACGCGCGCAGCGGTGCGCGCCAGCCCTGACGCCACCCCGACTGCCCCCCGGTGACGCACCCGCAGTCCGAGCGCCACCGCTCCACGCCGTGCGCGCAGCTCCACGACGACACCGGCGCCAGCTCCACCTCGTGGGTGGGCTCGTGGACGGCCAGCCACTCGCCCAGAGCGGTCTCGAGGCCGTAGTGGCGCCGCAGCCGGCGCAGCGCCCAGGCGAGACCCACGTCGCCGAAGCGGTGGTGGTGCCCGAAGGTCTCCCCGTCGGCGACCAGCATCACCGCCCCGTCACCCCCGGCGACCGTGGCCGCCATCACGTCGGCCAGCCGGGACCCGTTGTCGACCAGGTCGCCGAAGGCCACGCGCTGGGAGAGATCGCGGTGGCCGAACACCACGGTGAGCGCGCGCCCGCTGGCCAGGCGCACCCGGTAGGCGCGCGACGTGTCGAGGGTCTCGGCGTGGACCTCGCGCCACTCCCCGTCGCCCTCGCGCACGCGCGCGGCCTGGCCCGGCATCAGCACGGTGTAGGCGACGTCGTGGTCGGCCAGCGTCTCGAGGGTCGCGAGGTCCACGGCCGTCTCGGGAAGCCACATCCCGCGCGGCGCCTCGCCGAAGCGGTGGGTGAAGTCCGCGACGCCCCACGTCACCAGGCGGTCCCGGTCCGCGGCGGTGGCCAGCGGCAGGATGGCGTGCACCAGCGGAGCGGCCATGGCGACCGCGCTGGCCCCGCCGGACGCCCGGCGCGCCTGGTGGCGCCACGCCTCGTCGACGTCGGGCGCCGCGCGCTCCAACCAGGCGTGCAGCGTGGTCCCGACGTCGAAGCTGCTGACCGGCAGCGGTTCGACCAGCTCGGTGTCGTCGTCGGCCCCCGGCGCCACCACGACCGCGGTCAGGGCGCGGTAGCACTCGGCGGTGATGCGCTCGTTCCAGTCGTGGTAGGGCCAGGCGCTCCACTCGTTGGTCACCAGGCCCAGCCACGGGTCCTCGCGCGGGGGCTGGTAGAGGTGGAGGTGAAACCCCGCGACCGGCGCCATCTACCCGACCCGCCTCAACACCATCAGCGCCAGCGGAGGCAGGGTGACCGCCAGTCCGCGGCCCGAGCCCTGGTCGCTCACCGCGGTGAGCCGTGCGGGCACCGGGTAGCCGCTCCCGCCGTACGCCGGGTCGTCGCCGTTGGCCGCCGTCACCCACTCCCCGACGGGCCCGGCGACCACGTAGTTCTCGCGCGGGACGGGCGTGAAGTTGGCCAGCACCAGCAGCTCGTCGTCGCCGCGGCCGCGGCGCCACACCAGCACGCTCTGGGTCACGTCGTCGCAGCTGAGCCAGCCGAAGTCCTCGTGGCCCGCGTCGTCGCGCTGCAGCGCCGGCGTCGCGCGGTAGAGCTCGTTCAGGGCCCGCACCCAGCGCGCCACGCCGGCGTGCGCGGGATCCTCCAAGAGGTGCCAGTCCAGGGACTGCTCGTGGTCCCACTCGCGTTCCTGGGCGAACTCGTCGCCCATGAAGAGAAGCTTCTTGCCCGGGATCGTGAACTGGTAGCCGAGCAGCAGGCGCAGGTTGGCCCGCCGCTGCCAGTCGTCGCCGGCCATCTTGGCCAGCAGCGAGCCCTTGCCGTAGACGACCTCGTCGTGGCTGAGCGGCAGCATGAAGCGCTCGTCGGCGGCGTACAGCGCGCGGAAGGTCAGGTCGTGCTGGTGGTAGCGGCGGTGGATGGGGTCGCGCGCCAGGTAGTCCAGGGTGTCGTGCATCCACCCGAGGTCCCACTTGAAGGTGAAGCCCAGGCCGCCGTCGTCCGCCGCGCGCGTGACTCCGGGCCACGAAGTCGACTCCTCGGCGACCACCATGACGCCCGGGAACGAGTCGACGACCTCGGTCGTGCACTGGCGCAGGAACTCGACCGCCTCGAGGCTCTCGCGCCCGCCCCAGCGGTTGGGCACCCACTCGCCCGGCTCGCGCGAGAAGTCGAGGTAGAGCATCGACGCGACGGCGTCCAGGCGCAGCCCGTCGGCGTGGAACTCCTCGAGCCAGAAGCACGCGCTGGAGATCAGGAAGCTGCGCACCTCGTTGCGGCCGTAGTTGAAGGTCCAGCTCCGCCAGTCCGGGTGGACCCGCTGGCGCACGTCGGCGTGCTCGAAGAGGTGCGAGCCGTCGAAGCGCGCCAAGGCGAAGTCGTCGGCCGGGAAGTGCGACGGGACCCAGTCGAGCAGCACCCCGAGACCGGCCTGGTGCAGTTGGTCCACCAGGTACTTGAAGTCGTCGGGGTCGCCCATGCGGGCGGTGGGCGCGAAGAAGCCGGTCGTCTGGTAGCCCCAGGATCCGTAGAAGGGGTGCTCCATGATCGGTAGGAACTGCACGTGGGTGAAGCCCATGTCGGTCGCGTAGCTCGCCAGGCGCGGGGCCAGCTCGCGGTAGGTGAGCGGGCGACCGTCCTCCTCGGGCACGCGGCGCCACGAGCCGAGGTGGACCTCGTAGACCGAGACCGGCGCCTCGCGCACGCGCTGGGCGGCGCGCGCCGCCATCCACGACGCGTCGCCCCAGCGGTAGTCCGAGCGCCAGACGCGCGTGGCGGTGGCCGGGGGGATCTCGAAGTGGCGGCCCAGCGGATCGGCCTTGTCGAACTCCTCGCCCCCGAGCCGCGAGCGCAGCCGGTACTTGTAGCGATCGCCGACGCCGGCGCCGTCCACGAAGCCCTCCCAGATCCCCGAGCTCTCCCGGGGCGCGAGCGGGTTCGCCGAGCCGTCCCACCCGTTGAAGTCGCCGATGACCGCGACCCGGTCGGCGTTGGGCGCCCAGACCGCGAAGGAGCAGCCGGCGACGCCGCCGGCGACCGTGGGGTGGCACCCCAGGTGCTCGTGGAGTCGGAAGTGGCGGCCCTCGTTGAACAGGTGGACGTCCTCGGCGCTGAATCGTGACGCCTCGCGGTGGAGGCTCGAACCCCCGCCGGCGGGCCCGGAGCGCGCGAAGCCGCGGCGCTGGCTCAGCGGCGCCAGCGCGCGGGCCAGGGTGGTCGACGCGGCGAGCTCCTCCAGGCTGAGGCTGGACCGGCGACTCCAATTGCGCCGCTCGAGCACCGTGCCCGGGACGTTGATCCGCGACGTCTCGCCGAGCGCGTCGTCGAGGGGCACCATGACCAGGCCCGCGTCGCTGTCGGCCAGGTGGCGGTGCACGGCCGCCAGGACCCCGGCCGGCTCGGCGTCCTCGCGACAGCCCAGCGCGTCGGCCAGGTGGCGGCGCTCCGCGTCGCGGGCCTCGCGCGCACCCAGCGCGGCGGCGGCGTCCCACAGTCCCAGCTGGACCCGCTCGGAGATGTCGCTGCCGCTCCACCACCCCGCGAAGGTGGCCGTGTCGTGCGTGGCGAAGGACGCCACCGATCCCGCGGGCACCGGGTTGAGCTCGCCGTCGGCGATCTCGAACTGGGCGACGTAGGTCCGGCGCAGGCCGTCGCGCTCCATGGCCCGGCGCAGGTCGGCCTGCACGGTGCCCAGGTCCTCACCGACCACGTCGACGCCGTGGCGCTGCGCCTCGATGGCCACCACGGCCAGCAGCTCCTCCAACGGCATGCGCACGTAGACGCCGTCGGCCGGCGAGGTGCCCGCGGGCACCCAGAAGAGACGCTGGAGCCCCATGATGTGGTCCAGGCGCACCACGCCGGCGACGCGCATGTGGAAGCGCAGCGCCTCGCGGAACATCCGGTGCGCGCTGGCGCGGGCGTTGTCGGGGTGGGGCGCCGGCGAGCCCCAGTTCTGGCCCCGGACCGACAACGCGTCGGGTGGCGCGCCGATCGACGCGGCCGCGACGAACTGGTCCGGGTTGCGCCACACGTCGTAGCCGTACGGGTGCACCCCCACGGGCACGTCGAGCTCGAGGGTCTGGCCGCGCTGGGCCATTCGCGACGCCAGGTCGGTCATCTGGCCGTCGATGATCCACTGGGCGAACATGTGGTAGCGCACCAGGATCGGGTCGACGTCGTTCCAGCGCAACAGTCCGCTGCGCGCGGTCGAGGGCCACCGCGAGAAGTCGAGTCCGAAGCGCTCGCCGGCCGCACGGAAGCGCGCGTAGTCGTTGAGGTCGGGGTGGTCCATCACGTAGTGGCGCAACCCGCTCTCCTGCGCGGCCATGAACTCGCTCTGCGTGGCGGCCCAGGCCTGGATGACGCTGCGCTTGGCCGCGAAGGCCGCCGCGCCGTCGACGACTCCGTCGACCACCCAGGTGTCGCGGCGCGCCGGCGCGTAGGTCTCCTTCATCAGGTGCTGGGCGGCCGGTGACGCGGCCAGGTAGTCGACCTGGTCGAGGGCGATCCAGCGGTCGTGCCAGAACCGCCGGCTCACCGGACGGTAGGGGCTGGCCTCGAACTCGGCCGGCCCGAACGCCGCCAGCAGGGGCAGGGTGGACACGACGGTGGCGTGCTGGTGGGCCACCAGGCGCGCCAGCTCGTCGAGGTCGGCCACGTCCCCACTGCCCCAGCTGCGCGCCGAGTGCAGCGAGAAGACCGGCGCCTGCACGGAGTAGGCGCGCCAGTCGCGCGCGAACCGGAAGGCGGCCCCGGGCAGGGGCCGCGCGAAGATCGCCGACTGGACCGTGCGGCGCCCCGCGCTCACGTAGAGCCGGTGGTAGCCAACGCGCATCGCCGGCAGGGCCAGTCCGCGCAGGGGCCGACCGAACCCGCTGGTCCCGCTCACGAAGGGCAGCGACTCGATCGGCGCGCGCCAGCTGATCTCGCCGCCCAGCTCGAATTCGACGCGGCACTCCACGCCGGCCACCTTGCGCGCGGGGGCGATGGGCAGCGTGGCCGCGACGCCCTCGTCGACCACGTAGACCGGCTCGACGATGCGGTGCCGGTACCGGTCGCGCAGCTCGCGCAGCACGGCGCGCGCGTCGTCGGGCGTGGCCATCGGGTCGGTGTCGCCGAAGGCGTTGAGCACGGCGATCAGGCTCTCGACCCCGGCCGGGTGCTCGACCTTGCGCCAGTCGACGTAGGACAGGGCGACGCCGCGCAGGCCGGCCAGCTCGCGCAGCGCCGGGGTGACCCGTGCGGCGGCGTCGCGGCTCACCGCGACCACGTGATGAGCCCGGCCATCGCCTCGCCGTCGGTGTGGATCGGCGAGGGCAGGATGCGCGCCACCACCTCGAGCGCCGGGTCGTCGGCGGGGTCGGTCAGCACGGCGACGTAGGTCGCCCCGGCGCCCTCGCGGCCCTGGAGCGCCGCGTCGATGGACCGGGTGACGCCAGCGCGCGAGGCGACCCAGAGCTGGACGAGCAGGTCGGCCGGGTCGAGGGCCCCCAGGCCCACCTCCAGGACGACGCGCTGCGCGCCGCCGGCCAGCGGGTCGCGCCGCGTCACCGCGACGCTCAGCGCGGGCCAGCTCGCCCGCAGCCGCGCGAGCTCGCGGGCCCGGTCCCGGGCCGATCGCGCCCCGCCGGAGCGCAGTTGCTCGACGCGCAGGTGTCCGGGCAGGTAGTAGGACTCGGTGTACTCGCGCGTCATGCGCAGCGAGTCCCACGTCGGCGCCAGGGTCGACATGGACTGCTTCACCGAGGCCATCCAGGCCCGCGGCACGCCGCGCTCGTCGCGCTCGTAGAAGCGCGGGACGATCTCGTTCTCCAGCACGTCGTAGAGCGACGCGGCGTCGATCACGTCCTGGGTCGCCTCGTCGGCGTAGGGTCCCGCGGTTCCGATGGTGAAGCCGATCGGCGGCGCGGCGGCGTCCGCGTCCCGGCTGGCCTCGTCCCACCAGCCGTCCACCGTGGAGAAGGTCAGCGCGCCGTTCATCCCCGCCTTCATGCCCCCGACGCCGCACGCCTCGAGGGGCCGGCGCGGCGTGTTGAGCCAGACGTCCGCCCCCTGGGCCAGCGCGCGGTCCATGGTCGTGTCGAAGTCGACGATGAACACCACCCGGTCGGCCACGTCGTAGTGCGCGGCGAACTCGATCATGTTGGCCAGCAGCTGCTTGCCGGACTCGTCGTTGGGGTGGGCCTTGCCGGCGAAGACGATCTGCACGGGCCGGCGCGCGTCGGTGAGCAGGCGCGCCAGGCGCTCGGGGTCGCTCAGCAGCAGCGTGGGTCGCTTGTAGGCGACGAAGCGCCCCACGAAGCCCAGCGTCAGCCAGGCCGGGTTGAGCAGCGTCACCGGGGTGACCCGCTCGCTCGGGGCGTGGCGGCGCGCGAGCTCCTGGCGCGCGCGGCGCCGGGTGAACTCGACCAGCTCGCGGCGCGCGTCGTTCTTGACCCGCCAGAGGTCCGCGTCGTCGACGTCGCGCAGGCGCGCCCACATCGCCGGATCGCCGGGCGTGGTGCGCCACTGGCCCCCGACCATCGAGGTCAGCAGCGTGTTGAACTGGCGCGTGGCCCACGAGTGCAGGTGGACCCCGTTGGTGACGTGACCCACCGGGACCTCCTTGAGGGGCAGGCGGGGCCAGAGCGCCGCCCACTGCTCGCGGGTGACCACGCCGTGCAGTCGGGACACCCCGTTGCGGTGCCCGGCCAGGCGCATCGCGAAGACCGTGGGACAGAAGGCGTCGTCGGGGTTCGCCGGCTGCAGCCGGCCGAGCGACACCAGCTCCTCGAGGTCGATCCCCAGCGGCGCGGCGTAGGCGGCCAGGAACCGCCGGGCCAGCGCCGGCGCGAAGTAGTCGTGCCCCGCGGCGACCGGGGTGTGGGTCGTGAAGAGGATCCCCGGGCGCGTGGCCGCCCGCGCCTCGTCGAAGTTGAGCCCCTCGCGGGCCATGAACCGGCGCACGTGCTCGAGCGCGGCGAACGCCGAGTGGCCCTCGTTGAGGTGCAGCACGGCGGGCTCGACGTCCACCGCGGCCAGCGCCCGCACCCCGCCCACGCCCAGGATCAGCTCCTGGGAGATCCGCGTCTCGACGTCGCTGTCGTAGAGGCGCGCGGTCAGGGTCTGGTCGGCCGGCGAGTTGGCGTCGACCGCGGTGTCCAGCAGCAGCAGGTGGTTGCGGCCGACGCGGGCGCGGTAGACGGCCACCTGGACGTCGCGCCCGGGCAGGGCCACCGTCACCCGCACGATCCGGCCCAGGGAGTCGCGCGCCAGCTCGATCGGCATCTGCGAGGGCGAGGTCATGTCCCAGGCCTCGTGCTGGCGGCCCTCGCGGTCGAGCCACTGGTGCGAGGTCCCGCGGTACAGCAGACCCACGCCGACCACCGGCACCCCGAGCGAGCTGGAGGCCTTCAGGTGCTCCGCGGCGACGGTGCCCAGGCCGCCGGCGAAGATCGGCAGGGAGTCGGTGAGGGCGTACTCGGCAGCGAAGTACGCGACGACCAGGTTGCGCCGTCCGGGGTGGCGCGTGGGGAACCAGGTGGCCGCAGACGTCGCGTCGTAGGAGCGGAAGTCCTCGACCACCCGCCGGGCCAACTCGGCGATCTCCGGGTCGCCGCGCAGCAGCTCGGCGACCCGGCTCCGGCCGAGCCCGCGCAGCAGCTGGTGGGGCCACTCCAGAGCCCCGGGACTGGCCTCCGGGTCGAGGGAGGCGAAGAGCTGGCGGGCCTCGACCTTCCAGGTCCAGCGCAGATTGGTGGCCACGGCCAGCAGGTCGTCGTAGCAGACCGCGAGCCGCCTGGTCCTGCCGCTCGCCCTGGCCTCTGGCACCTCGAACCCCGTTTCCCGCAACCTCGCGGCCCCCCGCGACACCCGCGAGTACGCGCTGAGCCTAACGTCCGGCCTCGCGCGCGCCCGGGGCCCCGGGGTCGCGGTGACGTCCGCGCCGAGGGCCCGCGGCGTGCTATCCAGGACACCCATGACCGTGCGCGCGACCCGGACGACGCCCGGCGTCGAGCCCGCGGATCTCGCGCTCCCCGAGGTCGCCGAGGTGCTGGCTCGCCACGGCGCGGAGGCCGGTCACTACTCGGTCCTCGGACCGGACCCCTGGCGCGTCCTGTGGAACGCGCCGCGTACCGGCTTCGCCCCGTTCCTCGAGACCCGTCGGTGCGTCCTGGCGTGGCGCTCGCCGGTGGCCGCGCCCGAGGACCAGCCCGGGCTGCTGGTCGCGCTGGTCGACCACGCGCGCTCGACGGGTCGCCAGCTCATCGCGATGCCGGTGAACGAGACGGTGCGCGCCGCCGGCGAGGCGCTGGGGCTGTGCACCGCCTGGGTCGGCACCGAGTGCTTCCTCGACCTGGCCACCTGGTCGCTGGCCGGCGGGCGGCGTCAGAAGGTGCGCTGGGCCCGCAGCCACGCGGCGCACCTGGGGCTGGACTGGCGCGAGGCGTCCCCCCGGACCGACCCGCGCGACCGCGCCGCGCTGACGTCGGTCGAGCAGCGCTGGAAGGCCGCGCGACCCGAGCGCGCCACCGACTCCTTCCTGCGCACCTCCTTCGAGGAGCTCCAGACGATCCGGCGCTACTTCGTGGCCGAGGGCGCCCAGGGGGTCGTGGCCTCGGTGAGCTGCACGCCGATCAACGCGCGCGCCTGGTACCTCCAGGACCCGGTGCGCGCGCCCGACGCGCCGCGCGGCGCGCTGGAGGGCGCGATGGCCTGCGCGCTGGACACCTTCCGCGACGACGGGTACGACGTCGCCGGCAACGGCCCGCTGACCTTCTGGCGACCCGACGGACCCGCCGACGCCGACCCCCCGCTGGGCCTGCTGGGCACGCGGGTCCTGCGCCACTTCGACCACCGCTACCGCTTCCAGGCGATCAACCGCTTCCGCGCGAAGTTCGAGCCCGACCGCACCGCGCCGATCTACGTGGTGCGCTCGCACCGGGTGATCACGCCGGGCGTGGCGCGCTCACTGACCCGCCTGCTCACCGCCCCGCTCACCGTCGACTGACCCGAGCGCGAGCCGGTAGGTCAATCCCGAGACCCGCTGGACCTCGGTGGCCACGGCGGTGGCCACCGCCTCGCGCGCGCCGACGACCGTGACGCGCCGTCCGGCGCGCGTCACCCCGGTGTAGAGGAGCTCGCGCGTCAGCAGCGGCGAGCCCGGCGGCGCCAGGACGACGACCACGTGGTCGAACTCGCTGCCCTGGGACTTGTGAATGGTCATCGCCCACGCGGGCTCGCAGAAGCCCACCGAGCCGACCGGGTAGACGCGCTGCTCGTCGACGTAGAGCAGTCGGTGACCGTCGCGCTCGATGACCACGCCGAGGTCGCCGTTGCTCAGGCGGAGCGAGCGCTGGTTGCGCGTCACCAGCACCGGCTCGCCGACGCCGAAGCGCTCCCCGGCCTCGGCGGCGCCGGGGCGCCGGTAGCGCGCGCCGACCACCGCGTTCCACCAGGCCACCGACCCGGGCCCCTCGCGGTGGGCCGCCAGGACGGCCACGGCGCGCGTGGCGGCCCGGGCGCCGGCCCCGTCACCGGCCCGCGCAAGCTCGCCGACGCGCGCCGCGTGCGCGGTGACGTACGCCACGAGCGCGGCGTCCCGCGAGCCCGTGAGGTACGCCACGTCGGGCGAACCGGCGTCCAACTGATCGACCACCGCGTCGACGTCGCCGCGTCGCACGGCGTCGGCCAGGTCGAGGACCCCGGGGCGGTCCGTGCGGTGGACGGTCGAGAGTCGCGAGACCAGGGGCGCGGTGCGCGCCTCGGGGCGCACCGCGTCGGCCAGGACGGCCCCGACGTTCACCGACACCAGCTGATCGGGGTCGCCGATCAGCACCACGCGGCGCGCGTCACCCTCGTCGCCGGGGCGCAGCAGCAGGTCCAACAGGACGAGGTCGGCCATCGAAACCTCGTCGACGACCACCACGTCGTGGCGCAGGGGCTCGGCCCCGCGACGCGACTGGGGGTGGACCCCGAGGAGGTGGTGCAGCGAACCCTCCCGATCGCGATCGCGCACTAGGTGCGCGAACCGACCGCCGTCCAGCGCCGCGTCGAGTCCCTCGGCCAACCGCCGGGCCGCCTTGCCGGTGGGGGCGGCCACCACGACGCTCACCGGACGGGTCGGACGGGCCTCCGCCAGGGCGCGGTCCAGGAGGCGAAGGACCTGGGTGACCAGCCACGTCTTGCCCGTGCCCGGTCCCCCGGTGAGGAACGAGACCCGCCGCGTCAAGCAGCGCCGCGCGACCTCGACCAACTCCGGGCTCGGCGTGCCGCGCGCCGCGAGCTCCTCGGCCAGGGACGCCCCGGCGCGCGCCAGGATCTCGTCGGTCACGCCCCCGGGCAGCGCCAGCTCGGTGTCGCGCGCGTCACTGATCGCCCGGGCGACCCGGTACTCGGCCGCGGCCAGACGGCGGACGTAGAGGTAGCGCCCGTCGACGCAGACCAGCGGCGGCCCGACGTCGTCGAGGTCGTCGAACGCCGACGCCATCGTGCACAGCGCCGGCTCGGCGGCCAGCGCCGCGACCAGCGACGCGAGCGCCGGGGTGGCCGACGCCCCGGCGCGAACGCGCACCTCCTCGCGCGTCGCGGGGTCCGCGAGATCGAGCGCCACGTGGTCCAGTTCGAGCGAGCGCGTCACGACCCCGACCGCCGCGAGCGCTAGGGGATCCGCACCGTCCGAGGTGAAGCGCCGCACGATCACTTCGGCCAGGACCGCGTCGGGCGTCGCGAAGGCCGCCGCGCTAGGCATCGTCGCCGCCCAGGATGTCGGAGGCCGCGGCCACGGCGACCGGGGAGATCGGCCAGGCGGCGACGCCGTCGTCGCCCTGGGCCGACCCGTCGCCGACGACGCGCACGAAGAGGTAGTCGACGCCGCCCAGGTGGTGCGCCGGGTCGTAGCCGGCCAGGCGGTGGCGCAGGAACCGGTGGAGCGCCACCGAGTAGAAGAGCGCCTGGAGGGGGTAGTGGGCCGCCTCCATGTGACGGCGCAGGCGCGCCGGGGCGTAGGGGCGACGCGCGCCGGGCAGCTGGTCGGTCTTGTAGTCCACGATCCGGTACCGGCCGTCCACCCCGCGCACGGTGAGGTCCAGACTGCCGACCAGGAACCCCTCGGAGAGCTGGCCCTCGACGGGCCAGCCCGCACCGAGGTAGTCGGCGAAGAGACCGCGCCCGTCCTCGCCCGACTGGTCGAGTCGACCCACGGCCGCCAGCGCCGCCACCAACCGTTCGGGTGAGGGCGGACCGGCCAGCGCGAGGGTGAAGCGCATCTCGGTGGCGACGTCGCCCGGGGCCAGGTCGGCCAGGGTGCGTCCGGCCAGCGTCGGGACCAGCGGCCGGCCCAGCAGCTCCCGCAACGACGCCGCGACGCGCGCGACGTCGCCCGCGGTGGCGCCGAGCCGGCCGGCCTCGCGAGCGAACGCCCCCGTGACCAGGTCGTCCACGCTGGCCTCGGGGTGGGCCAGCACCGCGTCGAGCACCTGGTGGACCAGGACGCCCAGCCCGGGTCCGGCCAGCGACCCGAAGACGCCGGCCACGTCCTCGCGCACCCGCTCGTCGTCCAGCTCGGCCCCGTCGGTCGCGGCGGCCTCGTCGAGGCCGGGCGCGTCGTCCAGCTCGGCGTCCCCCTCGGCCGTCGCCGTCAGGTCGGCGGCCACGGCGCTGTAGGACCAGCGCCGCCGCTCGTAGGCCAGCCCCGGCGCGCGCCCCGCGACGAAGGCCGAGGCCGCGACCACGTCGGGGCCGGTGGCCCCCGCGCCGACTGCGGGCACCGGGTCGGCGCCCAGCGTGAAGACCTCGATGGTGGGCGTGTCGGCGAAGGTCGCGCGCAAGGCGCCGGCGGGGTCGGCGCGCGCCGCGACGAGGCGCTCGTCGAGCGGTGACGTCTTCGTCGCGCCGACGAAGTGGTCGCGCACCTCGCCGATCGTCCGGTTGCGAACGCTCGAGCCCGCCGGGCTCTCGGCGCGGTCGAAGAGCAGCCGCGTGAGCTCGCCGCTGAAGGGCGTGTTGCGCGGCAGCGCGCACCAGAGCACCGCGGCGTCACGGGCCCGCGTGAGGGCGACGTAGAGGAAGCGGCGGCGCTCGCCCGCCTGGGCGGCCTCGGTGCGCAGGCGCCGCGCCGCGACGTCCGAGGCGTCGCCCCACGCCACCCCGGAACCGGCGTCGACCACGGTGACCCCTCCCTCGACCCACCGCTGGAGGGCGTCGCGCCCGGTGCCCACGGCGCGGTAGCTCTCGCGCACGAAGGGCAGCAGGACCACCGCGAACTCCTGGCCCTTGGACTTGTGAACCGTCAGCACCCGGACCGCGTCGCTCTCGGTCTCCAGACGCCGGGCGGTCACGGCCTCGTCGGCGTCCAGCGAGGTCGACGCCGCGTCCAGCCAGTCGACCACCAGGGCCACCGACCGCAGGCCGTCGCACTCGCGGCCGAGCAGCTCGCCCAGGTGGTGCAGGTCGGTCAGGTTCCGCTCGCCGTCGCGGGTGCCCAGGACGACCTCCTCGACCGCGCGGCTGCGCAGGAAGCGCGTGACCGCGCCGACGCCGACGCGCGCGAACTCGCCGGACAGCTGGGTCACCCACCGGCCCATCTCGCCGCTCGACGGGTCGGCCGCGTGTCGACCCCGGAACCACGTCACGCGCAGGGCCTCGGTGAGACCGACGTCCTCGGGCGACGCCAGGGCTCGCAGCAGGAGGCGCAGCTGCGTCGCGGCGGGGCACGCGAAGATCGACTCGCCGCTCGCGGTGACGCTGGGGATCCGCTGGCGCGAGAGGTGACGGTGGACCGCGGCGCACTGGCGGTTGGACCAGCAGAGCACCGCCACGTCGCGGTAGGCGTAGCCCGCCGCGCGGGCGCGCCCCACGTACGCCGCGACCTCCTCGAGCGTGCGTTCGTCGTTCGTCGACGCGTACTTCGCCGCGCGCAGGTGCAGCGACGCGACACCGGGGCCCACGCGCGCCGCCGGGTCGAGGTCGGCGCGCTCGGCCCTCGCCGGCGTGAAGCCGATCACCGGCTCGGCGCGTTCGGCCAGCGGGTAGTGGAAGTCCGTCCCGACGAAGAGGCGGTTGACCGCGTCGACCAGGGCCGGCGTCGACCGGTAGTTGGTCCCCAGCGTCGCCCCGGGGATCCCGCGCGACCGGCAGTAGTCGCGAACCTCCAGGAAGGTCTCCACCGCGCCCGAACGGAACCCGTAGATCGCCTGCTTGGGGTCGCCCACCAGGACCAGTCGCGTCGCCGGCGCGTCGAGGAACACCTCTCGAAAGACGTGCCACTGCAGCGGATCGGTGTCCTGGAACTCGTCGATCATGACCACCCGAAACGTCGCGCGAAGCTCGGCCACGAAGCGCTGGGCGTCGCGGTGCTCCAAGCGGTCGGCCAGCGCCACCACCAGGTCGGCGTAGGAGGTGCGGCCCGCCTGGAGCAGCAGGTCGGAGAAGCGCGCCACGATCTCGCGGGCCATGTCGCGCTGCACGCGCGCCGTGCGCTCCGCGCCGTTGCCCGGGGTGTCCCCGCCCGGCCCCGCGGGCTCGACGCGCACGGCGGTCGCCGTCTCGCCCCGGCGCACTCCGGCCTGGTAGAGGGCGTTGGCCACCGCGTCGAGCGTCGCTCGATCGACCTCGTCGCCGGCCAGGAGCTCGGGACGCTCCAGCGCCCAGCGCGACAGGGTCCCGTTGACGGCCTGTCGCCAGAGCCGGCCGTCGTCGCTGCGCGCGCCCGAGGTCACGACGTTGACCGCGGCGAAGGAGTGGATGGTCCGCGCGTGCAACGCGTCGAGCGTCGCGCGGCAGTGGCGCGCCCGGCGCAGGTCGCGCATCCGCGCGCCGTCCTCGACCCAGCGGCGCGCCAGGTGGTCACGCCAGGGCGCGCCGCCCCCGGTCGCCGCCGGGTCCTCGAGAAACTCGATCACCTCGCTCAGGTGGTCGCGCACCCGCCCGCGCAGCTCGCGCGCCGCGTCTCGGGTGAAGGTGACCAGGAGCATCTCGCCGGGCTCGACGCCGTCTTCGATCATGAACCGCGTGGCCAGGTGCGCCAGCGTCCAGGTCTTGCCGCTGCCGGCCCCGGCCTCGACGAGCAGCGGCTGGGGCACCGCGTCGCGACCCTCGACGCGCAACGGGGAGCTCATCACATCGAACTCAGCCACCTCGGCCCCCCCGTCGGGCGCCCAGGCACGCGACCCACGATTCGCTGCTGAGATAGGCGCGCACCGTGAGGGGGCGCAGCGCGGTCGTGAGCTCGGCCGACTGGGCGGTGAACTGCCCGTCGAAGACCGTGCGCAGCTCGGCCATGGTCAGCGGCAGGAGGAATCGGTTCTCGGGCGTCGTCGACTCCCCCCAGTCCGCCCCCCCGGTGAACGCGCCCGGGCGCAGCCACTCCCGCGCGGCGTCGGCGAGGAACCCGTCGTCGCGCCCGCAGAATCGGGGATCGGTCGCCAGCGACGTGGCGTTGAGGTGCAGGGGCAGGCGCTCGAGGCGCTTGTCGTAGAGGGCGAGGAGGGCGTCCAGCACCGCGCGGGCCGTCCCGCGGGCGTCGTCGCCGCGCCAGGTCGACACCAGGTAGGGCCGCTCGTCCGGGTGCTGCGCCTCCACGCTCGACGCCCCGCGCAGCAGCACCGCGGTCACCGGCGCGCCGGTCTCGGCCGTCACGACGGCCTGGCGCACCACGAGCCCGATCAGGCGCGACCGGTAGTCGCGCGACGGCGTGTACTCCACCAGCACCGGACCGACGTCGCTGTCGTAGAGCTCCACGGGCGCACGCGAGACCTCCCGGGTCGCGCCGGCGACGATCGCCGGGCGCCGCCCGATCGGCGCGCGCGCGGCGTGGGCATCGAGCAACGACCGGCGCACGTGGGCCGCGAAGCGGGTGAGGCCCTCGAGGTCGAGCGCCGCCGTCGAACGCGCGCGAAATCCCGTGGCGACCGAGGCGACGTCGGTGTCGGCGCCCTCGGGCGCCGCGGGGTCGACGCCCGTCTCCACGGCGCGGCGCAGCAGCCGCTCGCGCAGGGGAAAGAGGTGCAGGGCGTCGCCGGCGTCGAGGAAGGGGGCGTCCGGGCGCTCGGTCTGCGTCGCGTCACTCACCTGCGCCGAGGAGTACACGTCGCGCAGGAAGATCCGCTGGGGGTTGCGGAAGAAGCGCACGAGCTCCTCCACCGCGACGGCGGACTCGCCGGGAGTCACCACGTCGGTTACTCGGTAGAGGGGCACGTCGTCCTCGGGCGACGACGGGCGCCGCGCGGCCAGCTGCGTGGCGGTCGCGGCGTGCACCGGATCGAAGGTGAACGCGGGCGTCGACGAATCCGCGGCCGCGACGTCGACGACGCCCGACCCCCCCGGGGAGAACCCGTAGCGCGGGTGGCGCCGCACCGTCGGCGCCCGGCCCGATCCCGCGGGGCCCGACGCCAGCGCGTCGGCCAGCTCCACCAGGGGCAGCGACGTCGGCAGGACGGCGCCGTCGACGACCCGCCGATCGCTCGTGAAGAGCAGCACCCGGCGCTCGGTGCTCGCCACCAGGTTGAGCAGCGCGAGTCGAAACTCCGCCCGGGGGTCCGGATCGGTGGGTCGCGCCTCGCCCCACTCGCCCACGCGACGCGCCGGCTCGGGCAGCAACTCCTCGTCGACGCCCAGGACGCAGGTGACGGCGTAGGGGATGCTCGAGGCGCCCTCGGCGTCGACCAGGCTGACGCCCCCGCGACCCAGCAGCGAGGCGCCGCCCGTGCCGGAGGCCAGCGACTCGACGAGGTCGCGCACGTCGGCGAAGGGGACCGGCCGCGTCGACGTGGCCGCCAGGGCGCCCAGGCGGGTGAGCACCCCATCGAGACTGGGGTCGCGCACCCGCTCGTCGCGCTCGATGACCCGGACCCAGGAGGTCAGACGCTCGCACCACACGCCCAGCGGGTGCGCCTCGCGCGCCGGCCCGCGGGCCTCCGCCAACAACCCGACGAGGGCGTCGAACCTCGCGACGGCCTCCAGGTCCTCGGCCACCCCGAGCGTCGCCACGACGGCGGGCTCGTCGGCGGGGTCGAGGCACGCGGCCAGCGCGACGCGGTCGACGAGACGCCGCCACGACCCCGCGTCGTCGTGCGCCGCGAAGATCCCCGCCCGCACGGGGTCGCCCGCGTCCAGACCGAGGCTCACGCGGCCCTCGCGCGCGAGGGACAGCACGCGCTCGGCCTCGGCGCGCGACAGGCCGAGCCCGGCGAGCAGTGACGGCTCGCCCAGCAGGGCCGCGACGTCGTGCTGGGTCAGGGGTGCGTCGAGCGCGCGCAGGAGCCGCACGAAGGCGTCGACGCGCGACGAGCGACGCCGCGCACCCGGGTCGGCGACCTCGAACTGCAACCGCGGCGCACCCTCGTCCTCGACCGCCGTGGGCTGCCAGTAGGTGGCGAGCAGGGGCACCACCGCGTCGGGCGCTGCCGTGACGACGCGCACGTCGTGGGGGGCGACGCCGAGCTCGTCGATGGCGTGCAGGAGCGCGTCGCGCGCCACCTCGACCTGGCGGGCCAACCCCACGGTCTGGTGGACCTCGACGAAGGGCGTGACCCTCGCCGCGCCCCCCGGGAGGTCGTGGCTCGCCAACGCGCCGATCACCGCGCGCCTCTCCTCGTCCTCGGGCGAGGCGACCTCGAGCCACTCCACCCGCTCGGGTCGCGCGACGCGACGCCAGACTCCAAGGTGCGCGCCGGCCGGAGCCCCCCAGCGCTCGAGCAGCGAGCGCTCCTCCGGGGCCACCGTCGCCACGTCGACGTCCAGCAGATCGCGCGCGGGCACGGCGACGTAGAGGTCCACGGGGACGATGTCCGCGACGGCGCGCACGACCTCGGCGGCCAGGGCGCCCACCGGTGACGCCAGGCAGCCGAAGAGGGTCAGCCGATCACCGGCCGCGTCGGGACGCGTCAGGCCCGCGCGCTCGAACTGACGGCGCGGCGGCCACAGGCCCGATCCGGCCCGTGCGGCGAGCAGCGCCCGCTCCGCGGCGAAGGGCTCGGCGTCGAGTCGCTCGTCCAGCTCCTCGGAGCGCAGGGCCACCAGACGCGCCAGCGCGTCCCCGCGTCGGCGCGCCTCGCTCAATGAGAGGTTCCCGTCGAGGTCGAAGATCTCCACGCCCAGCGCCGGACCCGACCACCGGTCCATCCCCGCGGCGTCGCCGTACAGGAGACGGCCCAGCAGCCCGGTGAGGAAGATGGCGTCAAGGTTGGCGGCGACCCCGTCGCCGCGGCCGGCCCGGCCGGTGCGGCGCGCCACCTCCTGCTCGAACCACTGTCCGACCAGGACGTTGGGCACGACCACGGTGCGCCGGCGCAGCGGGTCGGCGCCCGGACGCTGGTCGGCCACGAAGTGCGCGGCCAGGGGGCGCAGGTCCGAGCTCGCGTAGAGCGTCAGGCCGGACATGGTGCGAGGCTACCGGCGCGCTGTCACCGCGCCCGGTTCGCTACACCCGCGAGTGCAGCTCTCGCAGCCGCAGGGCGACCAGCTTCTCGACGATCGGTCGCGGCAGCGCCGTGTCGTTGGCGAAGCGCAGCGTCCCGCGCGACGTCTTGTAGCCGCGTAGCTCGCGCGCCATCTGGGGGATCACCGACCCGCTGTGCGGGAAGTAGCTGAGGTGGTTGCGGAATGCGGCGAAGCCCGCCACCACGTGGCCGTCGACCCGGTACCCGGGGATGCCGTACGAGATGCACTCCTCGGCGCCGGGCAGCAGCTCGCGCAGCAGCGCGCGCAGGTCGCACAGCGTGGCGCGCTGGGTCCCGTCGAGACCCAGGAGGTACTCGTCGACGCTGGCGGTGCTCACGGGCCGAGTCTCTCCGCCGCCAGGCGCTCTGTCAAGGGCGGCCGATAGAGTGACCGGACCGGAAACGGGCACCGGGGGTGCCGCGGAGAGGGAGCGGGGGGCGTGAGGATTCTGATCGTGGGCGGCACCTCCTTCGTCGGGCGCGCCATCGCCCAGTCGGCGTGGCGCCAGGGGCACGCGGTGACCGTGATCAACCGCGGGGTCACCGACCACGACCTACCCGACGAGGTCGAGCGCCTGGTCGGGGACCGGACCAGCGACCTGTCGGCGCTGACGGGGCGCTCCTTTGACGCGACCGTCGACACGACCGCCTACCGCCCCAGCGACGTCGAGCGCCTGGCGGCCGCGCTGGGCCCACGCGGCGGACACCACCTGCAGATCTCGTCGATCTCGGCCTACCGCGACCCGGCGTCCCCCGGGGCCACCGAGGCGACGGCCGAGCTGCACGACGAGGCGGGGCTGGACCCGGAGGGCCCGATCACCGGCGAGACCTACGGGCCGCTCAAGGCGGCGGCCGAGCGAGCCGCGGCCGCCCACTTCGGCGAGTCGATCACCGTCGTGCGACCGACCTACGTGATCGGCGGCCACGACGCCACGCTGCGCTTCCCCTACTGGGTCCAGCGCGCGCGCCGGGGCGGCGTGGTGGCCGCGCCGGGACCGCGCGCCAGCGCGATGCAGTACGTCGACGCGCGCGACCTCGCCAACTTCGTCGTCGGCCTGACGGCGTCCGCGACCCCCGGGGCCTTCCACGTGGCCGGGCCCAACCCGGCCGCCGGCTACGTCGACGTCATCGAACGCGTGGTCCGCCACGTGGCGCCCGACGGCACCACGGTCCGCGTCGTCAGTCCCGAGCGGGTCCGCGAGGCCGGCCTGGAGGCCAAGATGCCGCTGTGGTCGGGGGGAGGATCGGAGACCCTGATGGACGTCGACGCGGCCAAGGCCCTCGCGCACGGCCTGTTCCTGAGGCCCCTCGAGGACAGCGTCGACGAGGTCGTCGAGTGGTGGGGTGACCGGCCGTGGCCCGAGCGCTGGCTCAGCGAATCCGAGGAGCGTCGGCTACTCGGCTAGCGCGACACCGCGCGCTCGAGGTCGAGCGAGCTCGGTGGCCAGCGCCCGTAGGTGCGTCGACGATCAGCTGGTCGGCGCCACGGCCGGCTTAGACGGCGTCGGCGGGTTCGTGGACGACGTCGGGGGCTGGCGGCCCAGAAAGATCGCGCCGATGCCCACCTGGAC
This sequence comes from Acidimicrobiales bacterium, assembly GCA_044446745.1. Lineage (GTDB taxonomy): Bacteria > Actinomycetota > Acidimicrobiia > Acidimicrobiales > RAAP-2 > RAAP-2. The sequence continues at coordinate 35,886 of JBIOFE010000012.1, forward strand.
GTCGAGCGTGAGGTGCGGCGCGCGGGCGATCGCCTTGCCCGAGAGCGTGGTCGGGACGTCGCTGAACGGTTCGCTCTCCAAGCCCCACGGCTGGACGACCCCGTACTTGATGGTGCCAGCGCCCACGTGGGTGCGCAGATCGACCACGACGTTGGGCGCCACGTACACGGTGAGGTCGCCCACGGCCACGCTGGCGTCCACCCGATAGCCGGCGGCGGGGAACCGCACGCCACGCAGATCCAGGGTCAACGCGCCGAACTCGGTGCGGTAGGTCCGGTGAACTCCACCGAGGCTCGTGGGATAGAAGACCCGCTCGCCGATGCCCCCCGTCAGGGGAACGCCGGTCGAGGCCAGGTAGGTCAGCACCGCGCCCGACGCGAGGACGACCGCGCTCAGACCGATGACGAAGAAGAGGGCCACGAAGCGCAGGAAGCTCAGCCGGCGTACCGTCGAGCGCAGCGCCACGACGGCCAGGGCGCCCAGGATGAGGACCCACACGAAGAAGAAGCCCCGGCCGATCCCGGGCCCGTGGAAGCGGGTGTGGTCGCTGTTGAGGATCGAGAAGGCGATCAGCGCGACCACGATGACCGCGACGATGAGCGCCGCGTACGGCCAGTTCGTTCGATCCTTCGCGACGCGCGGCGAGGTGTCGGGGTGGGCGTCGCCCGCGGGGTCGCGCGGGAGCACGAGCCACATGGCCAGGTAGAGCACGACGCCGAGGCCGAAGGCCAGCGTCAGGACGACGAAGGCAATCCGGAAGATGTTGGGGTCCATGTCGAAGCGCTCGCCCAGACCCCCGGCCACGCCGCCGAAGAGCTTGTGCGACGCGCTGCGGTGCAGGCGCGCCGAACCGGTCGCCGGCGCGGTCGGCGTCTCGGCGGTCGGCGTTCCGGTGGCCGGTGTCACGGCGGTTGGCGCCACGGCGGTCGGGGCCGTGGGCTCGTCGGGGGTGTCGGTCGGGGGCGCAACGTCGTCCATGAGCCCACGGTAGGAGTTTGTGAATCTCCGAACCATCGGGAGGAACCCTGAGAACCGCCGCCCCCCTCAGGGTTCTCCCCCAGTGACACCCGCCGGGCGCGGTGTCAGACTTGTCGGGTACCCCGCGAGCTCAGGAGTTGACGTGATCGATCCGGAGCGCCTCGAGCGTCCCGCCGCGAGCCCGGAGCCGACCGTCCCCGGGCCCGCCGAGCACGAGCTGCGCCTGGGCGTCGCCCAGCGCCCGCTGCGTCGGGCCCGGCGAGGGGCGATCCTCGGCGGCGTCTGCGCCGGGATCGCGGTGCGCCTGGGCGTGCGCGAGCGCTCCGTGCGCGTGCTGTTCACCCTGGCGGTGCTGCTCTACGGGGCCGGGCTGGTCCTGTACGTCGCGACGTGGCTGTTCCTCGAGCGCGCCGGCGAGGTGGAGTCCATCGGCGAGCGGCTGTCGGCCAACCGGCGGGCCCTCCTGGTGGCGGTCTGGTCGACGATCATCGTGGCCGCGGTCCTGCTCGCGACCGACTCGCTCGCCCTCCAGGGCACGGCCGGGTTCGTGTGGACGATCGTGCTGAGCGGCATCGGGCTGCTCTTCGTCTGGCGCGGCGCCTCGCCCGACGAGCGCGCGCACATCGAGGGGATCCTCGAGGCCGCGCCCGTCGTGGGCGGGGCCAAGGCCCGCGGCGTGAAGGCAGTCGCCCTGCGCGTCATCCCGGGCGTCGTGCTGGCGGTCATCGGGCTCGACATCCTGGCCCATATCGGCGGCGTCTGGGGCGGCGCCGTGCCCGCGCTGGTCGGCACCGTCATCCTCGTCGGCGGCCTCATGTTCCTGTTGGCGCCGTGGTGGCTCCAGAACGTGCGCGACCTGACCCGCGAGCGGCGCGAGCGGGTGCGCATGGAAGAGCGCACCGCCCTCATCGCCCACGTGCACGACTCGGTGCTCCAGACGTTGACGCTCATCGAGCGCAACGCCGACAATCCGACCGACGTGGTGCGGCTGGCCCGCGCCGAGGAGCGCGAGCTGCGCCGCTGGATGTTCGACCCCGACGCGCTCAAGGCGACCAACCACGCCGCGGAGACCCTCGCCTCGATGCTGGGCGCGCTCCAGCACGACGTCGAGCGCGACTACGGGACGCCGGTGGAGCTGGTGACCGTGGGCGACTGCCCGGTCGACGAGGCAGTCCTCGCCATGGTCGGCGCGGCCCGCGAGGCGTGCGTCAACTCCGCCAAGTGGTCGGGCGCGGCCCAGGTCGCCCTCTACGGCGAGGTCGAGCCGTCGGCCGTGTCGATCTTCGTGCGCGACACCGGGCGCGGCTTCGACCTGACCGCGGTCGCCGCGGACCGCCAGGGCATCAAGCTGTCGATCCGCGACCGCGTCGCCCAGCACGGCGGCACGGCCACCGTCAAGACCGCGCCGGGGGCCGGGACCGAGGTCCGGCTGGTCCTGCCGCGCGCGACCTAGCCGTGGGCCAGCCGCGCGTCTTCCTGGTCGACGATCACGAGCTGATCCGCGCGGGGATCCGCGCCGAGCTGGCCGGCTCGGTCGAGCTGGTCGGCGAGGCCGACGAGGTCGAGGCGGGCGCCCAGATGATCCTGGAGCGCTCCCCCGACGTGGTACTGCTCGACGTGCACATGCCCGACGGCGGCGGCCTGGAGGTCCTGCGCCGGGTGCACCACGAGAACTCGGTGGTCAAGTTCCTCGCGCTGTCGGTCTCGGACGCGGCCGAGGACGTGATCGCCATCGTGCGCGCCGGGGCGCGCGGCTACGTCACCAAGAACATCTCGGGCGCCGACCTCATCGACGCGGTCTACCGGGTGTCGGCCGGCGACGCTGTCTTCTCGCCACGCCTGGCCGGGTTCGTGCTCGACGCCTTCGCCGAGAGCGACCCCGCGCTGGCCGCCCTCTCGGGCGACCCCGAGCTGGACCAGCTCACCCCGCGCGAGCGCCAGGTGCTGCGCCTCATCGCTCGCGGCTACGCCTACAAGGACATCGCCACCGAGCTGGCCATCTCGGTCAAGACCGTGGAGAGCCACGTCTCGTCGGTGTTGCGCAAGCTCCAGCTCTCCAACCGCCACCAGTTGACCAACTGGGCCTCCGAGCGGCGCCTGTCCTAGCGCGGCGCCCGGTGGGCGAAAGGGCCCACCCGTATACTCGCGCTAGTGGCGTTCGCCCTCCTGTTCTGGCTCATCATCATCCTGGTCTGCATCCTGGCCGAGGTGCACTCGAACGCCTTCATCGCGGTCTTCATCGGCGCGGCGGCCATCATCCCCTTCTTCCTGGCGCTCTTCGGGGTCCTGTTCGCGGCCCAGGCCATCCTCTGGCTGGTCCTGTCGGGGGTGATGCTCACTGCGCTGCGCCCGCCCGTCCTGCGCAAGTTCCGCAGCGGCGACAAGCCGGACTTCTCCGCGCCGACCCCCACGGCCCTGACCAACCTGCCGGGGGTCGTCGAGGTCGAGGTGGGCGACGACGTGCACCCGGGCCGGGTGATCGTCAAGGGCGAGTCCTGGCGCGCGGTCACCGACGGCACGGCGCCGATCGCGCGCGGCGAGAAGATCGTCGTGCGCAAGGCCACCGGCACGACGCTCTGGGTCGAGCGGGTCTAGCCCCCGGTCGGCGTGGCGGCGGGCATGTCGCCGATGACGCTCTTGATCGCCTGGACCGCGCCCAGCAGGGCGGCGGTCTCGACCGGGACGACCAGCTTGGCGTTGGGGCTCTCGGCGAACTTGCTCAGCGTGTCCAACTGCAGGATCGCCACCAGCGTGGGGTCGGCGTTCTGGGCCTTGATCGCCTCGTAGACCAGGGCGATGGCCTGGGCGCGGCCCTCGGCCTCGAAGATCTGGGCCTGGCGCTGACCCTGGGAGCGCAGGATCAGCGACTGCTGGACGCCCTCGGCCTCCTTGATCGCCGCCTGGCGCTGGCCGTCGGCGACGTTGACGGCGGACTGCTGCTGGCCCTCGGACTCGAGGATGCGCGCGCGCTTCTCCTGGTCGGCCTGCTTCTGGAGGGCCATCGCCTGGAGGATCTGGTCGGGCGGGGTGATCTCGAGGACCTCGACGCGGTTGATCCGCACGCCCCACTTGTCGGTGGCCTCCTCCATCTGGGTCTGCAGGAGGGTGCCGATGCGCTCGCGCTGGGAGAACGCGTCGTCGAGCGAGATCGAGCCGAACACCGCGCGCAGCGAGGTCCGCGCCAGGTTGTCCACGCTGACCAGGTAGTCGGAGTTGGTGAAGAGGGCCAGGCGTACGTCGACCACCTGGCTGAAGATCGTCGCGTTGACGATCACCGCCACGTTGTCCAGCGTGATGACCTGCTGGCGGTCGCCGGTGCGCGGCGTCTCGCGCACGTCGACCATGCGCATGTTCTCGATGAACGGGATGATGAAGGCCAGCCCGGCCTCGCGGATGTTGCGGAACTCGCCGAAGCGCGTGACCACGCCGACGAAGCCCTGGTTGACGATCCGCACCGCCTTGGTCACCGTCACGATGCCCAACAGAACGATGATTCCCGCAATGACCGCGATCGTGATCGTGGTGGACACCGCGACCTCCTGTCCTAGGGACTCCGGTGCCGACGCGGGGCCTTTCTCCCGAGTGTACCGAGGGGTGCCCGATCCGGCCCGGGGCCTAGCGCCGCTCGATGAGGTCCATGTAGTCGTCGCGCCACAGGTCGAAGTACTCCTCGGGCAGCAGCACGGCGTGGGTCGGTTCGAGCTGCTCGACGAAGGGCCGCTCGTGGCTCACCGCCACGATGGTCCCCTTCCACTTGCGCATCATCACGCCGAGCGCGTCGACGCTGGCCGGGTCGAGGTTGTTGGTGGGCTCGTCGAGCAGCAGCAGATTGGCGTCGCTGGCGGCCAGGATCGCCAGGGACAGCTTCGCGCGCTCGCCGCCCGAGAGGGTGCCGGGCAGCTGGTGGGCCGCCGAGCCCTTGAGCCCGAAGGCGCCGAGCAGCGAGCGGCGCTGGGCGTCGGTGGGCACGGTGGTGTTGGCCAGGTGGTCGAAGACGGTCTTGTCGAAGTCGAGCTGCTCGTGCTCCTGGGCGAAGTAGCCGACGGTCACGTTGGCCCCGAAGCGGATCACCCCGGCCTGGGGCGTCTGGGTGCCGGCCAGGCAGCGCAGCAGCGACGACTTGCCGGCGCCGTTGCGCCCGACGATGACGATGCGGTCCCCGCGACGCGTGATGAAAGTCGTGTCGCGCAGGACCTGCAGCGAGCCGTACGCCACGTTCACGTGCTCGACGGCCATCGGCATGTCGCCGCTGCGCGGCGGGACCGGCAGGTGGAAGGTGACCTTGCGCTCGCGCTTGGTGACCTCGACACGGTCCTCCTTGAGCCGCTCGACCTTGCGGTCCAGCACCTTGGCCAGTCGGGCGCGCTTTTCGGTCTGGCCGCGCATGGAGTCGGCCAGGGTCGCCAGCTGCTTGATCTTGGCGTCCTGGGTGGCCGCGAGGCGCTCCTCGCTCTCGCGCTGGGCCGCCTCCAGGGCGAGGTACTTCGTGTAGTTCCCCTTGTACTCGCGCAGCTCGCCCTCGCGCAGGCTGAGCACGCGGTCGATGGCACGGTCGAGCAGGGGCAGGTCGTGGCTGATCACGATGACGCTGCCCGCGAATCGCTCCAGCTCGTCGAAGAGCCACCGCTTGGCCGCCCGGTCGAGGTGATTGGTCGGCTCGTCCAGGACCATGGTGTCGGGCCGCTCGTAGAGCACGCGCATCAGGTCGACGCGCCGGCGCTGGCCGCCCGACAGCGAGTCGAGGTCCTCCAGCAGGAGATCCTCCTTGAGCCCCAGTCCCGCGGCCAGGCGCGCGACCTCGGACTCGGCCTCGTAGCCGCCGCGCTCGCGGAAGTCCGCTTCCAGCCCGGTGAAGGTAGCGATGGTCACCTCGGTGGGGTCGGCCGCCAGGGCGTGGCGAGCGTGCTGCATCTCGGCGTCGATACGGTCGAGCCCGCGCGCCGAGAGCACGTGGTTCAGCCCGATCGGCTCCACGCCCAGCCCCCCGGGGATCGGCTCCTGGGGCAGGTGGCTGAGGGTCCCCTGGTGCGAGACGGAGCCGGTGATGCGCAGGTGCTCAGGGTGCGCGCCCAGGAGCACCGCCAGCAGCGTCGACTTGCCGGCGCCGTTGCGCCCCACCAGGCCGACCTTCTCCCCGGCGCCCACGGTGAACGAGACCGGGGCCAGCAGACGGCGCGCCCCGATCTCGATACCCAGTTCTCGGACGATCAGCATGCGGACCCCGCGCGACGGGTCTTGGCGCCGGCCACCCGCGTGGCCGCGGCCGTCGCGAGCCGGTTCAGTCTAGGCGCCGGCCCCCGTCGCGACGGTTAGTCGGCGTCCTCGGCCGGCACCACCGCGGCGGTGGCCAGGCTGTGTCCCTCGTCGAGGCTCATCAGGCGCACGCCGGTCGCGTCGCGGCCCTGGGAGGAGACCTCGCGCACCGCGGTGCGGATCAACACCCCGCCGCTCGAAGCGAGCAGCAGCTGGTCGCCGAGACCGGCCATGAAGGCCGCGACCACGAAGCCGCGCGCCGCGGTGAGCTTGATCGCCCGCACGCCCTGGCCGCCGCGGCCCTGGCGGTTGAACCGCTCGACCTTGACGCGCTTGCCGAACCCGGTGTCGGTCACCAGCGTGAGGTCGGCGTCGTCGCGCACCACGTCGAGCGCGATGGCCCGGTCGTCACCCTTCAGTGCGATGCCGCGCACGCCGCTGGTGTCGCGGCCCATCTCGCGGACCTCCTCCTCCGAGAAGCGGATGGCCATGCCGCGAAAGGTGACCATCATCAGGTCGTCGTGGCCGCCGGTGGCCACGACGCGCACGACCTCGTCGCCCGGGCGCAGCTTGATCGCGATCCAGCCCTCGCGCCGCGACTTGTCGTACTCGCTGAAGGCGGTCTTCTTCACCTGGCCCCGGGACGTGGCGAAGACCAGGAACTCGTCCTCCGGGAAGTCCGGGGTGGTGACGATCGCCTGGATCGACTCGCCCGGGGCCAGGTTGAGCAGGTTGACGATGGCCGTGCCCTTGGCGGTGCGCTCCTTCATGGGAATCTCGTGGCCCCGCAGGCGGAAGACCCGGCCCTTGTTGGAGAACAGCAGCACGTGAGCCAGGGTCGTCGTGTGGATGATCTGGTCGACGAAGTCCTCGTCGCGCAGCTTGGCCCCCTGGACCCCGCGCCCGCCGCGGCCCTGGACCCGGAAGGCGTCGGCCGCGACCGATTTCACGTAGCCGGCCCGGGTCATCGTGACGACGATCTCCTCATCCTCCACCAGGTCCTCGACGCCCAACTCGCCCGGGTCGTTGACGATGCGCGTGAGGCGCGCGTCGGCGTACTTGTCGCGCACCGCGGCGAGCTCGTCGGCGATCACCCCGCGCAACCGCGCGTCGTCGGCCAGGATGGCGCGGAGCTCGGCGATGGTCTGGCGCAGCTTGGCCATCTCGTCGTCCAGCTCGCTGCGGCCCAGGCGCGTGAGCCGGCCCAGCGTCATGTCCAGGATGTGGTTGGCCTGCTCCTCGGAGAACTCGAAGGGCGCGGCCATCAGCGCGGCGCGCGCGGCCGGGCGGTCGTCGGAGGCCCGGATCGCCGCGATGACCGCGTCGAGCATGTCGATGGCCCGCAGGAGCCCCTCGACGATGTGGGCGCGCGCCTCGGCCTTGGCCAGGCGGAACCGGGTGCGCCGGGTGACGACCTCGACCTGGTGGGCGACGTAGTGGGTGAGCGCCTGGGCCAGGTTGAGCGTGCGCGGCACGCCGTCGACCAGGGCCAGCATGTTGACCGCGAAGCTCGTCTGCAGCGTGGTGTTCTTGTAGAGCTTGTTGAGCACGACGTTGGGGTTGGCGTCGCGCTTGAGGCGGATCACCAGGCGGGCCTGGCGCCCGGCCGAGTCGTTCTGCACCTCGGCGATCCCGTCGAGGTCGCCGTTCTTCACCAGGTCGTAGATCTTCTCCTCGACCGACTCGACCGAGACCTCGTAGGGGAACTCCGTCACCACGATGCGCGTCGCGCCGCGGCTCTCCTCGATCTCGGCGACCGCGCGCATCTTGACGCTGCCGCGCCCGGTCCGGTAGGCGTCGAGGGCCCCCTGGCGGCCCAGGATCTGGGCCCCGGTGGGAAAGTCTGGGCCCTTGACGAAGACCATCAGGTCGTCGGGCGTGGCCGCGGGGTGCGCGATCAGGTGCAGCGTCGCGTCGATGACCTCGCCCAGGTTGTGCGGCGGGATCTTGGTGGCCATGCCCACCGCGATGCCCTGGGAGCCGTTGACCAGCAGGTTGGGGAACCGCGAGGGCAGCACGGTGGGCTGCTGGGTCGAGTTGTCGTAGTTGGGCTCGAAGTCGACGGTCTGCTCGTCGATGCTCTCGAGCATCTCCAGGGCCAGGGGCGCCAGGCGGCACTCGGTGTAGCGCATGGCCGCGGCGCCCTCGTCGGGCCCGGTGCCCCCGAAGTTGCCGTGGCCGGCGATGAGCGGGTGGCGCATCGAGAAGTCCACCACCATGCGCACCAGCGCGTCGTAGATGGCCGAGTCGCCGTGGGGGTGGTAGGTGCCCATGACCTCGCCGACGACCTTGGCGCACTTGGCGTGGGGTCGGTCGGGGCGCAACCCCTGGTCGAACATCGAGTAGAGGATCCGTCGGTGGACCGGCTTGAGCCCGTCGCGCACGTCGGGCAGGGCCCGGCTGACGATGACCGACATGGAGTACTCCAGGAAGGAGCGCTCCATCTCGAGGTTGATCTCGATGGGCTCGACGAAGCCGAGGACCTCGTCGGGCGCCGGGGTGTCACTGGGGGTGTTGCGGCGGGCCATGGTCTCCTCTTAGATGTCCAGGAAGCGGACGTCTTTGGCGTTGGTCTGGATGAAGTGGCGCCGCTGGGGGACGTCGTCGCCCATCAGGATCGAGCAGACCTCGTCGGCCAGGGCCGCCTGCTCCACCGTGATCTGCAGTAGCGCGCGCTTGGTCGGGTCCATCGTCGTGTCGCGCAGCTCGTCGAAGTCCATCTCGCCGAGGCCCTTCAGGCGCTGGAAGTCGTTCTTGTGGTCCGGGAACTCGGCCAGGAAGCGGTTCTTGGCCACCTCGTCGCGCAGGTAGACCTTCTCCTTGCCGACCAGCGTCGAGTAGAGCGGCGGCTGGGCAACGTAGACGTGGCCGTTGTTGACCATCTCGGTCATCTGGCGGAAGAAGAACGTCAGCAGCAGCGTGCGGATGTGGCTGCCGTCGACGTCGGCGTCGGCCAGCAGGATGATCTTGTCGTAGCGCACCTTGGTGACGTCGAACTCGTCCTCGACGCCCGCGCCGATCGCCGCGACCAGCGCCTGAATCTCGGCGTTCTTGAGGATCTTGTCGGTGCGAGCCTTCTCGACGTTGAGGATCTTGCCGCGGATGGGCAGGATCGCCTGGGTCCGCGGGTCGCGGGCGTCCTTGGCCGAGCCGCCGGCCGAGTTGCCCTCGACGATGAAGAGCTCGCACTCGCGCGGGTCGCGCGAGGAGCAGTCGACCAGCTTGCCCGGCAGCCCCGCGCCGTCCAGCGCGTTCTTGCGCCGGGTGAGGTCGCGCGCGTGGGTGGCCGCGGCGCGGGCCCGACTGGCCTGGATGGCCTTGTTGACGATCTGGCCGCCCTCGCGGGGGTTCTCCTCGAGCCAGTCGGACAGGCGCTCGTTGGTGGCGCGCTCGACCAGCGAGCGGATCGAGACGTTGCCCAGCTTGGACTTGGTCTGGCCCTCGAACTGGGGGACGGCCAGGCGCACCGAGATGATGGCGGTCAGCCCCTCGCGGATGTCCTCGCCGCGCAGGTTCTCGTCCTTCTCCTTGAGCACGTTGCGCTTGCGGGCGTAGCGGTTGACGACGTTGGTGATGGCCTTGCGGAAACCCTCCTCGTGCATCCCGCCCTCCAGGGTGGCGATACCGTTGGCGAAGGAGAAGATCGACTCGTAGTAGCCGGTGTTCCACTGAAAGGCGACCTCGACCTCCTGGCCCTCCTCGGACTGCTCGTAGGAGCCGACCTTGCGGAACAGCGACTCCTTGGCGTTGTTGAGGTGGCGCACGTAGTCGACGATGCCGCCGTTGTACTTGAAGGTCTCCTTGGCCTCGCGCCCCGCGCGCTCGTCGATGAAGCGGATCTCCAGGCCCCGGTTGAGGTACGCCATGATCTGGAGCCGCTCGATGACGGTCTGGGCGCGAAAGTCGACCTCGTCGAAGATGGTGGGGTCCGGCGTGAAGGTAATCGTGGTGCCGGTGCGCCCGCGCGGGGCCGGGCCGGTGACGCGCAGGCCGCCCACCGGCTTGCCCCCGTCCTTGAAGGTCAGCACGTGGTGCTCGCCGCCGCGGTCGACCTCCAGGACGAGCTCGGTGGACAGGGCGTTGACGATGGAGACGCCGACCCCGTGGAGCCCCCCGGAGACCTTGTAGCCCCGGCCGCCGAACTTGCCGCCGGCGTGCAGGGTGGTGAGCACGATCTCGGCCGCCGAGCGGCCGGGGTACTGGGGGTGGTCCTCGACCGGGATGCCCCGGCCGTCGTCGCTGACCCGGCAGCTCCCGTCGCCCAGCAGGGTGACGTCGATGCGGGTAGCGAAGCCGGCCATGGCCTCGTCGACGCAGTTGTCGACCAGCTCGCGGATCAGGTGGTGCAGGCCCGAAGGACCGGTCGAGCCGATGTACATCCCCGGTCGCACGCGCACCGGCTCCAGACCCTCCAGTACGGTGATGTCGCTCGCCTCGTAGCTGGCGGGTCCCTTGGTCTTGTCGGCCACGAAGCTTTCCTTTCGGTCACCGGATTGGAGCGCCAGAGCGCAGCCGAACACAGGCTTTTCCGACCTGTTCATCCTACCAAAATCGGTGTCACGTTCGAACCGCGAGAGCCCTCCGAAACGGCTCGTCGCGAGCCCCTCGCGCGGCCCTACGCGGGGTCGCGCAGCACCGTGCGCAGGGCGCGCGGCGCGGCGTCGCCGAGTGCGCCGAGACCCTCCAGGATCGCCGTGCGCTCGCGCGTCAATCGCTCGGCGAAGGCCCCCGAGGGCACCGACACGACGAGCACGCCGCTCTTGATGAACTCCGGTCGGCAGTGCTCGGCGAGGACCGGGTCGACCACGCTCGGCCACAGGCGGCGCACCTCGTCGACCAGGCGCAGGTCGACCTGGCGCAGCCGCCCGGCGACCTGGTCGAGCAGGTCGCTCAGTCGCGCCGGTTCGTCGCGGCGCCTCACGCGCGCACCGCCGTCAGGTCCACCACCGCCGCCGGCGTCAGGCCTGCCGGCAGGGGGGAGGCCGTGGTGACCAGGGTCTGGCCGGCCGGCAGCAGGCGCAGCAGGCGCTGCGCGCGCTGGGGGTCCAGCTCGCTGAAGACGTCGTCGAGCAGCAGCAGGGGGTCGACGCCGCGGCGGGCCCGGACCAGCTCGTGCCCGGCCAGGCGCAACGCCAGGGCCAGGGAGCGCTGCTCGCCCTGGGAGGACTGGCGCCGCGCGTCGCGCCCGTCCAGGGTGACCGCGAGGTCGTCGCGCTGGGGGCCGATGGTCGTGTGGCCGCGCGCCCGGTCCTCGTCGCGACAGCCCTCGAGCGCGTCGAGTAGTTCACCGGCCCAGGAGCGCTCGTAGGCCAGCGCGACCGCCTGGTCGGTCTCGGCCAGGGCGTGGTAGGCGCCCGACACCAACGGCGCGAGCTGGTCGACCAGCGCGACGCGCGCCGCGACGAGTTGGAGCGACACCTGGGCGAAGTCAATCGACCACACGTCGAGCTCGTCGCGCTGGGCCGGCGTCGGCCAGCGCCCCTCCAGCGCGCGCAGCAGCGCGTTGCGCTGGCTGAGGACGCGCTGGAACCGCTCGACGATCTCGCTGGTCGAGGGGTCGACGTCGGTCACCAGGTGGGTGAGGTAGGCGCGGCGGTGCTCGGGTCCCTGGCGGATCACGTCCACGCCCTCGGGAGTGAAGACCGTGAGGGGCAGGGCTTCGGCCACGTCGGCGCGCGAGCGGGGCCGCTGGCCGTTCACCAGCATCCGCTTGGTCGTGTGGTGGCTGCCGCGGGCCAGGGTCAGGTCCACCTGGACGCGGCGCTCGCGCTGGTACAGCACGCCGTGGACCTCGGCGAGGTCCGCGCCGGCCCGGATCATGTCGCCGGCCGAGGCGCTGCGAAAGGAGGCCGCCGTGGCCAGCGCGTAGACCGCCTCGAGCACCGAGGTCTTGCCGGTGCCGTTGGCCGACAGCAGCACCGTGACCGCGTCGGGGTCCGGGGTGAAGGAGAGCTCGGTGAAGAGTCGAAAGTCGCGCAGGGTGAGTTCGTGGAGTCCCACGGGGGACCGGCTACTGCACGCGCACCGGCATGAGCAGGTACCGGAACCGCACGTCCTCGACGCCGTGGACCATGGCCGGGCGCACGGCGTCGCTCATCTCGAGGATGACCTCGTCGCCAGGCACCGCCTCGATCCCGTCGATCAGGAAGTTGGGGTTGAAGGCGATGGTCATCTCCTCGCCGGTGTAGTCGGCGTCGACGTTGTCCTCCACGTCCCCGGCGTCGTGGCTCTGCGTGCGCACCTCGACCGTCTTCTCGGCCACCGTTAGGCGCACCGAGGACGTGGAGTCCTTGGCCAGGAGCTTGGCCCGGCGCAACGAGGTGAGCAGGGTGTCCTTGGCCACCCGTAGCTGGTTGGGGTAGCTCGCGGGGATTAGCTGCAGCACCGAGGGGTAGTTGCCGTCGATGAGGCGCGAGGCGATGCTGGTCGCCCCGACGCCGAAGCAGATCTCCGCGTCGGTCAGGGTGACCCCGATCTGCGCCTCACCCGACAGCGAGGCCGCGGCGCGCTGCAGCTCGACCAGCGCGCGCGCCGGCACCAGGAGGTCGTGGGTGCCCCCGAGGCTCGTGACGCCCGGCACGTCGCGCACCGCGAGCCGGTAGGAGTCGGTAGCGATCAGGCGCAGGGTGTCGTTGTCGGTTGTGAACAGCACCCCGGTGAGCAGGGGCCGCGCGTCGTCGCTGGCCGCGGCCCGGACCACCTGGTTGAGTCCCTGGATGAGGTCGGCGGCCGCGACGCTGGTCACCGGGCCGGCGACCGGGGGCAACTTGGGAAAGTCCATGACCGCGAAGGTGCGCAGCGAGAACTTGGCCCGCCCCAGGGAGACCTCGACGTTCTCGTCGCCGGCGTGCACCGTGACCGCGCCCGCCTCGAAGGAGCGAACCGCGTCGACGATCAGGCGCGCGGGCACGACCGTCGCGCCGTCCTCCAGGCCGATGACGTCGACCACCGTGCGCACGGTGATGTCGAGGTCGGTGCCGGTCACCGTCAGCTGGTTGCCGGCGAGCGACAGCAGGATGCCCGACGAGGCCCCGATCAGCCGTGTCGCGACCACGCGACTCGCGGCGCTCAACGCGTCAGCGAGGATGTCGCGCTCTGACTTGAACTTCATGAGGTCTGCCTTTCGTTCCCTACGGAGGTTACGTGTGTTGTTTGATATGAAAGGGGTGAGTAGTAGTAGGGCTGTGGGTTTGTGGGTATTGTGACGTCGTCCCTGGTCAACTCCGGTGTCGCGACCCCCGATCTCTCCACAGCGCTGTGGCTAACTCCCTCAACCCTCAGCGTTCAACCCTGGAGTTCTGTGCACCACCGCGGTGTCGCGAACCGGTAAGGCACAACACAACCCCGAACTTACCCACAAACTACTCGTGGCCCTCGCCCAGCAGTCGGCGCTTGAGCTGGTTGACCTGGGCGAGGAGCTCGGAGTTGATGGCGATCTGCTCCTTGATCTTCTCCACTCCGCTGATCACGGTGGTGTGGTTGCGGCCGTCGAAGATGCGCGCGATCATCGGATAGGAGTAGTTGTCGAGCAGGTCGCGGATGAGGTACATGGCGATGTGGCGGGCGCGCACCAGCGGGCGCAGCCGCTTGGCGCCGCGCACGTCCTCCACGGAAAGCCCGTAGAACTCGGCGACCACCGCCAGGATCGTCTCGGGCTTCAAGATGACCTGCTCGTGGCCGAGGTTGGTGAGGTGGGCCTTGGCCAAGTCGAGGGTGATCGGCTCCTGGCGCAGGTTGGCGAAGGCGCGCAGCATCGTCACCGACCCCTCGAGCTCGCGGATGTTGTCGCGCACCCGGTGAGCGATCCACTCGGCGACGTCGTTGGGCAGCTCGATCCCCTCGCGCTCGGACTTCGAGCGCAGGATCGCGATGCGCGTCTCGAGGTCGGGCTGGTCAATCTCGGTGACGAGTCCCTGGAGCAGGCGGCTGCGGAAGCGCTCCTGGAGGCCGGCGAGGTCGCGCGGCGAGCGGTCCGAGGTGAGCACGATCTGCTTGCCCTCGCCGTGCAGCGCGTTGTACGTGTGGAAGATCTCCTCGTGGAAGGTCTCGCCGCGCGTCTCCATGAACTGGATGTCGTCGATCAACAACACGTCGTTCTCGCGGTAGCGCTCGTGCAGGGCGAGCTGGGTGCGCGTCTGGATCGCGCGAATGAAGTCGTTGAGGAAGGTCTCGGTGGAGACGTAGAGGACCTTGCGCCCCGGGTAGTTCTCCTGGACGTAGTTGCCGATGGCGTGCAACAGGTGGGTCTTGCCCAACCCGCTGTTGCCGTAAATCATCAGCGGATTATAGGTACGACCAGGGATTTCAGCGACCGACTGGGCCGCCGCGAAGGCCAGGCGGTTCGACGAGCCGGGCACGAAGGAGTCGAAGGTCATGCGAGGGTCCAACCGCGCCGGGCGGTCGACGCTGGCCGCGAAGGGGACCGCGGGCGGATCGTTGGCGACGTCGGTGTCGGACGGCGCGGTGGCGGTGGTCACCTCGGCGTCACTCAGCGTTAACGAAACACGCACGTTGTCGCCGAGCACGTGACGCGCCTGCTCGGTGATGAAGGGGAGGTAGCGATCCTGCACGCGCTTGAGCTGGATCTGATTTGGTGCACCGATTACCAACTGGTCGTCGTGGTAATCCACAAGGCGCAGGGTGTTGAGGCCGGCGGCCCACACGGACTCAGAGGCGTTGCCCCGTAAGGACTCTCGCACCTCCGCCCAGATGTCCTCACCGCTGCGCAACTCTTCCTCCACAGATCGACTCCGACATTATCCACAAGCGGATTCGGCTGCTCGGGCCTCGGCGCGGCGGGGCTACGCACTCTACCCGGCTTTGGCGGCCCCTGCCAGGGACCGCGGCGGGTGGGGTAGGATTGCCGGCCAGTGGTGCCGGGAGTCCCCAGGGGACGAAGCGCGCCGAGGAATACTTTGAGATGAGGTTTGAGTGAAGCGTACGTACCAGCCCAACACGCGAAAGAGGGCGAAAACCCACGGTTTCCGGGCGCGGATGCGCACCCGGGCCGGTCGCGCCGTCCTGAAGGCCCGGCGGGCTAAGGGCCGCCACCAGCTGACGGTCTGATCGGGGTGCCCGGTCGGGTCCGAACCCGCCGGCGATTCGCCCTCTTCGCCGCACCGTCCTCCCGAGGCCAAAGTGGGCCGCTACGAGTCATCTACGTGGCGAGCGACACCGCGGACACCCGGGTCGACGTGGCCTACGCGATCAGTCGGCGGCTCGGCGGCGCCGTGGCTCGCAACCGCCTCCGGCGGCGACTGCGAGCCCTGGTGGACGGACTCGACCCCCTCCCCCGACCAGGATCGTACCTGATCAGATGCGGAAACGAGACAGGAATACTGACCTATGACGAACTCCACCACCACCTCATCCAAGCCCTCGAACGCGCCGGGGTCCTCTGAGCCCACGCGCGTGGCCCGGGCGCTGCTGGCGCTGATCGGCGGCTACCAGCGCCTGCACGCGGGTCGCGTCGCGCCCTGCCGGTTCTACCCCTCGTGCTCGGAGTACGCCCGCGAGGCCGTCGCCGAGCACGGCGCGCGCCGCGGGACGGCCCTCGCGTTGCGGCGCCTGGTGCGCTGTCGACCCTTCGGCCCGCACGGCGTGGACCTCGTGCCGCTGGCCACCGAGAGAAGGAGCGCGTAGATGGCGTCGATCACCCACACCATCGGCTCGGTCTTCCAGCCGATCTTCCACCTCTTCGGGTGGCTGCTGGCCCTCTTCTACGGGGTCGTGCCCAACTACGCGGTGGCCATCACGGTCCTGACGATCCTGATCATGGGGGCCCTCACGCCCCTGACGATCAAGTCCACCAAGTCGATGATCGTCATGCAGCGCCTGCAGCCCGAGATCAAGAAGCTCCAGCAGAAGTACAAGGGCCCCGAGAACCGTCAGCTGCTCAACGAGGAGCTGATGCGCCTCTACCGCGAGGAGGGGGCCAACCCGCTCGGCGGCTGCCTGCCGGTGCTGCTCCAGGCACCCTTCCTCTTCATCCTCTACAGCGTCATCCGAGGCCTCAGCCATCTCACCAAGGCCGGCGCGGCGGCGCCCCGCTATATCCCGACCACCTCGAAGATGTACCGCGACCTGATTCACTCGGGGGGCCAGGTCAAGGCATTCGGGATGAACCTGAGCTCGCGGCCCTTCCCCGTCAGCGCCCACCACGGCTGGGTCGGTTCGCTGCCCTTCTTCGCGTTCGTGATCGTGGCCGTGGGTCTGCAGTACTTCCAGATGGCTCAGATCAACAACCGCAACCGCAAGAGCGGCCAGGCGGTTCCCAGTCAGCAGCTGATGATCCAGCGGTTCATGCCGATTCTTTTTGCGTACATCTACCTCGTGATCCCAGCGGCGGTTGTGTTGTACATGATTGTTTCTACAATCATCCGCATAATTACTCAAGATCTGATGTTCCGGGCCGGCGTCAGCGACCCCTTGCGCAACGGCGCCAAGGCCGTCGAGCGGGCCCTACCGGCCCCGGAGCCGACCGAGATCGTCGAGGAGAAGCCCCCGGCCAAGCCGGCCCCGCGGCGCAACCCGCCGCCGCCGAGCCGCAAGGGTCCGGCGACCCCCAAACCCTCAACTCGCAAGACCAACTCGCAACCGCGCTCCCGAGCGAAGCGCAAGAGAAAGGCTCGGTGACCCATGGACTGGGTAGAGACAACCGGCAAGTCGATCGACGAGGCGACGGAGCGCGCCCTCGCCCACTTGGGCGTCCACCGCGACGACGCCGAGGTCGAGGTGCTGGAGGAGCCCAAGGCCGGGCTGTTCGGCCGGGTGCGGGGCGAGGCCCGGGTGCGCGCGCGCGTCCGGCCCTCCGGACCACGCCCCAAGCGCTCGCGGCGCACCGGCGGTCGCGACGAGAAGGGTCGCAACGGCGACGCCCGCGCTGATCGGTCGCGGCCCCCGAGGTCCGACGCCGCCCCGGCGCGCGCCGAGCGGCCTCCCCGCGAGGCGACCCGCCGACCGCAACCCGCCGCCGCGGCGGCCCGACGTTCTGACAAGAGTCCGATGAAGGAGGACACCATGGCCGAAGGAATCTCGCTGGCCGAACAGGGAAAGATCGCTAAGGAGTTCCTGGAGGGACTCCTGGCGTCGATGGGCATCACGGCGTCGGTCGAGGTGCGCGAACTGGACGAGGAGACCGTCGAGCTGGCGGTGGACGCAACGCCGCCCACCGAACTGGGGGTGCTGGTCGGTCCGCGCGGCACCACGCTGCAGGCGCTGCAGGAGGTGACGCGAACGGTCGTGCAGGCCAAGAGCCCCGGTCGGACCGACCGGATCCTGGTCGACGTTGCCCGCTACCGGGAACGGCGCGTCGCGGCACTCACCCGTTTCGCCCAGCAGGTGGCCCAGGAGGTTGTCGCGACCGGCGAGGAGCGCGCCCTCGAGCCGATGTCGGCCGCCGACCGTAAGGCGGTTCATGACGCCCTTACCGAGTCGGAGCACGTCCTGACCCGTTCCGAGGGCGAGGAGCCCCGCCGGTTCGTGGTGGTCTCCCCGGCCTAGGCGCGCCGTGACCACGCCGTGGCTGCCCCGCGCCCTCGAACTCTCGAGGGCGCGGGGTTATCTGGGTCCAGGACCGATTTCCGGGCAGATCTCGCACGCTGAGGGCTTCATGGGCTGCTGGGAGGAGTTCTCGACCTCTCCCCCGCGCCGGGTGCTCGACCTGGGCTCCGGTGGCGGTCTGCCGGGCCTGGTCCTCCTCGACCACTGGGGCTCGCCCACAGTTCTGCTCGACTCCATGATCCGCCGGAGCGACTTCCTGCGCGAGGTGCTCGCCTGGCCCGACGCTCCAGCTGGCGGCAGCGTCGTGACGGCGCGGGCCGAGGCGGTCGCCCGTCGGACCGATCTGCAGGAGACGTTCGACCTGGTCACGGCCCGTTCCTTCGGCTTGCCCGCGACAACGTCGGAGTGCGCGGCGCAGTTCCTGGAGACCGGGGGAGTGTTGATCGTGTCCGAACGGCCCGAGGAATCGGTGGCAAATCGCTGGAATCCGGACGGATTGGCTCGCCTGGGTCTGCGATCCGTGGGGCGGCGCCGTCACGGCGCGGCGTTCCAGGTCGTCGTGAAGGACGCCGCGACGCCGGCGGAGTATCCCCGCGCCGTCGGGATCCCGGGCAAGAGGCCGCTCTTCTGAATGTTTCACGTGGAACATCGGCGAGCCGATCGCCTGGCCCGCCGGCCGCGGGTTTCGGCCCGAGGCTCGCGCGCGGAAATCACTAGGGTTTGCCCCTCGGCGCGTTCCCCGGGGACTCGGTGATGTTTCACGTGAAACATGAGTACTTGACGCCTTCCTCGAAAGCGAGTTGAATAGCAGGGAACGTCTGAGGTGTCGGCGTGCTCGGGGACGGGAAGAGGCATATGGCGGACGCCAGCATAACCAGGGTCATCGCCGTCGCCAATCAGAAAGGCGGGGTCGGCAAGACGACCACGGTGATCTCCCTCGGAGCGGCGCTCGCCGAACGAGGCCTGCGCGTGCTGGTCGTGGACCTCGATCCCCAGCACAACGCCACGACCGGCCTGGGGGTGGACGGCCGTCGGTTCGAGCGGTCGGTCTACGACGTCCTGATCAACGACGTGGCCCTGGTGGATATTGTGGAGCCGACGGGCTTCGCGAACCTCTTCGTGGCGCCCGCCACCCTCGATCTGGCCGGGGTCGAGCAGGAGTTGACCTCGATCATCTCGCGCGAGCTGCGCCTGATGCGGGCCGTCGGCTCGGTGGACGGCGACTTCGACTTCGTCTTCATCGACTGTCCCCCGGCACTCGGGCTGATCACGATCAACGCCTTCGCCGCGGCCAACGAGATCCTGGTCCCCGTGCAGACCGAGTTCTACGCTCTGGAGGGTCTGACCCAGCTCGAGCGGATCGTTGACCTGGTCCGCAAGAACCTCAACGCGCTGCTGCACATCTCCCTGGTCGTGCTCACGATGTACGACGCCCGCAACACGCTGTCGACCGACGTGGCGGCGGAGGTGCGCCGCCACTTCCCCAACGAGCTGTGCCGGACCGTCATACCCCGAACGGTTCGCCTCGCCGAGGCGCCCTCGTTCGGTCAGCCCATCACCGTCTTCGACCCCAGCTCCAAGGGGGCGAAGGCGTACCGCGCTCTAGCAGAGGAGATCACCAATGGCCAGGAAGCCCGGACTGGGTAAGGGGCTCGGCGCCCTCATCCCCGACAAGACCGACGTACCGGAGAAGGCGGCCCCGCCGACGGCTGGCCCGTTGCGCCGCGTCCCCGTCACCGCCATCCGTCCCAACCCCTTTCAGCCGCGCCGATCCTTCGGGGACGAGAGCCTGGAGGCCCTGGCCGCGTCGGTGCGCGAGATCGGCGTCCTGCAGCCGCTCATCGTGCGCGCGGTCGAGGGTTCGCCGGAAGAGTATGAGCTGATCGCCGGGGAGCGCCGCTGGCGCGCCGCCGTGCTGGCCGGCCTGGAGACGATCCCGGTCCTGGTCCAGGACGAGGTCAACGACCGGCTGGCCCTGGAGCAGGCCGTGGTCGAGAATCTGCACCGCATGGACCTGCACCCGCTCGAGGAGGCGGCGGCCTTTCAGCAGTTGATCAGCGAATTTGCGCTGACCCACGAGCAGGTGGCCCAGCGCGTGGGCAAGAGCCGAGCAAATATTACGAACACGTTACGACTCTTGCAGCTGGGGGAGGCGGCCCAGGCGGCGCTGACCCGCGAGCAGATTACGGCCGGCCACGCCCGTTCGCTCCTGTCGATCACCGACCCGGGGGCCCAGGCCACCATGGTCGCGCGCGTCATCAAGAATGAGCTGTCGGTGCGCGCGACCGAGGAGGCGGTGAAGCTCTTCCTCGAGCCCAAGCCCGCTCCCGTGGTCCCGGTCAAGGGCCCCACCGGCCAGCCGCGGCTGCGTCCGGTGCCCGACGCCAGCGTCGCCGAACTCGAGCAGCTGCTCGAGGACTACCTCGACACCCGGGTGCACGTCGACCTCAAGGGCCGCAACGGGCGCATCATCATCGACTTCGCCGACCTCGACGACCTGGAACGGCTGTACATCGCCATCTCGCAGTCGTCGTAACCCTCAACCGTAACCCTAACCCTCTCGTTGAAGTTATCCCCAAGTTGTGGATGAAGTTGTGGGTTACTTGAAATTCAAAGGAAACTCAAGGGTTTGGCGCCCGAATCCAGGGGATTTGGGACAGCCGAACAGACCCTACCTGTGGAAAAACTTGGTGACGACCCGCGCCAGGCCCCGGGCGACCCCGAGGAGGGTCGCCCCGACCAGGTCGCCGTGCTCCACGTGCAGGGTGGTCATGCGCGTTTCGCGCAGCACCGGCAGGGCCATGCCGGTGACCTCGACGCGGATCCCCGCCCCGGTGCGGGCCAGTTCGCCGGCGATTTCACCGGCCAGGCGGTCGCCGCGCCGCGAGTGGGACCGGTAGCTGGCCCAGTAGTGCAGGCGCAAACCCTCGAGGTCGGCGATCGGCGCGAAGGACAGGACCAGCTCGGCGTCGCGCTCGTTGGCCGTGGTGGCGCACGACTCGGGCGCCCCGCTCACCACCACCACGTCGAGCACGCCCTCGAGGCAGCGATGCAGCGCGTCCACCAGCGGGCCCTCGCCGCAGAGCACGACGACGTCGGTGGCCGGCTCGTAGAAGCCCGCCTGGTCTCGCGCCTCGGTTACCAGGTGCCGGTCGGTGACCACCGCGCTCAGGCGCAGGAGATCGTTCAGCGTGGCGCGCGTCAGGGTGCCGTCGACCGCCAGGCCGCGGTTGCGCTGGAAGTCGCGCAGCGCGCCCTCGGTGCGCGGACCGAAGATGCCGTCGATGCGCCCCGGGTCAAAGCCCAGTTGGGCGAGGCGCGTCTGGAGTTCGGCCACGTCGTCGCCGCGCAGCGGCGACGCGGTGACGAAGAGCAGTCGCTGGCCCAGGCGCCAGCCGGCCTCGACGAGGCGCGCCCACGTCGTGGCGTCGACGACGCCCGTGATGGGCAGCCCGCGCGAGCGCTGGAAGGCCTCGACGGTGGCCGCGGTGGCGTCGGCGAAGGTCTCGGCGTCGTCGGCGCTGGCCAGGCCGATCTCCCCCAGGCGTTCGTGGAGCTCGCGCACCCGCGCGCCGCGCGCGCCGCGAGCCAGTTGGTCGCGGGCCAACTAGAGGCTGGCGCTGATCTCGTTGAGCAGGGCGCCCTTGGGTTTGGCGCCCACCACGCGCGCCACCACCTGGCCGTCCTTGAACAACAGCAGCGTGGGGATGCTCATCACGGAGAACTTGGTGGCGGTGGCGACGTTGGCGTCGACGTCCAGCTTGCCGACGCTGAACCGGTCGGACTGCTCGAGCGCCAGCTCCTCGAGGATCGGCGCGATCATCTTGCACGGGCCGCACCACTCGGCCCAGAAGTCCACCAGCATGGGCTTGTCGGACGAGCCGACGACCTCGTCAAAGGTCGCGTCGGTCAGGGTCGCGATGCTGCCACTCATGAAGACCTCCCGGGTCGACGGCGTCCGCCGCAGGGGTCCATTCTAGCGGCGGCTCGTCAGTGGCCCTGCGCCTCGAGCCACCGCTCGGCGTCGATCGCGGCCACGCAGCCCGAGCCCGCGGCGGTCACCGCCTGGCGGTAGACGTGGTCCTGCACGTCGCCCGCGGCGAAGAGCCCCTCGATCGAGGTGTACGAGCTCGGCGCGACGGTCTTGACGTAGCCGTTGCCCTCGAGCGCGACGTCGCCGGCCACCAGCGTTGTGTTGGGCACGTGGCCGATGGCCACGAAGACGCCCGTCACGTCGAGGACCCGCTCCTGGCCGGTCACCGTGTCGCGCACCGCGAGTCCGCTGACCCGCTCCTCGCCGAGGACCTCGGTGACCTCGCTGTTCCAGGCGAAGTCGATCTTGGCGTTGGCGAAGGCGCGCTCCTGCATGATCTTGGACGCGCGCAGGGCGTCGCGCCGGTGCACGACCGTGACCTTCGACGCGAACCGGGTCAGGAAGGTGGCCTCCTCGATCGCCGAGTCGCCCCCGCCGACCACGGCGATCTCCTGGCCGCGGAAGAAGAAGCCGTCGCAGGTGGCGCAGGTGGACAACCCGTGGCTCAGCAGTCGCGCCTCGCCCGGGACGCCGAGCATCAGGGAGCGCGCCCCGGTGGCCAGGATGACCGCGTCGGCGGTGACGCTGGGCTCGACGTCGCCGGTGAGCCACGCGCGAAACGGGCGCTGGCCCACGTCGAGGCGAGCCACCTTGGTGACGCGCAGCTCAGCGCCGAAGCGCTCGGCCTGCGCGCGCATGTGGGCCATGAGCTCGGGCCCGGTGATGGAGGTCGGGAAGCCCGGGAAGTTCTCGATGTCGGTGGTGAGCATCAGCTGGCCACCCGGCTGGTCGCTGTCGGAGGAGGGCTCGCCCTCGATCACCAGCGGCGAGAGCATCGCGCGCGCGGCGTAGATCGCCGCGGTCAGTCCGGCCGGGCCGGAGCCCACCACCAGCACCCGGCGGTGTTCGGGCATCACTTCCTCAGGGGTGCGGGGCGCCGCCAGCGCCAGATGACCATGCCGGCCACCAGGAAGATCGCGCCGAGGACGGCGAAGGTCAGCCACTCGTGGCCGGCGAACAGGTAGACGTTCATCAGGCGCGTGAGCCCGATGATCAGCGCCACGAGCAGCACGATGACGGCCACCACGGCGACGAACCCGAAGGCGATGGCGCGCCCGGCGATGATCAGCGGGCGCAGCACGTTGTCGTGCACCAGGTCGAGCAGGTGGTCGAACGCGCCCAGCAGGCGGTCCACCAGGTCGGGCCGCTTGGTTGGTTCGCTCGGCGCGTTGCTCGTCACGGGACGAATTTAGCGGTCGCGCGTCACTGGGCGACCCAGCACAGCCCGATGATGCCGGGCCCGGCGTGGGTGCCCACGGTCGGACCGATGTCCGAGACGAGGAGCGGGTGGGCGCTGGGGATCTGACCGGCCATGGCGAGGAACGCGTCGAGGTCGGGCGCCGCGCCGTGGACCACCGCGAGGCGCTCGAGCGGTGCGTGGCGCCGCGCCACGTCGCAGATCGCGGCGAGCGCCCTGGCGCGGGTGCGCTGGCGACCGGCCTCGGCGACCAGGCCGTCGCGCAGTTCGAGCAGGGGCTTGATGTTGAGCACCTGGCCCAGCAGGGCTCGCGCCCCCCCGACCCGGCCGCCCTTCACCAGGTGCTCGAGGGTGTCGAGCATGGCGCAGACCCCGACGCGCGGCGTCAGGGCCAGCGCGGTCGCCTCCAGCTCGTCGAGGGACGCGCCGGCCCGGGCCCGTTCCGCCAGGTCGATGACCATCAGTCCCTGGGCCATCGACACCGCCTGGGTGTCGACCACCCGCACCGGGAAGTCCGCCACCGCCTGGGCGGCCAGCGTCGCCGATTGGTGGGTCGCCGACAGCGCGGCCGAGAGCGTGGGGACGATCGCCCCGGAGTACCCGGCGTCCCGGGCCGTCTCGTAGGCCCGCTGGAAGGCCCCGGGGGCCGGCGCCGCCGTCTCGGGCAGGACCTTGGAGGCTTTGCACCGCGCCCAGAACTGGTCGGGGGAGAGGTCGACGCGGTCGGTGAACTCCTCGTCACCGAAGCGGATGGTCAGCGAGACCATGTCGACGCCCAGGTCGTCGGCGACGCCCGCCGGGAGGTCGGCGGCGCTGTCGGTGATGACGCGGACCCCACTCACGGCCCCCCCTTTCTCCTCAGCCTTGCACCTTTTGCCCGCGCCGGGCCAGGCGACGCTCGAGCAGCGCGACCAGGACCACGAAGACGACCGCGCCGGCGAGCAGCGCCGCGGCGAAGCGCTCGACCAGTCCGGCGCCGCGCGTCGCGCCGGAGGCCGCGTAGGTCGCGGCGATCGCCGCCGCCGCGCCGAGCGAGGCGCCCAGGCTGCGGCGCACGTGCACGCTCCACACCGCCGGGGCGATTCTCACCCCGCGGCGCGCCAGCGCGGCGAGCGCCAGGACCGCCGCGCCGGTGTAGGCGATCGCCACGCTGGCGGTCAGCCCGGCCAGGGAGTGGCGCCCGATGACCAGCGCCAGCGCGATGTTGGCGGCGTTCTCCAGCGCGTAGAGCACGAAGACGTCCCGGGCGTGCTGCATCGACTGGAGCCCGCGCACGCCGAGCTGGAAGATGGTGAAGCCGGGCAGTCCCGCGGCGAGGATCGCCAGCACCGTCCCGGCGGCCAGGCGGTGGCTGGCGTTGACGTGCCCGAGCAGGATGGCCACCAGGGGCTGGGCCAGCAGCACCAGGGTGAGCGTCGCGGGCACGATGATCACCAGGGACTGGCGCAGCCCGAAGCGCAGGCGCTCGGCCAGCGCCGCGAGGTCGCCGGCGGTGGCCAGCCCGGCCAGCTGGGGGGTCAGCGCGGCCAGCACCGAGACCACGACGACGGCGTAGGGCATCTGCATGAAGGACCAGCCGTAGGTGTAGGCGCTGACTGGGCCGGAGCCGCCCAACCCGAAGGCCAGGGCCAGCACGACGTAGAGCGACGCCTGGTTGGCCGCCACCACCGCCAGCGTCCAGGACCCCAGGCGGCCCACGGTGCGCACGGCCGGGTCGCGCCAGTTGAGCCGGAAGGAGAGCCGCCACAGGTCGGCGCGCGCCAGCGCCGGGGCCAGGCAGAGGAACTGGATCGCCACGCCCGCCGTCGTGCCGGCGCCCAGGAGGACCAGGTTGCGCGACCCGCCCATGGCGGCCATGGTCGGCGTGGGGTCGACCAGGTGGAACCACACCAGCACCGCCACGCAGACCAGGTTGTTCACCACCGGCACCCAGGCCCCCGCCGCGAATCGTTGGCGCACGTTGAGCAGCGCCGTGGCGATGCCGATCACGCCGTAGAAGAAGATCTGCGGCACGAACCAGCGCAGCAGGGAGGTGGCGACCCCGCGCTGGACGTGCATCGAGGACGGCGCGCCGTGGCGCAGCGCGGTGAAGGCGTCGATGATGAGGGGCGCCCCCCACCACGCGAGGACCGACGCGACGCTCAGCACCACCAGGGCCGCGGACACCACGTGGGAGATCGATCGCCAGGCCCGTCGCTCGCCGTCGCGGGCCAGGTGCTCGACGAAGACCGGGATGAAGGTGGCGCTGGCCACCCCGCCCAACACCAGGTCGAAGAGCATGTTGGGGATGGTGTTGGCCAGGTTGTAGGCGTCGGCCAGGGGAGTGAAGCCCAGCACGTAGGCCAGCACCAGCACGCGCACCAGCCCGGTGAGTCGCGACGCCAGGGTGCCCCCGGCGATCGACAGCACGCGCGAGGAGTGGGTCGAGTTCACCGGGCGTGGCGACCCTTCGAGCGCCGCCGGTTCGTGCGCCACCACCACAGTCCGATCACCGCCAGGGAGGCCCCGGTGAGCAGGTACCCGACCACCGAGGTCCCGGCGATGCGCACCTGGACCGCCGCGCGGGCCAGGGTCAGGCGTCCGTCGGGCGTAGTGACGACCACGCGCAGGGTGAGGCTCGACCCGCGGTGGTTGGCCGTGGCCACCCGCAGCGACTTGACGGGCGCGTCGAGGGACACGGCGACGTTGGCGCCCCGCGGGAAGGTGAGCCGGTCGGTGATGAGGTGCACGACCACGGTGACCGTGTAGGGCTCGCGCGAGAAGATCGTCACCGGCAGCGGCGTCCCGGGTCCGGTCAGCGTGACGGTGCCCGCGTCGACGCTGAAGCGGTTGAGCTGGTCGATGAGCAGCGCCGAGGCGTGGTCGATCGCCGCCTGGCGCGAGCCGGCTCCGCCGAGCAGCTCGCTCTGGGCCAGCGCCACGCGCAGCGCCGTCGCCTCGGCGGTGTTGGTCACGGCGCCGGTGAAGGAGGCCACCGACGCGGCCAGCGAGGTGAGCGAGGTGACGTTGAGCGGCGACCACGACGAGGGCGTAGCCGGGGCCAGGGCCCGCGCGGCCGGCGCCCCGTCGCTGGCCACCAGGGCGGTGTCGAAGGAGGGCAAGAGACTGGCCGCGGTGACGTAGGGGTTCTGGGCCAGCGCGCCGAGCAGGTCGCTCACGAAGGCCGGGTCGACCAGGGCCGCCGGGACGCTCACCACGACCGTGCGAACGGCCGGGGCGTTGGGCATCTCGTAGTGCAGGAAGGCCAGCGTGTCCAGCGTCAGGACGGCGCGCCGCGCCGGCTCGATCCCCGGGTTGGTGGCCAGCTCGCCGAGTCCCTGGTCGGTGGCCAGGGCCACCACGCCGCGCGCGCCGGGGACGCGGAAGGGCGCGCCCCAGGCGAGCGTGGTGGAGGGCGGCGTGGCCAGCGCCGACTCGTCCAGCACGACGTCGCGGGCGCCGACGGCCGCCAGGGCGGCCAGGCTGGCCGCCGAGGGGTGACCGGACACGACGATCGGGGCGTCGACGAACCGTCCGGTGAGCGAGCGCAGCAGGTCCGACGCCAGGCTGACCTGGCGGCTGACCTGGCCGAGCAGGCCGGCCGCGGCCAGTCCGCCGCAGTCGACGGTGCCGGGCGGGGCCACGACGGCGCGGTGCAGCGGGCTGGCCAGGGCGGCGCCGATCGCGCCGCGCCACAGGGCGACCGCGCTCGCCGGGCCGCGCGCGACGGCCTCCAGCGTGCGGTAGTCGGCGCTGAGCGCGACGGGCACGCCGCGGTGGCGCGCCACGGCGGCCAACGTGGCCCGGGCGTGCCGGGGGTGCGCGAGCGCCGACGGGTCGAGCGTGTACACCAGGTCGACGTGCACCGGCGAGGCCACGCGGCGCACGCGCACCGCCACCAGCGACCACTCGGTGGTCGCCACGCCGGCGCTGGTGACCGAGAAGCCGAGGGGGTAGACCCCGTCGCACGCGCCGGCCCGGCAGGGCAGGCGCAGCCGGGCCGGCCGCGAGGTGCAGGGGTGCGCGCCGGCGCCCGCCGCCCGGGTCGCGAGGGTGAGGAGGAAGGACTGGACCCGGGCCGGGTTGCAGGTGAGGCGCAGGTTGCCGGTGGTGGACACCGGGGCGCCCGCCGGCGTGGCGCCGTTGAGCAGGGGGGCCAGCGCCGAGCGGGTGATCAGGCGCGGGTAGAGCGAGAGCTGGATCTCGGCGTGGGAATCGGCGTGGCTCAGGCGCACCGCGACGGCGATGCGCGTCGTCGCGCCCGCGCCCAGCGTGGCCACGGCGTCCTGGTGGACCAGGGTGAAGGAGGGTGTCGGCGCGGCCCGCGCGGCCGAGGGCCACGCCGCGGTGACGAGGCTGAGCAGTACCACTCCGAGCACCCGCCACCAGGTCGAAGAGCGGTGGACCATGCGTGTACAGGCTACCCACCGCCTTGGCGCGCACCGGGAGGCCGTAACCTCTCCTCGCAGTGTCCCGCCTTGACCAGAGCCACGATCGGTTGACCGAGATCGCCCGACTCGCCGAGCCGCTGGCGCGCGCCTTCGGCGCCGCCGGCCACTCGCTCTACGCGGTCGGCGGGGCGGTGCGCGACGCGCTGCTGGGCGAGAGTCGCGCCGAGGGCGAGGAGATCGACTTCACCACCGACGCCACGCCCGAGGTCATCGTGCGCCTCATGACCCCGCTGTGCAGCTCGCTGTGGGAGCAGGGCCGGGCCTACGGGACGATCGGCGGGACGCTGCGGGCCAGCGGACTGCCCGCCGAGGTGACGACCTTTCGCTCCGAGGCCTACGTCGACCACTCGCGCAAGCCGGCGGTGGCCTGGGGCGACTCGCTGGAGGTCGACCTCTCCCGGCGCGATTTCACGATCAACGCCCTGGCCCTGGACGTCGTGGCCCTGGCCGAGGGGCGCGCCGATGTACAGACGCTTTTCGACTACTGCTCGGGCTACCGCGACCTGGCCGACCGGGTGCTGCGCACGCCGGCGGAGCCCGAGCGGCTCTTTCGCGACGACCCGCTGCGCATGCTGCGCGCCGCGCGTTTCGCCGCCCGCTTCGACCTGTCGATCGACCCGGCAATCGAGAGGGCCACCGCGCTGAGCGCCCCGGCGCTGGCCAAGGTCTCGGCCGAGCGGATCCGCGGCGAGCTGGACCTGCTGCTGGTGACCGAGCGCCCGTCGATCGGCCTCGACTTCGTCGTGCGCACCGGTCTGGCCGAGCACTTCTTCCCCGAGCTGCCCCTGCTCCAGCTCGAGCAGGACCCCGTGCACCGCCACAAGGACGTGCTCAAGCACACCTGGGCGGTCGTCGACCGCGCCTCGCCGCGGCTGCGGCTGCGGCTGGCGGCGCTGTTCCACGACGTGGGCAAGCCGGCCACCCGGGCGATCACCCCGGAGGAGGGCGTGACCTTCCGCTTCCACGAGGTGGTCGGCGCGAAGATGACGCGCAAGCGCATGACCGCGCTGCGCTACCCCCAGGAGACGATCGACGCCGTGGCCGAACTGGTCGAGCTGCACCTGCGATTCCACACCTACCAGATGGGCTGGACCGACCGCGCGGTGCGCCGCTACGTGCGCGACGCCGGCGAGCTACTCGAGGACCTCAACGAGCTGACGCGCTGTGACTGCACGACGCGCAACGCCCGCAAGGTGGCCGAGCTGGCCCAGCGCATGGACGAGCTCGAGGCGCGCATCGCCGAGCTGCGCGAGCTCGAGGACCTCTCGCGGCTGCGTCCGGCGCTCGACGGCGTCGCGGTGATGGAGTTGCTGGGCCTCAGGCCCAGTCCCGCGGTGGGCCGCGCCCTGGAGTTCCTGATGGAGATCCGCCTCGACGAGGGCGAGATCGACCCGGCCGAGGCGGCGCGTCGCCTCGAAGCCTGGTGGGCCGAGCAGCCCCACTAGGCGGGGCCTCCGGGGCGGTCAGTCGGCCGGCCAGGCCTCGTTGGCCGCGCCGTCGTTGGCGAAGGCGCCGACCATGTCGTGGGCCACGTCGTCGTGGAACTGGATGGGCGGGGACTTCATGAAGTACGCCGACGGACCGACCAGCGGGCCGCCGATGCCGCGGTCGAGGGCGACCTTGGCGCAGCGCACCGCGTCGATGATGACGCCGGCCGAGTTGGGCGAGTCCCAGACCTCGAGCTTGAGCTCGACGTTGAGGGGCACGTCGCCGAAGTTGCGGCCCTCCATGCGGATGTAGGCCCACTTGCGGTCGAGCAGCCAGGGCACGTGGTCGCTGGGGCCGATGTGCACGTCGTCGGGGTGCAGGTGGTTGAGCTCGAGCTGGGAGGTCACCGCCTGGGTCTTGGAGAGCTTCTTGGACTGGAGTCGCTCGCGGTCGAGCATGTTCTTGAAGTCCATGTTGCCGCCCACGTTGAGCTGGTAGGTGTGGTCGATGCTGAGGCCGCGGTCCTCGAAGAGGCGCGCCAGCATGCGGTGCACGATGGTCGCGCCCACCTGGCTCTTGATGTCGTCGCCGATGATCGGCACGCCGGCGTCGCGGAACTTGCGGGCCCACGTCGGGTCCGAGGCGATGAAGACGGGGATGGCGTTGACGAAGGCCACCCCGGCGTCGAGGGCCGCCTGGGCGTAGTAGCGCTGGGCCGTCTCCGAGCCGACCGGCAGGTAGGCGATCAGCACCTCGGCGCGGGCGTCGCGCAGGGCCTGGGCCACGTCGACCGGGTCGAGGGGGGACTCTTCGATCATCTCGCGGTAGAAGCGGTTGAGCCCGTCGAGGGTCGGGCCGCGCTGGACGGTCACGTCCAGGGAGGGCACGGTGGCGAACTTGATGGTGTTGTTCTGGCCGCCGTCGATGGCCTTGGCCAGGTCGTTGCCGACCTTGGAGGCGTCGACGTCGAAGGCGGCCACGAACTCCAGGTCGCTGACGTGATAGCCGCCGAGCACCACGTGCATCAGGCCGGGCACGTCCTCGCCGGGTTTGGCGTCGCGATAGTACGTCACGCCCTGGATCAGCGAACTGGCGCAGTTGCCGACGCCGGCGATGGCTACTCGGATCTTCTCCACGGTCTTCCTCTCCTACTTCGCCTCACGGGCGAGGGTTTGCTGGTTGTGGCGTTCGGTGGACAACAGGTTGTCGATCCACGCGAGGTCCAGCTCGACGCCCTGGGCGGCGTGCTCCATGACGTCGCGCACGTAGGTGTCGAGCTGATCGTTGGTGGCGCCGGCGCGCATCTCGGCCAGGCGCTCGAGGAGGTCGGCGCGGCGGCGTTCCAGAATGATGACCCGCCGACCGGGGGTCAGGTAGCGCGCTAGCGCTACGCGCAGCGAGAAGTTCTTCGAGTCGTCGACGGTCGCCGGGTTGGCGAGCATCGCCACGAAATCCTGGCGGCCACGGTCGGTGATGCGATACACCTTGCGACCGCGTCGACCCAGGCCGGTCGTGGCGCGACGCGCGCGCAGCGACGCGCGCTCGCCACTCAGCGAGCCGGTCGAAAGCGAGCCCAGCGCGTGGCGCGGCTCTGTCGAGGGCACGGCCTCGACGAGTCCCTGTCGCTCGAGACGTGCCAACGCGGGGTAGATCGCGCCGAAGGAGACGTTGGCCCAGATGCCGAGGCGGTCGCGCAGCTGGGTGCGGATCTCGTAGCCGTGGTGGTCGCGGTCCATGAGAAGACCCAGCATGGCAATGTCCAACACGCGAACCAGCATATCACTTCGATATATCGACCGAGACGGGTGGTGCAGCACCCCCTAAACTAGCTGTGAACCCTTCAGCAGGTTTGGAGAGCTCCAGCGCACGGTGAATGTCACATCGCCTGTCCATATTGAAACGGTGACGAGCTCCGCCAGTGCTCCCGCAGTGATCACCCAGGCATTTGTGTATGCCCTCGACCCGACGCCGGAGCAGGCAACTGTGATGCTCAGCCACGTCGGCGCATCGCGATTCGCCTACAACGCACTTCTTCAGCTGGTTAGGAACAACTGGGACGAGAATCGCGCGAAGAAGGAAGTGGGCGTCGAGGTCACCAAGGAGGACTACCTCAGCACCTCCCACTTCGGACTTCTCTACCTTTGGGCCGAGCACCGAGACGAGTTAGCTCCCTGGTGGGCCGAGAACGGGACCTGTGCCTACAACGACGCTGCCCAGCGTTTGAGTAAGGCCTTCACCAACTTTCGTAAGGGTCAGGCGAAGTTCCCTCGCTTCAAGCGCCGTGGTCAGTCGGGGTCGGTCCGATTCACGAGCCAGGCAGCTCGTCTCGCCGACTCGCACCATGTGCGCCTCTCTCGGATTGGCGAAGTGAAGACGTACGAGTCGACTCGCAAGCTCTTCCGTCACCTCGAGCGTGGTACCGGCCGCATCGTGGCGGCCACGTTGCGGTTTCACAACGCGAATTGGTCAATCTCATTCACTGCCCAGGTGACTCGGCAAGTGCCCATCACCAGGGACCCTGAAAGAATTGTCGGTGTCGACGTCGGTCTCACCAATCTCTACACCGGGGCCACACCTAGCGGAAGTCTTGTTCTCGAGGTGGCCAACCCGCATCACCTCCTGAAGGCCCAATGTGCGCTCGCCCATGCCCAACGCGTCGCCTCCAGACGGCAGGGCCCTAGGAATGGTGTTGCACCATCAAACCGATGGACACGCGCAAACTCACGGGTCCAGAACATCCACACGCAAATTGTCAATGCCCGGCGCGACCAGATTCACCAGGTGACTACACGCCTCGCCAAGGACTACGACGTGATCGTGATTGAAAATCTAAACGTGAGGGGCATGTTGAAGAACCATCACCTCGCCAGGCACATCTCCGACGCGGGATTCGGTGAGTTTGCGCGCCAGCTCGAGTACATGACCAAGTGGTACGGATCGACGTTGGTGAAGGCCGACCGGTTCTATCCATCCTCGAAGACCTGCAGCCACTGCGGGACAGTAAGAGCCACACTGTCTCTACGTGACCGCAACTATGTCTGCGACGTTTGTGGGCTCAAGGTCGACCGCGACCTCAACGCGGCCACCAACCTGGCCCGGATGGGCCTGCCGGGGACACACTCCGGTACTGGACGTGGAGGGAAGGGTAAGACCGGGTCTGTTCGAACGGCGCATCCCAGTGAAGCGTCAACCGAAGCGCACATCTTGGTGGACGCATAGGAGATGCTTCGGTCAAGTCCCGGAATTGTGGCGTGATTCCCGTGCGCCGTCGGGATTCGAATCTGCCGAAGGGGGTAGTGTCCTGCGTAATGGAGTCGCGACTGGGCGCCAGCACCGCCAACGGGGCCGTGGTCGAGTTCGGCCTGGTACGTCGCGCGCTTTTAGCCCGCGTCGTTGCTGGCGAGCTGCGACGCGACGACGTCTGTGACGCGCACCCCGAGCTGCTGCGCGCGGCACGTAACGTCGGCCGGGCCACCGGCGAGCGCTGCCCGGTGTGCGGCGACGCCGAGCTGGTTGAGGTCACCTACGTCTTCGGCGCGCGGCTGCCTGCCGGTGGGACCTGCCCGGCGACGCGCGCCGAATTGTCCAAGTTCGAGCGACGCGAGGAGCCGGTGCAGTGCTACGCGGTCGAGGTCTGCGCGGACTGCCACTTCCACCACCTGGCGCGGCGCTGGGCCTCCGGGGGCCGGCGCGCGCGTCGCGTCCTCGCCGAGCGCAGTCGGGTGGGGGAGTGAGCCTCAGCGCGCCGGTCATCCGCGCGCGCAAGCGCCGCCGCGGCGACCCGCCGCTCGTGATGGTGACCGCGTACGACGAGCCGAGCGCGCGCCTGGTCGACGCCGCCGGGGTCGACCTCATCCTGGTCGGCGACTCGGTGGCCAACGTCGTGCTCGGCCAGGCCGACACCCTGCACGTCACGCCCGAGGAGATGTGCCACCACGTGCGCGCGGTGGCCGCGGCCGCGCCGCGCGCCCACGTAGTCGGCGACATGCCGTGGCTCTCCTATCACCTCGGCCCCTACGAGGCCGTGCGCCACGCCGCCGCGCTGATCCGCGCCGGCGCCCAGAGCGTCAAGCTCGAGGGTGGGCGGGTGCGCCGCGAGGCGGTGCGCGCGATCCTCGACGCCGAGATCCCGGTCATGGGCCACCTGGGCCTGACCCCCCAGAGCGTGCTGGCCTTCGGGGGCTTCAAGGTCCAGGCCAAGACCCAGGAGGCGGCCGAGCTACTGATCAAGGATGCCGAGGTGCTCCAGGACGAGGGCATCTTTGCCCTCGTGGTCGAGGGCGTGCCGAGCGTGGTGGGCACCCGGATCACCGAGGCGCTGGAGATCCCCACCATCGGCATCGGGGCCGGACCGGACACCGATGGTCAGGTGCTGGTCTTCCACGACCTGCTGGGGTTGACGAACCGCACCCCCCCGAAGTTCGTGCGCGCCTACGCCGATCTCGGTCCGGTGATCGTGGAGGCACTGGGTCGCTTCGCCGCCGACGTGCGCTCCGGCGCCTTCCCCAGCGAGTCCGAGACCTACGCCACCCCCGAGGACCTTCGCCACTAGCGACGATTGGCCGGTTCGCCGGCCCGCCTCGTCCGATTCCCACCGTGCTGGCCGGACCCCTTGACATTCGAACAGTAACGATGTATCGTGATAGTACGTAGTTATTCCGACTACCTGACACGAAGGAACACCATGTTCAACCATGATCACAACAACCAGGCGCCCGGCCGCTCCGGCGGCTCGACGGCGCGCCGCCGGCGCGGCGGCCCGGGACACGACCACGGCGGTCCCGGCAGCCACTTCCGGGGCGGCCCGAGCCGCCGCGGGGGGCGTCGCCAGCGCCGCGGCGACGTTCGCGCGGCCGTGCTCGTCTTGCTCGAGGAGCAGCCGCGCAACGGCTACCAGATCATCCAGGAGCTCGCGGAACGCTCCCACGACGCGTGGCGTCCGAGCCCCGGATCGATCTACCCCGTGCTCCAGCAACTCGAGGACGAGGGACTGGTCGCGGCAACCACGTCCGGCACCGGGCGAACCTACGACCTGACGGCGGCGGGTCGCGCGCTGGTGACCGAGCAGCGTGACCAACTGGGCAAGCCCTGGGAGATCGCCGACGCCGCCTTCGGCGACGAGGCCCGCGAACTCATGGGCACCGCCCGGCAGGTCGCCATGGCCGCGCGCCAGGTCCTGATGGCGGGCTCGGCGACGCAGGTCGCCCGGGCCACGGCGATCCTCGTCGAGGCCCGCCGCGCCCTGTACGGGATCCTCGCCGAGGGTGACGAGGGCTAGACAGCTTGGTGGCGACGAACGCCGCCCGGGGGCCAACGGTCCCCGGGCGGTTCGCGTTTCGAACCGCCCGCCCTTGCGCACCCGAGGTCGACAGTCTAACCTACAACCATATGGTTGTAGGTATGAGCCAACGACACGAGACGGACGTGGCGCTCCACGCGCTGGCCGACGCGACCCGGCGTGACATCGTGCGGCGAACCCTGGACGGCGAGGGGTGCTCCGTGTCGAGCCTGGCGCGTCGCTACCCGATGAGCTTCGCCGCGGTCCAAAAGCACGTGGCCGTGCTGGAGCGCGCCGGTCTGGTGACCAAGCAGCGCCGGGGCCGCGAGCAGTTGGTGCGCGGCCACGCCGGCGCGCTGCGCCAGGCCGTCGATCTGCTCGAGCAACTCGAGTCCCTGTGGCGTCGGCGCCTCGACCAGTTCGACGAAGCCCTGACCCAGTACCTCAACGAAGGAGGCTCCACGTGAGCGTGACCAACGTCGTCCACGACCCCGAGGCGATGACCCTGACCTTCACGTCGGAGTACGCGGCGCCGGTGAGCCGGGTCTGGGACATGTGGCGGGACCCGCGCTTGCTCGAGCGATGGTGGGGGCCGCCGACGTACCCCGCGACCTTCGTCGAGCACGACCTCACGCCGGGCGGTCGCGTGAGGTACTACATGACCGGACCCGGCGGCGACCGGCACGACGGGTGGTGGCGGGTCGTCGACGTCGACGCCCCGAGCCGGTTGGAGTTCGAGAACGGCCTGGCGGGTGACGACGGGGAGCCGCGCCCGGGGACGCCGGCGATGATCGTGCGTGTCGAGCTCAGCGAACGCGCGTCGGGCGGCACCCGCATGGACGTAGTGGCGACCTTCGCCTCGCTCGAGGCCATGGAGCTCTTCCTCGGCATGGGCTTCCGCGAGGGCTTCGCCGCGGCGATCGGTCAGGTTGACGACCTGCTCACCTGAGGTCGACCCACCGGGAATCGACGTGACGAACGGCTCGACGACGGCCCGATCGTGGTTGACGAAGGCGTCGTCCGCGTCGCGGTAAGTTCGTCGCGAACCCGACCAGGAAGGTTCAGGAGGTCCCGTGGCGTCACGTGTGAACCGGTCGGCGATCCCGTTCGGGTTGGTCGGGCTGTTGAGCGTGGCGACCGCGCTCGCCAGCTTCGCCTCCGTCGCCTCGTCCGGCGCCTCGGCGAGCCTCGGCCCCGAGGGGGTCGTGGTCTTTAACGTGCCCGACCTCGCGCCGGCCACCACGACGTCGACCGGTGGGCCGGTGGACGGGCTGACCTGTCGTTCGGTGTCCAAGGAGGTCGACCGATACCACATCCACGTCGAAGTCGCCGTCTTCGTCGGCGGTTCCCGCGAGCGGTTGCCGGCCGGGATCGGCATCACCCGGCCCTACCTGGTCGAGCACTCGTCGGCGGGTCTCTTCCTCGACGTCGGCCCCTACAACTGCCTTTATTGGCTGCACACCCACGCGGCTGACGGGATCGTGCACGTCGAGGCGCCGGCGAAGGGGTCCTTCACGCTGGGCCAGCTCTTCGAGGTGTGGCGCCAGCCCCTCGGCCCTGGCCGGGTCGGCCCGGCGCGCGGCGCGGTGGTGGTCTTCGAGAACGGCCGGCGGCTCCACGGTGACCCCCGGGCCACGCCGCTCGCCCCCCACGCGGTGATCCAGCTCGACGTGGGGACGCCCGTGGTGGCCTTCCGGCCCTTCCCGTTCCACGTGAGCGGCGGTTGCGGCGCCGGGACGACGAGCTGCTCGGTGCCCACTGGGTAGCCCGGCGGACTTGCCGTGGCGGTGGGGTAGACTTTCACCTCCCACCGCGGTGGGACAACAGAACCCTGCTCTGAGTTCCGCAGAGCCCGGCTGAGCCGGACCAGAGGGAAAGGACATCGGCCATGAGGCCCTATGAGACCATGATCGTGTTCGACACGGCCGTCGACGCGCAGGCCATCCAGGTCGCGCTCGACCGTGCGCTCGAGACGATCCGCACCGGTGGCGGCAGCCCCGGGAACATCGACCGTTGGGGCAAGCGCCCCCTGGCGTACGAGATCAAGAAGCGCAAGGAGGGCTACTACGTCCTCGTGGAGTTCACCGGCGACACGTCGACGGTCGACCAGCTCCACCGCATCCTCACGCTGAGCGACGAGGTGTTGCGCTTCAAGGTCCTGCGACGCAACGAGGCCAAGACCCGTCGCGTGACGGCGCAGGCCTAGGGTGCGCACGAGGAGGACATATGCCCGATAACGCCATCACCGTCGTGGGGAACGTCACGCGCGACCCCGAGCTCAAGTTCCTGAACAGCGGCCAGGCCGCCGTGCGCCTGTCGGTGGCCGTGAACCGCCGGTGGATGAACCGCCAGACCCAGGAGTGGGAGGAGCGGGTCTCGTACTTCGAGATCGCCGGCTACGGCCAGATGGCCGAGAACGCCGCCAACTCAATCGTCAAGGGCACCCGGGTGGTCGTGACCGGGCGCCTGGAGCAGCGCAGCTGGGAGACCGAGGCCGGGGAGAAGCGCTCCATCGTCGAGATCAACGCCGACGAGATCGCCCCGTCGCTGCGCTTCGCCACCGCGGTCGTCACCAAGACCCCGCGCCCCGAGGGGTCGAGCTTCGGCGGCGAGCGGCCCAGCGCGCCGCGACCGGCGTCCACGCCCACCTACAACTTCGACGAGGAGCCCTTCTAGATGCCCCGCATCAACAACCCCAAGCCGCCCAAGCGTGCCCCCAAGATCGACAGCCGGCGGGTCAAGAAGAAGCCGTGCGCCTTCTGCCAGCACGGCGTCGGCACGGTTGACTACAAGGACCTGGCCCAGCTGCGCAAGTACATCTCGGACCGCGGCAAGATCCGCGGCCGGCGTGTCTCGGGCAACTGCCAGCAGCACCAGCGCGACGTCACCGACGCGATCAAGACCGCGCGCGAGCTCGCGCTGCTGCCCTACACCCAGCGCACCGTCACCGAGCGGCGCGGCCGCGGTGGTCGCGACGGCCGCGACGGCGGCCGCGACGGTGGTCGCGGACCGCGCGTCGAGCGCGACGCGCCCGCCGTGGTGGCCGAGGTCGTGCCCGAGCCCGACGCCGAGCCGACCGCGGACACCCCCGTCGCCGCCGAGGTGCTGGTGAGCGAGGAGGCCGGCGAGTGAAGGTCCTCCTGCGCGACGACGTCAAGGGGATCGGCCGGCGCGGCGACATCGTCGACGTGAAGGCCGGCTACGCCCGCAACTTCCTGCTGCCCTCCGGGGCCGCCCTGGCCGCCAGCGACGCGATGGCGTCCCAGGCGGCCGCCATGCGCAAGTCGCGCGACGTGCGCGACACCAAGAGCCGCGAGGCCGCCGAGGCCCAGCGAGTCCTGATCGAGCGCGCGACGCTCACGATCCCCGCCCGCGCGGCGGCCAACGGCCGGCTCTTCGGCTCGATCACCGAGGCCGACCTGGTGAACGCGATCCGCACGGCCACCGGCGTCTCGCTCGAGCGCACGGCGATCCACCTGGCCGAGCACCTCAAGGTGGTGGGGCCGGCCTCGGCCACGGCCACGCTCTTCGACAACGTGATCGCCAACGTCTCCGTGGAGGTCGTGGCCCAGTAGCCCCGATCGACCAGCGACGGCGCCGGGGCGAGGGCCCCGGCGTCGTTGTTGTGCTCGGCGTGTCACAACCCCGCGCGAGGCTGATCGTCGGTGAAGTTACTCACAGCGATATCCCCATGTTGTTGCTAGGTCGCCACACAGCAATCACGATGAAATCCCCACGTTCCTCGTCTAGCGACGCACATGGCCCGTCGACAACGGTGGAGGTCCTGTGACCCAGGTGGACATCGACCAGCGGCGAGCTCCCTCGACGGGTTCCCGGGTTCCCCCCAGCGCGCTCGAGGCCGAGGAGTCCCTGATCGGCGCGATGCTGCTGTCGCCCGAGGCGGTCAGCGTGGCCTACGAGACGGTCTCGCCCGAGGACTTCTACCGGCCGCTGCACGGGCAGATCTTCAGCGCGATCATCGCCCTGGCCAACGCCAGCGAGCCGGTCGACTACGTCACGGTCCAGGCCAAGCTCCAGGAGCACGGCGCCGTGGCGGTCGAGCTGGCGGTCCTCTCCGCGCTGCAGATGAACACGCCGTCGGCGGCCAACGCCCAGCACTACGCCGAGCTGGTGCGCGACAAGGCCCAGCAGCGGCGCCTCATCGCGGTGGCCGGCGAGATCGTCGACGAGGCCTACCAGGCGACCGACGACGTGGTCGGGCTGATCGACGACGCCGAGCGCAAGATCAACCAGATCGCCGACCAGCGATCGGTCGACTCGGTGTCGCCGCTGCACACGCTGCTGCTCAACGAGGCCGACATCCTGGAGACCCGCGGCGAGACCCGCGGCCGGCTCAACGGGTTGGAGACCGGGTACCGCGCGCTCGACCAGATACTCCAGGGGCTCCAGCCGGGCTCGATGACGATCATCGGCGCGCGTCCGGGCACCGGCAAGACCGCGCTGGCCCTGGGGATGCTGGTCCACGTCGGCGCGGTGGTGCGCCGCCCGGCGCTCTACTTCTCCCTGGAGATGAGCCGCCAGGAGCTGGCCGAGCGCATCCTCGCCTCCACCGCGCGCATCGACTCGTCCAAGCTGCGCACCGGCGACCTGTCCGACGCCGACTGGAACCGCGCCCACGAGGCCTTCGGCTTCCTGCAGTCGGCCAAGGTCTTCATCGACGACAACCCCGCGCTGACCGTGATGGACGTGCGCTCGCGCGCGCGGCGCATCAAGCAGCAGAACGGCGACTTGGGTGTGGTGATCGTCGACTACCTCCAGCTGATGAGCTCGCGATCCCGGGCCGAGAACCGCCAGGTCGAGGTGGCCGAGATGAGCCGCTCGCTCAAGATCCTGGCCCGCGAGCTCCAGACGCCGGTGATCGCGCTGAGCCAGCTGTCGCGCAAGCTGGAGGAGCGCGCCGACAAGCGCCCGATCATGTCGGACCTGCGCGAGTCGGGGTCGCTGGAGCAGGACGCCGACGTGGTGCTGTTCCTGTTCCGGCCCGAGCAGTACGGCGAGGTGTCCAACGACAAGCGCGCCGACGCCGAGATCATCGTGGGCAAGAACCGCAACGGCCCCACCCGCACGTCGCACCTCACCTGGCGCGGCGAGTTCGCCCGGTTCGACAACGTGGCCGAGACGCGCGACCTCTAGCGCGGCCCTTGACGCGCGGCCCGCGCGCGTGCAGTCTCGAGGGATGTACGAAACGCCCGACGAGCTCGCCGCGTTGGACGGGCTGCTGGCCCGCTCCTTCGCCGGGGCCGGGCCGCACCTCACCTCGATCATCCGGCCCGAGCGCCGCCTCACGGCCGATGACCTGGTCCGCTACCTGATCGGCGTGCGCCACCTGGTGGTGGCCACGGTGACCGCGGCTGGCGAGCCGCGCACCTCCGGCGCCGACGGGCTCTTCCTGCACGGGCGGTGGTGGTTCACGTCCAACGCCTCGGCGGTCAAGGCCCGGCACCTGGAGGCCCGTCCGGCCTGCAGCGTGACGCACCTGCGCGGCGACGAGGTGGGCGTCTTCGCCCACGGGGCGGTGCGCGTGGTGCGCGGCGGCACGGCGGAGTCGGCCGCGCTGGTGCCGATCTGGGTGGAGGTCTACGGCGGCTCGCCCGAGTCGTGGGTCGAGCGGCCCGAGGACCTGCGCTACTACGAGCTCGTCGCGACGTCGATGTTCACCTACGCCTTCTCGCGCGAGGCCTTCGAACGGCTGCGCGACGCCGAGGGCTGAGACCCGCGACACCGAAGCCGACGGCCTAGCGTTGACGGGGGTTCCACGGCGGAGCCGCGAGGAGGTGACGGTGGGACCCGAGGCGTGGGGGCCCCCCCCCGGCGGGGCCCCCCCCCCCCCGCGCCGGCCCCCCGCCCCGCGCGCCCGCCGGCGGCCCCCAATGCCGGGGGTGGGGGGGCGGGGCGGCGGGGGGGGGATGCACACGCCCCC